>JAICQO010000003.1 GCA_025937835.1 Polyangiaceae bacterium
ACGCACGCTCACCGCACTTCGACCGGGATCTCCGAAGTTACCGGCGCGGGAGCTCGTGACGGCTTTGGCACCTTGGTCGCAACCGAATACGCCACCCCCGCTCCGAACAGCGTGATCGCGATCGCGACGGCGATCGGCACGCTCATGCCGCCGCGGACGTTGGGCTGCTTCACTTTTCGGCCGGGTCGGAGAGGAAGCAGCGGCTCGCGCCGCCCGCGGGGAGCGGATAGAGCTCGGGCATTTCCCTGGGGCAGCGGTCGAAGCGGTCGGGGCAGCGCGGGTGAAAGCGGCAGCCACTCGGGGGGCGGAGCGGGGATGGGACCTCGCCGCTGACGAGTCCGCGGCCCGCGAGTCCCGCTCGGCCGACGCGCGGGCTCGAGCCGATCAGGGCGCGGGTGTAGGGGTGCGCGGGGTCGGTGAAGAGCTGCTCGGAGTCGCGGACCTCGACGAGCTGGCCGAGGTACATGACGAGGACGCGCTGCGCGATGTAGCGGACGAGGCCGAGGTCGTGGGTGACGAAGAGGTAAGCGACGCCGAGGCGCTGCTGGAGGGACTTCAGGAGCTCGAGGATCTGGGCCTGGACGGAGACGTCGAGGGCGGAGGTGACTTCGTCGCAGAGGATCAGGCTCGGGCGGACGGCGAGGGCGCGGGCGACGCTGATGCGCTGGCGCTGGCCGCCGGAGAATTCGTGCGGGTAGCGATCGGCGAGGGTCGGGTCGAGGCCGACGCTCTCGAGCAGCTCGGCGATGGCTCGCTCCACGCCGCGGGCGTCGAGCTCTTGGTGCAGGCTGATTGCCTCGGCGAGCGTGGCGCGCACGGTGAGGCGCGGGTTGAGGCTCGCGTAGGGATCCTGGAATACGAGCTGCACGGCGCGGCGCACGGGGCGCAGGCGTGCGCGGGACTTGAAGTCGAGCGCTTCGCCGCGGAAGCGCACGGAGCCGCGCGTGATGGGCGAGAGGCCGACCAGCGCGCGGGCGAGGGTCGACTTGCCGCAGCCGGATTCGCCGACGAGCGCCACGGTCTCGCCGGAGTAGAGGTCGAGATCGACGCCGTCGACGGCGCGCACGGAGCCGGAGGGGCCGGGAAAGTGCACGCGCAGGTCGCGCACTTCGAACAAGATCTCGCGTGATGGCTTCTGTTCGATGGCGACGGCCGCGGCGGTCATCGAGCGCGCCCTCTGCCGAGCAACTTCAGGGCGCCTTTGGCGGCGCCGCTGAGCCACGGCGCGGCGGTGATGCTGCGTGCGAGCGACAGAGCGAGCGCGAGCGGCGTCGTACCGCGGGCCAGGATCGCGACTTTTTGACCCGACTGAGCGTCCTCCATCGCGCCGCGCGCTACGGTGGTGGTGCCGTCGGATCGAATTTCTACGATCAACCGGGCCACGACCGGCGGTTCGTTCGCGAGCTCGGAGTCCGGCGTTTCCGCCTGCCTCACGGGGAGCGGCCCGCCCGAGCGGGGGTCGCGCGGATCCATTCCCGGTTCTTTGCCACGCCGGTCCGGGGCCGTCGACCAGGAGCGCGCAGCCGAGCCCGGAAAGGTGTAACTTGCCGGCGATGAGCGATGCCCCCGGACCCGCGCCCCGCGCCGAGTCCGCGCCGCTCGTGGAGGTGGAGCACCTCGTGAAGCACTTTCCGACCCGCGGCGGCTGGGGGAAAAACCGGGAGGTGGTGCGCGCGGTGGACGGCGTCTCGTTCACGATCCGCCGCGGCGAGACGCTAGGCCTGGTCGGCGAATCCGGCTCCGGCAAGACCACCGTGGGGCGCACGCTGCTGCGGTTGATCGAGCCGACCTCGGGGCGCGTGCGCTTCGACGGCGTCGAGCTCGGCTCGTTGACGTCCGGGGCGCTGCGCCGGCTGCGCCCTCGGATGCAGATCATCTTCCAGGATCCGTATGCGTCGCTGAATCCCCGGCTTTCGGTGGGCGAGGCGATCGCCGAGCCGCTGCGGGTGCACGGGCTCGCCAGAGGGCCCGAGCTCGAAAGGAACGTGGTGTCCCTGCTCGATCGCGTGGGGCTGCCGTCGAGCGCGCGCGACCGCTATCCGCACGAATTCTCGGGCGGGCAGCGGCAGCGCATTTGTATTGCGCGCGCGCTGTCGGTGAAGCCGAGCTTCATCGTCTGCGACGAGGCGGTCTCGGCGTTGGACCTGTCGATCCAGGCGCAGGTCCTGAATCTGCTCCGGGATCTGTCGGACGACCTCGGACTCACGTACCTGTTCATCACCCACAACCTGAACGTGCTGCGCAGCATCGCGGACCGGGTGCTCGTGATGTACCTCGGGCAGGTGGTCGAGAGCGCGACGGTGGAGCAGCTGTTTTCCGCACCGGGCCACCCGTACACGCGCGCGCTGCTGTCCGCGAACCCCTCGCCGGATCCGCTGGCTGCGTTCGATCCGGTCAGCCTCGAGGGTGAGATCCCTTCCGCCGTGCACCCGCCTTCGGGCTGCCGCTTCCACACTCGTTGCCCCGAGGTGTTCGAGCCCTGCCCGACGATCATACCGAGCAACCACCTCGTGAACCGCGAGCCGCCGCACCGCGTGCTCTGCCACCTCGCCGAAGATGCTGCGTAGCCTGCTCGGGATCCTGCTGGTGTTCGTGTGCGGCTTGCTCGCCGTGGGCGTGACGTTTTCGGCTTCGAGCCAGGATCGCGCCGAGTTCGCCTTCATCAACCCGGTCGAGCCGCGCTCGCTCGACCCGACGCGGATCAACGGCGAGCCCGAAGGCCGCGTGCTCGACGCGCTGTTCGAGGGCCTCACTTACCTCGACGCGAAGTCGCTCAGGCCCGCGCCCGGCATGGCCGAGAGCTGGGAGATTTCCGCGGACGGGCGGCGCTACGTGTTCCGGATCCGGAAGAGCGCGCGCTGGAGCGACGGGCACCCGGTGACGGCGCACGATTTCTGCTTCGCGTGGCGGCGCTTGCTCGACCCGTCCCTCGGCGCCGAGTACGCGGGCGTGCTGTTCCCGGTGCGCGACGCCGAGGCGTACAACACCTACGCGAGCCGGGCGGATTCGCTCGAGCAGCCGATCGCGAAGGCGCTTTCGGCGCTCGGCCGGGCCCACCCCGAGCGCATCCCGAGCGCCGCGTTCCGCGCGTTCGCGAGCGAGCAACACCTCGAGGCCGCGGTGAAGGGCACTCCCAACGCCGAGCTCCTGTCCTTGCTGAAGGAAGCGGACGCGGGGCTTCCGAGCTCGCGGCTGCCCTTACTGTCGAGAGCGCTCGAGAGCGAGGCGCAGCGGCTGCGGAGCGAGGGCGCGCTGGCCGAGCGGCGCTTCGGCCGGGAAACGGGCGTGGTCGCGGCGGACGATCACACGTTGATCGTGGAGCTCAACGCGCCGACGCCTTACTTTCTCGAGCTCACCGCGTTTTATCCGACGTACCCCGTGCCGCGCTGGGTGATCGAGCGGCCCGGGCTCGGGGAAACCTGGTTTTTGCCGGAAAACATCGTGTCGAACGGGCCGTTCCGCCTCGCGAGCTGGCGCGTGGGCGATCGGATCCGGATGGTGAAGAGCGAGACCTACTGGGGCAAGGACCGTGTGCGCCTGAAGAGCGTGGACGCGCTGCCGATCGAAAATGGGACCACCGCGCTCAACATGTACCTGACCGGGCAAGCCGATTGGATGCCGACCAATTCTTTTCCGGCCGATCTGATCGACGAGCTGAAGAAGCGGCCGGACTTCAACAAGGGCCCTGCGCTCGCGGTCTATTACTACCGCGTCAACACCACGCGAAAGCCGTTCAACGATCCGCGCGTGCGCAAGGCGCTGAGCATGGCCATCGACCGCGAGGTGATCACGCGCGACGTGCTCGCGATCGGACAGGAGCCGACGTTCCGGCTCGTTCCGCCAGGGATCGCTGGCTACGAGCCGCCGGTGCCCGAGCTGCGCTACGACCTGGCGCAAGCGCGCGCGCTGCTCGCAGACGCCGGATTTCCGGGCGGCAAGGGCTTTCCGAAGTTCGGCATCCTGTTCAACACCATGGAGGCGCACAAGAAGATCGCCGAGGTGATCGCGGATCAGTGGAAACGAGGCCTCGGCATCGAGGCCAACGGCTACAACCAGGAGTGGCAGGCCTATCAAGCCACGACGCAGCTGCTCGACTACGACCTGTCCCGCGCAGCCTGGATCGGCGACTACGAGGATCCGAACACCTTCCTCGAGCTGTACGTGACCAACGGCGGCAACAACCAGACCGGCTGGGGTAGCCGCGTTTACGATCAGCTGATCGCCGCAGCGGGCGACATCGAACGCTTTCTGAAGTCGCCAGGAGCTCTCTTGCCCGAGCTCCGCGAACGCGAGAAAATCCAGGCCTTGATCGACGCGGCCTTGGCGGAGCAGGAGCCGGCCGCGCACCTCGTGCTCGCCAACCGCCTGCGCATGGCGCTGTTCCGCGAGGCCGAGGCCTTGCTGATCAACGACGCGGTGCCGATCATTCCGATCTACTTTTACGTCAACAACGGGCTCGTGAAGCCGCGCGTCCACGGCTTCTACAAGGAGCTCCGCGATCCGGACGGGAAGAAGCGACCGAATCTGCGCGACCGGCACCCGCTGCGCGAGGTCTGGGTCGAAGACGGCGAGGCGCATGGGCCCTAAGGAAGTCGTGGCGCTGCTGGTCGGGCTCGCGCTGCTCGTGGGGACGGTGTTCTTGCCGCCGCGCCCGACGCGCTGGGTCTCGGCGCTGTGCGTATTCGCGGCGGCTTTCGTGGGCTTCCGCATCGCGCTTTCCCCAGCCGCATCCGCCGTGATCGCGACGGGGCTCGCGCTGGCTGCGTTCGCGTATCTGCCGGCGCTGGCGCAGCGCCGTGTGGTGTTCCTGGTGCCAGCGATGGTCGTGTTGATCTTCGCGACCACGCTCTTGATGTATGCGGCTCCGGGCAACCCGTTCGCCAACGAGCGCGTGGCCACGCCCACGGTCGAGGCGGCGCTGCGCGCGAAGTACGGCGTGCCGAAGAGCGCGACCGATTTCTTCTTCGTGTACATGGGCCGGCTGATCCGCGAGGGCACGCTCGGCCCGTCGATCAAGGTGCTGGGAAGGAGCGTGGAAGATCTGCTCTTGCCCGCGTTCCCCGTCAGCGTCTCGCTGGGCTTGTTCGCGATTCTGTTGTCAGTCGCAATCGGCGCTTCGCTCGGAGTCATCGCCGGCTTGAAGAAGAACTCGGCAGCCGACTACGCAAGTATGGCCCTCGCGCTGATCGGCGTGTCCTTTCCGAACTTCCTGATCGGCGCGGGGCTGATGGTGGTGTTCGCGATCTGGCTCGGCGTGTTGCCGGTGGCGGGCTGGGGCGGTTACGCGCATCTGGTGATGCCTGCGATCGCCCTCGCCTTGCCGAGCGCCGCGGTGATTGCGCGCCTCGCGCGGGGCGGCGTCGTCGAGGTGATGCAGCAGGATTACATCCGGGCGGCGCGGGCCAAGGGCTTACCCGAGAGCTGGGTGGTGGTGCGGCACGCGCTGCGCGGCGCGCTCACACCGGTGGTCTCGTACCTGGGCCCCGCCGCGGCCACGACCATGACCGGGTCGTTCGTGGTGGAAGTCTTGTTCGGCGTGCCCGGGATGGGGCAGTGGTTCGTGAAGGGCGCCGTGAACCGCGACTACTCGGTCGTGCTCGGCACGGCGATCGTCTATTTCGGGATGATCATCGTCTTCAACCTGCTCGTCGATCTCGCTTACGTGTGGCTCGACCCACGGCTCCGCACTCAGAAAGCGGGGGACGCTTGAGGGACGGGCCCTGGGCCGCTGCCGCGCGGCGCCTGTCGCGAAACCGCCCTGCCCTGCTCGGGGCGGCCGTGTTGTTGGTGCTTTCGCTGTTGTGCGTGCTCGGGCCGTCTTTGCTCGGCCTCGACGCGATGCTGACCTCGCCAGAGCTGCGCAATCGGCCGCCGTCGTCCGAGCACTGGTTCGGCACCGACGCAATCGGACGCGACCTGTTCGCGCGCGTGCTGGTCGGCGGGCAGGCTTCGCTCGCCGTGGGCGTGGTGGCGACGCTGGTCTCGGTCGTCGTCGGCGTGAGCTACGGCATGGTTGCCGGCTTTTACGGCGGAAAGCTGGACGAGGTGATGATGCGCTTCGTCGACTTCATGTACGGCCTGCCCTACATGTTCCTGGTGATCCTGATCATGCTGCTGTTCTCCGAGACGGCGCGCGGTCAGATGCTGCCGGTGTTCGTGGCGCTCGGGCTCGTGCAGTGGCTGACGATGGCGCGGATCGTGCGCGGCCAGGTGCTGTCGCTGCGCCATCGGGAGTTCGTGCTGGCGGCAGAGCTCCTCGGGGCGAGCGACCTCAGGATCCTCTCGCGCCACTTGTTGCCGAACATCACGGGCGTGGTGATCGTCTATGCGACGTTGATGGTGCCGCAGGTGATCATCCTCGAGTCGTTCCTGTCGTTCCTGGGCCTCGGCGTCGCGCTCTCGTGGGGTCAGCTGGTGTCCGACGGCATCGCGGTCGTGAACCCGGTGCGGTCGTACTGGTGGCTCTTGGTGTGGCCCGGCGCGTTCCTCGGCCTCACCCTGCTCAGCCTCAATTTCCTGGGCGACGGCCTGCGCGACGCCCTCGATCCGAAGAGCCGCGAATGACCAGCAGCGACCCGCTCGTCGAAGTCAGCGATCTCGCCGTCGAGTTTCACACGCCGCGCGGCCTGGTGCGAGCGGTCGACGGCGTGAGCTTCCAGGTCGGGCGCGGGGAAATCCTGGGCGTGGTCGGCGAGTCCGGCTCGGGCAAGAGCGTGACCAGCCTGGCGATCCTCGGCTTGCTCGAGCGGCCGAGCGGGCGGATCACCCGCGGCAGCATCCGCTTCGACGGACAGGTTATCTCGAACCTCGATGAACGGAAGCTCCGGCGCCTGCGCGGCGACCGGATGTCGATGATCTTTCAGGATCCGCTGACGAGCCTCAACCCGTACCTGACGATCGAAGAGCAGCTCGTCGAGGTGCTGGAGTTTCACCGCGGCACGCCGCGCGCCGAGGCCCGCCAGCGCTGCCTCGAGCTCTTGACTCAGGTCGGGATCTCCGAGCCTGCCGAGCGCTTGAAGAGCCACCCGCACCAGCTTTCCGGCGGGAT
The DNA here is from genome assembly GCA_025937835.1 of Polyangiaceae bacterium. GTDB lineage: Bacteria > Myxococcota_A > Polyangia > Polyangiales > Polyangiaceae > PMG-095. The sequence goes on from JAICQO010000003.1 coordinate 7,049, forward strand.
GCGCCAGCGCGTGTGCATCGCCATGGCGCTGCTCTGCGACCCGTCTCTGTTGATCGCGGACGAGCCGACGACGATGCTCGACGTCACGATCCAGGCGCAGATCCTGGAATTGGTGCGCTCGCTCAGGAAGACGCGCGAGATGTCGATCCTGTTCATCACCCACGATCTGGGCGTGATCTCCGAGCTCTGCGACCGGGTGATCGTGATGTACGCGGGTCGCGTCGTGGAAGAGGCGCCGACGGCCGAGCTGCTCCGGAACCCCAAGCACCCGTACACCGAGGCGTTGCTCGAGAGCACGCCGCGGCTCGACACTCCCCACGGCGGCGTGCTCCGTCCGATCCCCGGCTTGCCGCCGCGCCTCGGCACCGCGCCCGTGACCGAGTGCACGTTCGCACCGCGTTGCCGCCACGTGCGGCCGCAATGCCGCGAAGGTGAGCCGCGGCTCTTGCCGCTCGAAGGCACGACGCGCAGCCGCCGCTGCATCGCGCCACCAGAAGAGATCGGAGCGGATTGATTCGCGACAGCAAAGAGCCGAGCGTTGCCCTGAGCTACGGGCTGATGGCCGTCCTGTGTCTGCTCTGGGGCAGCACCTGGCTCGTGATCAAGTGGGGCCTGCGTGACGTGCCGCCGTTCGCGGGCGCATCCGCGCGCTTCGTGGTGGCCTTCCTGGTGATGGCCGCGCTCACGGTCTTGCTCCGGCGGCGCGAGGGCGGCGATCGGCCGCCGTGGGGCGTGGTGCTGGCGCAGGGGCTGTGCCAGTTCGTGCTGAACTACGCGCTCGTCTACCGGAGCGAGACGATCCTGCCGTCGGGGCTCGTCAGCGTTCTGTGGTCGGTGTTTCCGCTGATGATGGCGTTTGCCGGTCATTTCGTGACCCGCGCCGAGCTGCTCCGACCGCGCCAGTGGCTGGGCTTCGCGGTCGCGTTCGCCGGCATCGTGAGCTTGTTCCTGACGGACGTGGCCGCCATCAGCCGGGAAGCGGTGTGGATGGGCCTGCTCTTGCTGCTCGCTCCGCTGTCGGTGGCCTATTCGACGACGTTGATCAAGGTGCGCGCGCAGGGCTCGAGCTCGCTGCTTTTGAATCGCGACAGCATTCTGGTCGGCGCGCTCGGGCTCGCGCTGCTGTCCCTGCTGTTCGAGCGTCCGAGTAGCGCCGTCTGGTCCGGGGCGGCCGTGTTCAGCGTGCTCTACCTGGCGATCCCGGGCACCGTCATGACCTTCGGTGTCTACCTGTGGCTGCTGCGCTACGTCCCTGCGTACCGCCTCAGCCTGACCGCGTACATCACGCCCGTGGTCGCGCTGCTCTTGGGGAGCGCCGTGGGACAAGAGCCGCTGCGCGCGAGCACCCTGGCCGGAACGGCGCTGGTACTGAGTGGCGTGGCCCTGACGTTGGTCACGCGCCGAAAGCCCCGGCCGAGCTAGCCGTCGCCCGGTGTTACGTGGTTTCGGTCTCGACGGCCCAGCAGGCCACGTGCTGCCCGGTCGAGTCGCCGAGGACTCGAGACAGCGGCGGCATTTCGACGCAGCGGTCGAAGGCGAGCTTGCAGCGCGGCGCGAACGGGCAGCCCGCGGGCATCTGGTCGAGCGCAGGGACGCGGCCCGGGATCGCCTCGAGGCGTGCGCGGCCGAGCTCGGCTCGCGGCATCGCGGCCAGCAACGCGCGCGTGTACGGGTGGGACGGCGACGCGAACAACGGCACCACCGGCGCGCGCTCCACGATTTTTCCGCCGTACATCACGTTCACCTGCTCGGCAAAGTGAGCCACGATCCCGAAGTCATGCGTGATGAGCAAGAGCGCCATGTTCTGCTCGCGGCACAGCGTGCGCAGGAGCTTCAAAATCTGCGCCTGGATCGTGACGTCGAGCGCCGTGGTCGGCTCGTCCGCGATCAATAGCTTGGGGCGCCCCGCGACGGCCATCGCCAGCATCACGCGTTGCTTCATGCCGCCCGAGAGCTCGTGCGGGTACTGATCGACGCGGCGCTCCGGCGAGGCGATGCCCACGTGCCCGAGCAGCTCGATGGCCTCGGCCCGTGCCCGCACCGCGTCGAACCCTCGGTGCAACGCCAGCACCTCCTCGATCTGACGCCCGATGCGCAGCACCGGATTCAGCGAGGTCATCGGCTCCTGAAACACCATGGCGATCGAGCCGCCGCGCACCTTGCGGAGCTCGGACGGAGCCAGGCGCAAGAGCTCCCTGCCCTCGAACCGCACGCTGCCGCTGACGCGCGTGCTGGGCGGTAGCAGGCCCATCGCCGCGAGCGCCGTGACGGATTTGCCGGAGCCGGATTCGCCCACCAGCGCCACCGTCTGGCCGGGCGCGATTGCGAAGCCCACCGAGCGCACGGCCGGCAGAGCCCCGGCGTCGCTCGGGAACGACACCGAAAGCTCCTCGATCTCGAGCAGCGGACCGCTCATGCGCGCGCCCTCCGGAGCTTCGGGTTCATCGCCTCGCGCAGCCCCTCTCCCACCAGGTTGAACGCCAGCACGATCAGCAGGATGGCCGAGCCCGGGATCAGGAACAGCCACGGCGCGTCGAACAGGAACGCGCGTCCGTCCGCCAGGATGTTGCCCCAGGTGGCGTACGGCGGCTGCACGCCGAAGCCGAGGAAGGACAGCGCGGACTCCGTCAGCACCGCCCGCGCCACGTCGATGGTCGCGGATACGAACACCGGCGAGAGCGCGTTCGGCACCATGTGCCGGAAAATCAGGCGCCACGACGGCAGGCCGAGCGCTCGCGCCGCGAGCACGAAGTCGCGCTCGCGCAGCGACAGGAACTCGGCGCGGATGAAGCGCGCCGTGCCCATCCAGCTCGTCACGCCGATCACGATCATGATGTTGAAGATGCTGGGCGGCAGCAGCGCGACTACGGTCAAGATCAGGAAAAACGTGGGAAAACACAGGGCCACGTCCGTGAAGCGCATGATCCACGCGTCGATGCGCACGAACAGGAACTTGCGCTCGCCGTAGTAGCCGGCGATGCCGCCGAGCAACACGCCGATGCCGACCGAGATCCCCACCGAGACCAGCCCGATCGTCAGCGACACGAACGAGCCCTGCAGCATGCGAGCGAACACGCTGCGGCCGAGGTCGTCGGTGCCGAACAGGTAGAACCCGAACTCGGGCAGCCGCTCCGCACCGATCACCTCGGATGGACCGCTCAGCGGCGGGCGCAGCTTGTCGGGCAAGCGGACCGTGGCCGGGTCGATCACCACCCACCACTCCGTGAGCAGCTTTCCGAGCAGCGCACAGACCACGAGCACCGCGAGCGCCACGAGGCCCGTCATCGCCAGACGGTCCCGGCGAAAGACCTGCCAGACCTCGCCGAACGGTGTGCGCCGCTCGCCGAGCTGCTCGGGGTCGGAGCTACCGTCGTTCATGACAAGCGGATCCGGGGATCGACCAGCGCGTAAAGCAGATCGGAGATGAGCACGCCGACCAGCGTCAGCACGGCCGCGAAGAAGTTCAGCGTCAAAATCGTGGGGAAATCCCGACCCAGGACGGCCTCGTAGCCGAGCCGGCCGAGCCCCGGCCAGGCGAAGATCTGCTCGAAGATCACCGAGCCACCGATCATGCCTGGTAGTAGGAAACCGAACATGGTCACGAACGGGAGCAGCGCGTTCCTGAGCGCGTGGCCGTAGACGACCTCGTCTTCCGGCAGGCCCTTGGCCCGCGCCGTGCGCACGTAGTCCTCGCCGATCACCTCGAGCATCTGCGTCCGCACATAGCGCGACAAGATGGCGATGCCGGTCATGGCAGACATCAGCGCCGGAGTGACGAGGTGCCAGAGCCGATCCATCACCTGGACGAAGGCGCTGGCACCCTCGACCCCGATCGTGCGGTTGCCGAGGATCGGCAGATCGAAGGTGCGCGACATGCCGAGGATCACCACGTACGACAGGAAAAACCCGGGGACCGAGATCAGCGTGTAGGCCAGGAACGTAGTGGCGCGATCGAACCTCGAGCCGCGCCGGATCGCGGCCGCTATCCCGAGCGGGAACGACAGGCCCCAGACGATCAGCGTCGTGGCCGCGAACAGCGGCAGCGAGTTCAGGAACCTGTCCCAAATCCGCGGCAAAACCGGCTGATTGTCGCGGAAGGAGCGGAGCTCGCCGCTGAACAGATCCGAGAGCCAGTACCAGTATTGGACGTGCAGTGGCTCGTCGAGGTGGAAGGACTTGCGGATCTTGAGCACGTCCTCCGCTTTCATCATCGGGTTCAGCGAGTCGACCTCGGCGGGCGACCCGGGAGCGAGATGCACGACGGCGTGCGATACGATCGAGATCAGCACCAGCAGCAACAGCCGCTCCACGATCGTCCTACCGAGGTAGCGCCACATGCTCACTCCGCGACCGCGGCCGGATCGGCGCGCGTGAACCAGCGCGGGAAGAAGTAGTCGATCTCACCCGAAGGCGTGGTCGTGATCGGCAGAAAGCGCCCCGGGCCGAGCTCCGGCGCGTCGATGGCGATCCGCGCGTCGAGCGCGTAGGGCCGAGACGGCTCGTAGAGGAAGGTGTACGGGACGTCTTCGGCGATGCGCCGGTGCAGCTTGCGTGCGAGGGCGATCTGCTCGTTGCGATCGTACTCGAGCAGGATCTTATCGATCAGGGCGTCGGCTTCGGGGCTGGCGTAGCCCGTGAAGTTCAGCTTGTAGTTGCCACCCTGGCTCGAGTGCCAGATCTGCCGCCGATCCGGCGTGATGTCGGCGCCGATCCAGCCGAGCACGAAGGCGTCGAAATTTCGGACGTGCACGAACTGCTCGAGAAAAACCGGGAACTCGAACAGCTGGGTCGTGCAGCGCACGCCGAGCCGCCGCCAGGCTTCCTGCACGATCGTGACGACGGCCTTGCGCTGCGGGTTGCCGGCGTTCGAGATCAGCGTGAACTCGAAGGGCTTGCCGTCTTTTTCGAGGAAGCCCTGGGCGTTCTTCCTGTAACCGACCTCCTCGAGCAGGGCGAGCGCGCGAGCGGGGTCGTAGGGCTGGAGCGGAGTCTCCGGATCGTGGAACGGCGTGTTGGAGAAGTAGGGCCCGCTGGCGCGTTTGCCCTCGCCGAACAGGACGTAGTCGATGATGTCGTCGACGTTCACGGCCATGCTGAGCGCGCGGCGCACACGGACGTCGTCGAACGGCGGCCGCCGCAGGTTGTAGGCGACGTACATGTAGTAGCCCTCGCCCCGCGACACGACCTGAAGATTGGGGTCGGTGCGGAGCCGGGCAGCCTGGTGCGGCTCGGCCTCGTAGCGGTCGACCGAGCCCGCGTGGAGCTCGAGCTCCTGCGCGAGCCGGTCGGGGATCACGCGCGAAATGATCCGCTGATACCGCGGCTTCTCTCCCCAGTAATCGTCGTTCCGCTCGAGGACGGTGTACTGATCGGGTACGTGCTTCACGAACTTGAACCGACCCGTGCCGATCGGGCTGCGGTTGAAGCTGGAGTCGCGGATCGAGAATTTTTCGCGCTGCGCAGCCGGGATCTGCCGCGCCTTCATCTCGCGCTCCAGCGCTTCTCGGTTCAAGAGGTGTTCGGGCAACATGCCCATCATCGCCCAGTCGAGCAGCGACGTGGAGTTCAGCTTCTTGTAAACGACTCGCGCTGTGAGGTCGTCGGGGACGTCGATGCGCTCGATCGCCTCGTAGCTGCTGGTGCGCGGCGAGGCGTTCTTGGGGTCGAGGATCGCCTGGTACGTGAACCGCACGTCCCGCGCCGTGAACGGATGCCCGTCGTGGAACCGAACGCCGGGGCGGAGCTTGAAGGTGACGATCGGGTTGTGCTCGCCGACGGCGAAGAGCTCGTCGAGCTTGCTTTCGAAAGCCGGAGCCGCCGCGGGCGGATCGATCTCGATCCTCCCCTTCACGTCGATCGAGCTGAAGTAACCCTGGCCGAACACGGGCTCCAGTCGCTCGAACAACTGCGGCTCGACCGTGTCCAGCCTGAGGCGGAGCCGCTCGGGTAGCCGCACGCGCACCGTGGCCGAGATTGACTCGGACTTTCCCCCGGCCATTTGCTGGAGCGCCGTCTCCCGGCGCGTGCGCTCACCGGGAGGGGCCAGCTCGACCGCGCGCAGCTTGGACGAAAGGTCCGACAGTGGCCCGCGGAGCGCCGCGTCGATTGCCGCTCGCAGTGACTCGCCGCTCACCGGCGTTCCGTCCGGCAGACGCCGCTCGGGTCGCACGGCGACGTAGGCCTCCTCGGTGACGGTCCAGGACTCGGCGAGGCAGGGCACGACGTCGAGCTTTTCGTCCGCCTCGAGCAGGCGGTCGTAGATACGTCGATCCATCATCTCCGCCGTGGTCGCGTCGCTGTTCAGCGCCGGGTTCAGCAGCTTGAAATCGCTGAGGCGAGGCTCGATGAAGGTCTGGAGCCGCCCCGAATTCTGCGCAGCCTGGCTACCGTAGGTGGGAACCCAGAGCGCGGACTGGAGCAGCAAGAGCGCCAGAAGCAGCGGCAAAATCAGGAGGATTTGCTTGGTCCGCATCGGCTCCGGCGCTGGATGCTAGCGCGCGGGGCGCAGATTCGCGACCAGGATGCTACTCTCCGCCGCGCCATGTCCGTCTCCGCTTTTCGCCCCGTGCCTCGAACCGGTGTCATCTACGTCACGGTCGAGGCCCAGGCTCGCGGCTTTCAGACCGGCGCCGCCGACTGGTGCAACCTCGGCCAGGGACAGCCCGAGACCGGCCCGCTCCCCGGCGCCCCGCCGCGCATCGAACACGTTCGAATCGACGAGCTGACGCAAGAGTATGCGCCCGTGGCCGGGCTGTGGGAGGCGCGCGAGGCCGTCGCGGGCCTTTACAACGACCTGTTTCGCCGCGGCATGCCGTCGAAGTATTCCGCCGAGAACGTCGCGCTGTGCGGCGGTGGGCGCGTCGCGATCATGCGCGCTTGTGCCGCGATCTCGCAGATCCATCTCGGGCACTTTTTGCCGGATTATACGGCGTACGAGGAGCTGCTCGACATCTTCCGGCGCTTCACGCCGATCCCGATTTTGCTCGACCCGATGCAGGGCTACGATTTTTCCCTCAGCGATTTGCGCCGGGAGATCTCGGGCCGCGGCCTGGGCGCGCTGCTGCTGTCGAACCCGTGTAACCCCACCGGCAAGGCCATCACCGGTCCGGAGCTCGCGTCGTGGGTGCACACCGCGCGCGATCTCGACTGCGCGCTGTTGCTCGACGAGTTCTATTCGCATTACGTCTGGAACGACGGCCCGCCGATCTCGAGCGCAGCGGAGTTCGTGGAAGACGTCGAGAAGGACCCCGTGGTCATCTTCGACGGCCTCACCAAGAATTGGCGTTACCCCGGCTGGCGCACCACCTGGACCGTCGGGCCGAGCAAGGTGATCGAATCGCTGGCGAGCGCCGGCTCGTTCCTCGACGGCGGCGGCTCGCGCCCGCTCCAGCGCGCCGCTCTGCCGCTCCTGTCGCGCGAGCACACGCTGAAAGAGGCCGAGGCGATCCGACGCGCCTTCCGCTCGAAGCGCGACCTCTTGATGCACGGCCTGCGAGCGCTCGGCGTGCGCTTCGAGCGCGAATCGGAGGGCACCTTCTACCTTTGGGGCAATCTTTCGAACCTGCCGCCTCCGCTCGACACGGGTGAAGGCCTGTTCCGCGCGGCGCTCGAGCAAAAGGTGATCGTCGTGCCCGGCCATTTCTTCGACGTGGACCCGGGCCAGCGGCGCGTCGGTCGCACCTCGCGCTTCGTGAACTATGCGCGGTTCTCGTTCGGTCCGAGCGAAGCGGTGCTCGAGACCGCGCTCGAGCGCCTTCGGGACGTCGTGAAGCAGGCGAAGCAAGCCGTCGATCCGCCGACCGAGCGCATGCCGAGCCCGGACGATTTCTCCTAGGCCCTCCTTCGCAGCGGCTCAGCCGAAGCGCCCCGTGATGTAGTCCTCGGTGCGGCGTTCTTTGGGGCGCGTGAAGATCACGTCGGTGCGGCCGTACTCGACGAGCTTTCCGAGGTAGAAGAACGCCGTGAAATCGGCCACGCGCGCGGCTTGCTGCATGTTGTGGGTGACGATCACGATCGTGTAACTCTGGCGTAGCTCGTGGATTAGCTCCTCGACGCGGGCGGTGGCGATCGGGTCGAGCGCCGAACAGGGCTCGTCCATCAGCAGCACTTCTGGCTCGAGCGCCAGCGAGCGCGCGATGCACAGGCGCTGCTGCTGGCCGCCGGACAGGCTGGTGCCGGCTCTGCCGAGGTGGTCCTTCACCTCGTCCCAGAGCGCCACCCGGCGCAGAGACTGCTCGAGCAGCGTGTCGGGGTCGTCTATCTGAATGCCGTTCAGGCGAAGCCCTGCGAACACATTGTCGCGGATCGACAGGGTCGGAAATGGGTTCGCCTTCTGAAACACCATGCCGACGCGCCGGCGCACGCGCACCGGATCGACGTCGCGGGCGTAGATGTCTTGCGACTCGAGCAACACCTGGCCGCTGACGCGGGCGTGCGGAACCACCTCGTGCATGCGGTTCAGGCAGCGCACGAACGTGGACTTGCCGCAGCCGGACGGGCCGATCACGGCGGTGACGCGGTGCTCGGCGATCTCGAGATCGATGCCGCCGAGCACCTGGCTTTCGCCGAAAAAAGCGCAAAGCCCCAGGGTTTGCAGCTTGGGAAGCGCGCGCGCGTCCTCTGCGTTCATCGCCCGCCCACCCGGTGGCGCACGAGCAAGCGCGCCGAGACGTTCAAGAGCAGCACCACGAGCAAGAGCACCAGCGCCGCCGACCAGGCTTGACGGTGCCAGTCTTCGTAAGGCGACAGGGCGTACGTGTAGATGCTGACCGGCAACGAGGCAGTGGGCTCGAACAGCGACTCCGCCGCGAAGCGGTTGTTGAAGGCCGTAAAGAGTAAGGGTGCCGTTTCGCCGGCGGCGCGCGCCACGGCCAGCATCACGCCGACCGCGATGCCCGGGGCCGCGGTGCGCAGGACCACGCGGATCGTGGCGCGCCAGTGCGGGACCCCGAGCCCGAGCGCCGCCTCGCGCAGCGCTTCCGGAACCAACTTCAAGAGCTCTTCGGTCGAGCGCGCGATGGTGGGCAGCATCAACACCGCGAGCGCGATGCCGCCCGCGAAGGCCGAGAAGTGCTTCATGGTGGTCACCACCACGGCGTAAACGAACAAGCCGACCGTGATCGAGGGCACGCCGGACAGCACGTCGGCGGCGAAGCGCGCCACGCGACCGAAGCGCGTCTCCCCCCGCTCCGAGAGATAGACTCCCGCGAGCACGCCCGGGGGTATCGCGAACAGACACGACAGCCCCACGAGCTTCAGCGTGCCGGTGATCGCCGGAGCCATGCCGCCGCCGGGCTCGCCCACCGGCTTCGGCAGCTCGCTGAAGAACGCGAGATCCAGGCCGCCCACGCCTCGCGAGAAGACGTAATAGAGCACGCTGCAAAGCGGCAGGAGCGCGAGCCCCATCGACAGCACACAGCCGGCGCGTACGGCGCGGTCCACGAGCCGCCGCCACGCGTAGCGCTCGAGCCTCACGGCCGCCCTCGCGCAGAGCCTGCCGCAACGCGAAAGACCAGCACGCGCGCGAGCAGGTTCAAGAGCACGGTCACGACGAACAAGAGTAGACCGATCTCGGCCAGCGCCGCGAGATGCAGCTCCCCCGTCGCCTCGCTGAACTCGTTCGCGAGCACGCTGGCCATGGTGTACCCGGGCGCAAACAGCGACGCGCTGATCTCGGCGCGGTTGCCGATCACCAGGGTGATCGCCATCGTTTCGCCCAGGGCGCGCCCCAGGCCGAGCAGCGTCGCGCCGATCAGGCCCGAGCGCGCCAACGGCAGCACCGCGATCCGCACCGACTCCCAGCGCGTCGCGCCGAGCGCGAGCGCCGCTTCACGCAGCGACAGTGGCACGGCCCGCAGCACCTCGCGTCCGACGGACGCGATCGTGGGCGTGATCATGATCGCCAGCACGACCCCGCCCGCCAGCATGCCGAAGCCGTGGGCCGGACCCGAGAACGCGGGCAGGAAGCCGAACCAGTCCGAAAGCAAAGGCTGAATCGAGTCCCGGAGCCAGGGTGAGAGCACGAAGATGCCCCACAAGCCGTAGACCACGCTCGGCACCGCCGCGAGCAGCTCGACCAAAAACCCGAGCACGTTGCGGAGCCAGTCCGGCGCGAGCTCCGACAGATAGATGGCGATGCCGAGGGATACCGGCACGGAGAGCAGCAGCGCCAGCAGCGACGAGACCACGGTCCCGTAGACGAACGGCAAAGCGCCGAAGATCCGACGCGCCGGGTCCCAGACCGTACCGAACACGAAACCAGCTCCGAGCTCTCGGAAAGCAGGCAGCGAAGCGATGGCCATCGTCAGCGCTATCGAACCGAGCGTCGTGACCACCAGGAGCGCACACAGCCAGGTGACGCGACGGAACAGGAAGTCCGCCCAGTTCCGCTCGCTACCGAGGCGCGCCAGAAGCTTCGAGCGAGCCCGCAGCAACGAGGCCGCGCCCCCGACCGTTCGCCCGCTAGACGCCATCGAGCAGCTTCTGCGTCTGCAGCTCGGACTCCACCTGGCGCATCACGGTCGCCGGCAGCGGCGCGTAGTCGAGCTGCTCTGCGTAGCGCTGGCCGTCGTGCAACGCCCACCACAAAAAGCGCGCGAGCGCGCGGCCCTTTTCGGCGTCCCGAGGCGCCTCGTACACCAGCAAATAGGTGTATGAGGCGATGGGGTACGCCCCCGCGCCCGGCGCGTCGATCAGCGAGACCCGGAACCCCTCCGGCATTTCCACGCTCTCGGCCGCCGCGAGCGCAGCACTCGGCGAGGGAGCCACGAACTTTCCAGCGCGGTTTCGCAGCAGCGCGCGCGACAGGCCCGTCTGCTTCGCGTAGGCGAGCTCCAGGTAACCGATCGCGCCCGGTGTTCCCTGGATCAACCCCGCCACGCCCTCGTTACCTTTGGCGCCGAGCCCTACCGGCCAGCGCACGCTCTTGCCGGAGCCGACCTGCTTCTTCCAAGTCGGGCTGACGCTCGACAGATACTCGCTCAGCGCGGCGGTCGAACCGCTGCCGTCCGTGCGAAACACCACGGTGATGTTGCGATCCGGCAAGGCGAGCTGGGGGTTCTCCGCGGCGAGCTCCGGATCGTTCCAGCGCCGGATCTCGCCGAGGAAGATCCCGGCCAGCACGCCCGGCGTGAGGCGCAGCTCGCCGGGCATACCATCCAATTGGTAGCCGATGGCGATCGAGCCGATCGCCGTCGGCAGGTGGAGCAGCGGCCCGCGCGCGCTCTTGGCCCCCTCGTCACCGACCGGTGCGTCGGTGGCGCCGAAGTCGACCGTCTCCGCCACCAACTGGCGGATGCCGCCGCCCGAGCCGATCGACTGGTAGTTGATACGCACGTTGGGGTAGAGGCGATGATACTCGGCGATCCACTTCGAATAGAGAGGGAACGGGAAGGTCGCGCCGGCGCCGTTCAACGAAAGGGTCCGCTCGTCGTCATTCGAGCTCGCTTCCCGGCCGCAGGCGCAAGCCAGCAACCCCAGCAGGAAGACGGCGCGGCGACCGAACATTGCGACTCCCTATCAGCGCTGCGTGACGATTTGGTGACACGGAGCCCGCTTCACGCGACGGCGGCCTGCGCGGTAGGCCGTGCCGGCCCGCGCTCGGCCTTCTTCAGGGTAAAGCTGAAGGTCGTCCCCTGCCCCGGGCGACTCTCCACCTGGACGATCCCCCCCTGGGCCTCGACCAGGTGTTTGACGATCGACAGGCCGAGGCCGGTGCCGCCGAGCTCGCGCGAACGCCCCGCATCGACTCGATAGAAGCGCTCGAAGATCCGCGGCAGGTGACGCGACTCGATACCGGGGCCGTCGTCGGCGACGGACAGCGTGACTTGCTCGCCGAGCTCGGTGGCACCGAGGCTCACGTGCGCGCCCCTGCCGCAATACTTCACGGCGTTATCGACGAGGTTCGTGAGCACGTGCTCGAGAGCGCGGCGATCTCCCTGCACCCGCACTCCTGCGCCCAGGTTCACGAGCTCGATGCCGTTGCGGTCGGCGCGCTCCCTGAACAAGCTCAAGATTTGCTCGTACAGCGCGCCGAGCTCGAGCGCTTCGAAATGCAGCTCGAGCTCTCGCGATTCGATGCGCGACAGGTCCAGCACGTCTTCGACCAGATCCTGGAGCCGCGCCGCGTTGCGATCGATGATGCCGAGAAACAGCTCGAGCGTGGCCGGATCTTCGGGGCGCCCGGTCTGCAGCGTCTCGGCGGCCGACCGGATTGCGGTCACGGGCGTGCGCAGCTCGTGAGACACGTTGGCCACGAAATCTCGGCGCATCGACTCGAGCTTGCGCACTTCGGTCACGTCCACGAACACCGCGAACAGCTGCCCCTGCTCGCTCGGCAGCCGGGCGAACCGCGACAACAGCCGGCGCGGCTTGAGGCCGCCGGTCTCGATTTCGCGCGTGACCGGCTGTTCGGAGACGCGCGCCTGGTCGAAGAGCTCCTTGAGCTCGGCGTGGCGGATCGCTTCGAGCAGCGTGCGGCCGACGGCGTCCTGACCGATCAACAACATCTCGCGCAGCGCCGGGTTGACCAGCACGATCCGGCCGGAAGCGTCGAGCAGCAGCACGCCCTCGACCATCCCCGACAGGATCCCGCTCATGCGATCGCGCTCTCCGCGCAGGTCCGAGAGGGAGGTCGTCAGATTTTTGGCCAGCTGATCGAGCGAACGACCGAGCTCGCCCAGATCGTCCCGCCGCGAAAGGCGAGCGCGCGTGGTGAGATCCCCGGCGGCCATGCGCCGCGCCACCTTCGAAAGGGCGCGCGCTGGTCGCGCCGCGAGCTCGGAGGCGAGCACGGCGAAGCCGACGCAGAGCAGCGCGGCGAGCCCGAACGCGAGCAACGAGTAGCGCAGCACGGCGGCGCGCACGGCCTCGAGCTCGGGCACCTGGCGCGTGATCCGGACCACGCCGCTCGGCTTGCCGGCAGCGCCGAACGGCGCCGCGAGTTGTAAGCGTTTGCCGGAGAGCAGCAGCGCCGGAGTCTGCGCGCGTCCCTCGAGCTGGGCGCGCACCTCGGGATGGGTCGAGAGCACTCGCACGTCGTGGGTAGCGCCGCTCGAGTCGGCGAGTAGCCTGCCCGCGCGGTCAATCAGCGTGACGCGCGAGTCCGTGAGGGCGGCCGCGCGCGCAGCCAGCTCCGACCAGGCCTGCTCGCCCGCGGCATCGGACGCGCCGTGCTGCACGATCTGCTGCGCCAGAAGCAAGCGCAGCGTCCCGCCCTCGCGCGCCTTCGCCGAGACCTCGGCCTCGAGCTTTCCCCGCACCAACGAAGATCCGAGCGCGCACAGGCAGGCCACAATCGAGAGCGAGACCAGCAGCAGCTTGGCCCGGATCCCCAGCGTCAATTCACTGCCTCGCCCGGGGCCCCCACGAAGCGGTAGCCAACGCCGCGCACGGTTTCGACGTAGTCACGCGCAGCCTCGAGCTTCTCGCGCAAGCGCTTGACGTGCGTGTCCACGGTGCGCGTCGTGATGTCCGCCTGGATGCCCCACACGTCGTCGAGCAACGCGCTGCGTGTCTGCACGCGGTTCCGGCGATCGTAAAGCGTGACGAGTAGCCGGAACTCGAGCGCGGTGAGCTCGATCTCCCGTTCCTCGACCCAGACCCGGTACGCGCCCCGGTCGATGCGCAGCTTGCCGAACTCGACGAGCGCCTCGGGCTCCTGCGGTTCGCTCTTGCCTCGCCGCAGCACGGCCTGCACGCGCAGCAAGAGCTCGCGCACGCTGAATGGCTTGACGACGTAGTCGTCGGCCCCGAGCTCGAAACCGACGACGCGATCGATCTCTTCGCCGCGCGCCGTGACCATCAGCACCGGGATGCCCTTGGTGGTGGAACCTTCTTTCAGGGTCTTGCAAACCTCGGTCCCGGGGAGATCGGGCAGCATCAGATCGAGCAGCACCACGTCCGGGCGGTGTTCGCGCGCCAGCCGGATACCCTCGTGCCCGAGCTTGGCCGACAAGACGTCGTGACCGGCCTGGCGCAGGTTGTACTCGAGCACCTGCTGAAGGTCGGGTTCGTCTTCGACGATCAGGATTCTTGCCATCGCTGCATCCGGTAATCGGGACCTGTGACAGCCAGGTGACGCAAGGGTAGTAGGAAAGTGCCAGAAAAGTGCCGGGGCAGCACGCCGAGGCGGGATTTTGGCGTCGCCGGGGGCGCATTGACAGCGCTCGAGCATTCGACGTTACTTCGCGCTGAGAAATGTCGAAATCCACGATACTGCTGGCATTGCTTGGATTCAGCCTGGTGGGCTGCGGGTACTCGGAAGACCAGTGGCGCGCTCAACTGCAGAAGTACGGCGAGCTCGCGCACCAGTACAACGCCCAGCAACAGCAGCGCGCAGCACTGCAGGCCGAGCTCGACCACGCCAACAACGTGGTCGCTCAGCTCAAGGAGCAGCTGCAGCGGATGGGCGTGGATATCGAGGCGCTCAACGTGCAGCTCGAGCAGACCGGCTCGCAGAACAAGGAGCTCGCGAAGAGCCTGGAGGAGATGACGCGCGCGCTCGAGGAGTACAAGAACCGCGCCGCCCAACTCGAGCGGATCCGCTCACGCTTCGAGCAGCTGCGCGACAAGCTGAAGAAGCTGACAGAGCTCGGGCTGAAGGTGGAAATCCGCCGAAACCGCATGGTGATCCGCCTGCCAGGCGACGTGCTCTTCGCATCCGGCAAGGACAAGCTACGCCCCGAAGGCGTTCAGGTGCTCGACGCCGTCGCCGAGGTGATCCGCAACGACAAGCAGCTCGCGGGGCGTTTCTTCCAGGTGGCCGGTCACACCGACAACAAGCCGCTCGCGGGCGGACGCTTCATCGACAATTGGGGCCTGAGCGTGATGCGCGCACGCCAGGTGCTCGTGTACCTGATCAGCCCGCTGGAATCGAAGACGGGCGGCGGTGGCCTCGATCCTCTTCGCCTGCACGCTGCGGGCTACGGCGAGACCGATCCGGTCATGCGGAATGATTCGGACGAGAACCGGCAGCAGAACCGCCGCGTCGAGCTCGTGCTCATGCCCGACGTGGAAGAGATGCTGGATCTGCGATCGCTGATCTAGTCGGCGGATCGGCACTGTAAGTCCGTTCAGGGCCAAAAACCCCTTTCCTGCCCGAGAAACCTGCGCGACGGCCGGGGCGTAAACCTGCCTTGTGAGCCGTGATCGTTGCTAGCGCCGAAGCAAACCTCGGGATAGGTATCCGCAGCGTGGATGCCGATCGCGGCGTGAGGATCGCGCCGCAGCAGTCGCCTGCTGCAGCCGATGTTGCCAACGGCACTGTCGAAGCGCTGATGGAGGCGTACGTCGACGGCAGCAGCGCCGCTTTCGAGGCGCTGTATCGCCGGATTTCGAACACCGTGTATGCCTACCTGCTCCGCCTCACCCGCAACCGCGAACGGGCGGAAGATTTGCTCCAGGTGACCTTTTCGAAGGTTCACCGAGCGCGCGGCAGCTACTTGCGAGGCGCCCCGGTTCTGCCGTGGGTGCTGGCGATCGCCCGCCGCAGCTTCCTCGACGAGCGACGTTCGGCCCGCGTCCGAACGGAAGATCTGAGCAGCGACGGCAGCTTGCCCGAGCCGCCGCCGGAACCCGCCGGCGTGTCCGCGGACGTCGCGGCTGCGCTCGAGCGCGCCCTCGACGAGCTGCCCGAAGCGTACCGAGAAGCGATTCAGCTCACGAAGGTGTCAGGGCTCTCGATCGCGGAAGCCGCCAGCGTGCTCGGCGCCAGTGAAGCGGCGGTGAAACTCAGGGTCCACCGCGGCTACAATCTTCTGCGCAAGCAGCTCGAAACCTTCAGTCGGCGGTCATGAGCAACTCTCCCGAGCTCGATCCGTTGGACGACCTGCCGTGGCCGAAGGCAGGGCCCAGCGCCCACGTCTCCGCCACCATCCACAAGCAGTGCACCAAGGGCCTCGAGCCCTGCCGCGGCCCTTCCGCGGGGCATCGGATGGGCCTATCGCTCGTGGTCTCGTTCGCGGCAATCGCGATCTTGCTGCTGCTCACGCACGGCGCCGAGCGGCACGAAGAGACCTTCCACGCCGCGCTGATCGGCGCCGCGGGCTGGGGCATCGTGCAGGCGGTCGTGCTCTGGGTGGGCTTCGCCAAGCCGCCGGGGCGCCGTTGGTCGGCCGGTGCGCGGGTCGCCGTGGCGCTGGTGTTTCCGCTGTTGTTCATCGCCTACGTCGCGTTCCTGGCGCCCGAGTGGGTGCCGTTCAGTGACTTTTTGACGGCTGCGCGTCTGGAGCGAACCGCGAGCTGCGGCGTCGTGGGGCTAATCGTCAGCGCGCTCGCCTCGCTCGGCGTGCTGACGTTGTGGCGCGGCACGGATCCTCTGAACCCGGGCGTATCCGGGGCGCTCGCTGGGTTGGTCGGGGGCATCGGCGGTGGCGTCGCGATCGGCGCGGCGTGCCCCACGCAAGAGGGTTGGCATGCGGGCGTCGCACATGGCTTGGCCGTGATCGCCTTCGTGGCGTTCGGGTGGGTGGTGGGTAGACGACTACTCGCACCGTGAAACTCCCCCGCATCCATTGGTTAGACGCTTGCATCTGGGGCGCGCTGGTCGTGCTCGCAGTGATGTTCGTGTCGCGTAAGTTTTCCGGTCCCCGCGAGGGGGTGCAGGCTGCGCTGTTCGATCTGCCGCTCGTCGGCGCGAGCGAGGGCCAGCGCTTCCGGCTCGAGGAGCACCGCGGAAAGCCGGTGTTGATCGAGGTCTTCGCGGGTTGGTGCGGCGCGTGCAAACGTTCGTCCCCGGCGCTCGCGGAAGCGTACCGGCAGAACGCGGGCGTCTCTTTCCTCGGCGTGAGCATGGATGGCTCACCCGGCGATGCGCTGCGCGTCAAGAAGGATTGGGGCATCCCGTTCGACGTGGCGCACGACGACGGCTCGGTCGCGAAGGGTTACGACATCGAGGTGCTGCCGACCTTCATCCTGGTCGGCAAGGACGGCGTGGTGCGCCGCGTCTCGACCGGCGTCGCCAGCCCGAGTGAAGTTTCGGGCTGGCTGAGCGAGCTGTAACCGCGACCGTTACGGGCTGGCGGCGGGAGCCGGAGCCGGGACCCGCGGGCGAGCGGGCTTGGCCGGAGCGGGCGCGGCGCTGGACGCCGCCGGTGCGGCGTCGAACCGGAAGCTGTGGGGATCGGGCGGTTGCACCAGCACCGCCGGCGGCAGGTTCGCGCCGGGCGCGTCCGGCACTCGCGAAGTGACCTTCCAGGTCGCACCGTCACGCTCGGCGCGGACGAGCACGGCCTTCGGCGCGCCCGAGACGCCGCGGGTGACGACGCGAACGCGCGCCGTGCTCGGATCGCGGTCGAGGACGATGCCGCTGCTCTGAGTCTTCGCAGCCGCGAGCTTCTTCGCTGCACAGCCGGAGGCGTCCGCGTCGCAGCTCGCCTTCTCTTTCTTGAGCTCTTCCGCGAACGGACCGGCGGCGAGCTCGAGCGCGCCCTTGTAGTCGTAAAGGGCGGCGCGCTGGATCGCCTCCACCGCAGCGCTCTTCGGCTCGCGCGCGAACTCCTCGGTCTTCACGTCGCGCGGCCGGCGAGTTTCGCGCGGCGGGTGGTAGTTGCAGGCCGCGTGCGCCAATGCCCACAGCACGATCGAGACGAACGCCAGGACGCCGAGCATCCCGAGCGTCTGGATGTCGGGAGCGTTCAGCTGGCGCTCGTCGGGAGGATTGCCGACCGTCGGGCGACGGGGCTTCTTCTTCTTCCGCTTCGGGGGGCGCTCCTTGCTCGAGCGCACGCGTTCCGGAGCCTCGCTCGGGGGCGTGGAGGGCACGGACTCGCGTTCGGCTTCCGGTTCGGTGGACATGGCGCGCGGAAGCATTCCTTCGGGCGGGGCGATCCGCAACCTGGTTTTCGCAACTCGGGCGGAGGGCGGGCCGATGGGGCCTCTATGTCGAGGATTTGGCTCACGGTCCTATTCGCGGCCGCGCTCTCTTGCAGCGGCCGCGCACCGCTGCCGCCACGGGCCGTTGCGTTGAACGAGAGCGGCGCCCGAGCCCTCGCCGAGGGCGACCTCGAGACGGCGGATGCGCGGCTCAGCGTCGCGCTCGAGTACAGCCCGCACTTCGTTGAGGCGCTCGTCAATCTCGGCCTGGTGGAGGTCGCGCGCGGCAACTTCGCCCGCGCACGAACGCTGCTCCAGCGCGCACGGCGCCTGAATCCCGACGTCGCCCAGCCGCATCACGCGCTCGGGATCCTCGCGGAGCGTGAACGCCGCCCCGACCAGGCGTCCCAGCATTACCGGGAAGCCCTGGCCGTAGACCCAGGTTTTTTCGCGGCACGCGCCAACCTCGGGCGCTTGCTGTTCGACGCGGGGCTGTTCGAGGACGCTCGCCTCACGTTCAAGAAGCTCTCCGAGGTTGCGCCCGACGCCGCGGTGGGCCACGCCGGTCTGGCCGAGTCGCTGATCCGCCTCGGTCGCGTCGCCGAAGCAGAGCGTGTGATCGACGCTGCATCGAAGCGCTTCCCGGACGACGGCGCGCTCTGCCTGTTGCGTGCGCGCTCCGCGTTGCGCCGGGGGCAGCCGGAGCGGGCCCGTGCGCTGCTCTTACCCCTGAGCGAGGCGCGGAGCGAGCTCACGCCCCGGGCCCTGTCCTGGTTGGCGGTCGTCGAGCTCTCGCTGGGCCACCGCAGCGAGGCGGAAAAGTTGGCGCGCCGCTCGCTGTTGCTCGATCCGGAAGACGGGTTGGCCAGGCACGTGCTCCTCGGCACGCGGCTCGAGTAAGCTCGGCGCGTGGTGCGCCTTCTGCCGCTGATCCGCCTGAGCAGCCGTCGCCTGAGCGAGGCCTTCGGGATGCGCGCCGGGCGGACCTACGCGATCGGCATCAGCGTCAGCTACGCGCTGCTTCTACTGCTGCTGCCCGCGAGCACCGAGGCGCGCACGGCGGGGTTGGTGTTGAGCGAGGCGCTGCGCGCCGCGTCCTGGGCCGTGGCCGGATTCGGGGCGCTGTCCGCGGCGCGTGATCTGTCGGCTCGGGACCAGAACGACGGCGTCGTGTCCCTCGCCGGCGCGAGCGGGTATCGAGAGCGCGACGTCGTCTTCTCGCACTGGGCAGCGGGCGCGCTGCGGATCGCGTTCTGGCTGTTCGTACCGTTCGCGGCGCTCGCGCTGTTCGCCGGTCTGCGCTTCTCGACTCCGCGGTCACTCGTGTGGGCGTGCGGTTGGCTCGGGTTGGCTCTGGTCTATGCGCCGCTGCTCGGCGTGACGGCGAGCACGCTGTCGCGGGCCGCGGCGCGGCTGTTCCCGAGTCACGGCCGAACAGCGCTGCTCGTGCTCGTGTTCGTGCCTCACCTGCTACGGCTGAGCTTTCCGGGCCTGCCGAGCCTGCCGGCGGCCTTCGACGGGCTGTTGGAACGAGGAAACGAGCTGATTCAACGGCTTTCCTGGGCATGACCGAGCTCCGCCTCACCCACGCTTTCGCTCATGGGCTCGGCCCGCTGAACGCGCAGTTTTCCATCGGGCTGTCAGTGGTGCTCGGCGCATCGCCGAGAGACCTGTCGAGTCTGTGTGAGCTGCTCGCCGGAGTGCGCCCGCCGCGGCAGGGGCACGTCACGCTCGACGGCGAGGAGCTCGGCGATCGCCCGAGCGCGCGACGGCGTGTGCTGTCGCTTCTCGCCGACGAAGAGCTGCTCGCGCGGAGCAGCGTGCGAGAAGCGTTGTCGGAGGCGTGCACGCTGCGCGGCTCGCGCCCAGCCGTCGACGGCTGGCTCGCCGAAGCCGGCGTCGCGGACCTCGGCTCGCGCAGCCCCGGGAACCTGAGCCCGGACGAGCGGCGCGCCGCCGTGCTGTCGCTCGCGCTGGGAACAGAAGCTGCGGCTCTGGTGACGCTCTACGAGCCGCTGCTGCTCGTTCCTCGTGTCTCGGAGCGCTTCCTGATCGAGGGGTGCAGGCGCCGTGCCGAGCAGGCGGTCGTGGTCGTCCTCACCACGTCGATCGAGCACGCGCTGCGCCTCGGGGGTGCGGTGTTTTGGCTCGAGCGCGGACGGATCGAAGGTCCGGCCGAGGCGGCGCCGGGAGGTCTCCACTGGTTCACGCTGAGCGTGCGAGGCGGCGACGCGGAGGCCCTGGCCGGCGCACTCGCTCAGGATCCGGACGTGGGCGGGGTCGGGTTCGACAGGCAACGGAACGCCGCCGAGCTCTGGGTGCGCGGCAGCGATCCCGAGCGACTCGCGGCGTGCATTGGCCGCCACGCCCACACCCTCGGCATCGCACTCGACACGCTGCGTCCCGCGCTGCCGACGCTCGAGTCGGTCTTGCTGAGCCGCGCTGGCTGGACGGATCCGAGCTATCACCGCGCTGCGGGGGCTCCACGATGAGCGTGCTGGTCCGGTCTTTGCTCGAAGGGGCGCGTGGTGTTCGAAACGTGCGCGCGCTGATCGTGGCGTGCGTTGCGCTTTCGTTGGGACCGGTCATCGCCAAGCTGGCGCCGAGCTCGGGGGCGAGCGCGGCAGACGACGCTTTGCGAGCCGGCGTGTTCGGCATTGCGCTGCCGCTGGCCGCGTACCTGAGCGCTGAAGCCATTCTGCAGGGGAAAACTCTGGACCAGGCGGCGCGCCGTATCGCTCGCTACGGAACCAGCGGGCGGCTCGCCGGGCTCGGTCTGGTTCTGGCGCTGGCCGCGGTGTCGATCGCGGCTGCGTTGCTCGGCTCCGTGGCTGCGCTGCTCGGCGCCTACCCCGCGCACGGTTCGGATTTCTATGGTGACCTTTTTCGCTCACTGCCGATCGCGGCCACGGCCGGGGCGGCTTACGCAGGCTGGTACGCGCTCGCCTCGTGCTTCGGCGCGCGCGGCGGCGGCAGAAAATGGTTGCTGGGGCTGGACTGGGTGCTTGGCGCATCGAGCGGTGTTTTGGCTGCGCCGTGGCCCCGCGGGCACGTGCGGAATCTGCTCGGGGGGAGCCCCGTGCTCGAGCTGAGCCAAGCTGGGGCATTCGGGGTACTGCTGCTCGGCACGAGTCTTGCGGTGCTCGCTGCGATCGCGCGCTCCCACGACTGATGCTTCGTGCCTCGGTTCGGAACGGCTCGACCCGGATTGAGGCCCCCGGAAACTGCGCTACGCTCCCGCGAAACGTGCAGGGTATTGCCTACCAGTTCGGAAGCTTGGACGAGTTCGCCGGTGCTCTCGATTCGAGCGGCGACGAGCAGGATTTGGCCCTGCCCTGCAACGACGGCGTGCGAGACGGCGAGTGGTTGCTGGTGACGGTGGCCATCGGAGAAGACACGACCAGCGTCGCCGGACGAGTTCGCGATCGCGGCAGCGAGCTGCGCCTCACGTTCGAAGAGCGCGACTGGCACAGGCTGCAGCGCTTCGCGCGCGGCGAGAGCTCGCCGTCCATCCCTCCGCCGAGCCTCGGGCAACAGCCGGAGTCGGTGTGCGCGCCCGAGGGCTCGACGGCGCTCGTGATCGACGCCGACACCAAGGTTCTGGGGCTCGTGACGGCGCTGCTCGACGCGTGCGGCGTGCGCACGGAAGCCGCGCACGGCGCGGAGGAGGCGCTCGATCGCCTGCGCTCCGAGCACTTCGACCTGATCGTCGTCGAATCGTCGCTCGACGGGATGAGCGGGCTCGAGCTGTGCCGCCGCGTGCGCGCCGATCCGGTGCTGTCGAGCACGCCGCTGCTCGTGGTGTCGTCGCACGCCTCCACGCGAGACATGCAAGAGGCGCTGGCCGCGGGCGCGGACGACTTCGTGCCCAAGCCGTTCCGCGCGCTCGAGCTGCGCGCGCGCGCCGTCGGCTTGATCCGACGAGCGATCGTGTTCGGGGGCCCGGCTCCCGCCCGGCTCGAGTGATCGACGTCAGCGCGAGCCGAGAGCTTTTCGTGTCAGTTCTCGCGGAAGGCTTCGGCGGGGCGCAGCTTCGCCGCGTGTCGCGCCGGGCCGACGGTCGCGACCAGGCACACCAGGATCGCGAACACGCCGACCCAGACGAAATCGCTGAGCCGCACGATCACCGGCAGCCGCGAGATGAAATAGACCTTGGGATCGAGCGGCAGGCCGTAGACGAGGAGGCCCTTGCAGATCGCGAGCCCGAGCCCGAGGCCGATCACCGTGCCGACCACGCCGATCAACGTGCCCTGGTAGACGAAGGTCCGGAGCAGCTGCCCGTCGCTCGCGCCCATCGCCTTCAGCACCGCGATTTCGCGCTTTTTGTCGATCACGATCATGATCAGCGTCGCGATCACCGTGAAGGCCGCGACCACGATGATCAACGCCAGGACCAGGCTCATCAAGATCTGCTGGATGCGTAGGGCCGTGAACAGACCGTGGTTCAGCTCCTCCCAATCCATGGTGTGGTAGATGCCGCTCTTCAGCCTGTCCTCGATGTCGCGCGAGATCTGCCGCGCCTGATCGATGTCCGCGACCTTCATCTCGATGCCGGTCACGCTGTCGCCGGCGTCGTAGAAAATCTGAGCTTCGTACAGGTCCGTGTAGACGAGCTTCGCGTCGTACTGATCGAACCCCGCGTCGAAGATCGCGATCACGCGGAACTGCCGCGCGACCGGCGCGCGGATCGCGCCGCGCGAATACGAGAAGCCGATCGTCGGCGACGTCACCTGGATACAGCCGCCGACGCCCACGCTCAGGTTCCGCGCCAGCGTGCGGCCGATCACGATCCCCGGTAGCGCGGAGACCTTGACCGCGTCCGCGCAGGGGTCCGGGTCGAGCTCCTCGGGGATGAGGTCATCCTCGGGCAGCACGCTCTCGTAGCCACCCTCGGGGACGACGCTGCCCTCCGGCAGATATCCGGAATTTTCTGGCACCGCGCTGGCGGGCGGCGCGGCGAAAGGAGCCTTGGCCGAGTCGGCCGCGGTCGCGTCGATCAGGTCTTCGATCTCGTCCAGGACCGACTTCTCGGGCGCCTTGGCGGCGGGTTTGTCGAGCGCCAGATCGTTGAGCCGGGTGTCGAGGCCGCGGCGGCGGCGCTCGGGGGGCTTGGCGTTCCGTGCGCGCAAACCCTGCAAGCTCCCCTCGACGATGTGGCGCGGCAGATCGAGCACCTTGCCGACGCGATCGGGATCGACCCCTTTGACCAGGACGCCGGTCGCGGTGCGCTCGCCGTGCGTCACCATCATCGGGCTGATCACGAAGGGCGCGATGCCGACGACACCCGGCATGCCCTTCAGCTGCTCCATGATCTTGCGGTACTCGCTGAAGTCGCTCGAGTACTTGAGCACCAGCACGTGCGCGTTGACGCCCAGGACCTTCTCGCGAAACTGCGCGCGGAAGCCGCCGGTGACGCTGATCACCGTCGCGAGCGCCGCGACACCGAGCGCAACACCCAGGATCGCGAACAAGGTCCCGACCGAAACGAACGCGCGCTTCTTGGAGCGCATGTAACGAAGCGCGAGCTCGAGCGGGAACTCCATTTGGGGGCTCGGGTTTACCATCGTCGCCGCCCCGTGCGCCCGGCCGTTGGACCGGGACGGGCACGATGCCGAACCGGCTTCCGCGCGACACGCGCTCCCAGCCGGACAATTTCGGGAATTCTCGGCCGGCCCGCGCCCGAACTACGCGTTAGATTGCGGCGGTCGAAACCGCCGTGACCGTCTCCACCGAACGCCTCGCCCGCGCCATCCCGCGCGACATCCACAAGCTGTGCCAGCGCCTGAACGAGGCCGGCTTCCGCGGTTGGGCGGTGGGCGGCTCGGTGCGCGACGAGCTCTTGCGCGACCTGTCCGCGGCGCCGCCCGCCGACGCCGACTGGGACGTCGCGACCAGCGCCAAGCCGGAGCAGGTGATGGCGCTGTTCCCGCGCGTGATCCCGACCGGCATCGAGCACGGCACGGTGACGGTGATGCTCGGCAAGAATGGCTACGAGGTAACAACCCTGAGGGGTGAAACAGGCTACAGCGACGGCCGCCGCCCCGACAGCGTGTACTTCGTGGACGACATCGTGGCCGATCTCGCGCGCCGCGATTTCACGATCAACGCCATCGCCTACGACGTGCTCGACGATCGACTGATCGATCCCTTCGACGGCCTGTCCGATCTGAAAGCGCGGACCCTGCGAGCCGTGGGCGAGCCGGCCGAGCGCTTCCGGGAAGACGGCCTGCGCGTGCTGCGCGCAGCTCGCTTCGTGGCAACCCTCGAGGTGGAGCTCGATCCGGCGACCGCGCGCGCGATAGAGCCGTCGCTCGCGAGCTACCGCCAGGTCAGCGCAGAGCGCATCCGCGACGAGTGGCTGAAGGCGATGAAGGCCCGCGCGCCCAGCCGCGCCTTCGAGGTGATGCGCGAGCACGGCCTGCTCGCGATCACCGCTCCCGAGCTGCTCGAGTCGGTCGGCGTCGAACAGAACCGCCACCATCGCTACGACGTCTGGACCCACGCGCTGAAATGCCTCGACGGCTGCCCGCGCGTGCCGACCCTGCGCGTGGCCGGGCTGATCCACGACATCGGCAAGCCGAGGACCCGCGCCTTCAGCGACAAGACCCAGGACTACACTTTCTACCAACACGAGCGCGTGGGCGCCGAGATGGCAGACCCGCTGCTCGCGCGGCTGCGCTTTTCGAACGCGGACCGCGGGCGGATAGTCGCGCTCGTGCGGCACCACCTGCTCTGCTACGACGGGACCTGGAGCGACGCGGCGGTGCGGCGCTGGCTTCGTCGCGTCACCCCCGAGCTCACCGAGGATCTGTACCAGCTCGGCGAAGCGGACGTGCTGGCCAAGGGCCGCGACGCGAGCGACGACCTGGCGCAGATCGCCGCCTTGCGCGAGCACGTCGCGCGGGTCGTCGCAGCCGGGGCAGCGCTCAGCTTGCAGGATCTGCAGGTGAATGGCCGCGACCTGTCGAGCGAGCTCGGCCTGCGTCCCGGGCCACGCTTCGGCGAGATCCTGCGGGCGCTGCTCGACGAGGTGGTCGAGGATCCTTCGCGCAACACCCGCGAGCATTTGCTCGCTCGCGCCGCCGAGCTCGCGGCGGCCGCCGAGCGATGACGCCGCGCTTCGCCTGGATCGCGCTGCTGGTGTTCCTGGCAGTGACGATCGCCGGGGTGCTCGTCAATCGCCCGACGCGCGTGCTCGGCGCGGGCGCTCCGCCCGAGGAGTTTTCGGCCGGCCGCGCCGTCTCGACGCTGACACGCCTGCTCGGCGATCAGCGCGCGCATCCGACGGGCAGCGCCGCAAACCTCGAGGTCCGTGCCCGGCTCGAGGGCGAGCTCCAGCGTTTGGGCCTCGAGCCGCGCGTCTTCAGGGGCGTGAGCTGCGGCAAGTACGCGCTGTGCGCGGAGGTCGAGAACGTCGTCGCCGAAATCCCTGGTCGGATCCGCGCTCCGGCGATCGGCCTGGCGGCTCACTACGACTCCGTTGCGGCCGGGCCTGCCGCGGCCGACGACGGCGCGGGCGTCGCCGCGCTGCTCGAGATCGCGCGCGCTCTCCACCACGGGCCCGCGCTCGAGCGCTCGCTGTGGCTGATCTTCACGGACGGCGAGGAGATGGGCCTGCTCGGCGCGCAGGCGCTCGCGAAAGAGCGCGAGCTGCTCCGTAAAATCGGCCTGATCGTCAACGTCGAAGCGCGCGGCGTGCGCGGACCGAGCCTGATGTTCGAGACCAGCTCGCCGAACGACGCGCTGATCTCGCGCTTCGCCGCGAGCGCCGTACGGCCCGTCACGAGCTCCGCGTTCTACGCCGTCTACAAGAGGCTGCCGAACGACACCGACCTGTCCGTGTTCCGCCGCGCCGGGTTGCCGGGCATCAACTTCGCCTTCCTCGGCGGCACGGCCCACTACCACACGCCGCAAGACGACCTCGCGCACCTGTCGCACGCGAGCCTCCAGCATCAGGGCGAGCAGGCCCTGTCTTTGGTTCGAGAGCTACTCGAGCACGGCGTGCCCGAGAGCCGGCACGACGCCGTGTTCTTCGACGTGCTGTCGCTGGGGGTCGTCCATACGTCCGTACCCCTGTTTCGCGCCGCAGCGCTGCTGCTGGTGCTGGCAGGCGGATTTTTGCTTTGGCGCGCGCTCGGACGGGACGGCGCCCAGGTCCGGCCCGGCGCGCGCTGGGCAGCGGCGAGCGCGGGGGCCGGAGTGTTGCTGGCGGTCGCGGCTTCGGTGCCGCTCGATCTCGGGCTGCGAGCTCGCGGTAGCCTCGAGCAGCCGTGGCCGGCGAACGGGCCGTGGATCACCGCGGCCGCGGCGTCGGTTACGCTGTTTGCGCTTGCCGTGATGGCTCGCGTTTGGAGGCGGAGGTACGACGCCCGCGGCGCGTTCCTCGGCGTGTGGGGGAGCTTGCTGGCGCTCACGCTGCTGGTCGCAGCCGCGATGCCGGAGGCGGCCTACCTCTTCGCCGTGCCCGCGCTGGCAGCGACGGTGTTCGGCGCGCTGCTCCCGACCGCGTACGGCGCTCGAGCCCTCCCCTGGGCGGTGCTCGGCACGGCCGTCGCGAATGCCGTGATCTGGGCGCCGATCGCGGGGCTCTCCTACGACGCACTCGGAGTCGCGATTCCGTCGTTGTGGGCGGCGCTCACGGCGTTGCTGTGCTTTCCGCTGCTGCCGCTGGCGACGCTGTTCGACGACGGAGCTCGGCCCAAACAGCTGTACGCGCTCGGGGCGGCC
Organism: Polyangiaceae bacterium; assembly: GCA_025937835.1. Taxonomy (GTDB): domain Bacteria; phylum Myxococcota_A; class Polyangia; order Polyangiales; family Polyangiaceae; genus PMG-095. The sequence continues at coordinate 33,587 of JAICQO010000003.1, forward strand.
GGGCTGATCGCGACGCTTTTCGCCGTGGCCACGCCGGCGCGCTCTGCCGAGAACCCGGCGCGCGTGAACCTGGGACACCACACCGATCTGGACACGGGCAAGTCGCGCTGGCTGCTCGAAGCCACGAGTGTTCCTCCCGAGCTCGCCGCCGCCATCCCGTTCGTCCCGAACTCGGCCGACGACTACCCCTGGTACGGAGCGTTCCTGGTCGCCAAATTCCAGGCCCCGGCCCCGCCCCATCCGCGTCCGGCGCCCGAGCTCGGGTTGGACGCGGAGTCGAGCGGCAGCGACGGCCGCCGACTGGAGCTCTCCTTCACGGCAGGCGATCCGGACGCGCTCGCCGTGTCTCTGGGGTTCCCGGTGTCGGCGCGGGTGCGTGTGAGCGTCGACGGCGAGCCCGCGGCGTTGCTCGATGTCGGCAGCCGCAGCGTGCTCGGCGTGGTCTCGCCCGGAAGGCGGCGAGTTCGGCTGTCCGTGCTCACGGCGGACCGCTCCCCGTTGAAGATCCGCATCGCCGAGATCGCCTCCGGGCTGCCGCCGAGCGCGAAGCCCTACGCGGCGCTTCGCGACGGGCTGTCGACCGCGTCGCAGACCGGCGACATCCTGGCCGTGAGCCGCGATCTCAGCTTCTGATCACAGCGCCGGCAGCTCGGAGCGGCAGCTCCAACAGGTCTCGAAGTTCGGAGGGTTTTCGGCCTTGCAGCGCGGACACGGTCGATCTTCCCCCACCACCTCTTCGCGAAGCAGCGCGTCGAACTCGAGGCTGATCGCGCGCGCTTGCTCGAAATCCTTCGGCTCGAGCACGCACACTTCGGGCGGCACGATCGCGAGCAGCTCCGTGCCCTGCAGATCCGCGTTGCGCACGAAGGTATCGATGCCCTGGCGCTCGAGGTGCTCGACCAGCATCTGCGCCTCGGTCAGGTTCTTGGCTCGATACACCGGGATCATCGCTGCCGGGGACGATACCACGCTCGGCGCGGGCGAACGCGGGGAACGGAGACACCGCTCCCCGCGCCGCGCGCAGGCTCACAACGTGTAGAGGAACGCGAGCAGATCGCTCTTCTCTTGCGTCGAGAGGCGCGTCTCGAGGACCAGGTTGAAGAACTCGATCGTGTCCTCGAGCGTGAGCAAACGGCCGTCGTGGAAGTACGGCGGCGAGTCCTTGATGCCTCGGAGCGGGAAGGTCTTGATCGGCCCGTCCGCGCTCGCCATGATCCCGTTGATCAGCTGGGGCTCGTAGAAACGTTCGACCTCGAGATCGTGCATCGTGAGGTCGGTGTAGTACGGCGGCTCGTGGCACTCCGAGCAGCGAGCGGCGCCGAAGAACAGCTCCTGTCCCCGGAGCTCGGCTGCGGTGGCCTTCTCGGGGTCGAGCTTGCCGTCGATCCCGAGCTTGGGCGCAGGCGGGAAGTCGAGCAGCTTCTGGAACTCCGCCATCACGTGCACCTGGGAGCCGCGCTCCAGCGGGTTGATTCCTTTCTTGGTCGCGAGCACCGGGTCTCCGTCGAAATAGGCGGCTCGCTGCTCGAACTCCGTGAAGTCCTCGACGCTCATCAGAGCGCGCTGCGAACCGAATAGGCGCTGGATGTTGACCCCGCGTAACGACGGCGTATCGATCCGGTGCCGGAACTCTTGCGGGCGGATATCACCGACCAGGTGCGTGCCGGCGTTGGTATGTCCGTTGGCGTGGCAGTCGAAGCACGAGACGCCGAGGCTCGGCCGCTCCGAGCGCCGGTCGTCGATCAGGTTGAACTGCTGCTGGGCGAACGGCGTCACCAGCAGGCGCAGGCCGTCGAGCTGCTTCGGGTTCAGGATGCACTTGAACAGCTCGTAGAAGTTGTCCTGCGTCACGAGCTGCCCTTGAGAGACGTCTCCGAGATCTTTCCTCGTCGTGAGAAAGATCGGCGCGGGGAACTCGGGCAGGAAATGGTCCGGCAGGTCGAACTCGAGATCGAAGCGGTTCAGGTCGCGCCCCGTCTGGGCGAGCACTTCCTCGATGTGGAAGTGCGGGAACAACATGCCGCCTTCGGGCTGCTTGGGGTGCGGGAGGGGTAAAAATCCCAGCGGGAAAAGCCCCTCCTCCCGGATCTGCTCGGGATCGGTGATGGACAAGAGATCCCAGCTCGCGCCATCGGGCAGGCGTACGCGAACACCTCGTTGCACGGGCTTGCCGCGCGTCATCGTCACGTCCGAAGGATCGTCGGAGAGGTCGTAGCGTGCCTCGAGCAGCGCCAGCTGGCGCTCCATCGCTATTGGCTTCTCTTCGATCTTGGCGGCCATCAGCGCGTCGAAGTCGACGTGTTGATCACCGCCGCCGTTCATGTCGCCACAACTTGCGGCGGGTGGCGGAGAATTGGGCGGAGAATCCGGGTACGGGTTCTCCGGTGACGTGACCTCTCCCGTGAGCGGTTGGTCGCTCGTTCCGCCCGGTTCCTGGTTCTGACATCCGAGCGCAGCGCACACGCTCGCGATCGTGACGAACTTTCGCATGATGACCTCCGTGTCCTTCCGGCCCCCAAGGCCGCCCTGAACGCGCGTTCGACTCCGCGCGCGCGGCGCGCCGTTGCAGCGAACATGCCGCTCGGAGATCTCGACGAACTCTCGGCGAATCGCATCGTGCGGTCGGAGCCCCCCGCTTCACTCCCGCCCCGCCGCGATGTTTTGCTACGAAAGAGCCCCTTCGACGCGCTGCGTATCCGGCTGGGCCAACCGGCCGGCAGGTTGACGCACTCGGGATCCGTCGGTATCGTCCGGCCTCCGCTAGCAGGGGACCAAGGATTTCCGTGAAGCCGCGATTCGCAGCAGATTACCGAACGCTACTCTGGATTTGTGTGCTTGCCCCGGGGCTGATCGCCGTGCAGTACGCGCGGCCCGATCTGATCCCGTATCTCAGCTGGCTCACATTCTACTTCGCCGTCACGGCGTCGGTGGTGGCTCACAACCACAACCACTGCCCGACTTTCGCGAGCAAGCGCATGAACTTCTGGTTCGCGAGCTGGCTCTCGTTCCTCTACGGCTACCCGACCTTCGCGTGGATCCCGACTCACAACCTGAACCACCACAAGCACGTCAACAAGGCCGGCGACGCGACCATCACCTGGCGCTTCACCAACCGCCACAATTTCCTGGTCGCCTCGACCTACTTCTTCGTGTCGGCCTACTTCCAGAGCGGACCGATCGATCAGTTCGTCAAGCGCGCGAAGGCCTCGAACCCGGCGCTCCACGCGATGATCAAGAATCAGGTGCGCGCCTACCTCGCGCTGCACCTGACGGCGCTCGGCATCGCGTTCGCGCTCCACGGCCTGAAGACCGGCCTTTACGTCTGGGCCCTGACCGTGTTGTGCCCGGCGGTGTTCTCGCTCTGGACCGTGCACCTCTTCAACTACGAGCAGCACGTCCACACCGATCCGTGGTCGAAGTACAACCACTCGCGGAACTTCGTGGGCCCGATGTTGAACTTCCTCCTGTTCAACAACGGCTACCATAGCGCCCACCACGAGCACGCCGGCTCGCACTGGAGCTTGCTGCCGGAGCTCGACGCGCCGCTCGCGCCACACATGGATCCGTCCCTCCGCCAGAAGAGCCTGTGGTGGTACTGGGCGAAGCAGTACCTGCTCGCCCCGCTGTTCCCGAGCCTCGGCACGAAGCAAATCGGCCGCGCACCGTTCGACACGGGCTCGCCGCTCGACCTGCGCTCCGACGACGTCGAAGCCGTCACCGACAACGCCGCACGCGTCTAACGCGGGTTTCAGCGCGGGGGCTCTCGCGGGCTCCAAACAATTGCGACCGGCACGCAACTCGACTGGGTTGCAGCCGAGTAGCAGGGATGGGAAACAACACCATCGACTGCTCGCGGATGAGTCACCTCGCGTGTCTGGAGCCCGAGCCCGAACCGGACTTCGAGAGCGCTGCCAACGACCCGCTCGAATGCCTGAGCGAGTGCGTCTCGTCACTCCGCGTGGTGACCATGGCAAACTCCGCCCTCGTCGCACTGGGCTGCGCCGCCGTCCCGCCCGCGTGCCCGATCTTCAACGCCGCCAGCGTCGCCGCAGTCATCGGCAGCTGCGCCCTGGCCTGCGACGAGCTCTCCGACCCTCCGATCACCACCAAACCCTAGCCGGCGCAGCTTTCGCGAAGCGGCTTGCGGGCGAAGCCCGCCCTACGGAGTGAAGGCCACCCAGGCGCAGCAGCCCGTGGGGAGGGCCCCGTCCCCACGCTGCGTTGCCGCGGGCGACGAGCCTTACCCTGGTGCCGGCTTCGGCGTGCCGAAGATGCTGGCCGGGCGCTTCTTTTCGGTGCGATCTTTGCCGCGCTTCTCGGCCCAGGTCGGGATCACGAGCCGCTGGCGCACCGGAAGCTCCCGACCGGCCAGCACCGACTCGATCTCCGTCGAGTCGAGCGTCTCGCGCTCGAGCAGCGCGGTCGCCAGGCGGTCCAGCCCGTCGCGGTTGTCCGACAGCACCTTGCGGGCGACCGTGTACTGGCCCTCGACGATGCTGCGTACTTCCTGATCGATTTCGCGCGCGGTCTCTTCCGAATAGTCCTCGCGGCGCGAGGTCATCTCACGGCCGAGGAACACGCTCTCTTCGTTCTCGCCGTACGCGACGGGGCCGAGCTTGGCGCTCATGCCGAGCTCGCAGACCATGGCGCGGGCTAGCCGCGTGGCGCGCTTGATGTCGTCTTGTGCGCCGGTCGTGATCTCGCCGAACACGATCTCTTCCGCGACGCGGCCGCCGAGGGCCATCGCCACGCGAGCGAGCGTCTGCTGGCGCGTCATCAGATGGCGGTCTTCCGTGGGCAGGAACATCGTCACGCCCAGCGCGGCGCCGCGCGGAATGATCGACACCTTGTGCACGGCGTCGTTGCCCTCGACGAGCTTGCCGACGATGGTGTGCCCCGCTTCGTGCCAGGCGGCGGTGCGTCGCTCCTCGTCGCTCATGACCATCGAGCGGCGCTCGCTGCCCATCAGCACCTTGTCCTTGGCGAGCTCGAAGTCCTCCATCGCGACCGCGTCCTTGTCCTGACGCGCGGCCAAGAGCGCCGCCTCGTTGACCAGGTTCTCGAGATCCGCGCCGACGAAGCCGGGGGTACCGGCAGCCATCACGTTCAGGTCCACGTCGGCGGCGAGCGGCACCTTCTTGGTGTGCACGGCCAGGATGCCCTCTCGCCCGCGGATGTCGGGGCGCGGCACGGTGATCCGGCGGTCGAACCGGCCAGGGCGCAAGATCGCGGGATCCAACACGTCGGGACGGTTGGTGGCGGCGATGATGATCACGCCTTCGTTCGACTCGAAGCCGTCCATCTCCACCAGGAGCTGGTTCAGCGTCTGTTCGCGCTCGTCGTGACCGCCGCCGAGGCCCGCGCCACGATGGCGACCGACCGCGTCGATCTCGTCGATGAAGATGATGCAGGGCGCGTGCTTCTTGCCCTGTTCGAACAGGTCGCGCACGCGGCTCGCGCCGACGCCCACGAACATTTCCACGAAATCCGAGCCGGAAATGCTGAAGAACGGCACGCCCGCCTCGCCCGCGATGGCGCGCGCGAGCAGCGTCTTGCCCGTGCCGGGCGGACCCATCATCAAGACGCCCTTCGGGATACGCCCGCCGAGGCGCTGGAACTTCTTCGGGTCCTTGAGGAAGGCGATGATCTCCTCGACCTCGTCCTTGGCCTCGTCGATGCCGGCGACGTCCGCGAAGGTGACCTTGTTCTGAGATTCACTGAGCAGCCGGGCTCGGCTCTTGCCGAAGCTCATGGCCTTGCCGCCGCCCGCCTGGAGCTGGCGCATGAACAGATAGAACATCACGATCACGAACAGCATCGGCAGCAGGATCGTGAGCACCGGCGTCAGGAACGAGCCGCCGTCGTCCTTCTGGAACGTGACGCGGACGTTGTTCTTGAGCAGGTCCTCCGGGTTGGCCTCGGGCGGACCTACGGTGCGGCCGCGCTCGAGCTGACCCTTGGCACCCGGGTTCTTGATGACGAAGGTGTACTCGCGGTCCTTGATCTCGACTTCGTCGACGTGCCGCTGCTCCCGAGGCGCCTTCACGAGAGTCATGAAGTCGGTGTAGGGAATGTCGGCGCGCTGTGGCCCGTCAGCGTCGTTCAAGAAGCGCCAAATAGCCAGGAACGCGAAGATCAGGACGACCCAGAGAAGAAGGGTCTTGTGCGGTTGCTTCACCCTGTTGACCTCAGTAATCGAGTCAGAAGCTCGGTTTCGGAATCATGCCACCGTTCCCCCCGATCGTCGATGGGGGGTAGGCTGGGAGTTTTCCTGGGCGGCGAAAAATATCGAGTGTGACGCGGGACCATGCCGCCACACTCGGGTAGCCCTGGCCCCACGCTGCGAGGAATCCGCACAGCCAGGGTTTCAACGACGATACGGCACGGTCTGCGTTGGGGTTTCGGAGGACTCGATTTCGATGCTCCCGCTCGCTGGATCGAATCGCAGCTCGCGACCACCGCGGAGTCGCACCCGACCGCGCGTGGATTTTCGGGACAGCAGCTCGAGGAGTTGATTCCTCTGTGCACGGCCGAGCACGAGCTCCCCGAAACCGCCCGATCGGACTGGCTCCGCAGCAAGCTCGTCCGCGAGCGCCGTCAAGTGGTCGACGATCTTCGGTGAAAGCTCGACCAGCAAGGGCAGGAGCTCGTGTCGCACCCGCGAGCGGAGAAAGCGCGCATCTCGATTCGAGGGATCGTCGGCGAATTTTACAGCGTGGCGTTCGAGGTGCAGGAGCACGTCCGCGCGCCGGGCGCGGATCAAGGGTCGGAGGCGAGCGCCGTCCCGCGCCGGCAACACGGAGAGCGCGGCGGGGCCCGCGCCGCGCAACAGGCGGATCAGCACAGTCTCGGCGCGGTCGTCGGCGTGATGCGCGGTGGCGATCGACGCTCCCCCGACGGCGCGCGCACGCTCTTCGAGGGCGGCGTAGCGGGCGGCGCGTGCGCGAGCCTGCAGGTTCGAGCCGTGCGCGAGCGCGAGCTTCGTGGTCGAAAACGGCACGCCGAGCGCCGCGGCCAGGCTGCTCGCTAGCTCGAGCTCGGCAGAGGCTTCGGCGCGGAGGCCGTGATCGACGCCGTGCGCGAAGAGCTCGAACGAGAACTCGGCGCGCAGCTTGGCGAGCACGTGCAGGAGCGCCATCGAATCGGGACCGCCGGAGACCGCGACGATCAGGCGCGAGTCGCGGTCGAGCCTGCACTCGGAGCGGAGCGCTCGCCGCGCATGCGTGAGCAACGCCGGCGGGTGGCTGCGTTTCACCCGAGCGACTCCACGCCCAGCGCCCGCTCGTCCGGGAGCGGCTCGAACGCGGAGTCCGAGAGCCGCCCCGACGTCGCGCCCAGAATGTCGCCGAGCGCCGAGAGCGCGAGCTCGGCCGCTTCGCGGACAGCGGGCGCCTTGCCGGTGAGCGCGGCAAGGCTCGTCACGCCGTGCTCGCTGATCCCGCACGGGACGATGTGCTGGTACAGGCCGAGGTCGTTGGCGAGGTTGAGCGCGAAGCCGTGCATGGTGATCCAGCGCGAGATCTTGACGCCGATCGCGCCGATCTTGAGCGGTGCGCGTGAAAGCGACTCGCCCGGCCAGGCCTCGGGGCTCTCGGCGTCGACCCACAGCCCGACGTACTTGTCGACCAGGCCCGCGCCCGCGCCGTGGGCCAGCAGCACGCGCCGCATCGTCTCGGCCAGATCCTTTACGTAGCGGCGGACATCGCGCCGATCCGGCGACAGGTCGAGGATCGGGTAGGCGACGAGCTGACCGGGGGCGTGCAGTGTCACGTCCCCACCGCGCCCCGTCCGGAACAGATCGATGCCTGCGCGGGCGAGCGCGGCTTCCCCGCCGAGCAAGTGCTCTTCCTTGGCGCCGCGGCCGAAGGTGACGACCGGCTCGTGTTCGACGAACAGCACCGTGTCGCCGATCGTGCCTTCGCGGCGCGCCTCGAACAGCCGCTCCTGCAGGGCATGCACGGGCGCGTAGGGCTGTCGTCCGAGCCAGATGCCGTGAAGATGCCGGGTCACGTGGCTGGTACTACCGGCGAAACTCGGGCCTCGCCAGCAGCCGCTCACTCCGGCACGAATTCGCCGGTATCCCGGAGCTCCTGCCGGTGCTGCTCGATGCGCTCGACGAAGTTGCCGGCGAGATCCGGATCGAATTGGCTGCCGGAGCAGCGCTGGATCTCGGTCAGCGTGACCTCGTGCGGCAGGGCGCGGCGATAGGCGCGATCGGTGGTCATGGCGTCGTAGGTGTCCGCGACCGCGATGATCCGAGCGACCAGCGGGATTTCAGCGCCTTTCATGCCGAGCGGATAACCGCGGCCGTCCCAGCGCTCGTGGTGCAGATAGACCCCGGGCAGCACGGGCGCGAGGAACTTGATCGGATCGAGGATGTCGCGCCCGTAGACCGGATGGCGCTTGAACACCTCGTATTCCTCCTGGGTGAGTTTACCCGGCTTGTTCAGGTTCATCACGCAGCCGATCTTGCCGATGTCGTGCATGAGCGCCGAGTGGCGCACGATCTCGATCGTCTGCTCGTCGAGCCCGAGCCAACGAGCGAGCGTGACGGCGTAGCGCGCCACGCGCTCGGAGTGACCCGCCGTGTAGCGGTCCATCTTGTCGATGGTGCGCGCCAGGCTCTGGATCGTCTGCTGGAACGTGGCCTGGAGATCCTCGTACAGCTTGGCGTTCTCGATCGCGGCCGCCGCGCGCGAGGCGATGATGCTGAGCATCTTGCGCTGCCCCTCGTCGAAGCGCTTGCTGGTCGTGAGCGAGACCATGGTCGCGAAACCGAGCAGGCGATCGCGCATTCTGAGCGGCACGACGCACAGGCTCGAGACCGGACGCGAAGGCCGCCGCGCGAACAGCTCGAGGGCGCGTGCGCCGTGCTCCAGGAGCGGTGCGCCGCTCCGCAGCCGCTCGCGCACGGCCTCGGCGTCGAGCTCCCCGAGGTCCTCGGTCGGTTCGAGCAGGGCCTCGAGCTTGGGGCAGGCCCTGAGCAGCCGCTGGAAATAGCGACCTTCCTGGGCGAGCCAGACGCCGACCAGGTCGGCCCGGATCTCGGTCAGCGCGCTGTCCACGAGCGTGGCCACGACCTCCTCGAGCGACAGGCTGGCGGCGATGGCTTCCGTGACCTTGTACAGGGACAGCGCCTCGCGCAGGCGCAGGTTCTCGGCCGACAACCGGCGCTTCTCGAGCCCGCGCTGCACGACGTGGACGATCTCCTCCACCTTGAAGGGCTTGAGGATGTAGTCGTAGGCGCCGCGCTTCATGGCGTCGATCGCGGTCTCGACCGTGCCGTAGCCGGTCATGATCACGGTCAACGTCTCGGGGTGAGCGCGCATCACCTCGTGCAGCAGATCCAGCCCGCCCATCTTGGGCATCTTCAGATCGCTGATGACCATGTCGTAGCGAGCGGTCTCGAGCTCGCGCACCGCGCTCGCGCCGTCTTCCGCGGTTCCGACCTGGTAGCCCTCGAGACCGAGAAAGTCCGCGATGATGTCGCGGATGAACTTCTCGTCGTCCACGACGAGGACTCGAGGTCGCTCCTCCGGGTGAAGCGATCCGAGCTCCGAAGCCGGCGCATACGGAGCCTTGGATTCGGGGGCGGGGGCGATGGGACCTACGATACCAGAAAGCGGGGTGATTCCTGCGCGCCGCTCTGCGTCAAGCGCGACTTCGGTGGCCTAACAACCCACCTAGACCGCGACGCGACAGCTCCGGGTCGTGGCTCTGCAAGTAGTTCAAGTTGAAGCCGTTGATGATGGCGTGCGCCACGACCGGCCCGACGAGCGAGCCCGTTCCCGCGAAAACGGCGCCGAACACCAGACCGATCACGCTCGCCCAGCCGACCCAAGCCCAGCGGCTGGGGCCCGGCATCTGGTGGAGGAGACCGAACAGCAGCGCCTGCAGCCACAGCCCGACCCAGGGCTGCACCAGCCCGCGGAACAACAGCTCTTCCCCGACGCTGCTCAGCAACGCCACGACCACGATGCCGCCGCCGCTCAGGTCGCGGGCGAACGGACGCAGCGCGCTGGCGAGCTCCTGCGCCCAGCTCAATCGCTCGACCATGCGCCGTGTGCCGAAAACGACCAGCGCGCCCAGCGCAACGCCGAGCGCCAGGCTATAGACGTGCGCCGCCGGCCCCTCGAGACCGAGCCACGGTGTCGGATAGAGCCAGACGCTGCGCTCCAAAAACAGCTCCGACACCCCGAGCGCCAGGACCGCCATGCTGGCGTAGGCGATAGCGAGCAGGCCGTAGCGGAGCATCCCGCGGGGAGCATGGCACAGAAGGGCGCAGCCAGCAGTCCCGGTCCACCAGCCCCGACGAAAGTCCGGGGCTGGCTGGTTCCGGCAGAAAATGCCGCCAGACACGCGGGCAGGCCGAACGCCCTCTCCCGGCGCTGACGTTCCCGCGATAGATTCGCGCACACGGTGACCCGAACCCTCGACCAGCCAGAGGCGCTGAAGCGCTTCGAGAGCACGCTGGACCTCGTCGACATCGTGGCGCGGCAGGTGGGGCGGGCCATGGGCGGCTCCGTGGAGCTCGACGATCTGCTGAGCTTTGGTCGCGAAGGTTTGCTCGACGCGGCGCGCCGCTTCGACGAGAGCCGCGGAGTGCCCTTCCGCGCGTACGCGAATTACCGCGTGCGCGGCGCGATCATCGACGGCGTGCGGCGCATGTCGATGTTGCCGCGGAGGGTCCACCAGCGGCTCGCAGGGCTGGCAGCGATGAACGCCGCGAGCGAAGGCGCGCTCGAAGATTTGAATGCGCCGAAGCCGCCGGGCTCGGGCAGCGCGGACGCCGACGCAGCCCTCGCTGCACACCTCGGTGCGATGGCCACGGCCATGGCCCTCGGCATGCTGGCACCCACGGCGCAAGACGACGAAGGCGCGCGCATCACCGTCTCCACCGAACCGGATCCGGAGCTTGCCTTCCAACACGCCGAGCTGCTCGAGCTGGTGCGCTCCGCGATCCGAGATCTGCCGTCACAAGAGGCAGAGCTCGTCCGTCGCCACTACCTCGAAGGTGAGCGCTTCGATCACGTCGCGGCCGAGCTCGGGCTCAGCAAGTCGTGGGCGAGCCGCCTGCACACGCGAGCGCTCGGACGGCTGTCGTCACGGCTGCGGCGCGGCGAACGCTGACGCCCACCAGCGGCCCGCGAGCCGGTCTCATTTCACGCAACCCGACGCGCGGGTGGTCGAAAAGCGCGCATGCCCTTTCGTGTGGAAGGCGGCCCCCGCGCCGCGGTCTCGCCACCTGGAACGCCCGCCAGAAGCGCGCCCGCGCAGGCGAAAGCCGAACCCAGTGCCTTCGCCACGACTCTCGAGAGCGTCGCCCGGCGCGTCGACGCGGGTGAGTCGCTGATCCGCCGAGCGGTTCACGGCGGCGGTTCCGCAGGGCTCGATCCGGGCCAATGGATCGCGCTTCAAGCCGGCATCTATCGCTATGTGGAGGCGCTCGACCTCGCGGCCAAGCTGGTCGACCGCGCCGGAAATGCGGTGAGAACCCTGCTCCAGGGTGGACACTAGAGCCTGCGACGGCGCGAACGTTCGCCCGTGCTAGACCGCGGGCCTGATGGCTGAGCGCGTGCTGGTCGCCATGAGTGGCGGCGTCGATTCGTCGGTCGCCGCCGCGCGGCTCGTGCGCCAGGGCTACGACGTGGTCGGCGCGACGCTCCACCTCTGGGACTACCCGGACGACGGCACGGTGCGCGGTCGCTGCTGCGCGCCCGAAGATGTTCACGACGCGCGGCGCGTGGCGGATCGCCTGGAAATCCCTCACTACGCCTTCGACCGGCGCGAGCTGTTCGCCGAGCGGATCGTGGCTCCGTTCGTGGAGGCGTACCTCTCGGGTCAGACGCCCAGCCCTTGCTCGAGCTGCAATCGGGGCGTGAAGCTCGGAGAGTTGTTCGGGATCGCCGAGCGCCTCGGGGCATCGCGGATTGCGACGGGTCATTACGCGCGGCGCGTCGAACGCGACGGCACGGTCGAGCTCTGGCGCGGACAGGACCCGTCCAAGGATCAGAGCTACTTCCTCTACATGCTGGGTGCGGAGGCGCTCGAGAAGCTGATGTTCCCGCTCGGCGAGAGCAGCAAGCTCGAAGTGCGGAGCGAGGCTCGGGAGCTCGGGCTGCCCGGCGCCGAAAAGGGCGAGAGCCAGGAGCTGTGCTTCGTGCCGAACGGCCGCTACGACGCCTTCATCGAAGAGCGCGCGGGCACACGCTTGAGGCCGGGACCGATCGTCGACCACGACGGGCGTGTCGTCGGCGAACACCGCGGCGTGCACCGGTTCACGGTGGGCCAGCGCAAGAACCTCGGGGTCGCGCTGGGCGAGCGCGCGTACGTCGTGGGCGTCGAAGCCGAAACCGCGACCGTGCGGCTCGGCCCGCGCTCGGAGCTCGCGTGCTCGGGCGCCCGGCTCGAGAACGTGACGCTCGCCGCCGGCGTGCGCCTGCCTTGCCGCGCGGCCGTGCAGGTACGCTACCGGGCCAAGCCCATGCCGTGCGAGGTGCGCGCCGCCGCCGACGGCGCCGAGCTCGCGTTCGATGCACCGATCGCCGCGGTCGTGAAGGGCCAGCACGCGGTGCTCTACGACGGTGATCGCGTGCTCGGCGGCGGCACCATCGTGGACGCGACCAGGAGCCAGCCCGGGGAGTCGGCGGCATGAACGTCGTGCGACCGGCCACGCTGTTCGCGCTCGCCTGGCTCGCCAGCGGCTGCACCGTCGGCGAGGGCGAGGGTTGGGTCCGGAGCGACCGGCTCTACGTCGAGGACTGCTGGAACGGCGCGTTCGACCTGGATCCCGATTTCTTCGGCGCGAACCCGTACCGCGAAGAGAGCCTTTTGATCCGCATTCAGCGCGGCGACAACATCGAGGAGCAGTCGGACGGGCTGACGGTGCTCGTGAACGACCTCCAGGAGCTCCGCCAGAACCTGAACACGCCGGTGAAAGTCGGCTTGCCCGTCGGGGTTTCGCCGCCCGGAGTTCCCGTCACGCCCGTGGCCGACGCGCCGAAGGTCAGCCTGTCGGTGTACCTCCACAACAGCTGCCACGTGCAGAACGCCGTCGTGTACTCGATGTCCGGCACGATCACCTTCAAGTCGCTGTTCAACGGCGATCCGAACGAAGACGACGCCGAAGAGCGCCTGACGGAAGCCAGCTTCGAGGCCTCGTTCGCCGATCCGCGCCGCGTCGCCATCAACGCCGAGGCAGATCCGGAAGCGACCAGCGTGGTGCGCGGCTACTTCAGGTTCTATTTCCAGCGCGGACAACCCGCGCAGCCCTTCCCGTGAAGACGCTCGTCGATGCGCGGCTCAGGGACGAGGCCCGCCGCTTCGAGCTGCGGCTCGCCTGCGAGGACTGCGCGCATTTCTGCCCCGAGCAGCGCGGCTGTGCACACGGCTACCCGAACCGCGTCGAGCGGCGGCTCGACGGCGCGGAGGAGCTCGAGTTCTGCAAAGAGTTCGAGCTGGTTTGACGGCGGCTCCGAAGCTCGGAGCGCTTCAAACGGGCGGGGGCGAGAGCGTGGCGACGATCAGCGCATTGTCGAAGGGCGTGCCGGCGCTCGCGTCGCGGACGTGACAGCGAAACCCGAGCGCTTCGAGGCGCTGCACGATCTCGGACACGGGCCGGAAGCCGAGCGCGCCCGACGCGCGGTTGTAGCCGAGGGTCGTGGCCACGCGTTCGAAGAGCCGGGTCACGAGGCTGAAGGCTCCGGGCTTGCGATCGACCTCGCGCACGAACAGCCGCCCCCCCGGGACGAGCCAGGACTTCACGCGCGCGAGCGCGGCGTCTTGCTCGCCGGGGGATAGATAATGCAAGACGTCGATCAAGAGCACGCTGTCGGCGCTGCCTGCGGCAGCCTCGAAGCTCGCCAAGTCGGCGACCTCGAAGCGCTCGCGGCTGGCCGCGGCGGCGCGCGCCACGGCGACCTTGCGCGCGTCCGGATCGAAGCCCAAAAGCTCGCTCACTTGGCCCCGATCCTTGAGAAATAGGCCGATTTGTCCGCGCCCGGCGCCCGCGTCGAGCAAGCGCCCGAGGTCTCCGGCGGAGCACAGCTCGCTCACCACCGGATCGCTCCGCAGCTTCAGATCGACGTACCAGCGATCACCCCGCGGGGCAGACGCGTACCGCTCGAGGGTGCGCTCGAAGCGAGTGGCGCTCTCTCGCTCCCCGCCACGGCGTGCGATCAGGTACGTGAGCAGCGAGCCGAGCAGCGCGAGCCCGGTGCCGACCACGAGCGAGCCGACCAGGGCACGCTCGAAGACGTCGCCGAAACGGCCGAGCTCGAGCTCGCCGATCGCGAGCGGCGCGCGCCCGAGCAGCGCCGAGCCCACGCGCGCTTCGAGCGTCACGAGCAGCGGCGCGAGCCACGGGTTCGAAATCTGCGCGGCGAGGTAAGCCGCCACCAGATCGAGCCCGAATGGCACGCAGGCCGCGACGCACAGCGGGAAATGCAGCCCGTACAGCGGCAAGCAGCCGATGAACAGGCCGAGACCGACCGAGACGGCCCGCTCGAACGGGGAGCCGCCTCCACGAGTCCGGCGCCACAGCCGTTGGAACCAGCGATGAATGCGGCGGAAAGGCGAGGCGGGCTCTTCGGTCATCGAGCGGTACGGCGTGCAGTGTGCCGCCGATTATGCCCGAGGCTGCTCCGAGCGCCCGCGCTGGCCGTGAGCGAGCCTGAGATACATCTGCGCGCTGCGGTTCTCGGGGTCGCTCGAAAGCGCCCGATCCAGCTCGGAAATCGCTGCGTCGTGCTCGCCGTGCGTGAGCAAGATGACGGCCAGCGTGATGCGCGCGGGGACGTAATCGGGGTTGCGGTCGAGCGCGGCTTCGAGCTGCCCCTTGGCGAGCTCGATGCTGCCCGCGTCGCGATACAGCACCGCCAGGCGCGTGCGCAGATCGAGGAAGCTCGGGCACAGCGCGACGGCCCGCTCGAGCTCGCGGATCGCTTCGTGGCCCATCCCGAGGTCGAGGTAGGCCTGGGCCGTCTCGGCGTGCATGTTGGCGATCTTGCCGCGCGCGAACGGATCGTTCTTCGCCGCGCCGTCGCTGCCTCGATGCCGGATCGTGGCGTAGATCTCGCGCGCCTTGTCGTACTTGCCGAGGTCGTTGTAGGTGACCATCAAGTTGAGCTGCGCTTCGGTGTAGTTCGGGTTCAGCGACACCGCCTTTTCGAAGTGGCGCTCCGCTTGCGCGAAGTCGCCGCGGCTGTGCGCGATCACGCCGAGCATGTCGAACACGTCGGCGTGGCGCTCGGTCTCGGCGACCACCTGGCGCAACAGGTACTCGGCGCGATCGAACTCCCGCTTCGTGTAGTGCTCACGACCGAGCAGAATGAGTTGCTTCAGGTGATCGTCCATGGCGGTGGATGAAACCCCTCCGTCGCTCGATCTTGGGGGACGGCGCGCGCCCTGGGAAGGGTAAAGATCGAGATCCGGGCGGGCCTCGACTGCGGGCGGTTGCCCGCGCGAGCCTCGACTGCTACCCCCGGGTTGTCCGTGGCGCCCTCCGACCCCACCCTGCGCCACGTCGGCCGCGTCGTGGACCCTGCTGCCCGTGAAGACGGGGATACAGACGCCGAGCCGATCGTGGAGCTCGAACCCGCCCCAGCCGAAGAAGCGAGCGGGCCGACCCCGCCCGAGTCACCTCGGGCAGGCGGTTTGTTGCGCGGCCAGGAGCTGCGCGACCGCCTGCTCGCGCGTGCGGAGTCTGCGCGCCGGGTCGCCGACCCGCCTGCGACCGCGACCGCGACCGCGACTGCGGCTGCGACCACGACCGAGGCCCCGGCGGAGCCGGAAGAGGCGCCGAAGAGCTTCGGCGACCTGGACGAGATCGGTCGCACCCGCTCCGAGGAGGCTGCCGCGCCTCTGCCCCGCGCGCCGAACACCGGGTTTTTCCCGAGCGGCAGCGAGCTGTCGCCGAATTGGATTGCCGTCTTCGGCGCGCTGCTCGGTGTCGCCACGGCGGTGTCTCTGTTGTCGCTGGTGATGAACCTCGATCCGAAGCAGCGCGGGGCGATCGCCACGCCCTCCGCCGCGCCCTCGCCGTTGGCAGCGCCGAGCGCGGCGGTCGAGGCGCCGGAGGTGGCCAAGCCCAAGCGGGTCCGAACTCGCCTGCCCGGCCCCTGGCGCATCGCCGACGACAAAGCTCAGCCGGGCACGCGGGTGATCGAGGGCAAGATCGGCACGAACTCGTTCCTCAAGGAGCTCGAGAGCGTCGGCATCCCGCTGAAGGAGGCCTACCGCGTGATCGCCTCGATGAAGGGCGTCCGCAATTTCGACCGCTGTAGCTCCGGCGATCGCTTCGTCGCGCTGATTGACCGCGGGAGCTCGAAGCTGCGCGCCTTCGAGTACGAGGTCAGCCCGGAAGAAATCTATCAATCGCGCGAGGACGCAAGCGGCTTACTGCGCGGAGCGAAGCTGGACCTCAAGGTCGAGAAGGCTCAGGCGATAGGCGCGCTGGTGTTCAAAGGTAAGAGCTTCGACGAGGCGGCAGAGCTCGCCGGGCTCGAGGCGGGCCTGGCGCGCGTCACGGCGAAGGCGCTCGAAGGGCACATGAGCCTCGACGAGCTCGAGTACGGCGACCGGGTCCGGATCGTGGTGCAAGAGCTGACTGTGCTCGGCGAGTTCGGCCGCTACACGGGCGTCGAAGCGCTCGAGATCCGGAGCGCCGACCAGAGCCGCACGCCCTTCCGGCTCTACTACTTCGACGGCGCCGGCGAGCGCGGCTACTACGACGCCGAAGGCCACGCACCCTACGAGGGCGGTTGGCGCAAGCCGGTGAAGGACGCGGCGATGACTTCGCCTTTCAATCCGAAGCGCATGCATCCGGTGCTGAAGAAGGTGATGCCGCACAACGGCGTGGACTTCGGATCGCCGGTGGGCACGCCGGTCGGAGCCTCCTCGTACGGCACGGTGAGCTTCGTGGGCAACGCCGGTCCTTCCGGGAACCTCGTCAAGATCAGCCACGAAAACGAGATCGAGACCGGCTACGCGCACCTGTCGCGCTTCGAGCCGGGCATCAAGGTCGGGGACAAGGTGAAGCGCCTGCAGGTGATCGGCTACGTCGGCTCTACGGGACGCTCGACCGGACCGCACCTGCATTTCAGCGCCAGCAAGAAGGGCGAGTTCTTCGACCCGCTTTCGTTGAACCTGGACGGCATGCGCACGATCTCGAAGGCGAGCCGCGACGCCTTCGCCGAGCTGAAGCGCAAATACGACGCGCTGCTCGACAGCATCCCATTGCCCCCCGCACCCGCGCCCAAGGCTCCGCCGGCGAACGCCCCGAGCGCGGTAGCGGCAGCGGTCGAAGCCGCACCCGACAGCGCGCCCGAGCCCGACGATGCCGCCCTGGCAGCGATGGGCGACGGGGAAGAGGACAGCGAGCCGGCAGCCCTGGCCGCCGCAGCGCCGCCGATGCCCGCCCCTCCCGCGGGAGCCGCGCCGAGGGCCGCGGGCGCGAGCGCCGTTCACCTGAGCGACAGAGAGATCCTGCAGCTGCAGTCCGCCACCGACGACGGCGAAGTCCCCGAATAGTCCGATCCTGAAGGCTGACGGCCCTAATTCGCTCGCGCCTTCCTCGGCTGTTTCCGGCCGATCTCGACGCTGAGCACGAACACGCTCCCGCGCGGCGATCCGTCTCGCACCCAGGCGTTCCCGCCGTGGGCTTCGGCGATGTGCTTGACGAGCGCGAGGCCGATGCCGCTGCCGCGCACCTGCTTGCCCGTCGCGTCCTTGCCGCGCACGAAGCGGTCGAAGATCCGCTTGCGATCCTCCGGGGCGATGCCGGCGCCCTGATCCGCGACGCGCACTTCCAGGTCACCGCCCTGGCGCTGGACGGAGATGGTGATGCGCTTGCCGTCGGGGGCGTACTTGAGCGCGTTGTCGACCAGGTTGATGACGGCGATCTCGATCGCGCGCTCGTCGAGCCAGACGCTGGGCAAGCCTTTTGCGACCTCCAGCTCGAGCGTCACGGCTTCGCGCTCGGCGCGCACGCGGCAGGCCTCGACGGCGCGCGCCACGACGTCGCCGAGGTCGTGCTCGGAGAACTCGTAGGCGGCCTGCCCGCGCTCCACCTTGGCGAAGTCGAGCACGTTCTCGATCAGCGCCGCCAGACGCTCGCTCTCGGAGACGATGATTTGCAGGTACTGGCGGCGCTTCTCCTCCGTGTCTGCGCGACCCGACTGGAGGAGCTCGCCGAACATGCGCACCAGCGACAGCGGCGTCTTCAGCTCGTGCGACACGTTGGCGACGAAGTCGCTCTTCAGGTTCGAGAGCTTACTCTCACGCGCGGCGGCCAGCAGGATCACGATGATGCCCGCGATCACCACGATGCCGGACAGGCCGACCAGGGTCATCTCGAGCACGCGGCGGCGGGCGACGGCCGCGGCGAGCTCCTCGGCCGAGGTCATGGTCACGTTCAGGGTCCACTTGTAGAGCGTGGTCTCGAACTGGCGCCCGAGCGTCAGACCACCGCTGCGCAGCGGCGGCCCGAACACGATCCGGCCCTCGCCGTCGACCACGTTGACGCGGCTCTGCTGCGCGTCTTGCGCGTCCGCGTAGAGCTGCGGGAACAGATCGTGAACGATGCGGGGCACGTCGTGCCAGACCACGACCAGGTAGCGGCGGCCGTCGTGCTCGACGCCCCAGTGGCTGATGAGGTAGCTCTGGCCGCGGTAGCTGCGGTGCAGATGACGGAGCTCGTCGTCGGGCGCCCCCACCTTCATGTCGTTCAGCATCGAATGCACGAGCAGCCGCCGGAATCGCTCGTTCTCGAGCCCGGGTGCGCGCGATGCCACCGCCACCACGTCGCGCTCGGGGAGCGTGTAATCGACGAGCAGCACGGCGCGCACGGTGGGCGTCTGGATCGCCGCCGACTCCAGCCACTTCGAGCCGAAGTCTTCGCGCTCCGAAACGTCGAGCACCGAGCGCACGGTGTTGTCTTGCTCGATGATGCGCTTGTCGAGGCGGTCGGCCTTCTCGTTCGCGAGCAAGAGCGTGGCCTCCACCACCGACTGCTCGCGCAGCTTTTCGAGCTGGAAGCTCGAGCGAAACATCACGCCCGCCAGCACGAACACGCCGACGATGATCGCCGGCAAGAGCAGGAACGTCAGCAGGCGCTCGCGCCGAGGGCGGTCGGCCATGACGCGCCGGTTCGCCTTCAGCCGCCGAGGACGACGTCGCGATCGATCACCACCGGGTGAGTCGCGACGTACTCCGCGAACTGCTCGCACGCGTAGTCGAGGGCGTTGACCTCGTTCTTGCCGTAGGGCTTGCCGCCGAGCGGGTTGGCGAGCTCGATCATGCCGAGGTAGCGGCCGCCCTGCTGAACGGCACCGCACAGGACGTGCTGCAGAGGCGACGCCGCAGCGCGCCAGCGACCGCGCTGGAAACGCGCGTCACCTGCGGCCTCGACCGTCAGCGCACGGGGCCTGTGCATCACCTCCGCGATCAGCTCGTCGGTGTCGGGCGTGGTCTCGAGCAGCGCCTTCTCGAGGCCGGGGCCGCGCGCCTGCACGACCACGAACTTTCGGGTGTTGAGATCGAACACCTGGACGAGCGCGAGCTCGCTCGGGATGAGCTCCATCAACACGTCGAGCACGTACCCGGCTCCCGCCACGACCCCGCTCGCGAACACCAGCTCGTGCAGCCGCTCGAACAGCTCGCTCACCAGGTCCTCGTCGGCGCCACGACGAACCGCGTCCGGTTTCGAGTCTTGCCGGGGCCGAGCAGCGAGGTCGCGCTTGGCCGGTGTCTCGGGGGGGGTCGCGGGCTCGTTCTTTTCGGGGGCGGGCACCGGCTCGCTCCGAGCCTCGGCCGGCGCGGGCTCGTTCTTCGGCTCCGGCGGGAGCATCTCCGCCAGCGAGGGCGCGGGGTTCTGAGGCACGATCACGACGTCCGACGCAGCGCTCGGCCGCGGCGGAAGGCTCGAGGTCATCGGCGGCGCGGCCTCGCCGAAGTACGGAAAGCCGAGCACGGGAGGGCCGCGCCAGTCCTTCCACGCCAGCGTACCGAGCGGCGGGTGCGGTGGCTTGCCCTCGAACTCGACGTCGAACACCGCGAGGCGCACGAGCTGCCCCGGCGGGCTCGACGCGAGCTCGGAGCGCACGCGCTCGAAGCGCTCGATCAGGAGGATTTCAGTGCTCTCCCGCGAGGTGCCGGGGTCGACCACGTACACCTCTTCACGATAAGTGATCGGGGTCTCGGCCTTCGGCGTCTCGACCCGCGTGCTCAAGACGCGATGGGCCGGCGGGGTCGGCGCCATCGCCAGCGGCACGTTCGCCGGGACGGACACCGACGGACGCGGCAAAATCGACGGCGCTGCGGCGGGCGAGGCGCCCGAGGGCCGCGGAGGTCGCGCCGCGGATGAAACGGAGGCTGCGGCGGCCGGCGCGACGCTCGGCCCGAACGGTGTGGGCACGAGCGAATCCACCTGCGCCGACGGCTTGGTGGAGGGCAGGGGTGTTCGCGTCGCGGCCGGGGACGCGGGCGGGATCGGCGTCCGAGTTGGCGCGACCGCGGCTGTCGCAAGCGCGGGGGCCGGCGCCGGGTGCTTGGGCGGCTCCGGATCGGGCGGGGCCATCGCGAACAGGTCCGCGAGCGGAGGCGGCACCGACGACGGCTTCGACGGCTTCGACGTCGCTTCTCTGCTCGGAGCGGGAGTCGACGCCTTGGGAGAGGCGGCCGGGGCTGCGCCGTTGCTGGCCGAAGGCGCCACGAGCGGCGCGTCCTCGGGCGCGCGGTTCACGAAATAGCGGATCTTCTGGACCGGATCGACGGCTCGGTAGCCCTCGTCGAGCAGCTCGATCGAAAACTTCGAGAGAGGTCCAGAGTCGCCGCGCAGCTTGCGCGCCTCTTGGAGGGCTGCCTGCCAGGCCTTGGCTTCGAGACAATAACGTTCCGGCGAGCTGCCCTCGCCGACGCGGGAAACCTCAACGAACCAGCGCATCTATTTGCTCGACGAGCTCCCTTCGGGCGGCAGCCGTGCCGAAAACTCGGCCTAGTAGAGCGCTGATCGCCCGCTCGGGCAAGGGGCCGACGACCTCGTGGTAAAAGGCCGCCCGATGCCGAGCTCCCCTCGGGCTTTTGTCGACGCTCTGCGCGCGAGCTGGTCGCGCTTCGAGCCCGCCGTGTATGCGATCGTGGCAGGCCTCACGACGCTGTTCGTGGCCCGGGTTTTCTACGCGTCGCTCCGCCTGCAGACGCTCCACGACGTCTACTGGAGCGACCCGCCGGCCTTCGACGCCGCCCCGCCGGCCCCCGAGCTCGGGCCGTGGTCCGCGCCGCTCGACGACGTCTTCATCCATTTCGACTTCGCGCGTTCGGCAGCGCGTGGCTTCCCCTTCCAGTGGGTCGCGGGCAACGGTTACTCGAGCGGCGGGACGAGCTTGCTCTATCCGCTGCTGCTCGTGCCGGGGTACTGGCTCGGCTTCCGCGATTTGCGCTTGATGGAGTGGGCGGCGTGGCTCGCCTGCGTGTCGACGTTCGTGTGCCTGCTGGCAGCGCGGCGGCTCGCGAGTGGGCTGCCGCGACCACTCACCTACCTGTTGCCCTTCGGCTTCCTGTGTGTGGGCGCGCTCGATTGGTCCCTGTTCAGCGGCATGGAGGTGGCGGTGCTGCTCGCGTTCTGGGGGCTCGCGTACGTTGCGTACGACGAGCTGTCGCGCGCACCACTCGGACGCCTGCCCTGGGTTGGGATCGCTTGGCTGGCGCTCGCCAACACGCTGCTGGTCGGTACGCGGCCGGAGAGCGCGGTCGTGGTCGGGCTGTTCTCGTTGCTCTTGCTGTGGCGCTGGCGCGAGCAGGGCCTGGCGAAGGCGGCGGGGATCGCGGTGGCCGCCGGCTTACCTGCCGCCCTGCTGCTTCTGGCGCAGAGCCTCGCCAACCGCGTGCTCACGGGCGAGAGCAGCGCCGCCGGCGCGCTGGTCAAGCTCGAGGTCCATCACCCGTATCTGACGCGCACGGAGGTGCTCGGCGCCTGGTGGTTTCACCTGAAATACCAGGTGCTGCGCGTCACGCAGTACCATTTCTCGGACCAGGCCGTGTTCGGCTGGATCGCCTGGATCTTCGCGGCGCTCGGCGTGGCCTTCAGAGCGACTCGCAAGAGCGCGCTGCTGCTTCTGGCGAGCGCCACGCTGTGGGTGTTGGTCGTCGCCGGAAACGGGCAGGTGCGCTGGCAGAACGAGCGCTACACCATGCCCGCCGTCGCGTGGTTCTTGCTCGCGGCCTCGCTCGGCGCCGGCGCGCTCTTCTTCAAGGCCTTCGAGCTCCGGCGTCGGATCCGCGGCCCGCTGTTGGCGGTGGCTGGAGTCGCGGGCATCGCGCTGTTTCTCTGGCACCAGGCGCCGCGTTTTCGGGAACAGGTTTGGTTCTTCGGTAGAGCGTCGCGCAACATCCTCGATCAGCACGTGCGCGCCGGCAGGTTGCTGCGCGAGCTTTCGCCGAAGCCGACGCGCGTGCTGGTGGGCGACGCCGGGGCCATCCCCTACGCCAGCGATCTGCCGGCGCTCGACATCATCGGGCTCGGCGGCTTCCACGACATGCCGTTCGCTCGTGCGACGCGCCAGCACGTGGGCGCCGCGATCGAGCTCATCGAGCGCATCCCGCTCGCCGAGCGTCCGGACGTGCTCGCGATCTACCCGAGCTGGTGGGGCGATCTCCCGCTCTGGTTCGGCCGCGAGTTCGCGCGCGTGCCCGTGCGCGGCAACGTGATCTGCGGCGGCGCGAGCAAGGTGCTGTACCGCGCCGACTGGTCCCCGCTCGAGCTCAGCGGGCGGCCGTTCGTGCTGCACCCGGGCGAGCGCTTGATCGACGAGGTCGATCCGGCCGACCTCGTGAACGAGCGCGAGCACCGCTATCGGATCGACGGCCTCGACCGCGCGGCGGGCTACGTGAGCATGAAGCTGCTGCTGCACCCGAAGACGCAGCGGCCGCTCTGGGACGCGGGTCGCGTCGTGCCTCCGGGTTCGAGCGAGACCTTCGAGCTCTCCGGGCTCTCGCCCTCGAAACCGCTGCGCCTGGTGGTGCGCGGCGCGCCGACCGCGGACCTCGACTTCACCGTCTTGGTCGACGACCAACCGGTCGGGAAGATCGAGCTCGAGCCGCGCGACGGCTGGTTCGAGGCCGAGCTTCCCGCGATCCGCGTCGACGCTCCGAACGCGCGCGTGCGCTTCGCGCCCTCGAAGAGCGAGCGCGTGCTCTACCACGTGTTCGCGTTGCAGGGCCCGTGATCGAGCTGCCTTCGCTCCTGTTTTCGGCCGGGGCGAAAGGGGCGCCCTATCTCACGTTCGGTGTGTCGCGCGACGGCGCGTCCTGGGGCGCGGCCGCGCTCGCGCTCCTCACTTTGGGCATCTCGCTGCACCGCCCGAGCCGCGCGTGGCTCGCAACGCTCCGACCCGCGCCGGTCCTCGCGGCGCTCTCGGTCTCCGCTGCGGCGCTGTCCACGGCGTACGTCGTCCATTACCTGCACGGCGGGCCGCGGATCGTCGACGCGACGAGCTATTTTCTCGAGGGCCGCGCGCTGTCGCACGGGCAGGTCTGGTTTTCGGTGCCCGAACCGCGCGCCTCGTTTCACGGCCGGTTCCTGCTCGAGTCGGAGCGGGGGCTCGCGGTCTTGTTTCCGCCGGGCTACCCGCTCTTGCTCTCGCTCGGGTTCTTGCTCGGTGGCCCGATGGCGGTCGGACCGGTGCTCGCCGCCTTGCTCGTGCCGGCCAGCTACGGCGTGGCTCGCGGCTTCGGCGCCGAGCGCGTCACGGCCTACGCCGCCGCAGCGCTCGGCGTGGTCTGCGCGGCGCTCCGCTATCATACGGCGGACACCATGTCGCACGGGCTGTGCGCCCTGCTCGTGGCGAGCTCGGTCGCGTTGTTCTTACGGCCCGGGCGCGCCGCCGCGCTCGGCTGCGGATTCGCGCTCGGGCTGTTGATTGCGACCCGACCCGTGAGCGGGCTGTGCGCGAGCGCCGCCGTTGCCTGGGCGAGCCGCGCGGGCGGCAGCGAGCGGTTCGCGCGCGCCGTCGGTGTCTTACCCGGGCTGCTCTTCCTGGTCTGGCACCAGCACACCCTGACGGGTGATTGGCTGAGCTCCGGCCAATCCGCGTACTACGCCGTGGCCGACGGCCCGCCCGGCTGCTTCCGCTACGGCTTCGGCGCGGGCATCGGTTGCTGGTTCGAGCACGGCGAGTTCGTCCGCGCGAGGCTCCCAGAGGGCTACGGCGCGACGGCCGCGCTCGGAAATACGCTGCGGCGCCTGGCGCTCCACTCGGCCGACATCACGAACTTCGCCCCGCTTTCGCTGCTCGTTCCGCTCGGCGTGTGGCTCGGCCGGCGCGAGCGAGGCGTGCGGCTCGCAGCGTTCGTGATCGTCGCCGTGATCGCCGGCTACGTGCCGTTCTACTTCGAGGGCAGCTACCCCGGCGGAGGCGCACGCTTCTTCGCGGATCTGTTGCCGCTCGAGCACGCGTTGATCGCGCTCGCGGCCGCGCGGCTCGCCTGGCTTTCGAAACTCGTGCCCACCTCGCTGCTCGGCTTCGCTCTCCACACGAGCCACCAGCACGAGCTGCTCGCCGAAAGAGAGGGCGGCCGTCCCATGTTCAAGCCCGAGCTCCTGGCTGAGCGCGGGCTAACGGCCGGCCTCGTGTTCGTGAGCACCGACCACGGCTTCTCACTCGGCCATGACCCCGGGGTGTCGGATCCGCGGAGCGGGCTCGTCATCGCGCGCGAGCGGGGAGACGCCCTCGACTCCCTGTTGTGGCAGCGGCTCGGCCGGCCTCCCGCCTTCCGCTATCGCTACGATCCCCTGGCGGCGCACGCACGGCCCAGCCTCGTCCCCTATCGGCCGGCCGCTCTCACGCGTGTCGAGGGCGAGAGCCTGTACCCGCCGGCCGGGGTGTCCGGTGGGTTGGCGCACCCGGAGACCCGCGCCGAGCCCTGCGTGTCGCGCCAGCGAGCGCTCCGGCTCCAGGCAACGTCCGAACGGCCGCTCAGCGTCTCGCTGCGACTCCCTCCTCTCTCTGGGCTGGTGCGCCGGCCCTCGACCCTGGTTGTCGGCTGGCTCGGCGAGCAACCTCCACGAGTCCGCTGGCGAGGCGGGCAGCTGGCGACGGCCTGGGTTCGGGGGTTACCGGCCGGTGGACCGTGCGGCGTGCTCGAGCTCCCGACCCTACCTTCTGAGGCGTTCGAGCGCCCCTCGGAGCTCGAGGTCGAAGCACAGGGCGCTTCGGGACTCGACTACCTCGAGCTGGTCCCCGAAAGAAAAAGCGTTGACAATTGAGGCCTTACCGCAGAGCATCAAGCCTTCGAAGGTTCGAGGGAGGACCTGTAGCGGATGACCAAGAGCGAGCTCATCGAGGCCATCGCCGCCCGTGGCGAGCTGACGAAGGCTCGCGCGGAAATGGTGGTCAACTGCGTGTTCGAGAGCATGACCGAAGCGCTCAAGCGCGGTGAAGGCATTGAAATCCGCGGGTATGGGAGCTTCACGGTCCGACCGTACAAGCCCTACGCCGGTCGCAATCCGCGAACCGGTCAGCCCGTGCCGGTGCCCGCCAAGCGCTTGCCGTTCTTCAAGGTCGGGAAAGAGTTGAAGGAACTCGTCAACGGCAGCCGTCACCGTCCGATCACGGGCGGCACCGACGAAGACGATTGAGTCTGTCTCACTCTGGGCGCCTCGGGGGTCGAGGTCGACGCACCCAGCGCGCGCTCCCGATCGCGTGGCTGTGCGCGGCATCGCTCGGGTTGAGTGCGTGCGCTGGCGGCGAGCCTCGTCCGAGCTCCACGCCGGCCGCTCGTACGCTCGCCACCGAGCAGCCCGTCGAGCTGTTGCCGGCGGCCGGGCTGCGCTGGCTAGTGCGCGTGAAGCCGCGGGTTCTGCTGGAAAACGAGGCATTTCGCGACGCAATCGCGGCGCTCGTTCCTGCCTCGCGGCGTGCTGCGTTCGCGGCACGGACGGGCGTGCGCCTCGAGGACGCGGAAGAGGCGGTGATCGCCGGTTACGATCTCGCGACCGTTTACGGAGTTCGGCTGCGAAACCCAGAGGCACGGCGCGCGCTCGAGCTGTTCCGTGAACACCTCCGGGGTGGTGGCGAGCTCGCGGAGGCCGCTCCCGAGCTGTCACGCGTCACCGGTGTCTCGGGCGAGCTCCCGGAAGCGCTGGTTCGCGTGGGCGAGCGCACCGTGCTCGTCGCGCGTGGCGACGTGACTCTGGCTCGAGTCGCGGAAGCCTTCGCGCTGGGCTTGCTGCGGCGCTCGCCGCCGGCATTGCGCGGAGCCGCGCTATCTCGCTTGCCCGAAACGACGCGAGACTCACTGGCAACCCTCTACGTCCCGGGCCCGTTCGAGGGCGAATGGACGACCGCGGCGCTCGGCCTCCTGGGAACGACCGAAGCATTGTCGATCTCGCTCTCGCCGGGCGGCGCGCGCACTTTGAAACTTCACCTCGACGCCCGCGGAGAGTTTCCAAACGACGCCGCGGAGCGGTTGAAAGCGACATTCGAAGCGATCGCGGCCAGCCCCACCGGCAGCGTGCTCGGCCTGAATCAGCCCGCGGAAGCACCTACCGTGCGGGTTTTCCCGGGCCGTTTGGAGCTCGACGTGGCGCTCGAATCTGCGCCGATCGCCGCGGGACTTCGAGCTGCGATTTCGGCCGAAGTCTGGGAAATTCTGAATTTGCCGACACCGACTCCACACTGACGAAACTCGATAAGCAACCGCCAGCGCGCTGGTCGCATGTCGGCGCTTGTCCGGAAATCTCCTGCAATTTCCGCCGAATATCCGGCCGCGAACGTCACGCTATTCAATTGACCAGGGTGCCTCCACGGTGTTAAGAGGCTTCGGTGTCTGAGCGCGGCGTTCTCACATGAAGGATAGAGGCAACGCTGCGCCGGCAAACGAGGGCGGTCGGCGCGCCATCTCGCGTATGAGTCGTTCGGCGCCGGGCAGCGCGATGGAGTCGCAAGCTCGCGATGCCGTCGTGCATTTAGGAGGCGGTATGCAATCTTCTTCTTCGGTTACCACGGAAGCAGCGGTTCGGTCGGTCGTGTTCAAAGTGGGTGACATGGCCGTGCACCCGAACCACGGTGTCGGCGAGGTCGTGGAGATCGAGACGCGTGATCTCGGCGGGCGCAGCACCACTTGCTACGTGATCAAGATCCGGGACTCGGGGCTCAAGGTGATGGTGCCCACCGAGGCGGCGGCACGCGTCGGCCTCCGTCCGGTGATGAAGAAGAAAGAGGCGCAAAAGATCCTCGACATCCTGAAGGCTCCTGAAGTCGCGGTCGACCTCCAGCCCTGGAACCGCCGCTTTCGCGCCTACACGGAGATGCTGAAAAGCGGCCTTCCGTCGGAGATCGCCAAGGTGCTGCGCGACATGTATCGCCTCAAGTTCGACAAGGACCTGTCGTTCGGCGAGCGCCGCCTGCTCGATCAGGCGCGCAGCCTGTTGATCCAAGAGCTCGCCCTCGCCAAGAAGGTCGCGCCCGCCGCGATGGAAGGCGAGATCCAGCAAATCTTCTCGGCGTAGCTCGCTACCAGCCGGAAACACGCCGCTGCGTGGGGATCGTGAACGTGGTCTTTTTAGGCCATCGCGGTCCCGCTCGCCCACCTCGCCGCACCTTCGCTCGTCGCGCCTTCGAAGCAGCGAGCACGCTTGTTAGACGTAGACCGGCCTTTCGCCGTAACATGGGCTCTCGATGACGTCCCGCCCGACGCTGGTCTTCGGGAAGTTCGGCTCCGCGGCGCTGTCGCGAATCGCCGAAGCCGCCGAGCAAGCCGTCTGCGAGGCCACGCACCTCGAAAGCATCGACGAAGCGCTCGGCTGGCTCGAGGCGCACGAAGCGCCCGCGGTCGTGTGCCGCACGGACGATGCCGAGCAGCTCGTGGTGCGCACCCGCAGCCTCTCGCGCTTCTCGCGGCTGCCGGTGCTCGCCGTCTCCGACACGATGAACGACCTGTCCTTCGCCACCGCGTACAGCTGGGGGGCCGACGACGTCGTGCCGGCAGAGTCGGTTCGTCCGCTGATGCTGCGGCTCCGGGCGCTGCCCAAGCAGGCCCCGCCGCCGCCGCAGGAAACGCGCGGGCCAGCCTTGGTGGCAGAAGCCGATCGCACGCGGCGGGCAGCCGTGGCGCGGGTGCTGCGCAACGCGGGCTTCGCGGTGAGCTTCGCCGCCAACGCCGAAGACACGCTGAAGTTCGCGCGCGATCCCAAGCTGACGCTGATCGTGGCCTCGACCGAGCTGGTCCCGGAGCTGCCGGCCTTCGTCGCCGAGGCGCGCGCCGATCAACGCCAGGTGCGCGTCGTGCTGAGCTGCCCGCCCCGGCAGATGAAGACCGAGCGCGCCGGAGTCTCGGGCACGGACGGCGTGACGATCACGGACGGCTTCGCCGCGCCGGAGAACGTGTTGTTCGCCGCCAACGAGCTGCTCACGGTGGATCGCTCGAGCGGTCGCGCCAGCGCGCGCGTCGCGCACGGTACGGCGGTCGCGTTCCGTGCCGCAGGCCGCGAGCTCGACGAGCACGGCTTCACCTACAACGTCAGCGAGCGCGGCCTCTACGTGCGCACGCTCGCCGCGCCGGAAGACGACGAGACCTGGCTCGAGCTGTGTCCGCCACGGCTCGACCGCCGCGTGCGCCTGGTCGGAAGAGTCGCCTGGCGCAGGCCGTTCGGGTACAACGAAACGGCCACGGTGCCGCCGGGCTTCGGCGTCGAAATCGTAGACGGAGCCAAGCGCGATCTCGCGCTGTGGAGCGAAGGCTACCGTCAGCTGCTGGAATCCGTGGGCTGAGGCCACGCTCCGCGCGCGCTGCGCCGGCCGACAATCCGGGGTATGTACGGGCCATGCGCCTGTACACGAAGACCGGGGACGACGGAACCACGGGGCTCTTCGGCGGAACGCGCGTCGGCAAAGACCACGATCGGGTCGAAGCCTACGGCACCGTCGACGAGCTGAACGCCGTGCTGGGCCTGGTGCGCGCGACGGAGCCACCCCGCGAGCTCGACGAAATTCTGGAGGCCGTACAGAACGATCTGTTCGCCGTCGGCGCGGAGCTCGCCTGCGCGCCCGGGCGAGAGGCGCGGCTCGCTTGCCGCCCGGTGGACGGCCCCGAAATCGCCGCGCTCGAGGCAGCCATCGATCGCGCCGAGGACGCGCTGCCCGCGCTGCGCAATTTCGTGTTACCGGGCGGCTCTGCGACGGCCTCCGCGCTGCACCACGCCCGCACGGTCTGCCGTCGCGCCGAGCGGCGCGTGCTGCGCGCCGGCCGGGCAGAGCACCTGCGCAGCGAGCTAGTCGTGTACTTGAACCGGCTGAGCGATCTACTGTTTGCGCTCGCACGCCGCGCAAACCAGCTCTCAGGGCGCCCCGACGTGCTCTGGGAGCCGCGCAAGGACCAGACCGAAACCGGCACCTCTGGTTGACCTCGCCGAACCATGGCTATCCGCAAAATCGCGCAAATGGGCGAACCGGTGTTGCGCCGGGTCGCCCGCGAGCTCACTCCCGCCGAACTTCGATCGCCGGCCACGCGCGCCCTGATCGAAGATCTGATCGAAACCATGCACGACGCCGACGGCGCAGGCCTGGCCGCGCCGCAGGTCTACGAGTCCGTGCAGCTGGTGGTGATCGAGGTGCGAAGCAACCCTCGCTACCCGAACGTCGAGCCGATCCCGCTCACCGTGCTCGCCAACCCCAAGCTCACGCCGCTGCTTTCCGCGCCGACCGAGGGCAAGCTCCGCGACGAAGACTCGATCTGGCTGTACGAGGGTTGCCTGTCGGTGAGCGGCGTGCGCGGGCGCGTGCAGCGGCCTCGCCGCGTGCGCGTCCAGGCGCTCGACGCCGAGGGAGAGCCGGTGGACCTGGTCTGGGAGGGGTTTCGCGCGGCCGTCGTGCAACACGAGACCGATCACCTGTTCGGCACGCTGTTCGTCGATCGCGCAGAGCCGCGCACCCTGACGTTCTTGCGTGAATACGAGCGTCACGTGCCGCTCGCTGAGCGCCTCGTCGACGGCGGTCGCGGAGTCTCGGCATGACGCTCAGCACGGGCGAGCTCATCAACGGCAAGTACCGGATCTTGCGGCTGATCGGCGACGGCGGCATGGGCTCGGTCTACGAGGCCCGCCACGAGCAACTCGGCGTGTCCGTGGCTCTCAAGTTCTTGCGCGCAGACATCGCCGAACGGCCTGGGCTCGCCGCCCGCTTTCTTCAGGAAGCACGCGTGTCGGCCACGCTCAACAGCCCGCACGTCGCGCACGTCACGGACGTGGACACCGCGGCCAACGGCTCTCCGTACCTGGTGATGGAGCTACTGTCGGGTGAGTCGCTGCAATCGCTGTTGAACCGCCGCGGGCAGCTGAGCCGCGACGAGTCCCTGGACTTCGCGCTGCAGATCCTGGTCGGCCTCGACACGGCGCACGCGCTCGGCGTGGTGCACCGCGATCTCAAGCCGGACAACGTGTTCGTGACGCCGAGCAACGGCGGTCCGCTGCTGAAGCTGATCGATTTCGGCATCGCCAAGCTGCGCGAGAGCAGCGAGTTCAAGAAGGAGCTCACGAGCGCGGGTGTCGTGATGGGCACGCCCGAGTACATGGCGCCCGAGCAGCTCTACGCCGCACACGAGGTCGACGTGCGCGCGGACATCTACTCGCTGGGCGTGATGTTGTTCGAGATGCTCTCGGGTACGCGACCGGCCGACGGCGACGACGTCGAGCGGATCGTCGGCCAGGTTTTGACCGGAGAGGTGAAGCGTCTCGGCACGCTGATGCCCGAGCTCCCGCAGGGCCTCGTGTCCGCGATCGAAAAAGCCATGCACCCGAACCGGGACGAGCGCTTCGCGAGCGCGGACGAGCTCCGCGTCGCGCTCACCCCCTTCGCGGGGGCGCTCAGCCGGGCGGGCGAGCTCGCGCGCGCGTTGCCAGCGGGGGCAGCTCCCCCACCCTCGCGGCTGCTCGCCGCTCCGGGCTCGTTTGCCAACCCCAATCCGAACCCCGGCGCACCACAACCTCAGCTCCCGGCGCCGCCTCCTTCCGAAAAACTGCCCGACACCCTCGACGGGCCTCCCATCCCGGCCAGCCGCGTTCCGAAGACTCTGCCGCCGGATGACGGCCCCGTCGCGCGTGGCACGGAAATCGCCGCTGCGGCGCCACAACCGCCACCTCCGTCGGCGCTACCCATGCCTCCGCGGCTCCGTCCCAAACGGAGGAGCTCGGGCTGGTTGATCGGCATTCTGGCCGTCGGCAGCCTCTTGCTCGGTGCCGCCATCGTCGTGCTGCTGACCGCGCCGCAGCGAGTCACGCTCGAAATTCCCGCGCTACCCCCGATCGAGATCGGCGGCGCGCCCGCGACCAGCGTCGCCCCCACTCAGGTACCACCTTCGGAAACGAAAATTCCGAATTCGCCGCAAGCACCGGCGACGAACACGCAGCCCCGCCCGCAAACGCAGCGTCCGCCCGATGTGGCCTTGCCGTTTCCGTCGTTTACGCTACCAAGCGCGCTGCCGCCGCTCCCGCCCCTGCCGTCGGGGCTTCCGACCACGTTCCCCTCGAACCTGCCGCAGGTCCTCCCGTCGGTGTTGCCGCCGCTGCCTCCGCTCCCCTTCCCGTTCCCCGGCACACCCGCACCTCCTTCCTCCGCTGGCGCGCATTGATCGGATGACTCGAACCTGACCTGCGGCGCTGCGTATTTTCGACAACGTTCTCGTTGAGTTTCGCTCCGTCCCGGATGCCCATCGGCGTTCGAGGTAATAGACCGACACCCGCGAGACACGCTCCAGACATGACCGGAGATTAGTGTGACTTCAGCGATGCCTTCCGAAGAGTCCGTGCGTCTGTTCGCAAGCTCCCTACCCGGGAGTTACCGGACGAATTTCAGCTTCGGCGCGATCGCCGAGCACGCCAAGCTCTCGCTCGCGCGCGAGGCAGCGCCCGCGAACGTGGGCTCGTTCTTGTCGGATCGCGTTCCCGGCACGGCTCTCTGCGTGATCGCCGACGACCGCCCGGGATTGCTGGCGACGATCAGCGCCGCGCTCGTGCTGTGCGGCCTCGACGTGATCGAGGCCGAGGCATACACGCGCAAGACCGACAGGAAGCTGGACGAGGCCGTCGACATTTTCTGGGTTCGTCACGAGGCCGCCCAGCGCCGCTCGCTCCGCGTCTCGCCGCCAGAGATCGACCAGCTGCGCCAGACGCTGAACGGCCTGCTCGAAGGCAAGCTCGATCGGCGCCGCCTCGGCGACGACAACAAGTCCACGCCCACGCCGTCGTCCACGGAGACGATCGTGCGCTTCATCGAGAACGCCGAGGGCAACTTCAACACGCTCGAGGTCGAGACCGGCGATCGCTCGGGCCTCTTGCTCGCGCTATCCCGCGCGCTCTACAACCAGCGCGTGCAAATCGTCGGCTCCCAGGTAAAGACGCGCGGCGAACGCGTCTACGACCGCTTCCACATCGTCGAGCTCGACGGCTCCCCCGTCGGCCCCACGCGCCGCCTCGAGATCCAGGTCGCGATCCTCTCCGCCATCGACCCCGTCATCGAGCGCCAACGCGCCGTCCTCTAACTTCTCGGTCGTCGGAGATTTTTTTACAGGAAGACGAGAAGACAGGAAGTTCGGAGCGAGAGATTTTTTGGGGGCGCACTGCCCGACGAATCTCGGCTGAGTGACGGCGCTGCACGGCTTTTGTCGCCAAGGCGCCAGGGGAAACCGCCAAGAGTCGCCATGGATTTTGGGGGCGCACTGCCCGACGAATCACGGCGGAGTGACGGCGCTGCACGGCTTTGTCGCCAAGGCGCCAGGGGAAACCGCCAAGAGTCGCCATGGTTTTTTTACAGGAAGACGAGAAGACAGGAAGGGCGGACCAAGAGATTTTTTGGGGGCGCGCTGCGTAGCGAATCTCGGCTGAGTGACGGCGCTGCACGGCTTTTGTCGCCAAGGCGCCAGGGGAAACCGCCAAGAGTCGCCATGGATTTCGGGGGCGCACTGCCCGACGAATCACGGCGGAGTAACGGCGCTAGACGACGTCGGCTCTGTCGTACTCAAAATAAAAAACTTCCGATCTTCTCCGCTTCCATTCTTCTTGTTGCATCCCCGTAGATCGTCCGCTCTAGGCGGTTGGTGGTGTGGGGCCGTTGGCGTGGGGCCGTTGGTGTGGCGGCGTTGGTGTGGCGGCGTTGGTGGGGGGCGTCAGTCACGGCGGCAGCCGATGCGTTCGGTGGCTACGACGATGTCGTCGTAGAGGATGGTTTGGTCGTCGGAGGGGGTGAGGCCGCGGGATTCGAGGTCCTCGCGCTTGTCGGCGGAGGAGCCGCGCTCGTAGTAGGCGTCGAGGATGATGCGCTTGAACTGAACGTCGGGGGCGGAGCGGAAGTCGAAGCCTTCGAAGGGGACAGGGGCGGTGCACGCGCTGAAGTCGCAGCCGCCCTCGTGGAACGAGTCGCGGAGCCAGGTGCCTTCGGGCTCGCCGGGGGCGTAGCGGCCGACCTCGACGTCGTTCACCCAGAACGCGAGCCAGCCGTCGCTGTCGCCAACGCTGTTCACGCCCGCGGCGAGCTCCACGCATAGCCACTCGTTGCGCTCGAACGGCGTCTGATCCGCGGGCTTGAAGCCGTTTCCGTAGTGGTAGGTCGAGCCCTGGTCGCCCGCACAGCCGGGCGTGGTGCTGCCGTCGTTGCAGCGGCCGGAGCGCATTTTGTACCAGTAGGTGTAGAAGTTGAATTCGTCGTCGTTGCCGATGTCGAAGTCGAACCAGAAGCCGCGATCGCCGGGAGGAACCGTGTTGGCGAGGCCGCTCGAGGCGTAGCTTTCGTCGCCCGCCTCGACGCGAACCCAGTGGTGGGGGTTTGGCGCGACCACCGGGAAGCGCACGTGGAAGCGCCAGTACAAGGCGTCTACCCGGTGAGGGAGCTCGAACGACGGCGCCGCGGAGATGTACTCGTCTTCTTCGAGATCGTCGCGCGTGACCGTGGAGCGTAGGTAGCGTTCGCCGGCGTGGGCCTCGGCGGCGTCGGATTCGAGGTGGAGGTAGCGTGTGTCGGCGTCAGGCGAATCCCAGCGCCCCCAGCCTTGCTCGAAGTCGTCGAAGAACAGCACGGCTTCGTCGCCGGCGATGCCCGCGTCCCCCGGGAAGCGTTCGGAGAGGGTGCCTTGGTTCGCGCTGCTCCCGCCGCTCGCGGCGCGGCCACCCGTGGTCGCAGCGCTGCCGCCGCTCGCGGCCTCGCCGCCGGTTTGAACGCTGCCGCCCGTTGGCGCCGCGCCGCCCTTCGACGCCGCGCCGCCCTTCGACGCCGCGCCGCCCGCGGAGACGGCACCACCGGTTTGCGCGCTGCCGCCGCTGAGCTCGGGCTCGTCAGCGGGGCTGCCCCCGTCCCCGCTGCCGCTGCACGCACACCACGCGAGGCCCACCAAACCCAGAGCGAGCTTCCTCATCGCACGAGGATAGAGCGGAGAAGCTCAGCCCGAAAGGCTGCGGTAGGCCTCGAGCGTCCGGCGCGCACAGCGCTCGACGTCGAGCTCGGCGAGCTGCCGTCCGTCCGTGTGCTCCGGCAAGCGCCGAGCGCGCTCGAGCGCGTCCACGAGCGTCCGGGGTGCGAGCTTTGCGTAGTTCATCACCCAATCGCCCTGTATCTGTTCGCCGAGCTCGCGACAGGCGCCGAGCTCCGGCAACAGCACGGGGCGGTCGAAGGACAAGGAGAGCAGCGCCGCCCCGGAGTTCAGGATCTCTTTGTACGGTAACACCACCAGATCGGCGGCTCGGAAGTAGTACTGCGCTCGCTCGTGCGGGACGAACCCGAGCTCCAGGCGGATCCGCGGATCGGAAGCGGCAGCTGCACGGAGCTCGCGCTCGTCGGCCTCGGTCTTGGGCCGGCCCGCGATCAGGAGCTCGACGCCTTCGGGCTCCGTCACGGCGCGCACGGCGGTGACCAGCGACGGCAGGTTCTTGTAGCCGAGGATCTGGCCGAAAAACAGCAGTAGTTTCGCATCGTGGCGGACGCCGAGCTCACGCCGCGCCTGGTCGCGCGTGGTGCGATCTTCGTAGGCGCCGCGGTAGTGGTGGTGTGGGATCACGAAGCCGGGCCGCGCGGAGAGCGCCGGAAATCGCTCGCGCGCCGCGGCCTCCCCCGAGCGGCTGAGCGCGATGAAGCCGTCGACCTTTTGCGTGAAGACCTCGAAGAAGCGCGCTTCCCGCTCCGGAAAGCGCTGGCTGTGCGAGCGCAGATTGTGCACGGTCCAGACGAGCTTCGAGCCGCGCGCTCGCAGCCGGTCGATGCCGAGCAGGAACGCCCCGGAGTCGAGGCGCGAGGTCCAGCCGTCGCGGTTCAGCGGCACCTCGGGCCAGTGCACATGGAAAATCTGGTAGCGGCCCGTCCACGGCGACAACGTCCGATACTCGTGCACCTCCGCTCCCAGCGTACATAGCGCGTCGTACAGCGACGACGTGTAGGGGTTGTTGCTGCGGCTCGCGAACGCTGGAAAAGCCAAGACACGCATCGAGAAAACGAACGCGCGACCGTAGCGCGTCTCGTCTCAGAGCGGGCCTGTGCTCTCGAAAGCGACGTCTCGCGACGAGACGCGCCGGCAGCGCCGCAACTCGAATCGACCCCAATAAATAAAAGAATTCCAGCGGTTAGGCAGCTTACCCCGGGACGGCACGGCCTGTGCTTTTGGCTGGACCGTGACTCATTCATCGAAGGATTCCGTCCAGGACCAGGTCGAGCGCTGGGGTGCCGAAGCGCGCAAGCTCGCCGAGTCCGGACGCGAAGTGGCCGCGCTCGAGATCTACCGGCGCGCCTCCGACGCGCTCCCGGGAGCGCCCTGGCTTCAACACCGCACCGCGGAGTTGGCGCGGAAGCTTCGACAGAACGACGTCGCGATCGCCTACTTTCGCCGCGCCGCCACGGCCTTCGTGAATGCCGGCTTCGAACGCCGAGCGATACCGCCGCTGACCGCCGCCTGGACCCTGGCTCGCGCGGGGCTGCCGAGCACGGGCGCCGTGTTACCGCGTGTCGCCGACGAGCTCGCGGAGCTGCTGCGCGGTCTCGGTCTCGCAACGGACGCGAGCGTGACCATCGAGTACACGGAAGATGCGCTCAGGCGAGTCGGTCTGCCGTCCCCGGAGCCGCACTCGTCACTGCGCGTGAGCAGCATCGTCGCGACCGGCGAAGAAGAGGCGCGTCCGACCGGAACGAAGCCGGCGTAAAGCGCGCAATCCCGGCTTTTTTGGCCAAAATCCCCGCGCTGGCTGGCGTCGCGTTTGCGATCGCGTAAGCTCTCCTCCGTACGCGGGTTGTTTCGTGTGTGAACGTGAGGTCGGCGCGCTGCCGGTCTCGCGCGGAGCTTGGTCATGGCTATCGGATCAGCGCTCGAAATCGGACGAGGACGGCGTTCAGGCGCGGTCGTGGCAGGCACGTACAAGCTGCTGACCCCGCTCGGGCGCGGCAGCATGGGCGAGGTGTTCGACGCCGAGCACCTCCGGCTCGGCAAGCGCTTCGCGCTGAAGCTGCTGCGGCGCGACGTGCCGAATCCAGCGCGCGCGCTCCGGCGTTTGCGGCGCGAGGCGCGCATGTTGGCAGGGCTATCGAGCGAGCACCTCGTCTCGGTGTTCGATTGCGGCGAGCTCGAGGACGGCAGCTGCTACCTGGTGATGGAGCGGCTGGTTGGCGCGGATCTGCGCACGCGGCTCCGCGCCGAGAAACCGCTGCCGTTCGAGCGCGCGGTGTCGGTGGGCATCGACGCGTGCCGCGGGCTCGCCGTGCTCCACGAGGCCGGGCTCGTGCACCGCGATTTGAAGCCGGCGAACGTGTTTTTGGCGCTGCGCCCCGACGGCAGCCAGCGCGCCGTGATCCTAGACCTGGGCGTGGCCAAGGACCTGTGCGACGAACGCACCGAGGGCAGCACGCTGATCGGCACGATCCGCTACATGGCGCCCGAGCAGCTCGCGGACGCGGGCTCGGTCGGGCCGCGCGCCGACATCTATGCGCTCGGCGCGATCCTGTACCAGTGTTTCACCGGCGTGCCGCCGCACGCGGCGTCGGAGCGCAAGGCGTTGATGTTCGACGTAGTGCACCGCGATGTTCCGCGCGCGGGCGAGCTACGCCCGGGCTTGCCGCCTGCCATCGACGACCTGCTCGCGCGCATGCTGTCGCGGGACCCCAAGCGCCGGCCGTGCGACGCGGCCGAGGTGCTGCGCGTGCTCGCACCGTTCGCGGAGAAGGAGCTCGAGCCCGCACCGCGATCGCGGCGGCAGCGCCGTCGCGTGAAGCAGCCGAAGCACGCGGTGGCTCTGTCCTTCTTGCTCGGAGCGACGCTCGGCGCGGCGTGTCTGTGGCGGCCGAGCTCAGACGCCTGCGGCGAGGGAAAGTGCGCGAGCGAGGCCGTCACCGGTGTGGTCCCAGGTGTAGCGGTCGCGAACGCGGCGGAGCGCGGCGGCACCGAGCGCGCGCCGGCGCTCCGCGTCGCGAGCCAGGCCGACGAGCTCGCGGGCGATCGCGGCGGGTTCGTCGTCGACCAGGATGCCGCTCACACCGTCCTCGATCACCTCGGTGATTTGCCCGAGCCGTGAGCCGACGACCGCGAGCCCCGCGGCCATGTAGTCGAAGAGCTTGAGCGGCGAGTTGTAGAAACCAGCCGGGCTCGCGGGGATCGGCCGGTACAGGCACAGCGCGACGTCGGCCTGCCCGAGGTGCGACTTGAGCTCGGCGTGGGGCACCGGGGCCTCGACGCGCAAACCGCGAAGCTCGGGCAGCGAGCGTTCGCGCGCGTCCGTGTAGAGCACGATTTCGGCGTTCGGGACCTCGCGGATCAAGAACTCCGTCGCGGCGAGCACCGTGTCGAGCGCTTGCCAGGGAAAGCGCGCGCCGCCCGCCCAGACCACGCGGAACACGCCGTCGTTCCTGGGCGCGGGTGGAGAGCTGGCAGGCGTGCCTCCGTTCGGGACCACCAGCACGCGGTCGTGGCCGAGCCGGTACGTCGCGCGCACGTGCTCGGCGAGCAGCTCCGACACGCACACGACGACGGAGCTCGCCCGCGCCATCATCCGGTATTGCTCGCGCAAGAGCGCGACGTGGGCGCGCCGCAGCGGGTCGTCTCCGTAGGCGAGCTGCTCCTCGGCCATGGCGTTGATCTCGATCACCACCGGCAAGCGGTAGCGGGCGCGGTTCAGCGCCAACATCGCCAGATCGAAGGGGCGCCCGTCGGAGCGCAGGTACACCGCGCCCGCTTCCGCCAGGAGCCCCGGCAGCGCGTCGAGCGTGCGCGGCCGGCGCTCGAGGCGCCCGTCCGTGTTGGGCTCGGCGGTGATCAGGCGGTGGCCCAGGCGCTTGAGCTGTTCCACGACGTGGAAGCCGTGCACGGCTCCGCCCCCGCGCGGCATCGTGTGATCCTTGTAGCTGAACAGGATCGTGGTCATCGCGCGGCTGGCTCGACCGCCGCCTTCGGTTGCCAGGCGCGGCTCTTGACGACCTTGCCCACGCTCTTGCCGAACAGCAGCGGAAACCGCAGCGTGAGCTCGCCGAGCGCTCGCAGCTTGACGGGCAAGGGCTCGTGGCCGCGATCGTCCAGGATCCAGCCGATGGCGCGGCCGTAAATCACGAACGGGTAGCTCGGCAGGAGCAGCGCGACGCGCGCCGGCATGTTGCGCAGCAGCACGCCGAAATAAAACTGCACGTTGCCCTCGATCTCCCGCTCCAGGTTGGCGCCGCGGCGGTCGGCGCCGCCGTCGATATCCATGCGGCGGATGATGCGCGCGGTCGGGTCGAACGCGATGTAGTCGCCCGGTCCCATCGTGCTGCGCAGCCGGAACGAGAAGTCGTGCTCCTCCTGGCCGTTGCGGCACTCGTCCACCCAGCCGCCGGCGCGGATCGCGGCCAGGCGGCGGATCGAGGAGTTCGCGCCGCGCAGGTACTTGCTGCTCTGCTTGCGCTCTTTCACGGCCGGAAACGCCATCGGCGTGCCGAACACGGAGTAGCTCATGGCCCAGCGCTGCGCGAGCTTCGGGAAGCGCCGCTCGAAGCCGCCCCCGCCGCCGCCCTCGCGGTCTTCCCCGCCGTGCACGGCGATGCAGTGGGGGTCCTCGAAGTTTTGCATGTGCCGGCTGATCCAGTCGTCGGTCGCCGGC
Organism: Polyangiaceae bacterium; assembly: GCA_025937835.1. GTDB lineage: Bacteria > Myxococcota_A > Polyangia > Polyangiales > Polyangiaceae > PMG-095. Next base: position 72,669 of record JAICQO010000003.1, read on the forward strand.
AGGTCGTCGTCGTCGATGATCAGCACGACCTCGCCGAGCGCCGAGCGCATGCCCACGTTGCGGGCTCCGCCGACGCCGAGCGGAGGGTGGAGCTCCATGCGGATCCGCGTGTCCTCGCCGATCACGCGCTCGAGCTCTTCGAAGGCGGGCAGCTCGCGGCGCGTGCTCTGCTCGATGATCAAGATCTCGAAGCTCGGGTAGTCCTGGCGCCGCAGCCGATCCAGGAGCTCGAGCACGCTCGGCAGGCGGTTGTACGACGGGACCAGCACCGTACAGCGCGGAGTCATCGCGGCGCTGTCTGCCACGATCTTTGATTCGAAGCCACGGAAAGCCTCGCCGCCCTGGAAAAGCGGGAAAAACGCAGAGCTCGCGGGTCCTCTGCTGGTGTAGCCTCGTCGCATGCGGTCCCTGGAGCGCGACGCAGCGAGCCTGTTTTGCATGGGGTTTCCCGGCTCCGCTCCGAGCTCGGAGCTCCGGGAGCTGGTCGCGCGCGGTGTGCGCACGGTGATCTTGTTCTCGCGCAACGTGGGCGGAGGGCCCGCGGCCGTGGCCGAGCTCACGCGCTCGCTCAAGGCGCTGACGCCCGAGCCGCTCGGTGTGTTCGTGGATCAAGAGGGCGGCAAGGTGCAGCGCCTGCGCGAGGGCTTCACGCGCATTCCGCCGATGCGACGGCTCGGCGAGCGCGCGGATCCCGAGCTCGCGTTCCGCACCGGGCTGGTGATCGGACGGGAGCTGCGCGCGGTCGGCATCGACGCCACGTTCGCGCCCGTGCTCGACGTCGACACGAACCCGAACAACCCGGTGATCGGCGAGCGCTCGCTGTCGCCGGATCCGGGGCGGGTCGCCGAGCTCGGGGTCGCGCTGCTGCGCGGGCTCTCCGCGGCCGGCGCCGGGGCCTGCGCCAAGCATTTCCCTGGCCACGGAGACACCGAGCTCGATTCGCACCTCGCGCTGCCGAGGCTTCCACACTCGCTCGAGCGCATCGAGGCGGTGGAGCTCGTGCCGTTCCGCGCGGCGATCGCCGCCGGAGTGCCGGCGATCATGACCGCGCACGTGGTCTTCGCCGCGCTCGATCCGTCGCTGCCCGCCACGCTCAGCGCGAACGCGCTCGCGCTGCTGCGAGATCGCCTCGGCTTCGACGGCCTGGTGGTCAGCGACGACACGGAGATGCACGCGCTCGTGGACCACTTCGGGCTCGAGGAGGCGGTGGTGCGCGGTTTCGCCGCGGGCCTCGATCTGTTCCTCGTGTGCCACACCGCGAGCCGCGTCGAACGCGGGATCGAGGCGCTGGTGCGGGCAGTTCGCGACGGCGTGGTGCCGGCGCAGCGCATCGAAGAAGCGCGGGGGCGGCTAAACCGCTTCCTCAGCCGCTTCGCCGCGCCGGCCGACTACACTCCGGACCTCGCCTGCCTGCAAAGCAGTGAGCACGTGGCGCTCTCCCGAGCCATCGATCCGGCGATCGAGAACGAAATACCCCAATCATGACCCTTCGCAGCTTCTGCTTGCTCTGTGCCGCGCTGTTCGCCTGTGAAGCGCCGAGGCCCGCTCGGTCGCCCGAACCGGCGCCGGTGGTGGCGAGCGCCACGGCGGCGACGCCCGCTTCGGCCCCGCCGCCCGCAGCCAGCGAGCTCCCCCCCGGCGAGGCGCCCGACATCGCTGCCCCGCGCGATCGCGAGTACCCGTGGATGTCCGTCGAGGCCTGGTGGCAGCGGCAGAGGGCGCTCGCGGCCATCGATCCGGGAGTGAAGCAGCGCTCCGAGCTGGCGTTCCTCGGCGATTCGATCGTCGAGGGGTGGGACGACGGGGTGTGGAACGAATACTACGCGCGTTACAACCCGGTGCGGCTCGGGCTCGGCGGAGACAAGACGCAGCAGGTGCTCTACCGCATCGAGCACGGCGAGCTCGACGGGCTCGGCTCGAAGCTGGTCGTGATCCTGATCGGCACCAACAATTTCGGGCTCGGCACGTCGACACCGGAGCTCGTGGCGCGGGGGGTCAGCGCCGTGGTGCGCGCGGTGCAGGCCAAGCTGCCCGAAGCGCGGATCTTGCTGCTCGGCATCCTGCCGCGCGACGAGCAGCCCGGTACCCCGCTGCGGAACAACGTCGCCGCGACGAACGCGCTGATCGCGCGCCTGGCCAGCGATCGCGTCGAGTACCTCGACATCGGACAGCAGTTCCTGGATCCGGCGGGCAAGCTGCCGGCCGAGCTGATGGCCGACTTCCTGCACCCAACCCGCAAGGGTTATCGGGTGTTCGCCGAGGCGATCGCGCCGGCGATCCGGGCGCGGCTCGGGCACTGAGCGCGTCGTGAAGCGCTAGCCGCCGCAGGTGACGCGCGGCCCGCCGTTGCTCTCGCTGCAGCTGCAATCGGACAGGATGCGATCGATGCAGGCGCAGCTCGACTTGGGCGCGCATTGGGGAAGCCAGCTACAGCCGGGCCCGCCCGCCGCGCTCTCGTCGCAATAAAAGCCCGCGGGGCAGAGCCCGCTGCCGCACGCGAAGCACGAGCCGTCCGCGCACGGATCGGTCTCGGCCGAGGACGCGGTGTCCGCCCCTGCCGAGTTCTCGGCCTCGTCATCGCCGCCGGAGGACTCCCTGCGGTCCCGCTGCGAGGATTCGGCAACGTCCGACGGCGCCTCGGCCTCCGGCGTGGCGCCGCCGCCGCACGACAACAGCGCGAGCCCGGGGCCCAGCGCCACGAAATGACCTCGGATCCAACGAGAGAAAGCGAGCACCGTCCTCACCTATAGCTCGATTTTCGAGCAGTTCGCCCGCACACGGTGTAGAAAAATCGCCGTGCCGATCGAGTCTCTTCTGAGGCGAGCGACACCCCATGCGCGTGTCAGTACCCTCACGCCGGACCTCGAGGCGTACTCGCGAGATCTTTGGCCACGCGGGCTGATCGAGATCCAGAGCGGCAAGCCGCGCTCGCCGGTGCCGCGCGCCGTGGTCTGGCCGGAGTCGGTGGAGGACGTGGCACGGCTGGTCGCGCTCGCGAACCGCGAAGGGCTTTCGCTGGTGCCGTTCGGCGCGGGCAGCGGCGTGTGCGGCGGCGTGCGCGCAGAGCCCAGCAGCGTGATCGTCGATCTGAAGCGGCTGGATCGGCGCGCCGTCGAGCCGGGCCCCGTGCTCTCGGTCGGCGCCGGCATGCTGGGCATCACCCTCGAAAACGAGCTGCTCGAGCAAGGCTTCACGATCGGCCATTATCCGTCGAGCATCCTGTGCTCCACGGTCGGCGGCTGGGTCGCGGCGCGCGGCGCGGGCCAGTGCTCCACCCGCTACGGGAAAATCGAGGACATGGTGACGTCGGTCGAAGCCGTGCTCGGCACGGGTGAAGTGCTGACGGCGAAGGTCCGCGCGCGCGGGCCGAGCCTGGTGCCGCTGCTCGTCGGCAGCGAGGGCACGCTCGGCATCATCACGCGCGCCTCGCTGCGCCTGCACCCCGCGCCCGCGCACCGCGAGTACGCGGCCTACGCCTTCGACACGCTCGAGGGCGGCGTGAACGCGCTGCGCGATCTGCTGCAGGCTGGCGTGCGCCCCACGATCGCCCGGCTCTACGATCCCATCGACACCGTGCTGTTCGTCCACGACGACGATCGCGAGCGCCCGCCGCGCGAAGAGCCGAAACCTCCAGGCGCCCGGGCGGCGTTGCTGCGGGCCGTGCTCAAGAAGCCAGCGCTCCTGGCGCGCGCCGTGGGCCTGCTCGAATCGAGCGTGATGCGCCGGGCGGCGTTGATCCTCGTTCACGAGGGCTCGCCCGACGAGGCGCGGGAGCAAGCGCGGCGCGCCGACGCGATCTGCCGCGCGCGCGCCACACCGCTCGGTGAGGGGCCGGCCCGGGCCTGGTTCCGCCACCGCTACTCGGTGAGCTACCGTCAGGCGCCGTTGTTCCGCGGCGGCGCTTTCAGCGACACGATGGAAGTCGCGGCGCCCTGGTCGAGGGTGCTCGGCGTCTACGAGGCCGTGCGCCGAGCCGTGGGCGAGCACTGCGTCGTGATGGCGCACCTGAGCCACGCCTACCCCGACGGGTCGAGCCTGTACTTCACCTTCGCCGGCACCGAGCACGGGGACGAGAGCGCCCTCACGGTGTACGAGCGCGCCTGGCGTGCCGCGCTCGGCGCCGCGATCGACGCCGGCGCCACGTTGAGCCACCACCACGGCGTGGGCCGCAGCAAGGCACCGCGGCTCGCCGAAGAGCTCGGAGCCGGCACCGCGGTCGTCCGCGACTTGAAGCGCGCCTGGGATCCCTCCGGCCTGTTGAACCCGGGCGCCTTGATCCCCGAGCCCGGCCCGCGCGAGGCGCGACCAGAACCGGCGCCGAGCAGTGAACCGAGCCTCGACCGCGAGAGCGCGCTCGCCGAGCTGCCGGGAAGCTTCACGCTCGCCGAATGCGAGCGCTTCGTCGAGGCGCAGGGCCACACGCTCGGCCTGGATTTCTCGGCGTTCGACGGCTCGCTCGCGCTAAACGAGTGGATCGCGCGCGGGCTCCCCGGCACGCCGGATCGCTTCGAGGATCCGGTGCAAGCGCCGATCAGCGGCTTCACGGCGCGGCTGCACGACGGGCGTCGCATCGTGGTCCCGGCGGCGCCGCGCCGGGCGGTGGGCCCCGATTTGTCTGCGCTGTTCAACGGTATGCGCCAGCGCATCGGGCACATCGAACGCGCGGCTCTGGTGGCAGTGCCGCTCGGCGCGCCACGCCCGCCACGGCTCCCGTTCGCCGGCGATCGCGAGCCAGCCCTCGACGAGAGTGAACGGCGGGCCATCGCGTCCCTGTGCAGTGCGCTCGGCGTGGCTGCACCGTTCGAGCGTTGATGCGTCCGCGGTGAGTCGCATCACGGCACCATCTACTGCAACGGAGATCTACTCTTTGCCGCCGAAGAGCCGCTTCAAGCGAGCGCCGACGCTGGTTCCGGAGCCGCCGTTGCGGAGGCGACCGAGCAAGGCTTGCGCTTCTTCGAGCTCGGGCGCGAACGCGAGGACCCTCTCGAGCTCCGCGCGCGCGTCGCCCGGGCGGCCTTCGCGCTCGTACAGACACGCCAGGTGGAAGCCGATGCGCGCGTTCCCGGGGAACAAGCTGGCGGCCTTGCTGGCGAAGGAAGAAAGGCGCGCGACGCTGCTCGGATCCGCTTGCGCGAGCGACCAGGCCTCTTCGACCTTGGCCTCCATCGCGCGCTCTCGGACGCGGTGTTCGCGCTCTGCACGGCTGGGATCGGCGGGGGCAATGTCGCTCGTGGCGGTGCGGCGCGGCGGGATACCGGAGCTGCTCGGGGCCGTGAAGGGCGGAACGGAGCGCGCGGCTGGCGCGACCGGAGGCAGCGACGAAACCCGGATTGGCGGAGAAGACGCGGTCGGCGGGGTCTTGATCGGTGTCGGGGGGCGAGACAGCGCCGGCGCGTCGGAGACACGCAAGTGGTGGGTCAGCCACAGTACGTACAGCGACGCCGGCAGCGGATCCGAAGGGTGGGCTCGGCGCTGCTGAAGCTCTTCGACGCGGAGCGGCGAGCGGGCCAGCCCTTCCACGAGCGAGCGGATCGGCCCGGATAGCGTGGCGAGCAGGGAGCGCGCACCGATCGGATCCAGCGAGACCTTGCGCGCGCCGAAGGCGGCGACGGCGCTGTCGACGCGCTCTGGATGTTTGCCAGCGAGCACACAGACCAGGATCAGGTTCAGCGGCTCGATCGGCGCGGCAAGGTGCGCCGCGACCGGCTGCACGGGATCGGCGGAGAGCTCGTAGCGCGTCGAGTCCGACAGCGCGGCCAGGCTGCGCACACCTTGAACGACGAGGGCTTCGCGCCCCGCGGCGACGCTGCTCGCGGGCAGCAGCTTGAGGCTCTCGACCGCTTCGAACAACTCCAGGCCGTAGTCGTGCGCGTGCCGCTGCGCGAGGCTCAGGATATCGGGCGGGAGCAGGCTGGACAGCGACTCTTCCTTCAGCGCGTCGGTTGCCCACGGGCCGCTCGCGCCGCGCACGGCGCCGTGCTCGATCCAGAGCGTGGACGGCGCCTCGCCCTCCGGCTCGAGCCTGAGGGTGCCGCTGAACGCGAAGTTGTAGGCCTCGGCCAGGAGCTCGGCGAGCGACGTCGGGCCGAGTTGCCCGCGGGTACGCACCGCCGAGGTCGCGGCGCCGGATCCAAAGCTGCGATTGCCTTCGTTCACTGTCGTGGGATCTTGCGGGGGATCGTTTCGGAGCCCTACGAGATCCGGGGGTCGAGCTTAGTTTCGCTTCCGCGACCTGCAAGCCACGCCTTGCACCGCGCCGAACGTCCGAGGACGGAAACCGAGGGGACATCGGGGTGAGCCGGGCTCGACTACTGACAGCGGAAAGCCCCCCGACTACTCTCGTCCGCTTCAACGCGCCCAGCGGCGCAAGAAAGGGGACTCGATGAAACAACTAGGGGCAGGCTTGGCTGTCGCTCTCTCGGCGGCTCTGGCGCTCGGTGTCGTGACGAGCAGCGCGGGTGCTGCATGCCAGGAGCCGGTGGTGGTGGCGGAGTTCGTGAGCATGCAAGACATCCCCGAGTCGGTCACGACCGACGACGACGGCAATCTGTACGTCACGAACGGCGGTGCGATCCTGAAGCGCCCGCCCGGTGGCAGCTTCTCGCCGTTCGCGACCCTGCCGATCGACGCCTTCGCGCTGGGCGTGAAGGTCGGGCCGGACGGCTGCGTTTACACCGTCAGCACCAGCCTGACCGTGGGCGTGGATGCCGCGTTCGTGTGGCGCGCCTGCGAACCGGACGAGGTGGAGGTGTTCGCCGAGCTCGATCACGCGGGCGCCCCGAACGATCTCGCCTTCGGACCCGGCGGCGCACTGTACGTGACCGATCCGGTGCTGGGACGGATCTGGAAGGTCGACACCGGCGGCAACCCGAGTGTGTTCGCCGATCACCCGTTGCTCGATGGTGTGGCTGCCGATCCGGCGCTCACGTTTCGCCCGCTCGGCGCCAACGGCATCGCCGTCGACAAACGCGGCAAGAATCTTTACGTGTCGAACACCGATCAAGCCAGTGTGGTGCGCATTCCCCTGAACGGCAGCGCGCACACGCCACGAACGTTCGTCCAGGATTCAGCGCTGCGCGGCGCCGACGGCGTGGCCTTCGACCGCAGCGGCACGTTGTTCGTCGCCGTGAACGGTCGCGACGCGCTGGTCGAGATAAAATCGAACGGAGCCGTGACCGAGCTGGAGTCGGGCGCGCCGCTCGACAGCCCCTCGAGCCTGGTGTTCGGCGCGACCCACGCCGACCAGCATCAGCTTTACCTGGTGAGCTCCGCTTTCTTGCGCACTCTCGGGATCTCGCCCGGCACTCCGGCGCCGGCGTTGCTGCGCCTTCGCGCCAACGTGAAGGGGCTACCGCTGCCTTAGTTGCCGACGCCGAGCCGCGCGGCCGTCGCGTCTTCGGGCACGGCCGCGCGCAGCACCTCGATCAGCTCTTCGTAGGCGAAGGGCTTGGCGAGGAAACCCGACAGCTCGCCCTGCACGAAGTTCATGCGGAATTCGTCCTCGGCGTAGGCCGTGAGCAAGATCACGCGCACGCGCGGGTTCAGCTTGCGGAGCTCGCGCAACGTCTGCTCGCCGTTCATGTCGGGCATGGCCAGATCGAGCAACACGATGTCGACCTCGGACGAGTGCTTGGCGAAGACGTGGCAAGCCATGGCGCCGCCGTCCGCTTCGAGCACGCGGTACCCGATGCTGCGCAGCACCTCGCTCGTGACGATCCGCACCGCGGGCTCGTCATCGACGACCAGCGCACAGCCGGTCATGCGAAACGCCTGGGCGCGGCTGGCTCGCGAGTGCGAGTCCGGGATGCGCTCGGCCTCGGCAGCCGGCAAGAGCACGCGGAAACGGCTGCCCCGGCCCGGGCTCGACTCGAGCAAGACCGTCCCGCGGTGCGCCTTGACGATCCCGAGCACGGCGGCGAGACCCAGCCCGCGGCCCGTGAATTTGGTGGTGAAGAACGGGTCGAACAGGCGGGAGCGCGTGTCTTCGCCGATGCCGCTGCCGTTGTCCTCGACCTCGATGAACGAGTAGCTGCCCGGCGGCAGGTCGTTCGAAAAGCACGCGCTGCGCAGGATCGCGGCCGTGACGTCGACCACGCCGGTGCGCACGCGGATCGTCCCCACGCCGGAGCCGATCGCCTCGGCGGCGTTGGTGACCAGGTTCAACAGCACCTGACGCAGCTGCGTCGCGTCGCCCTGGACCGCGATCACGCCGGTGTTCGGCTCGAACTCGAGGCGGATCCCCTTGCTGACCGAGGCGCGCAGCAGCTGCCCGAGGCTCTGCACGACCTCGTTCAGGCTCAGCGTCTCGACGGAGAAGCGCCCCTTGCCGGCGTAGCCGAGCAGCTGCCGCGTCAGCATCCGCGCCTCGAGCGCGGTTTCGCGGATGATCGAAAGGTGCGAGCGTCCCGGCGCGCGCTCCGCGAACAGCGGCGTGCACAGCTCGGCGCGCGACAAGATCACCGCCAGGAGGTTGTTGAAGTCGTGGGCGATGCCGCCCGCGAGCACCCCGAGGCTCTCGAGCTTCTGTGCGTGGAGGAGCTGGGCGTGGGCCGCCTCTAGCTCGCGCGTGCGCTGAGCCACGAGCTCTTCCAGGTGTCCGCGGTAGCGCTCGAGCTCGAGCTCGGCGCGCCGCTGCTCGGTGATGTCCGTCAGGTACACCGCGAGACCGATGATCTGACCGCCGTCGTCGAGCACGGGGCTGTAAGTGTCCTGATAGAAGCGGCGCTCGATGCGCGCATCGCCGTACTCTTCCACCAGCGTGAAGCTCTCGCCGGACAGGGCGCGATCGAAATTGACGCGCGCCTTCTCGCGGTCGTCTTCGCGCGCGATGAGCTCCAGCATGTTCGTGCCGACCGCAATCTCCACGCCCCAGATTTGCTTCATGGTGCGGGCGTGGTTCTGATTGAACGCGAGATAGCGGTAGCTCCGATCCAGCGCGAAGATCACCATCTGCTCCGGGCTCTCGATCAGCGCGCGGAGCACGGCCTCCGGCTGCTGAAAAGTCCCGAGTGGCAACAGCGCTGGCCCGACCCCCGTCAGTAGTGCCATGGAAACCTTCGATATTCTGCTGGCCGCTTCTCGAGAAACGCGTCACGGCCCTCGCGCGCTTCTTCGGTCCCGTAGGCGAGGCGCGTGGCCTCTCCCGCGAACAGTTGCTGCCCCACGAGGCCCTCGTCGGGCAGGTTGAAGCCGTACTTGAGCATGCGCATCGCCGTCGGGCTCTTGGCCAGGATCTTCCGGCACCACTCGAGCGAGAAGCGCTCGAGCTCGGCGTGCGGCACCACGGCGTTGACCATGCCCATCTCGAAGGCCTGTTGCGCCGTGTAGTTGTCACCGAGGAAGAAGATCTCGCGGGCGCGCTTCTGGCCGATCTGGCGTGCGAGCAGCGCCGAGCCGTAACCACTGTCGAAGCTCGCCACGTCGGGATCGGTCTGCTTGAAGACGGCGTGCTCGCGGCTGGCGATCGTCAGGTCGCACACCACGTGCAGGCTGTGCCCTCCGCCCACGGCCCAGCCCGGAACGACCGCGATCACCACCTTGGGCATGAAGCGGATCAAGCGCTGCACCTCGAGGATGTGCAGTCGGCCGAGCCGCGCTGGATCGACGCCCTGCTCGCCCTCGTATTTGTAGCCGTCTTTGCCGCGGATCCGCTGGTCTCCCCCCGAACAGAAGGCCCAGCCTCCGTCCTTCGGAGAGGGGCCGTTGCCGGTCAGGAGCACCGCGCCGACGTCACTCGACGTGCGCGCGTGCTCGAGCGCCGTGAAGAGCTCGTCCACGGTCTTCGGCCGAAAGGCGTTGCGCACCTCGGGCCGGTTGAAGGCGATCCGCACGGCGCCGAGCTCACGGGCGCGGTGATAGGTGATGTCTTGAAAAGCAAAGCCCGCGACGGGCTCCCACAGCTCGGACTCGAAAATCTGCGAAACCATCTGCTTGCCTTACCCCAAAACGCGAGACTGCATGACTCGAGCTCGGCAGTCTTCCGTGCGGTGTCCTCTCCTCCAAGCCGTTCGGGCCCCTCGCCCGCTACGGTCCGCGACGCCGCTACCCTAGTGGCAAGCGGCTCCGAGGGAAAGCCCGAACTCAAGGGTCGATTCCGCTCCCACGAAACTGCTCGATTCTCGCGCTCGCGCTCGCGCTCACGCGAGGTCGTGATTGGAAACTCATTTACCGGATTCGACGAATCGGTACGCTTCCCTGACGAGGGCAGGCCACGGCTGTTCGAGATCGACGATCGAAATCCGCTCTTTCGAGGTCACGAGTCGATCTCTTCGCGACCCGCTTCATCGGTCACACCTGCTTCGCGTCCAAACCGAGGCCGAGGTCGTCGGACAGCCGCGAGATCGCTGCCTCCACCAGGTATCGATCGGCCTCGACGATCGGGCCGCGTCCGGCGCGGTGGAGCGCGTAGCGGAGCGCGGCCGCCTCCAGCGGCGCGAGCGCCGCCGTGCGCAAGAAGCCGAGCTCCTCGACCTGATAACGGAGCAACACGCGCCCGTCCTCGAGCACGCGCTCGCCGAGGATTTCAGCCTTTCCTCGCTCGGGGTTGAGCAGCTGGCGGATGATGCCGCGCACGCGGCTCGCTCGACGCCGCAGGCGCTTTCGGGCCTGGTCCTCGAACAGCCAGAAGAACCGGTTGCGCGAGAAGGCGGAGGGCGCGAGCACCAGCGCGCAGAACAACGCGTCGTTGTCCACGCTGGCGCGGATCACGGCGACTCCTCCAGCTCCTTGGCCTGGTAGAACGTGCCGAGCGCGTCGATCAGCTGCTCGAGGTCACCATCCATCACCCGATCCAGCTCGTACAGGGTGAGTCCGATGCGGTGATCGCTCAGACGGTTCTGAGGAAAATTGTAGGTGCGGATCTTTTCCGAGCGATCGCCGGCCTTGACCATGCCGCGGCGCTCGTCGCGCAGCGCCTCCGCCTGCTTTTGTTGCTCGATGTCGAGCAGGCGGCTCTTCAAGATCTTCATGGCCTTGGCGCGGTTCTTCAGCTGGCTGCGCTCGTCCTGACATTTCACGACGATGCCGCTCGGGATGTGCGTGATCTGCACGGCGCTGTTGGTGGTGTTCACGCCCTGCCCGCCCGGACCGCCGCTCGCAGCGATGTCGACCTTCAGATCGCGCTCGTCGATCGTCACGTCTACGTCCTCGGCTTCGGGGAGCACGGCGACCGTGGCCGTCGAGGTGTGGATGCGACCCTGGGCTTCGGTCGCCGGCACGCGCTGCACGCGGTGCACGCCGCTCTCGTGCTTCAGCCGCGAATACACCCGCTCACCCGTGACCAGCGCGATCAGCTCCTTGAGCCCGCCAGCGGCGGCTTCGCTCGAGCTCAGGATCTCGACGCGCCAGCCGCGCCGCTCCGCGTAGCGCGAGTACATGCGGAACAGGTCGGCGGCGAACAGCGCCGCCTCCTCTCCGCCCGTCCCGCCGCGGATTTCGAGGATGGTGTTCTTGTCGTCGTTCGGGTCGCGCGGCAGGAGCAGCACGCGCAGCCGCGCTTCCACCTCGCCGCGCTCGTGCTCGAGGCTCTGGATCTCCTCGCGTGCGATCGGGCCGAGCTCCGGGTCGTCGAGCGCCTCTCGATCGTCGGCGATGCGCCGCTCGATGGCCTCGAAGCGGTTCATGGCCTCGACGATCGGCGTGAGCTGGCTGCGCTCGCGGTTCAGGGAGTTGAGCTTGCGCGGATCCGCGAACACCGCGGGGTCGCACAGGAGCTCCTCTACCTCCTCGTGACGCTTCACGAGGGAACGCAGCTTGTCGAGCGGTAACATCCGCCTCAGGCCGCCCGTGTCAAGAGCGCGCCGTAGTTCTCGTAGCTGCGGTCTTCCGTGGGCTCGGTGTTCTTGGTCTGCTCGCGCCCCAACGCGATCGAGAGCGCGCCGAGCGCCACCTCCAGCTGCCGATCGTCCGGTTCGATGGTGGTGATCTTCTGCACCAGGAAGCCGGGCCAGAGCAGCGCGCGCAGCGGGCCGCCCTTGGCGAAGCGCGCCAACAGCCGCTGCAGCTCGAAGGTGATGGCGGCGATGAACGGAAGCAACGGCAGCTTCATGAAGAAGAACACCACGTTGTCCGCGAGCTTGCCGACGCCGAGCTGTGGCAGCAGCGGGCCTATCGCCGTGAACACCACGACCGAGACCAGCGCCACCATCACGATGAACGTCGTACCGCAGCGCGGGTGCAGCGTGGTCTTCTTGCGCGCGTTCTCGACGGTCAGCGCTTCCCCGGACTCATAGGTGTAAATCGCCTTGTGTTCGGCGCCGTGATACTGGAACACGCGATAGATCTCGGGCAGGCGCCGGATCAGCAGCATGTACGAGACGAGGATCACCATCTTCGAGGCGCCTGTGATGGCCTGGAAGGCGGGGCTTCGAACGTCGAGGTCGAGCGAGAACAGCGAGCCGATGCCGGCCGCCAGCGCCTGGGGCAGCGCGACGAACAGGCCGATCGCGAACAGTACCGAGAGTACCGTCATCAAGCTCTTCCCCTTCTCGGCCGGGGAGGCCGCGGGCAGCTCGGGCTCGTTGGTGGTGAGCGCCAGGATCGGCAGGGACAGCAGCGAGAGGGTGCTCGGCTGGGAGGCCTTCGCGGCCGCTGCGCCGCCCTCCGCCGCATCCAGATCCTTCTCGTAAATCTCCGCGGAAAACCGCAGCGCTCGGCTCCCCAGCTTCAGCGCCTCGACCAGAGCCACCACACCGCGGACGAGCGGCCAGGAGCGGCGGCCGCTCCGCAGGTCGGCCATCGGCTCTTCGCGCACGACGAGCTCACCCCCGGCACGGCGGACGACGGCTGCGAACGCGTGCGGCGAGCGCATCATCACGCCCTCGATCAAGGCCTGGCCGCCGATGTACGGGCGCGCCACGCCGTCCGGGCCGATCACCAGAGGTTGGTTCGACATCAGCGGCAGTATAACCTCGCCGCGCCGAGCGGCGAGATGCGAGCGCCGCTTACTTCTTCGCGAGCGTCGCGTACTTGCGACGGAAGCGATCGACGCGACCTTGCGTGTCCATCAAACGCTGCTTGCCCGTGTAGAACGGGTGGCACGCGCCGCACACATCGGCGACGAGGTCCTTCTGCGTGGACCGGGTCTGGAAGCTGTTGCCGCACGCACAAGTGACGGTCAGAAGTTCGTAGGTGGGGTGGATGCCGTCTTTCATGGCGTTTCTCCGGGAAGCGGGGGCGGCAACCTAGCTCCGAGATCGGTGCTGTTCAAGTCCGACCAGTCGGATAGGTCGTCTTCCAGCGCCAAAGGCAACGCGCCGGTGCCCGGGCCGGCCAGCGGTGTTTTATTGAATGATTCCGCTTCAATCGGAGCAGCCGAGCGCTTTGCCCCGAACTTGACGGCAATTGGACGCGAGGCCAAGGTGCAGCCTGATGACGGACCGGCTGCCTGTCCAGGGGAGCGGCCCCCGCGAAGATCGCGAGAGGCCGACTCGCCGAGAGGCGATTCAACGGATCGGGCTCGCGGGCGCCGTGCTCGGCGGCTCGGCCGCCGCCGCTGCGCTCACGTTCGACCGCGGCGCGTTCGACCTGAGCCGCCCGACGGGCGAACGGCAGGTCCGCGATTTTCAGATCAAGCAGCGGGCCGCACAAGACCCGGTGATGGCGATCGCCAAGAGCAGCCAGGAACCGGAAGAGCTCGTGCGCCGCGCCGTGGCGGCGCTGGGCGGAATGAAGCGCTTCATCTCGAACGGCGACATCGTGGCGATCAAACCCAACATCGGCTGGGATCGCATGCCCGTGCACGCAGCGAACACGAACCCGCGCGTGGTGGCGGAGGTGGTGAAGCTCGCTTTCGACGCCGGCGCCAAGCAAGTGATCGTCACCGACGCCTCTTGCAACGAGCCGAACCGCTGCTTTCAGCGCTCGGGGATCTGGCGCGCGACCTACGCACTCGGCGCGACCGTGATCTTGCCCTCGGCCCATCGTTTTCGCGAGATCCGCATGCGCGGTGACGTGCTCGATCAGTGGCCGGTCTACACGCCGCTCGTCAACGCAGACAAGGTGATCAACGTCCCGGTCGCGAAGCACCACAACCTGTCCCGCTACACGGCGGCGATGAAGAACTGGTACGGACTCCTCGGCGGCCGGCGCAACCGGCTACACCAGAACATCGACGTGTCGATCGCCGATCTCGCGACGTTCATGCGACCGACGCTGACGATCGTGGACGCGACGCGCGTGCTGCTCCGCAACGGGCCGCAGGGCGGCAACATCGACGACGCGCGGGACATGCACCAGGTGATCGCGAGCCTGGATCAGGTCGCGGTGGACGCCTACGGTTCGACGCTGATCGGCGAAAAGCCGGAGAACGTCCGCTACTTGAAGCTCGGCCACGAGCGCGGCATCGGCAACATGGATTGGCAGAGCGTGCCGCGCGTGGAGGTCTAGCTTGTCGGAGTATCCGTCTCCGCTGCCGTGGCTCGAGCGTAGCGGCAAGGTTCCGCCGCTCGATCGCCCACCGCCGCTCCCCCCGTCGCCGCCGGTGACGGGCGAAGCGTGCGGCTGCGGCAAGGCGCGCGGCAGCTGCTCGACGCCCGAAGCCGTAAAGGCATCGGCTCCCGCGCTCGAACGCCGCGCGGAAGCGACCAAGCCGCCGCCCGCCGCTGCCGCGCCGAAGAAGCCGGTGAAGAGCGGCCCCAAGCGGCCAGGCTCCGGCATCCCCGCGCGGCCGATCATCCGGCGTTTGGTGTGGGCGCGACGCATCGCCCAGGCCGGCTTCCTAGGCGTGTTCTTGTGGTTCTTGTGCGCGACGGCCTTCCGGGGAACCTTCGCCGCGGGCGCTGAGCAAGCCGTGCGCTTGCCGCTGCCGGTCGAGGCCTTCTTGCTCGCCGATCCGTTCGTGGCGGCGATGACGCTGCTCAGCACGCACACGGTGTATCGGGGCCTGGCCTGGGCGCTCGTGATCGTGCTGGTCACGCTGGTGTTCGGGCGGGTGTTCTGCGGTTGGATCTGCCCCTTCGGAACGCTGCACCATTTCTTCGGCTGGATCTTCCCGAGCCGCTATTTGCGCGGCGGCCGGCGCGTGGAGTCGAACAAGACCAAGCTCTGGCAGCGCGGCAAGTACTACCTGATGTGGGGCTTCCTGGCGGCTGCGGTCGCGGGCAGCGCCATCGGAGGCCTACTCGATCCGATCTGCGTCGCAGTGCGAGCGATCGGCCTCGGCGTGTTGCCCGCGCTGCAATATCTGGGCATTCGCTCGGGCGAGGTGATCGCGGAGTCGAACGTGCGTTCGCTGCAGACCGCCGCCGACGGCACGCAAGACGTCCTGTCGCAGAGTGTGTGGACCGCGAACCAGGCCTACTTCCACCAGACCTGGTTCATCCTGTTCTTCCTGGTCGCGATCCTGTTCATGAACCGGATCGTGCCGCGCTTCTGGTGCCGCGCGCTCTGCCCGCTCGGCGCCTTTCTCGGCGTGATGTCGCGCTTCGCGCTGTTCGGCATGGAGAAGGACCACGCCAAGTGCACGGACTGCAACCTGTGCCTGGTCCACTGCCAGGGCGCCGATAGCCCGCAGGGGGGTGTGAAGCACCGCAAGGACGAGTGCCACATGTGCCTGAACTGCGAGAACGCCTGCCCCGAGGACGTGATCAAGTTCCGGTTCTTGCCGGGCCTGAAGGGCACCGTGACCAAGCCCGATCTCGAGCGGCGCACGGTGGTGACGGCCGCGGCCGCCGGCGTCGTCGCCGTGCCCGCCATGCGGATCGCGAACTGGCCCGACAAGGCCTACAGCGAGAAGGTGATCCGCCCGCCGGGCGCGGTCGAGGAGCGCGAGTTCCTCGAGCGCTGTATCCGCTGCGCGGAGTGCATGAAAGTCTGCCCGAACAACGCCCTGCACCCGGCGTTCTTCGAGGCGGGCGTCGAGGGGCTGTGGACGCCGATCCTGATCCCGCGCATCGGGTACTGTGAATTCTCGTGCGTGCTGTGCGGCCAGGTCTGCCCCACGGGTGCGATCCAGAAGATCGACGAGAAGCAGAAGATGGGCGTCGGCCAGAAGCCGATCAGCATGGGAACGGCCATGTACGACCAGGGCCGCTGCCTGCCCTGGTCGATGGCCACCCCTTGCATCGTCTGCGAAGAGTTCTGTCCGACCTCGCCGAAGGCGATCTGGGCCGAGGAAGTGGACGTCCCCAAGCGCGACGACAAGTACACCGAAAAAGGACAGCACGCCGCGATGCTGACCGTGAAGGTCCAGCGGCCGCACGTCGATCCCTCGCTGTGCGTCGGCTGCGGCGCGTGCGAAAAGGTCTGCCCGATCGTGGACAAACCGGCGGTTTACGTGACGAACGCCGGCGAGACGCGCTCCAAGACCAACGTGATCTTGCTCGAAAATACCAGCTACGGCCAAGGCTGAGCCGCCCTCTGCTCGGCGGTTTGCAGGGGCTGGCGAGCAGCCTTGTTTTGGGCGACACTACCTGGCGAACGGGGTTGTGCAGATGACGTCCAAGGTTGGTTTCCGGCTGTCCCGGCTCGGGGGTCTGTTCATGTTCCTGAGCGCGCTGCCCGCGAGCTGCGGACGCGCCGAGCTGCCCACGAACGGCCCCGACGAATACGAGTTCGGTGCCGGCCGCGGCGGCCGCGTCAACCACGCGGGTGAAGGCGGCGAAGACTCCGGCGGAGACATCGGCGCCGGCGGCACGGGCGGCGTCGTGACCGGTGGCGTCCCGAGCAACGGCGGCGTGCCGACGGGTGGCACGCCCCCGACCGGCGGCGTCAACCCGGGCGGCGGCACCACGGGCGGCGTCGCGCCCGCGGGCGGTCGCGGTGGCACGGGCGGCAGCACGGGCGGCCGTGCCTCGGGGGGCCGCGGCGGCACGACCGGCGGCTTCGGCCCGGGCGGAGAGGGCGGCGCGGGCGGCGGCAGCAACTGCGGCGACGGGATCTGCACGCTCGACGAGAACCCGAGCACGTGCGCCGTCGATTGCGGTGCCTGCGGCGACGGCGTCTGCAGCCCCGCAGAGAAGGCCACCTGCGTCATCGACTGCATCATGAGCTGCGGCAACATGAAGTGCGAGTCGGGCCTGGGAGAGAACCCCGACAACTGCGCGCTCGACTGCCCGCTCGTGTGCGGTGACGGCCTCTGTTACAACGCCGAGCTCGCCACCTGCCCCACGGATTGCGGCCCGTACTGCGGCAACCAGGTCTGCGAGGCGACCGAAGAGGGCTGGTGCCCGGACTGCCCGCCGAGCTGCAACGACGACGGCGTCTGCTCGTCGAACGAGTCGCAGTTCGATTGCAGCGACTGCACGTGCGGCAACTATCGCTGCAGCGCGGACGAGACCCCGGATTCGTGCCCGCGCGATTGCGGAGAGTGCGGCGACGGCGTGTGCAGCCTGATGGAAACGAACTTGAGCTGCCGCAAGGACTGCGGAGCTTGCGGGGACGCGCTGTGCTGGCCCGACGAGATGTGCCCCACGGATTGCCGAGAAGGCTGCGGCGACGGCGTCTGCTCCGGCACCGAGCGTTTCTACTGCTTCCGCGATTGTCCGGTGCCGGGCTCCGTGTGCGGCGACGGGTACTGCGGCGACGACGAAACCGCGCAGAGCTGCGCGTTCGATTGCGGTAGCTGCGGTGACGGGTTGTGCGGCGCGCGAGAAGACAACTACGCCTGCCCGGCGGACTGCGGCGAAGTCTGCGGCGACGGCCAGTGCTCGGACAGCGAGAGCCCGGGCTCCTGCCCGTTCGACTGCGGGGCCACGTTCCCGTGCGGCGACTTCATTTGCCAACCTGGCGAGTCGGCCGCAACCTGCCCGTACGACTGCGGCGGGTGCGGCGACGGCGTCTGCGGAGGCAACGAGTATCCGGAAATCTGCCCCGCTGATTGCGCGTACTGCGGCGACCTCTTGTGCGGCCCGACGGAGAACGAGCTCCAATGCCCCGACGACTGCACGAGTTGCGGTGACGGCATCTGCATCGGCGCCGAGACCTCGTACATTTGCCCGAACGACTGCGGGATGATCTACCGCTGCGGCGACGGCGTCTGCTCGAACACCGCGGAGGATCTGTTCGAGCCGTTCTGGTGCCAGGTCGATTGCGGCCTACCCGAGAGCTGCGGCAACGGCCTGTGCGAGCCGACCGACGCCGTCTTGTGCCCGGAGGAATGCCCCGGCGGCGGCCCGATCCCGCTGCCGATTCCGGGCGCTGGCGGCTCGTCCTTCTGAGCCGCGCTTGGCCCTGCGGCCGATGCTCGCTGAGCCGCGGAACGATTGGGCTCTTCCAGCGCCCGGCGAGCGTTGTAAAGTCCTGCGGCAATGAGCGAAGCGGCGACGCCCCGGGACCTTGCGGCCCAGCGAGCCATCGCCGCTCGTGTGGCCAAGTGGCTGGTCGACAAAGGGCGACCGGACGAAGCCGTCGCGCTGCTCGCGGTCTGGGCCTCCAGTGGGCCGAACGACAGCGAGGGCCAGGGCCTCTTGGCCGAAGCGCTGCGCATCGATCCGGCCGCGCGCGTCGCGCAGCAAGCGTTCGAGCGGATGGAGGGCGTAGACGGCGATCACTCCGAGCTCGAGCAGGCGCGCGCACGCCTCGGCGTCGAAGAGCTCGGCCGCCTGGAAGCCGAGATGCGCCGGCCCTCGTTCCGGCGCGCCCAGATGGGGTTCAACAACAACATCCGCACGGGTGATGCGGTGTTTCACGTGCAGACCGAGGACTCGGGCCTCGACCAACCCCACGTGATCACGCATTTGTTCGCCGACGGCGGGCGCGTGATCAAGAGCCACAAGCGCTCCTACGCAGACCAGGTCGCGCGAGCCGACGTGGGCGAGTTCGTGCGCAAGCTGATGAAGGCCCAGCACCTGGAAATGGTGCTCGCGCTGCGTGAAGGCCGCTTCGCCGACGTGATAGCGGGTCGCGCCACGGGCGGCCTCGAGGTTCTGACGCAGCCACCGAACGTCGAGAACATTCGCAAGCTCGCCGGCAACAAGGCTGCCCGCGCAGAGGCCAGCAGCGCCTCGATCTCCGTCAAGCCCGAGGCCCCGAGCCCGGCGCCGAAGCCCGCTCCTCGACCGGGCGCGCGGTTCTCGCTCCAGGTGTTGCGCAGCCTGACGGGTGGACCGGAACGTTACGCGCCCGAGGGGGAGAGCGCGTTGATCGGGTCGGAGGGGGAAGTCAATCTACCGGGAGAGCGCTTCTGCCATCCGCGCGAAGCGTCGATCTCGTTGCGCGACGGCCGGCTGTGGCTCGACGACCTCGAGGGCGGCAACGGGGTGTTCCTGCGCATCCGCACGCCGGTCGAGCTCGACTTCGGCGACGAGTTCGTGATCGGCGATCAGCTGCTGCGCGTCGAGCGCAACCCGGTCGCGGACGACGGTCCCGATCCGGATCCCACCTATTTCTACTCATCGCCGAAGTGGCCGTCGTCGTTTCGGATCGTCCAGATCTTCGAGGGTGGCGCGCTCGGCTGCGCCGTGGTGGCACGCGGTAACACCCTGCAGGTTGGCTCGGCGATCGGCGATCTGATCTTCCCGGACGACCCGCTGATGGCCGATCAGCACTGCGTGATCGAGGAGCAGGCCGGCACGGTGATGCTGACCGATCTGGCCACGCGCACCGGCGTGTTCGTCCGCATTCGCGGCGAACAGGAGATCGCGGGAGGCGACGAGCTCCTCGTCGGCCGCACCCGCTTGCTGGTCGAGTTCGGCTGAGCCCAGGTCCGGCCCGGGCGAAACTCGGGCCACAAAAACACAGCGGCCGGAGCGCTGAGCGCCCCGGCCTCCATGTCTAGACCCGGTCCGAAGACCGAGGCCTATGCCCTCACGGGGCCGGCGTCGCGGGGGCCGCGTCGGCCGGAGCCGCGTCAGCCGGGGCCGCGTCGGCCGGGGCCGCGTCGGCCGGAGCCGCGTCAGCCGGAGCCGCCTCGGCGTCGGCCGGCTTGGCTTCCTCGACCGCCGCCGCGTCGGGGGACTCCGCTTCCGGAACCGCCTCGCCGCCGCAAGCAAACGCCAGAGCACACACCGGGATGAGGGCAACGAACTTCGTAATCGACATTTTGGATATCCTCCTGCCGAACCGCCCCAGGGTGGCTCGGACCGACTTCACAGACGCGCAAGTAACTGAAACCGGCTCACGCGGGAAGCGAAGATTTTCGCCGAATTGCTACCAATCGCGGACTTTGAGTACGAGCGGCGCTGGGACTCGGCCCGATGGTCGCGCGCTTCCAGCCTATTTCTGGTGATTTCCGCGACCACAACCGGCGCGTAAAGTCCGACTGGTCGGCCCAAATTCGGCCATCTGGTAGAGCCACTTCCAGGCCACGAATTTAAGCTTACCCAGACTGGCCCGGAGGCCGGCCAGGCGCCGGATTCGAGACGCGCGACCCGTTCGGGTGCAAAGTGGCGGAACGGTGAGCCGAAGCTCCGGCTTGCCGCGTCCATCCCTCATTCCCCGGTCTGATTTGGCATCCCGCTCGCTCGACGCGCCGAAGCTCCGCCTGGTGGGCGGGGGCAGAGCCCTGGCCAGGGGCGACAGGGCGACGCCGTTCGACGAGCTCTCCGATGCCGAGCTCGTAGCCCTCGCCGCCGAAGGCGAGCCGCTCGGCTTCGCGCTGCTCTACCGGCGTCATTCGGGCTTCGCGCTGACGCTCGCGATCCGCATCCAGGGCAACTCGGGAGACGTCGAGGACATCGTCCACGACGCATTCTTGCGCGCGCACGGCCGGCTCGGTGAGCTGCGCGACGGCGCTGCGTTTCGTCCCTGGCTCGGCAGCATCGTGGTGCGCCTGGTTCGGACGCGCTTGCGGCGGCGGCGCCTGCTCGGTGCGCTCGGGCTCACGACGCCAGAGCCCGTCGACCTCGACGCCATCGCGTCGCCCTCGGCGGACAGCGAGTCGCGGGTGCTGCTGGCGCAGGTCTACGCGCTCTTGCAGACGCTCCCCGCCGACGATCGCATCGCCTGGACGCTTCGTTACATCGAGCGGCACCGGCTGGAAGCGGTGGCCGGGCTCACCGATTGCTCGCTTGCCACGGCCAAGCGCCGCATCTCGCGAGTGCAGCGCTTCCTCGCGGGTCACTTCGTGGCCCCGTTCTCGAAGGAGAGCGCATGATCGAGGACGAGCTGTCGAAGCTGCCGGAGGGCGCGCTCGCCGACTACCGCCACGACGAACGGCTGCAACGCGTCTGGGGACGGCTCGAAGACGACCTCGGACGCCAGCGCGTACGACCGCGGCCGGCGTTTCTGTACTTGCCGGCGTTCGGCGCGGCGTTGTTCGCGCTCGGCGTGCTGGTCGGGCGAACGACGCACGTCGCGGAGCCCTCGCCGAGCGTGCTGGCCGAGCCGCCGCGGGTCGCGGAAGCGGCGCCCAGCCCCCGCCCGGCGAGCGCCGAACAGCGGGCGGACCCGCAACGGCCGGCAACCACCGCCGCGGCCCGGCCCGCCGTGTCCCCGCGCGGCAGCCTGACGGCGCGGCCGCCGGTGGAAGGGCCGCACCAGCCCCTGGTCAGCGATCCGGTGCCCTTCGCTTCGGCATCTCCTGCGGCCCCGCCGCAATGGCAAGCACTGGCCGAGTCGGGCGACTTCACGGGCGCTCACGCCGCGCTCGAACGCAGCGGCGGCTTCTCGATGGCTCTCATCGGGGCTTCCCCCGAGGTGCTGATGTCGCTCGCCGACCTGGCGCGCGCGACGGGTAGCCGCGACCAGGCCGTGACCGCATTGCGGCGGCTCTTGACCGTCCACCCAGACGCTCCGGAGACGCCGCTCGCAGCCTGGACGCTCGGCAATTTGCTGGAGCAGACCGGCGACCGCAGCGGCGCAGCCGAAGCCTTTGCGCTGTATCGCCGCTTGTCTCCCACGGGTGATTTCGCGGAAGATGCGGCCGCTCGCCAGTTCGAGAGCGCCCTGTCCGAGGGCAATCTCGAGCTCGCGCGACAGCTCGTGGACCAGTATGCAAAGGACTTCCCCCACGGTCGCCGTGTCGCCGAGCTCCGCGAAGAGCTGGCGAAGGTCGAGGCCGAGGTGGCCGGCGCCGGCGCGCCGAGCGTCGTTTCGGATTCCGGCGTGCCCGAGCCGGAGCAACCGGCAGCTCCGCCAGCTCAGTAGTCGCGCGCTGAGGCTCGCTCTGTGGGCGCTGCTCGCGCTGTGCAGCGCCGTGTCACCGGCCTACGCGGCGGGCCGAGCCGAGGTCGTGATCGAGGTGGACCCTGCCGGTGAGCGACTGCTCGACGCGCGGGCGGTGCGGCGCCTGGTGGCGCTCGAGCTCGCCGACGTGGAGGTGCCGGTGGCGCCGGGCGGCGCGCTCTCGGCGTTGTTCTACCGCGTGCTCGGCGACAACCGAGGCTTCGTCGAGCTGGAGCTCTGGGAGCGCGGGACCCTGTACGGGAGCCGCCGTGTCTCCCGCGTCGACCGCGCAGGGCATCTCTTCGCGCGGCGAGTGGCGCTGGCGGCCGCCGAGCTGGCGCGCGCTCTCCGGCAGCAACGCATCGCCAAGCGGCGGGTCGAGTCGCGACGGCTCGCCCGCGAGCGCGCCGAACGCCGCCGCAAGCTGACGCGGACGCTCGAAGGCCCGCTCGCGCTGCGCAGCGGCGTGTTCGCGGCCCGCGGCGACGCGCTCACGGTGTTCGGCTCGAACCTCACCGTCGGCTTCACGTTGGCCGGAGCGACACGGCTCGACCTCGGCGCGCGCGTCAGTGGAGCCGAGCTCTCGGACGCCGATGCGCGCTGGACGGCGCTCGAGCTCGAGCTCGGTCCGGCACACCGCTTCCGTCTCTCGAGCGGGCTCGATCTGGACCTGTCGACCCTGGTCGGCGTCTCTGCGCTCCACGTCACGGGCGTGCGCGGAGTGGACGACATCCGCGAGCAAGACGAGACCTGGACGGCGCGCGCCGCGCTCGCGCTGCGGCTCGAGCCGCGTCTCAGCCGCTGGCTGCGGGCGAGCTTCGGGCTCGAAGGCGGCCAATATTTGCGGGCAATTCCGCTCGAAACCGCGACGGGTGCCACCGCGCGGCTCCGGAGCGCCTACGCCGGCTTCGGGCTCGGCCTCGTGCTCACGCCGCCGCGAGAATGAGCGCCGGCGCTAGGAGAAGAAGCTCTGGTCCGGCTCGGACAGGATCAGCAGCGCCTCGCGGGCACCGGCCACGGGTTTGCCGCCGAGCGGGCGCACCACGTACAGCGAGCCGTCGATCGCCGAGCGCTTGACCGCGACGCGCACGGCGCGGCCCTGTGCGATCAGATCGTTCGGAGAAGGGAGCCCGCTGGCGGGCGGCGGAAACGCGGAGCTCGAAGCTCGGCTCGGAACCGGCGGCGGCACGCTGGAGTTCGGGCGAGGCGGAACGCCGGACGCCGAGCTCGTAGCGACGGGAACGCCGGGCGCGGGAGGGGAGCTCGCCGTTACCTGGGCGGCGGCTGGCGCGGGTGCGCTCGCCGAAGGCCGCGGCGGCGGCGCCGAGGTCGAGCGACGGAGGCTCGGCGGGGCACCGGACTCGCCCGGGGGGCGGCGCGGCACCTCGTCGGGGCTGCGCGTGGAGAGGGGCGCGACCTGGGCTGCCAGATCGGCCGCGTGGCGCGCGAGCGAAAGCGACCGCGCGTCGTCGCCCGCCTCCTCGGCTGCGGTCGCTGCGCGCTGTAGCCAGCGCACGGCCTCTTTCTGATCGCCCTGATCCCACAGAGCCTTGGCGGTCTCGAGGTTGTCGCGGACGCCGTCGCCGTCGCTCGGCGACGCGCTCGGGAAGGGCTCGGACGACGCTGAATCGTTTTGTGTCATGGACTCTCCGAAAACCTCAGGGGCTGCCGAGCGCCGCGAGCAGGCGTCGAATCTCGACGTCGTTCGGCTCGCTCTGCGCCGCGAGCGACAGCAACCGGCGCGCAGACGCGAGCTGCCCTCGGTCCTGCTCGATGCACGCGAGCCGCACGTAGGCGGTCGCGACGCGCGGGTCGGCCTTGCGCTCCGGACCGTGCTCGCGCAGCGTCAAGAAGGCGCGCAATGCGGCGGCCGCGGACTCGCTCTGATCGAGCTCGAACGCCAGCATGCCGAACACCCAGGCCGTGTCCGTGTCCGAGCGATCGAGCTGATACGCGCTCGCCAGCGCCTGATACGCCTCGCACAGCTCGTCGGCCGCGAGGTGAATTTCGGCGAGCTCGCGGAACGGCCGCGCCATCGGCCGCCCGCGCGGCCGCGCCTCTCCCTGCACGATGCGCTGCATCAGCGCGAGCGCCTCGGAGGCCCGGCCGAGCCGGCGCAGCACGCGCGCCTTGAGCACCGCGCCGTCCAGATGCTCCGGTTCATGCCCCTCGAGCCTCGACAGAGCTTCGAGCGCCTCCTCGTGTGCGCCCTCGCCGCTCAGGAAATCAGCCGCCTCGTAGAGCAGCCGCACTCGCTCGCGTGGCTCCGCGAGCAGCGCCCGATCGAGCAGCAGGCGAGCTTGTTTCGAGCGCTCGCCGCGGCGCCCGCACAGCTCGTAGAGCGCCGTGTGCAGCTCCGCGACGTCGGGCGTGCGCGAGAGCGCGTTCTCGAGCACGCGCACGGCGGCGTCCGAGTCGCCGGCCGCCTCCAGCGAGCGCGACAACGACACCAGCGCGAGGTAGCGCTGATCGCCCTGCTCGATGTCGGCGAGGCGCCGGTACACGGTCGCGGCGCGCGTGTGAGCTCCGGCACGGCGCGATTGCTCGCCGAGCTGCCAGAGCAGCGCGGCGCTGTGCGCGCCGCGTTCCACCCAGTGAGCGACGATCTCGTCGAGCTCCTGCTGATTGCCGCTCGCGCTCGAGGCCTCGATCGCCGCCAGGGCCCAGCGCTCCGAGTCGGTCCAGATCCGGGTTCGGCGGATCGCCGAGCCGATCTCTTCGCTGGCGTCGCCGTAGGTCTGGTTCAGCTCCACCAGCTCCTCGAGGGCCTCCTCGGTGCGCCCGGCCGCTTCCAGGGTGGCCGCGCGGCGGCGTCGCACGGCGCGCGCCGGCGCGACGCGCAGCCCGACGGTGTCGAGCAGGTCGAGCGCGCGATCGGGTGCGCCTGTCTGCAAATGGGCATCCGCGAGGCGCAATACCAGCTCCGGTTCGGGCGCGCGCTCGATGGCGCGCTCGAGCACGTCGCGAAGCCGCAGCCACTCCCCGCGCTGATCCAGCACCTCGAGCAGGCGCTCGCGCAGATCGGCGCGCGCGGGATCGGCCGAGAAACCGTGCTCGAGACCGCGCTCGAGGTACTCGGAGTCGCCGAGCTCGTCGGCCAGCGCCACGAGACGCGCCGCGAGCTCCGAAACCTCGGGGCCGTCGCTCACGGCGAGCAGCGCATCGACGGCGTCCGCGAGATCTTCCGGCGGCGCGCCGAGCTCTTCCAGGAGCTCGAGGGCTCTGCGGCGCGCGTCCTGCTTGTACGCCTCGTCGTCGGTCAACGGCAGATAGGCGTGGAGCGCGTCTTCCTTGCGCCCCGCCGTGGAAAGCACGCGGGCGATGCGCCAGCGCAGCGCCTTGGCGTCGGCGGCGCGCCCTTCGGCGGCGGCCAGCGTCGCGTGATCGTCGAGCAGCGACACGAGCTCGTCGAGCCGGCCTCGCCCCGCGGGCGACCCGGCCAAGAGCTCCGCAGCTTCCGCACACCGCGCGTCCGCCCGCACCAACGCCCAGAGCCGTTCGCCGCCCTCGTCCGCTCGCGCCGGCAGCGCGAGCAAGCGCCGCCCGAGCTCGAGCTCGAGCTCCAGCCGCTCGGCCTCGGCGCTGTTCGAGAGCAGCCGCTCCACCAGCGACAGCGCGAGCTCGGGCTCCGGCAGCGCGTCGTAGACCGCGATCAGCCGCTGGCACGCCGCGCGTACGCCTTCGGAGAGCGACAGCAGCTCGGGCTCTAGCTCGCGACCGAGGCTCCTGGCCTGCTGCTTCAGCGCCTCGTCGAGGCCACCCGCGCGCCGCCGCGCTTCGACCAGGTCCACGAGCGCGTCGAGCCGCTGCTCGGCTCGGGTGCTGCGCTCGAGCCGCGCGACAATCGCGCGTTCGAGCAGCGGATGCCATTCACGCCGCAGCAGACCGCGCTCGAGCGCGCGAGCTTCGGTGTCGCTGCCGAGCGCCGCCTCGAAGGCCCACTCGAGCTGGTCGTCGGCTTTCTCGAACTCACCGCGGCGCCGGCTCAGCTCGCTCAGGGCGAGGTACAGCTCGGCGCGCGCGCTCACCTTGGCCGCGTCGGGGTAGTGCGGGATCAGCACCAACAACGCCTGATAGCTCTGCTCGGCGCGCGCGAGCTCGCCGCGCTCGAACGAGAGCCGGCCCAGCGCCGAGAGCACGGCCGCGTTGCTCGGATGCCGCTCGGCGGCGCCCACGAGCTCGGCGAGGGCTTCTGATTGCCGCTCGGCGCGGCACAGCACGTCGCTGAGCGCGACGTGGACGGAGGCCGCTTCCTTCGGCCGTCGCTGCCCGTAGTGCGCGAGCTGCTTCCGCAAAACCCGCTCGGCGCGCAGCAGGCGCTCCTTCTTCACGAGCTCGGCGACCAGCTCGAGCACGGGCAAGGGGTCATCCGTGAGCAGGCTGGGCGTTTCGCACAGCAGATCTGCCGCGCGATCGAGCTCGCCGGCCCGCCGGTACGCCGAGAGCGCCGCCGCCAGATCGCCCGTGTGCGCGGCGTGCACCTCCGCGAGCCGCGTGAACAAGAGCCCGTGCCCGCGCCCGCTCTCGGCCTCGTCCGCGATCAGCTCGGCCAGCTCTTGAAAGCGTCCGCGCGACTCGAGCAAGGCCGACAACGCCTCGAAGCTCTCCGAATCCCGACCGAACCGGCTGCGGATCGCGCGCCAGGACTCGATCGCGCCCTCGGGGTTCTCGAGCTGGTCGGCCTGCAGCCGGGCCGCGTAGCCCAGATCCTCTCGCGCCAGCGCGGCGTCGTCGGTGGCCTCGGCACGGGCAGAGAGCGCCTGCACCAGCTCGGCGTGGTGCTCCGTCTGGGTCAGCGCCCGCACCCAGCCGTCGAGCACCTGCGCGTCCCCCGGGGACTCATCGAGCAACGAGCGGAACGCCACCGCGGCCCGGATCGGGTCGCCGATGTCGTCGAGCGCGACGCGCGCGCTCTCGACGAGGACGCGTCGCTTGCGCTCTGGGTCGGGCTCGAGCTCTGCCAGGCGCTGGAGCGTGGCGTAGCGCGCCTCGTGGCGAGCCGCCTCGGCGAACAGCCGCTCCAGGGCGCGCGCGGCGACCAGCTGGTGCTCCGGAGCCTTGGCGTCGTCGAGCACGCGTTGCTCGAGCGCGATCGCGCGCTCCGCGTTGCCGAGCCCGAGCTCGATCCGCGCGGCGTCACGCAGCAAGTCGACGAACAACGCCTCGTCCGAGACGCGCGCTGCCGCCTGCACCTCGAGCTCGGAGAGCTCGGCGAGCGCGCCGAGCTCGATGGCCAGATCCGCCAGCCGGTGACGGTGCTTCTGCACCTCGGGCTCGGCCAAAAACAGCTGGCCGAGGGCGTCGAAGCTGGCCCGGCCGTCGCGGCGCTGCTCCGAAAGATCGTACGACTCACGCAGCAAGCGCACGCGCTCCGCCTCGTCAGTGACGCGCGACAGCTCCTCCGCGAGCGCGCGGGCGGCGGCAGCGAGCTCGGCGCGCCCGAGGTATTCCTTGTGCAGCAGCCGCGCGGCTCGCCGCGCCGCCTTTTGCTGAGCCTCCACCGCCTCGCTCGGCGCGTCCGCGGGCAGCTCGAGCGAGAGCACGCGTTCGAGCAAGCCCAGCGCGGACTCACTCGGGTTTCCGAGCTTCAGCAGATCTTCCAGCACCGCGAGCGCGCCCGGGCCGTCGCCCATTTCGAGCTCGAGCCCGGCGATCCGCTCGCGCAGGCGCACGAGCTCGGCCCCGGACAACGACGACTCGCGGCGCGACAGGTGCTCCGACAGCTTGTCGAGGCGGCGCTGGCGTTCGTAGAGCCGTTCCAGCGCGACGTCCACGCGGCCGTCGCGCGGTCGCAGCGTCGAATACTCTTCCCAGAAACGCATGGCGCGCTCCGGCTCGCCCGCCACGTCGCGAGCGGCGACCGCTGCCTCGTCGAGCAGCGCGGCGCGCTCGCCCGGGTCCTTTTCGGCCGCGATCATCCGCTCGTAGAGCGGGAACAGCACGTCCCAACGACGCTCGAGGCTCAGCGACAGCTTCACGCGGTCGAAGGCCCAGCGCGCGTCCGGCTGCACCGTGAGCATGCGCAAGAGCCCCGTGGTGAGGGCGCGGGGATCGCTCAGGTGCTGCTCGACCACGCGGATCAGGCGCTTCACCAGCCACTCCACGGTCGAGACGTCTTCGGCAGATGCCAGCGCCCGCTCGTAGGCGCGCACGAGCGACAGCGGCTCGCCGCGATCGAGCGCGCGCTCTTCGATCGCCTGCCAGGCGTCGGCGTCGCGGCCGAGCGCGGAGGCGGCGCGCTCCAACACTCTCGAGGTCTCCGCGCCGGCGTCGGCCGCGAGCGCCTGGTCGAGCCAGCCCTGGCGTAGCGCCACGAGCTCCCCGGGAGCAGCGTCGAGCTTCGACAACGGCTCGGTCGTCTCGAGCAGCGCGCCCAGCGCAAGCGCGCGCTCGGTCGGTCCGATCGCCGAGGCGCTCTCGAGCACGAGCTCGGCCGCGCGCACCGAGGTCTCCGGGCGCGCCACGAGCTCGAGCGCGAGCTCGCGGGCGCTCGTGTTTTGCGAGCCTTGACCGAGCACCGAGGCCACGACGTCGAGCGCGACCGGAGCATGCCCGCGAGCCAGGAGCTCGCGCGCGAGCTCGAGCTCCGCCGAAGGCTCGCGGTTCGCGCCCTCGGCCGTGCGCAGCCGCTCGAGCGCCGAAAGCCCGCCCGCTGTGTCGCCCGACAAGAACTTCAGCCGGGACAGCGACAGCAGCGTATCGCTGCGCAACGGAGCCTGCTCCAGGGCGCGCTCCAGCGTGCGCAGCGCGGCCGCGCTGTCTTCGAACTCGCGCTCTTCCACGCGGGCCCAGTGCATCATCACGCTGACCGGATCGGCGGTGGTCGCGGCGCGCCACTCGAACAGCCAGCGCCGCTTCTCGCGCCGCCACTCTGGCGTGGCCGGCAGCTCGAGCAGCCCGACGTAGGCCCGCACGTCTTCGTCGTTCGCGTGCGTCTCGATCAGCTCCTCGTAGATCGAGGCCGCCGCCTCGAGCCGCTTGCTCGCCAGAAGCACTCGGGCCTTGGCCGCGCCCAAAAGCCGCGCCCGCGTCGCGTCCCGGCTCACGAGCTCCGGCAACAGCTCGTCGATGATCGAGGCGTAGCCTTCGGGGGCCGCCGCCGCGATCGCCGCCGGCTCGAGCGAGAGCAGCAGCGACGACAGCTCGCCCGGATCCGGACGCAGCTCGGCGAGCCGACGCACCGCGAGCCGCAGGGATTTGAAATCGAGCGCGCGGGCGTGCAGATCCACGAGCCGCAGCTCGAGCTCCGGATCTCGCGGGTTTGCCGCGCGCGCCCGCTCGAGCAACCGGATCGTCTCGCCGAGCTCGTCCGGCGCGCAGTGTTCGGCGGCCTCGCGGAACTTCACGGCGGCTCGCTCGGGCTCGGACAACCGCCGCTCGAGCACGTCGCCGTAGACCTCGAGCACCTCGATCATCGACTTGCGGTCGGGGGCGGCCTCGGATAGCGCCTGCGCGATTTGCTCGGCGATCGGCCCCTCGATGCCGTCCTGGTTCAGGGCCGCGATCAGCGCCGAAAGGCAGTCTCGCGGGTTCTCGATGCCGCGCACCGCGCGCTCGATCCACTTCGGCGCCCCGCCCGGCCACTCGAGCACGGTGCGCTTGAGGAGCCGCGCCAGTAGCGCGGCCTCGACCGCGCCGCCTGCGTTGAGCTCACGGTCGATTTCGGCGCCGAGCTGTACCCAGGACGCAATTTTCTCGTCGGGATCGGCGGAAGCTTCAGCGCGCTCTTCGAGCTCTCGCAAGCGCAGCCGCTTCACCTCGGACGACTGGTCCGGGCCCGTGCCTTGCTTACCTTCCATCGCTGATTCGAACGACTGGATCCGCGGCTCTTCCGCCGGCACCACGACGTCGTTCATCCGCGATCTCCGCTGGCCGACGACGAACCTGTTCGCGCCTGCGATTTTCCGAACCAGCTCATCGGCATCTCGTAGCGTTCCTCGCGCGGGAGTCTAGCGATTGCCGTGCGCTGCCGCACCCCAATCCATGAGCCGTGCGGGTCGTTTCCAATCCGCTTCCAATGAGATCTTTTCTCGGGCGCGGACGTTCGGTGATGATTCGACTCTGCGCTCCCCGATCCGGCCTCGGATTCAGGCGACGCTCACTCGAAAGACTGAACGCCCTTGCCGGGTTCAGCGACCGCTCAGGTCTTCGCGCTGGGCGCGCGACAGGTTCACCCAGCGGCCCTCCACGCGAAATCGCGCCTTGCCTTCGGGCTCTGCTTCGGCTTCGGCTTCGACGCGCCGGCATTGCCGCACCTTGAGCCGCAGCGGCGCACCGGCCACGACGAGCTCGACCGTGGAGCCCGGAGGCGACGCGCGCTCCGCCTCGATCACGCCGTTTTCGCCCTCGATCGACAGCAGCCAGGCGCTACCTCCGCCCGCGACCTCGAGCACCCGCTTCATGGGCCGCGCCGCCCGCTGCGCATCGCCTGACGAGCCTCGCGGTCGGCCTCCTTGGCCTTGATGCTGTGACGCTTGTCGTGCGTCTTCTTGCCGCGGGCCACCGCCACCTCGAGCTTGGCGCGATTGTTCTTGATGTAACACTTGGTCGCGATCAGCGTCATGCCGTCGCGCTCGCGCAAGCCGCGCAGGCGTTCGATCTGCTCGCGGTGCATCAGCAGCTTGCGGGGCCGCGTGTCCTCGTGCCCGAACGCGGCGTGCTTCAGGTGCGGGATGCGCATGTTCTTCACCCACGCCTCGCCCCGACGGTCCACGTCGACCCAGGCTTCGGTCAGGTCTGCCGTGTGCTCGCGGAGCGACCGCGCCTCGCTGCCGATCAGCACCATGCCGGCCTCGAGCTTCTCCTCGATGTGGTAGTCGTAGCTGGCGCGACGATTCTGAGAAACCAGGCGGTCGCCCTGCGTCGTTGCTTTGCCGCGGGCCATGCTGCGCGACCAACTATCGCGCGGGTCTGCCTTTCGCAACTTTTTCGGGGGTTTGGTGCGGTTTGGGCGCGCATTCGCCCCCCATCCGCGGCGGCTTCCGGCTAGCCTGCTCGGCATCGACGCTTCAGCACGCCAAAACTACGATCGGCTCCCGCTCGTGCTCCTCGTGGCGGCGGTAGTGATTTGCCTCGCCACGGTCTACGCGCCGCCCGCGGGCCGCACCTCATGGTTCCTCGAGGTCGGCCCGGGCCTGGCCGGCATCGCCGTGATGCTCGCCGTGCACCGCCGCTTTCCGTTCTCTCACTGGGTGCACGTTTGCGTGTTCGTGCACCTTTTGATCCTGATCTACGGAGGCATTTACACTTACGCCCTGACACCGCTCGGCAACTGGGCGATGCACGCCTTCGACCTGTCGCGTAACCACTACGATCGCGTTGGTCACCTCGCGCTCGGCGTGTTCCCCGCCTTCACCATCCGCGAGGTCTTGCTGCGGAAGACCCCGCTCGTCCGCGACGGCTGGCTGTATTTTCTGGTGCTGTGCGTGGTGCTGGCGATCGCAGCTTTCTGGGAGCTGCTCGAGTGGTGGGTGACGCTGATCGCTGCCAGCGACGTCGGGCAGGCCTTCCTCGGGTCTCAGGGCGACATCTGGGACGCGCAGTGGGACATGTTGCTGGCGCTGGTCGGCGCCGCGCTGGTGCTGCCGATCTTCGCCCGTGCCCACGATCGCTCGATGGCCCGCGTACCCGGGCTCGGCCCGTGAGCGACGAGGCGGAGCTCCGAGCCCTCGAAGACGCCGCCTTTCGCGCCTGGCCCGCAGCGGAGGTCGAGGAGCTCGACGGCTTTCGTCTTCGCGCCACGAGCGGTGTCACCCGCCGCGCCAACTCGGTCTGGACCTCGGGCGAGCGCGCTTTCCGGCTCCCGCTCGAGCAGCGCATCGAACGCGCGGAGCAGTTTTACGAGGCGCGCGGCCTCGCGTGTTGTTTCCAGCTCACGCCACTCAGTGAGCCCGGGCTCGACGCCGTCCTGGCCGCGCGTGGCTACGAGCTCGACGCGCCGGTCGCGATCGAGCTCGCCTCGGCGACCGAGCTCGCTGCGCGGCCTGCCGATGCCCGCGTCCGCGTCGAACGCCAGCTGGGCGCCGCCTGGTTCGAGGTCTCGGCGGCGAAAGGCCGCTTCGCTGACGCGCAGGCCACTTACCGCGGCTTGCTCGAGCGGCTCGGCGCGCGCGCGGACTTCGCGCTGGCCGAGCTCGACGCCGAGCCCGTCGCTGTCGCGCTCGGCGTCGCGGACGGCGACTGGTACGGCGTGTTTTCGATGCTCACGCTGCCCTCCGCGCGACGGCGCGGCCTCGGCAGCGCGCTTTTGCGCGCGCTCGCCCGCGCTGCCCTCGAGCGCGGTGCGAGCCGCCTCTATCTCCAGGTCGAACGCGACAATGCTTCTGCGCGCTCGCTCTACGCCGCGCATGGCTTTCGCGAGCGCTACGGCTATCACTACCGCGTGCGGCGCCGAGCTCAGAGCGGGATGTGAGTCTCGATGCGGCGCGCCAGGCGCTGCACCAGCTCCGTCACCTCGTTACCGGTCTCGCGCGCGACCTGCTCGAGCTTGGGCGAGAGCCGCGACGCGTGCTTTTCGAATTCGCGCGTCATCCCGGCATCCAGCGCCTGCAGCCGGGTGAGCGCGCGCTCCGCCGCCTGCTCCACCGCCGGATCGACTTCACCGACGGCTTTGCGAGCCGCGCGCAGCAACAGGTCGATGCCATCCGCCAAATCTTCCGCCGCGCTGCGCTCGCGAGCGGTGGGACCGCCGGCCGCGTCCTCCGGCGGTACTCCCTGTGTCGGCGGTATCGCTCCGGCCGGGCCGGCAGCTCCGGCCGCCGATGCATTCACTTCTCGTTGAGACATACCCACAAGGTGTTCTCCGCGAGTTCCGCCGGCAACCGGCGATACTCCGCAGAACCGGGGGAAATACCGACGCTACTGGCGGAGCGCGTCGCGCACGAACGGCGCGTGCCCGCGCAAGAACTCGGAGGTCCAGCCGCCCTTCACCGGCGCACCCGGCACGAGCAGACAGGTCGAGTCCGGCGTGCAGTTGTCGAGCTTCCAGGCAGCCCAGCTGATGCGCTTCGTGGCCGCCCAGTTAATCCAGGTGTTGGCCTCGTCGAGGCAGAGCTTGCCGTCCAGGCCGCCGTCCGCGTGCGAAGCGCCCCACTCGGTGATGAACAGCGCCACCCCACGGGTGAGCGCCGTCTCGGCGCGCGCGCGGAACTGGCCGGTGTGCGAGCACGAGTAAAAGTGCAGCGTGTACATCAGGTTCTCGCCGGCCACGGGTGAGCCCGCCGCCACGTCTACGTACTGCGACCAGTTCGGCGTCCCGAGCACGATCACGTTGTCCGGGTCGTTTCCGCGAATCGCGGCCACCACGCTCTCGTGATAGGCCTTGATCGTCGGCCAATCGAGCATCTCCGGCTCGTTGAAGGGCTCGTAAATCACGTTCGGCAGGTCCTTGTACTTCGCCGACATCTCGCTGAAGAACGCCACCGCCTGCTCCTTGTGCATGTGCGCGTTGTGATCGTGAAAATCGATGATCACGTACACGCCGGCTGCCACCGCACCCTGCACCACCCGATCGACCTGAGCCTTGGCCTTGTCGGGGTTCGTCAGGTAAGCGCCCGACGGCTCCACGCCCATCGCCGCGCGGATCACGCTGATGTTCCAGTGATCGCGCATCCACAAGATGGCCTCGGGGCTTTCGGCGAAGCCTTCGTTCTCCCAGTTCAGCCACATGCTGCTCACCCCCTTGAGTTGTACGACCTCCCCGTTCGCATCGAGCAACTCGCTGCCCACCACCGTGAGCTGGCCGTGCGTTTCGACAGGGGGCGTGCCGCTCCGCAGCCAGCTGTCGTCCGTCTGCTGCTGCCAGGTGGAGGTTCCGGAGCCACCCGCGCCCGGGGTGGTCGGGACGCCCGGCGTGGTGGGCGTGGTCGGCTTCGGCGTGGTCGCCGGAGGCGGGTTGTCGGAGCCGGGGTCGCAGCCGAGCGCGCCGAGACCAGCGCAGCAAGCAAGGAGCGTGAGGAAAGAGCGGACGGATCGCAGCATGGTAGCGGTATTGGGATTGGAAAGAGGGTTACCGAGTGAGGGCGCGCGGCAGTCGCGCTCGCAACCCGCTCGGATGTAGGTTCCCGCGGGCGTCGATCGAAAAATCATAGCGCGGCCCGGAATCGGTTCCAGGCCTACCCCGTCTCCGGTGCGTTCGCCGCGCCCTGGGGCGTCAGCGCGGCGTCTCGATCGTATCGCCGTGAGCCGGCCGCGGCGCCTCGACGCGGCTTCCATTCACCAGCAGCGGCGCGAAGCGGATCGGCAAGCCGTGGCCGCGGCCGATCTCCGATTCCGAGCCCACGTGCCAGTGCAGGTGCGGCCCGCTGGTGTTGCCGGAGTTACCGACCTCCCCCAGCTCCTGCCCGCGCTTCACGCGCTGCCCCGGTCGCACCAGAATCGAGTCCTTCTTCAGGTGCGCGAGGAACGAAAACTCGCTCGAGCCGTGATCGATGACCACGAAGTTACCTGGCAAGACGTAACGGTCGCGGTAATCGAGGCCGTGATCGGGCACGCCGTTCACGACGCTCACGACCTGGCCGTCGGCGGGCGCAACCACGGGCTGCTCCCAGGCCAGGTGCTGTTCCGGCTTCGCTCCGTCGCCCGTCGCGTCTTTGCCGTCCGCGCCGCGCCGATCCAGATCGAACGCGTACCACTGCTGGCGGTTGCCGACGTGGATGTTGCCGCTGCGCTCCGGGCCGCCGTTGCTCACGTACCAGGCGCCGCGCGCAGGCACGACGTAGTCGTTCTTGGACACGTAGTCGTCCGCCGGACCCTTGCCTGTGTCCGGCGCGTCGGCGAACCGCTTGATCCACAACCCCTGGATCACGCCCTGCTCGTCGAGCGCCACGCTGAAGTTACGCGCGCCGCGCTCGAAGAAGCCCCCCACCCAGACCGTGGTCAGCGGTGGCGCAGACGACTCGTCCAGCACCCGCGTGTCCGAGAGCTTTCCGACGGCGGCTTCCACGTCGCGGATCACGCCGAGGAACGCCTCGAGGGAGATCGCCTTCTGGAACTCGCCGCTGCTTCCTCGATAGACCGCCTCGGCCTCGCCGCCGTGTAGGCGTCGCACGATCGACGTGGCCAACTCGCCGGCCTTCGAACGCGGCGGCGTGGCTGTGGACGCGGCCGGTTTCGGGAGCTCCGGCGCGGGGGTGGGTCCGGGCGGCGCGGAGAGCAGCACCGGGGGCTTCGCGTCGGGGCAGCTCGCCGGCGCGCAGCCCGAGCCGAGCCCAAGCAGCGGCAGCGCGAGCGAGACCCAGGGCCGCGTCATGAACGTCAGGGCGTGGAGGTGAAGCTGCCCCGTCGCCTCTGGATGGCGACGATGCGGCCGCCTTCGGTGAAGGCCTCGTCGATGCTGCCGCGTTGCGAGCGCTCGAGCTGCACCGTGACCGTGCAGCTGTCGTCCTCGTCCAACTCGGAGGTCTCGATCGAGCCGGCGGTGATGGTGTGCGTTCCGTCGTCAGGGAGCTCGTCGAACTGGCGTCGGATGCACTCGCCCGACATGTCCCAATCCAGGTCGCCGCTTCCCGGCGGGTCCCAGCTGAGCTCCACGTCGTCGGTGGCGCGCGACGCCTCTCGCGGCGCGACCTCGAGCTCGAACGGCGCGGGCAGCTCGACGATTGAGGCCGGCGCGCTCTCGTCCTCCTCGGTGCGCAGGAAGGCGACCAGGAACTCCGTCCCCTCGGCATCCACCGGGAACGAGGCGGAATACACCTCGTCCGAGGTTTCGCGCAGCGTCTTGGTCTCACCCTCGACGGTGGCCTCGAGCGTGTCGCCGCCCGTCAGCTCCAGAAACGTGTTCGAGTTACTGCCGCCCACCTTGAGCTTGACGGTGACCGTGGAGCTGCCGTTGCCCTCCGCCTCCACCGTGATTTCCGGGTAGATGCCGGTCGTCCGGATGTCCGTGGACTCCACGGATTCTTTGCAGCCCAGAGCCAGGAACACCAAGCCGAACACGCCAAGCACTCTGCTACGCATCACATCCTCCAAGTGGCCCGATTAAGGCAATCACCATGCCACGCTCGGCTCAAGCCATTTCTGTTGCCGCGGCGCCAGTACGGCCGTGACATTCCGATCACTCGTGTATCCCACCATCGACACGCCGCATGACCTTAGCCACCGTCCTTCTTCTCGCGATTTCCAACGTGTTCATGACCTTCGCCTGGTACGGCCACCTGAAACAGCATCAGGCGTCCCCGTTGCCCTGGGTGGTGCTCGCGAGCTGGGGCATCGCGTTCTTCGAGTACTGCTTCCAGGTGCCAGCGAACCGGCTCGGTGCGCGCGCCGGCCTGGTCACCGCGGAGCTCAAGACCATCCAGGAGGTGATCACGCTGGTCGTGTTCACCGTCTTTGCGGCGCTGTACCTCGGCGAGCCGGTGCGCTGGAATCACCTGGTCGGCTTCGGCTTCGTCGCAGTCGGCGCGCTGTTCGTGTTCAAGCCCTGGTGACCGCGAGCGCGAGCGCGCGCTCTTGCCGGTGCTACCAGTCGATGGCGCGCCCGTCGCGGAAGAAGCCGCCGCTCGGACCGCCCTCGCCGAGCGTGGCTGCCCAGACGATGCCGCTCGCACCTTGCTCGAGCGAACGGGCAGCGCCGTTGCCGCCCATGCGCGTGCGCACCCAACCCGGGCAAATCGCGTTCACGCGGACACCGCGGGGCTCGAGCTCCCGCGCCGCGATGCGCGTGAACGCGTTCAACGCGGCCTTCGAG
Source organism: Polyangiaceae bacterium (assembly GCA_025937835.1). Classification (GTDB taxonomy): domain Bacteria; phylum Myxococcota_A; class Polyangia; order Polyangiales; family Polyangiaceae; genus PMG-095. The sequence continues at coordinate 109,396 of JAICQO010000003.1, forward strand.
ACGCTGTAAGCATTCCTGGGAAAACCGCCGAGCTCGCCCCTCCCCACGCGCTCGACGAACTCGCTCACGAGCCCCGCGAGCTCGGAGCGTCCGAGCGATTCATCCAAGAAACGGCGCCGGAGCTCGGGCGAAAAGCGCGACAGCTCGCCCATCGCGCTCGAAACCATCACCACGTTGGCGCCGGGCGCGAGCTTGTCGGCCAGGGTATCGGTCACGCGCAGCGGGCCCCGGTAGTTCACCTCCAGCGTGCGCCGGGCCACGCTGACGTCGAAGCCGTCGAACGAGCTGCCCGCGTTGTTCACGAGCGCCGACAGCGGCGCGTCCAGCTGCTTCGACAGCGCCGTCACGGACTCGCGCTCCGTGACGTCGAGCGCGACGAAGCGCGCGCCCTTGCCGAGCGCCCGCGCAGCCGCCTCCCCGGAGTCGCGATCACGCGCCGCGACCAGCACCGACCAGCCGCGAGCGAGCAGCTGCTTGGCGGTCTCGTAGCCGAGCCCCCGGTTGGCGCCCGTGACGAGAGCAACCGCTCTGCTCATCACTTCCCTCTCGCGTCGCCGGACGACGGCGGAATCGTGCCCTCTCGAAGGTCCTCGGCGCGCGCCTCGGCCTTGGCCTTGCGCTTGCGCACGTGGCGCACCGCGGCCTCCTCCACCGAGTGCGAGTGGGTGAGCTTGTCGTCACGGCGCGCCATCTTCGCGAGCTCCGCGTAGTGGCGCCGCAGCACGTCGAGCTCGTGCTCCGTCAGCGATTCGACGTCGATCAGCCGGTTGCTCGCCCCCTCGAGCGCCGCCACCAGCTCGTTCAGCTTCAGCGACATCGCCTTGGCGTCCTTGTTCTGCGCTTTCTGGATCAGGAACACCATCAGGAAGGTGACGATGGTGGTGCTGGTGTTGATCACGAGCTGCCAGGTGTCCGAGTACCGAAACACGGGCCCGGTCCCTGCCCAGACCAAGACCACGGTGAGCGCGAGGATGAAAGCGGCGGTGCTGCCCGTCCAGGCCAGGACCTTCTGCGCGAACCGTTCGAAGACGTTGTCGTGTTTCATCGAGCCTCGGCGGAGCCGCTTTGGAAAATCTCGCGGCGCCCCCGCAAGTTACCACCGTAAGAACGGCGTGATGTAACAGCAAGACCATGAAGTAACGTCAGCGTTCGTGGGGAGGCGGGCCGTGGCGGGGCGGGGCGGCACGCACGGGCCGCTGACAGAACCCGCCTCCGCAGTTCGGGCACACGCCGAGCAGCACCTCCCGCACGCAGTCCGCACAGAACGTGCATTCGAAGCTGCAGATCCGCGCGTCGAGCGAGTCCGGGGGTAGCGGCCGCTCGCAGTGCTCGCAAATAGGTCGTAGCTCCAGCATGCCTGGTTGTGGCGCGGGAGCGGGCACGCCAAAAGGACGCAGATCGGACGTTTTGGGCCGCCTTGCTCGCTGGGCTTCTCGGACGCGGCAGCACGGCCTAGGCTTTGCGGGTGCGCGCTCGCCGTTCGCTCCTCGCGCTCGTCCTGCTGAGCTTCTCGACCGAGGCGCGGGCGTTCCCCGGCCTGTGCGTGGGCAAGGACGACGCCCGGCGCACGATCGACGCGGCCGAGGTCGTGGTGATGCGCCATCGCGAAATCACGGTCGTGACGGTGGCCGCGAGCTACCAGGGCCCGCTCACGCCGTTTGCGCTGCTATTGCCAATCCCCGCCGACGTCACGCTCGACCGCGTGCGCACGGTGAAGCGCAAGCTGCTGGCGCGCCTCGCCGAGGTCTCGGCCCCGCGCTTTCACCCGTTCTTCGAGCAAGATCCGTGCGACGCGAGCCGCACCGAGCAACGTTGGGAAGAGCACGTGCGCGCCCGCGGCCGCGGCTTCCTGTCCCAGCTCGGCGTTCCCGATCTCGATCCGAACTACTCGGTGTCGAACGAGATCGCCGAGTCGATCGCGCCGGTCTTCAAGGGGGTCGAGACGGAGTTCGGCTTTCGGCGGCTCTTCTCCCGGAAGCCCGGCGAGGTCGAGCAGCAACTTCGAGAAGCGGGCTATGCGCTGTCCGATGCCCAACGCGCCGCGCTGCTTCGTTATCTCGACGCGGGCCAGGCGCTGTTGCTCGCCGAGGTCGCGACCGACCGCGTCGAGATCGCCGGCGACGGCCGGGTCGAGCTCGGCGGCATCCGCTACTTCACTCGTTCGCCGCTGCCGCCGATCGCGTCGACGCTGGGCCTCGAAAACAGCGCCGGCGTTCAGGATCTGTTGCTGTACGTCCTCGACCGTAGCCAGCGCTTCCGGACCGCCAACTACGACAACCGCTTCGTCCCTTCGAATCTGCTCGTGAAAGAGCGCTCGGCGGCGCGCTTTCCGCTGCTCTACGCGAGGTTGTTCGACGCGGTCGCCGAGCGAGCCCCGCAAGCGTTCGTCACCGAGTACGCCTGGTCGACCCACGGCTGCGGTCAGCCCTGCGCCGATGCGCCGCTCGGCATCGACGAGCTGCTCACGCTCGGCGGCGACGTGCTCGAAGCAGAGACGACGACCGCCAAAGAGCGAGCCGGGACTCCTGCCGGTGACACCGAGCGAGTGCAGGCGGTTCTGGAAGAACAGCTCGCAGCACGCCCGCCCGCTGAACGCGCCGCGGCGCGCCGCGAGCACAAGAAGCTCCTCGCAGAAATCGGGCGCCGGCGCGCGCTCGGCGCTCGCCAGAGCTACGTGCTCACGCGGCTGCACCACCGCTACACGGCCGCGACGCTGCCGCGCGACATCGAGCTCGCACCCGAGCCGACCCCGCTCTCGGGCGGCGTTGGCGTCCCGACCGGTCCGATGGGCGAGCTCGCCACGGGCACGGCGCCTGCGCCGGAAAACCAGTATCAGGTCCGGCTGGTCTCGCTGCGCCCCTGGCACGGCTCGGCGAGCTGCGGTTTCCCGACGCGCCACCGCTGGGGCAAGCCCTGGCCCACCGAGTCGCGTGCCGCCCGCGACGTGAGGCTCGCGCTCGATCGCGGCGGCGCCGAGGGCCACGACAAGAAGACGCTGCTCGAGGCGCTCGAGCAGAGCGTGCCCGAGCTCGGCCTGAACCTCGCCGATTTGCCGCCTCCGCCGCCTGCTAGGCCGGCGCCGCCGGCAAAGCCCGCGCGCTCGTCGAAGAGGGGCTGCAGCGCGTCGATCGCGCCTCGCGGCGGCGGGCCCGAAGCCCTCGTGCTGGCCTGTGTTTTCGCGCTGGGGCTCGGCTGGCTGCGCCGCCGCCCCGGGCGCTGAGCGAGCCTACTTTTCTGGCTGTTTGGCCGCCTCTTGCTCGACGGCATCCTGGAGCGCGTCGAGCGCCTTCTCGTATTCGTCGAGCGAGGCCTTGGTGCGCTGCTCGAGCGCCTCGGACAGCTGCCGCGCGCCGCTCACGGCTCCGTCGAAGCCGAGCAGCGCGCTCGAGGCCGCCTCGGCGCGTTGCTTCGCGACCTTCTTCGCGGCGGGCGAGCCCGACGAGCCGTTGACGATCGCCTCGGCATCGGCCTGCTGGCGCACCAGGGACTCCTTCACGTCCGAGGATTCGGAGAGCAGCGCGTCGAGATCTGCCTTCACACCCGGGAGTTGCACGTGCACCAAGAAGCTCGCGAGCGCGATCTCGTCGGCGCGCTTGGTCAGCTTCGGGACGTTGGCCTCGCCGATCGCGTCCACGTGGTCCTCGATGTAGCGCGTGGCGGCGTTGTGCGCGCGCAAGCGCTCGGTCAGGGTCTTCTCCCAGGCGCGGTCGAGCGAGCCCGCCGTCGTGCCGTAGAAGTCTGCGTCGCAGTTCTTCTCCTTGGCCGTGTACTGGATCGAGCCGGCGACCTTCTGCTGCAGGCCCTGCTTTTCCTCGGCGTAAAACCGCGAGAGCGCGCGCGACTCCAGCATACCTTGCGAGAAATCGGCGTTCTTTCCGGACTCGTCGGCGAGCTCGATCACCTTGCCGACCTCCTTCCAGTCCGGGTTCTTGAGCTCACCCGGCAGGGTGCCGAGCTCGGAGCTGGTCTTGTGCGCGGTCTGTTCGTCTTCCTGATAGGTCGCCTTCATCGCGCTCAGCGTGCCGGGGTAGCGCTCCGCATAGGCGGGCTCCGCGGCGGACGAGCCGTAGCGCGCGGGAGGAGTCTCTTGGCAAGCAACGCTCGCGGCACACAGGCCGAGCAGCGCGAGTACGGTCGAAGCTTTCATGCGCGAGCATCATGCCGACAGCTCCGCCCTCGCGGTCAAGCCCCGAGCAGCCGACGTCGGAATCCGCGCGGGGTGTGGGCGGTACTCCGGCGAAATGCTTGCGTGAATGCGCTCTGCGACTGAACACCTACTTCGACACCAAGCCGACTCGATAAAATCAGCAACCAGCACGGCGGGCGGCCGATGGGCGGCCATGACCGAACGCATCGGCTTCGCCGCGCTCTCTCCCGAGCAGTGCCCGCCCCGTGACCTACGTTGGTACAAGTCCTGGGCTCAGTCGCAAGCCGCTTGCTTGCTCCCCAACTGCCAACAGTCGCTCGCGCTCGCCAAGCTGAAGATGCCCGACGGCGGGCTCGCCGAGAAGATGCTGGATCACTTCATCTCGGGGCAGGGCAACGCCGTCGAGGTCGATCTGGACCGCGAGTTCGCGCGCAACCCCCGGCTCAAGGAGCTGGTTGCCAGCCGCATCGAGCAAGACGTCGCCGAGCGCATCACCAACGGCGATCCGCCGGACGGCATCAGCGGCGCCGTGTGGATCGAGCAATCCGACTACGGCACGTCCGAGGCCGGACGGGATCAGCGGCTCGCGCTCGGCGGCACCTTCCTCGAGTACCAGGTGGTGGGCACGTCCGACGACGGCGGCTTGATGACGCGCCTCCAGGTCTCCGACTACTACTTCTGGAGCCCCGGCGAGTGCCGTCCGACCAACTGCCTGCACGAGTGCGGTGCGGAGCTGGTCGCAAACGGTGAAGCCACCGAGTTCCTGCAAAGCGGCGAGGGCTCCCTCATCGTCGCAGATCCGCGAGCCGAGGAGCCCTTGGTCGAGCCCGAGCGGGAAATCGAGGAGCTCCGCTGATGTGGCTCCGTCTCTGGCGTCGCTTCGAGTCGTGGCGCTTCGCGCTGCCGCTGCTGTTCGTCGCCCACTTCCCGAACTGGCTGTTCGCGCCGCCTTGGTATTTACACAAGTACCTGTCCTGGCCGGTGGTGGTGTTCTGGATGACACCGCTCGCCCTGCTCGCCTACTCGATCCAGTTCTCCTGCCTCGGCGCCTGGATCTTGCGACGCTTCCTGTCCGAGCGGCTCGTAGAACGGCTGATCCGGATCGCCGCGATTTCAGTCGCCCCACTACACGCAGCGCTCATTCATTTCTACATCGCGAACCCGATGTGCAGCCGCGAATGAGCGTGTAGCGGGAGCGCTAGTTTCGCGAGCGCTTGTCGCAGAACGCCGTGGCTCGCACGGCTTGCGGCGAGCTCTTCGGCAAACGCGCGAGCTCGGACCGCGCCTCGGAGAAGCGGCCGAGCGTGCACAGCGCCTCGGCCCGCGCGGCGCGCCGCTCCAGCGTGAGCGCACCCTTCGGAAACTTGCTCTGGTGCTCGTTCAGCGCCGACAGCGCGTCCGCCGCGCGCCCGGCGCGCAGATCGGCCGCCGCGCGCGCGAGGATCGCGACTTCCTCCGACAATCGGTCCGGAGCGCGCCGGGACGGGGGCGGCGCCTGGGCTGCGTTGGGTTCGGCCGGCGCAGGCGGCGCCGCTGAGGGAGCCTCTGCCGGTGGCTCGACGGCGGGCGGGGGTGAGAGCGGCGCGACCCGCAGCGAGACGGACGGCGCTGGAGGCGGCTCCGGCGGCCCGCTGTTCACGAGCAGCGTTCCCACGATGCCCACGCCCACGAGACCGGTCGCCACCAAGGCCCAGCCTTTGGCTGGTGCGGCCTTGAGCGGCGCGCTCGCATCTCCCGCGCCGAGCGGCGCTCCACCGAGACGGCCCTGCAAGGCGTGGAAGACGCGCTCGCGATCGGCGTCGTTCGGCCGCAACGCACCCTTGCCGGAGCTCACGAGCTCGCGTGCTCTGGGGCTCAGCTCTGACATCGGCGGCGCGCTCCTTCGTTTTTCAGCTCGTGTCGTGCCAGGGCTTCTTCGAACTCTTGGCGTGCAGCCCGGAGCCGCGAGTAGGCGGTGTTGAGCGGTATCTCTAGCGCTGCAGCAACTTCGGGCACGCTCATCTCTTCCACCTCGACGAGCTCGAACACTTCACGCTTGGCGTCGTCGAGCTTCGACAACAACTCTTGGAGCAGCTGGAACTCGCCGGCTCTTTCGGTGAGCTCTTGAGGGGTAGCTGGGGGTACGCCCGTCGTTCCGCTGTGAGTCGCCGCTATCACCCCCGAGGTTCGTGTGCGGTTACTGCGGTGGTGGCCGCTCACGGTCCGCCGCACGATGCCGTAGATCCAGCTCCTCAAAGACTCCGGCTGCTCGAGGGTGTGCAGCCGAGAATGAATCACGATAAAAATCTCCTGAACCACGTCATCCATCGCATCGTTGCCGACACCGAGTCGACGAACCGACGACCAGACGAACTCGAAGTACTGTCGGTAGAGGGCTTCGAAAGAAGGCACGTACGAACGAATATGCCCCGACGATCGATGATGCAGTGACCGGACGCGCCGCTCTCCGTCAAAAAATCCATTCGGGCCCGGCTTTCACCCAGAATGCAGCCGGTTCGAGCTGTTCGACCTCGCCCACCCCCTCGACCACGACGTGGGGGCGGGCCCCCTCGACCTTGCCACCCAGGCCGAGCATGAGCGCCAAGAAGTCGCTGACGAAGAGGTGACCGAACACGCCGGCCCCCGCGGACACGAAGCTCGCATGGGTTGAACGCGCTTCGACGCCGGCGCCGGTACCCTCGGCGGTGATTCTTTCCCATCCCACGGTGAGGCACGGCGAGAGCTCGAACGGGTCGGCCCGAAACCCGCGACAGATCCAGGCCTCGAGCGCCATACGCGACACGTCGGCAGAGAGCCGCGGCTCGCCGCTCACCGAAACCGATTGTGAAGGGCCGAGCTGGAAGTCGAGCGCGAAGCGCCAATCGCGGAGCAACACGCCGCCTCCGAGCGCACCGCCAAAGCTCGCGTTCGGCAGCGGACCGAGGTCGAACGCGAGCAACGGCGCGTGCAGCAACACGGCCCAACCGCGGTCGCGAGCCGACACGCGGTCACCCTCGCCAGCCCGCGACCCTTCCTCGGCTGTGTCCGCGGCAGAAGACGGCTCGGCACGCGCTGCGGTCGGAGCTGCTGCGGCATCGGCTGGCGCAGCGGTGGACGCGGTGGACGCGGTGGTCGCGCTCGACGAGTCAGTCGATTCCGTTTCCGATTCGAGCGCGGGCTCGGCCGACTGCAGCATCAAGCCGAGCGCAACCGCGGCAGCTCCGGCGAGATCCCGACACGAGTCCGACTCGATCTGACGTTCGCCGCTGAGCTCGCCGACGCGCATCACGAGCTTCAGCCGAAAGCGCCGGCCGACCCGCTCGATCCTGCCGTCGGCCTCGAGCCGCTCCTTGCTCGTCGCCTCAGCGGGCACGAGCGCGTCGATCCGAGCGCGCACCGCCGCTCGTTGCGGACACTCCGGCGGCGCTTGCCAGGTGAGCGACAGCGGCTCGGCGGCGTGGGCGCCGTCGGTAAAGCCCAGGGCCGCAGCGACCGCCAGCGCGCTAAGGAGCTTCGCGGATCTCGACGTCATCCACGTACACCGTAGAGGCCCGGGGCATCAGTCTGCTGGCGAGGTTGCCGACGTACCACTGCGCCCAGGTGGTGTCGTCGGTTCGGAGCTCGCTGAACTCGAGCACGAGCTCACCGTCCTGGTACAGCGCCACTTCGCCCGTCAGATCGTCGGCGCGTTTCCAATAGAATTCGATGCGGAACCAGTCGCCGATCGGGATCAGAGGGGGGTCTTCCGCGCGCTTGATTCCGAGGCCGCCCTCCAGTTGGTCGTACAGATAGAGCCGCGGCTCGAGCTCGTCGGTGCTCTCGACCGAAATGTCCCAGAGGTTGTGCAGCTCCTGCAGGGTGCCGCCCCGAAAATGCACGAGGTTCCAGTTGCCGGCGTTGATCGGGGCTTCCGGTATCAAGTACCAGGCGCTGTAGTAGCCAGAGCTCGGGAACTGGCCTTCGATGATGCAGCGCGCGTGGGCGCTGCTGTCGGTCGTGTCGACCGTGAAGGCAGCAGCCCAGTCGCCGCTGTGGACCGGCGAGCTCACGAGCGTGTACGAGGCCTCACCGCCGGAGTAACAGAACCCGTTCACGCGCGCGTAATCACAGAAGCCCGTCTCGAAGCTGGTCGACCACGGCACGGTGACCGGCCCTTCGTAAAGGGTGGTCGCGACGTCGAGGCAACCCCAGTTGCCGACGACCATGTCCGGTTCACAGCCGGAAAGGCAGCTCGTGGCGCCGCACACCAACAGCGAGGCGAGGACACACCTCGCCGAACGGTGGTCCAGGGCCGGCCGCGCGGTCACGCCTGCTGAGATACCACGCCGCGGGCGTGGGGCGCCTCACTGCGCGACGCAGAGCTCTTGCATCGTCGCCCAGATCGCGGCCGCCGTGGCCTGGGAACCCGCGGCAGTGGGGTTCAGGCCGTCGGCCTGGACGATGTACTCGGCATAGTGGCCGTCGAAGACCGGCCTCAGGTCGAGGAACTGGCAGGGCACGGGGCTGGCCTCGCACGCCCCCTGGAGCATCGGCCTGAGCGCGTCGATCCGCTCCGCCACGTCCTCCCGCTGAGGGTTCGGATAAAAGACGTAGACCACCTGGGCCACGCCGTCCGCGGCCATCCGAGACAGCAGGCTGGCTGCGGCCTCGGCGGCATCGGCGAGTAACGGACACTCGGCGTCGGCCACGTCGCACGAGCCGAGCAGCGCGTCCGCTCCGCCGCCGTTCATGATCACGACCCGGATGTCGCCGTCGTCGTCGTGCGCGGACGTGTACTGGTCCGCGATGCCGTTGCCGGTGTACGCGAGAGCGTTGCCCACGAGCCGCGAGTTGTCGCGGTAGCGCTCGCCAGCGCCGATCGCGCCCGCGTTGCGCGCCTGGTCTTCGAGGTACGCCGTGATCTGGTGGCTCGCCGCGAAGAAGCTGTCGCCGATCACGAGCACCTCGTTCGCGCCCACGCCGTCGTCCGCGCAGCGCGGCTCCCCGGCGCGGCACATACCCTGCTGGCAGCGGTGGTCGGCGGAGAGCGCGGCGCAATCGGCGTCCTGCTCGCAGGTCACGTCGCAGCGGCCGCCGCACTCGGCGACGCACTCCGCCGTGGCCAGGTCACCGCACGAGTTCTGGACGCTGCAAGCCCGCGAGCAAACGCCGCACAGACACGCGAGCTCGGTCCCGCACGCGGCGGCGCTCGGGTCGCAGCGCTTCAAGAAATGGGTCTCGCCGCCGCCGGACGCCTCTTCGAGCTCGCCGCCGCTCTCGCACGACAGCGGAGCGAGCAGGGCGGACGCTACGAGTAAGAATCGGATTGCGCCTACCAGCGCCCTACTCACCACGATCGTTGCCTTCTTGGATCAATGACTGGCCGACGTAAATCACGGCGCGCGTGTGGGCTTCCGGGGTCTCGTGCCCATCGTTGTACTCGGTGACGCGCGAGCGCAAGTCGGTCAGCGTCGATCGAAGCCGGCTCAGGCTGGCCCGGACTTCCTCGTCGAGCGGATGGCCGGGCCAGACGTCGATGGTGTAGGTGCTACCACCCACCTGATCGTCGAGCGCGGCCGGCCGGCTCTGGTCGAGGCGGCCGAGGACCGTCGTGACCAGCGCCTTGAAGTGGTCGAAAACCGCGGCTTCCCAGCCGACGGGGGCGCCGAGCGGGATCAGCAGCGCGCTCGCCCGGTAGCGGACGGCGTCCTCGTCCTCGATCCGCTCCACTCGGCCGGCGGCCGAGAGCCGCTCGATGGCGGCTTCGGTCTGCGCCACGTCGGCCTGCGCGCGGTCGGCGATTTCTTTCGCCGAGAGCGGACCCTCCCGGTACATGAGCGCGATCAGCAGCTCTTCCATGCCCTGGCCGCCCGAGATCCGGCGCAGGGTCAGGAGCTCGCTGTCGGAGGCCGCGCGGTACGACGTGGTCGAGCCCGTCCCGGACGAAAACAGCAGCTGGCTGTCGCACAGGTCGCGCAGCACCGCCCGGATCTGCGCCTCGTCGTCGTTGGGGAACCGCGCCAGGATCTCGAGCCGCGTCACGAGACCGCGCGTGCGCACGAACTCCAGCACCACCTCCCACAGTGAGTGCCCGCGCTCCGTCGAGCTCTCCGTCAGGCGCTGAATTTTCCGGCGGTAGGTGCGCAGCCCCATCCCGAACATGTCCGCGCTGACCTTGCGGCTCACGCCCTGACGCTCGAGCTCGCGCACGAGATCGATGAAGACCTGATTCGCGATCTGGGCCAACGGCGCCCGGACGCCGCCGGAAGTCGCAAGCTGCGCGATCAGGATCGTCGTTTGCCGGACGATGGCGTGAATCAGGAGCTCGATCGTCATCGTCTCACTCGCGAATTCTCAACATACCGACCCCCACGCGCCACGGGGAGGGACATTTTCGACCCTTCGGCCGCCGCCTCGTGTAGGGGCTGCGCTCACTGGAAAGCGCGCGGAGCGATCGTGCTAGGCTGCCGCGGGAGGCCGCGGTGTCAGTCAGGTTGTTGGGGAGCGCGCTCGCTTCGTCGCTGTTTGCGCTGATTGTGAACGCTCCCACGGCGAGCGCCGCAGAGCCGCGAGGCAGCGAAAGCAGCGACGTTCTGGAGCTCGACTGGCAAGCGCCCGCCGGCTGTCCCGGAATGAGCTCGGTGCGCGCCGAGGTGCTGCGGCTCGCTCGGGTCGAGACGAAGCCCCGCTCGCCGCTGCGCGCGAGAGCCGCGATCCGCAGGTACGAGGGCACCTGGCAGCTCGCGCTCTCCACCGAGCTCGACGGGCTCTCGGGCGAACGAGCGCTTACGGCGAGCTCTTGTCGCGCACTTGCGGACGCCGCAGCCCTGACTTTGGCGCTGATCTTGAACCCCGACGCCGAGGAGCCAGCGCCGGAGCCTTTGACCGAAACCCTGCCGCTCGAGCTGCGGGTAGCGCTCGGCGCGCGCGCCGGCCTGGAGCACGGTCAGCGCGGCGAGCTCGGCGCGAGCTTCGCGGCGGGCGCCGGGCTTGCGCTCGGGGCCATGTCCCTCTGGGGTTATGCCGGCTTCACCCCTCCGGATGAGATGCGATTGGACGGCGCTTCCGGTCCAGGGGGGCGGGTCTGGTCCGCCTCCGTGACCATGCTGGGGTGCTGGGAGCTCACACGCCGAACGCCGCTCGGGCCGTGCGCCGGCGCCGAGCTCACTCGCCTGCAGGGCACGGGCATCTCGGTGAAGAACCCGGAGACGGCGGTTGCCTATTGGGCTTCGGGTGTCCTTGGGCTCCGGGCAGGGGTCCGGCTCGGAGATACGTTCACCCTCCGTCTGGAAGGCTTCGCGCTCGTCCCGGCCCAAAGACCAAGCCTCTTTTTGGAGGGGCTCGGGGCCATCGTGCGTCCGGATCCCGTCGGAGCAAAGCTCCAGGCGGGGGCCGACCTCGAGTTTTGATGACGCCATTCGGCGTGGCTGGCCACCCACAGTCGATCCGTGTCTGCCGCTCTTGGGATCCCCGTTTCCGACCGCTCCGACGACGAGAGCGCGGAGCCGCGGCTCGAAGCGGGCCTTTCGGCGCTCTACCGCGAGCACTTTGCGATGGTGTGGCGTGGCCTGCGCCGACTCGGAGTGCCAGAGGCGTCGCTCGAGGATGCGACCCAGGACGTGTTCTTGATCGTGCACCGGCGCGCCGGCGATTTCGCCGGGCGCTCCTCGATCAAGACCTGGATCTACGGGATCGCCGTGCGGGTCGCGAAGGACTATCGCCGCGCAGAGAGGCGCCACTCGCGAAGAGTCGAACAGCTCGCGGCGCGCCTCGCGTACGAACCTGAGAGCGCGCACAGCCCTGCCGACGAGGCCGAGCACCGCGAAGCGAATCGCTTGCTCCATGCCGCGCTCGCTACGATGGCAGAAGAGCTGCGCGACGTGCTGGTGTTGGTCGAGCTCGAACAGCTGCCGGTTCGTGAAGCCGCGACTGCTCTCGGGCTACGCGTCCGGACCTGCCAGCGACGCCTGCGCGCCGCGCACGAGGCTTTCGAAGTTGCGCTCTTGGTCCACCACACACCTCGACGGAGCAACCATGGCTGATCTCAGCGCGCACGCACGACGCGTGCTGGCTCTGGCGAGAGACACCGATGAGCCCTCGCCAGGCGTACGGGAACGCGTCGAACGCGCGCTGTCGGCGCGGATCGCGGGGGGCGCAGGGCCGCTCTCCCCGACGCTCGGCAGTGCGAGCGTCCCACTCGCGGCGAAGGTCCTGCTACCGGTCGGCATCGCCGTGGCCGTCGTCGGCGCGGGCTGGCTCGGTCTCCGACCGGCGAGTGAGAGGCCCGGTCCGGCGTCAGGGCAGCCGCCGGCCTCGACGACTCCCCCGGCCATCGCGATCTTGCAGGCCCCCGCGCCGCCGCCCGCCTTCCAGTCGCCGAGCCCCGACGACACGCAGGCAACCGCGCCGGGGACGAACGCGCCCCGGACGACCGCGCCGAAGGCGACCGCTCCGAAGGCGACCGCTCCGGAGGCGACCGCTCCGAAGGCAGCCCTGGACGAGCCCGCGCCCGCCGCGGGCTCGCCGCCCCCTCGCGCACGAGCGGTTGACGAGAGCTCGCCGTTGCCTGCGCCGGAAAGCGCGTCTCCCCGCGCAGCCTTCGACGGCGAAGACGAGCCAGCGCTGGTCGCCGCACCCGCTCGGAAACCCGCGCGAGACCCGCTACTGGCCGAGACCGACGCCCTCAAAGAGGCGCAGCGCGCCCTGCGCAGCGGCGATACACAGCGGGCGCTGGAGCTCCTGTCCAGCCAAGATCGAACGTTCGCAACGGGCTCGCTGCAGCAAGAGCGCGCCGCGGCTCGGATCCTCGCCTTGTGCCAGGCCGGCCGGGGCGAGCAAGCGCGCGCGCTCGCCGCCCGCTTCATCGAACGTTGGCCGCGCTCGGCGCTGCGCGCGCGAGTCACCGCGGCCTGCCGGGCTCCGTGAGTGACGCAAGTCGGAGAGCGTGGCCACGCATCGAGCGAAGGATGGACACATGAACCGAACTCTCACGCGCAACCTCGTCACGGGTTTCATGGCATTCGGCGCGCTCGGCGTCGCCTGCGGCAAGGACGACAGCCTCGGCAACGACAGAGACGACGCCTTGCCCGCCGCCGGCAGCGCGGGCGAAGAGTCCTCCACGGGCGGGACCACGGGAGGCTCGAACAGCGGCGGTGCGCCCGGCCAGGGCGGTAGGGACGCCGCCCCCGGTGGCGACGGCGGCACAGACGCCGGCCCCGGTGGCGACGGCGGCACGGGCGCCGCCCCCGAAACCGGCGGGCGCGGCGGCACGAGCGGTGGCAGCGCTCCCACTACCGGCGGCCGGGCTCCTGCGACCGGAGGCGCACCGGAGCCCACCGCTGGTAGCGGTGGCGCGACGGAGCCGGACGACTTCGTCAACGATCCGAGCGATGTCGGGAGCGGGCCCTGCACCGACACGTCGCTCGCCGACGTCCTCGAGCAGATTGCGACGCTCGAGCCGAACGTGACGCTCCCCGAGCTCACCTCACCCGAGTCGTTCATCGTCCGGGGCGGCGTGCTCGCGATGCATTTCGGCGATGGCTTCCGCGTCGTCGTCTCGGTGGGTGCGGGCGATTGCCCGGCGGGCTGCGCCGACCGCGAGTACTGGTACTTCGAAACCGACGCCGAGTGCCGCCCGGTCCGGGTCGGTCATTATGCGCGGCTCCAGAGCGCCGGCTGCGTCGAGGTCGGCGAGCCACTGTGGGACCTCCCCGCGCCTTCGGCGGCCGGCGCCTGTGCGCCGCTGGACCTGAGCGACCTCAACACGAGCTGCGTCGACGACGCCTGCCCCTCAGCGCTCGAAGCCGTTCACTTCTACGGTGCGGCAGGCACGAGCGGCCCCGAGTTCTGCTGGTGCGTCATCACCTGCGACGCAGAGGGCAGCCGCGGCCTGTGCCCCGAAGGCACGAGGTGCCAGTACATCGGGGACGGCCCGGGCGAGGTCTGCTGGGGCTCCTAGGCACCGGAAGGAGTCGGCAGGCCGCCGGGCATGACCGGCTGCGCATTTCACGGCAAGATGGCGCGCATGTTGCGTCTCGTCATCGCCAATCTGAACTACTCGTCTTGGTCCATGCGCCCCTGGCTGGCGCTGAAGCACGCGCGGGCAGAGTTTCGCTGCCACGACGTGGGGCTGAAGACAGAGGCAGGCTGGAAGGAACGCATCCTCCAATTTTCCGGCGCGGGCAACGTGCCGATCTTGATCGACGGCGCGCTCTGCGTGCACGAGTCGCTCGCGATCTGCGAATACGTCGCGGAGCTCTTCCCCGAGGCCAAGCTCTGGCCGGAGGCGCGCGAGCTCCGCGCCCGAGGTCGAGCCATCTCGTGCGAGATGCACGCCGCCTTCGCTTCCTTGCGGAGCGAGCTCACCTCGAACCTGCGCGGTCGCACGGTGCTGCGCTCGCTGAGGCCCGAAACGCGCGCCGACATCGCGCGCGTTTTCGAGATCTGGAAAGCCTCGCTCGATGCTTCGGGCGGGCCGTTCTTGCTCGGAGACTTCAGCATCGCGGACTGCATGTTCTTTCCCGTCGCCGGCCGCTTCCGCACGTACGGCGTGGAGCTCGACGACACGGCCCGCCGCTATTCGGAAGCGCTGTTCCGGCTCGAGATCGTGAAGCAGCTCGAGGCCGAGGGCGCCAACACGCCGAGCATCCCCGAGTACGACGCGTTCTTGTCGCACTGAGAGCCTGCGCCAGTTTGTGTCGGCGCCCCGGCCGGCAAGAGCCTTGCAGCGGTCTCCGGCTCGCTCCTGCTTGCGCCGGACGCGTTCCGCGCGCCGCTAACGCCCGAACGTGCGCACGTACATTCCGTCCTCGTCGCCTCGCCCGCTGATCGTGTACAGCACGAAATCGTCACCCCAGGTGGCGTAGGTATCGACGTGCTCGGCGATCAGCGTGGCCGGGTCCGGATGGAGCGTGCCGTCGCGACCCGCCTTGCGGTAGCGCAACGACCCCGACGCGGTGTCCGGATCGTAGGCATCGATGAAGACCGCGTGTCCGCTGCCGACCCAGCCCATCACGACGATGTCGGGCGCGAGCCGCTCGGTGCTGCAGTCGCCGAGCCGCGAGCGGAACGCATCGAAAGTTCCGGTGTCTGCTCGGGCGGCCCACAGCACGCCGTCGGCTCCGGGCGCGAAGTGGATCGCGTTGAGCGAGACACGGCCGGTCGTATCGAGCACGCACGAGCGCGCTCCGTCGAGACTCGAGACGATGAAGTCGGTGTACTCACCGCCGATAGGCTGCTTCGCGAAGGCGATCTGCCCTGCGTCGCTCAGCGCCGAGATCTTGCCGATTTGGTCGCCGAGCAGGACGTGCCCGCCCGGTGCGCCGCTCGGGTCGACGATCGAGACCGCCGTGTGCAGCTCCGTTTCGGCGACTACCGAGCCCTTGCGCGTGAGCTTGTAGTCGATCACGCCGGCGAGCAGGTCGACGGGATCTGCGCCGCTGGGAAACGGCGCGATCTGCAGGGTGCCGACCCGCCCTTCGTTCGTCTCGGCCATCCACAGCCAGGAGCTGTTGTCTTCGGTCACCGCCCAGTGGTGGATGTCCGTGGCCACCGTGATCTGGCTGTCGGGATCGTCCACGTGCTGGAGCTTGAGGACTTCGGGGCCATCCTGGGTCTCGCGGCTGCTCCAGCCGACGTACCCACCGGCGAGCGCGGCGAAGCCGAAGCGGTGCACGGTGCGGTTGTCGTCGCCGGTCGCCGGGATCACGGTGGCGATCGGTCGCAGCAGTGGCTCCTCGTCCGCTTCGACGTTGCCTGCCATCAACTCCGCCACCACCACCGCACCCGCGGGTTGCTCCGATGGGACGGACAAGCAGGCGACCGCCGTGCCTCGTGGAGCCGGCGTGCAGAACGCGATGTCTCGCTCCGTGTTGCGGCGCGCGAGCAGTCGACCTCGGTCCATGCCGGGCCGCCAGGCGTACGCAGCCAGCTCACGGTCGTAGTACACGAGCGTGTCACCCTCGAAAAAGGAGGGATGAAAGTCGGCGCTGCTGCCTTCGACGTGCTCGGTCAAGAGCAGGCAGTTCGAGTCCTCGGCGCCGCACTGCACGGGCACTCCGTCCCGCACCTGCGACACGTTCAGCACGAACAGGTTGTGATCGCCGCTCGCGGCTCTGCCGACGAACGCGCACCAGCGCTCGCCGTTCCCTCCGCGCTCATGCGTGCAGGCTCGCGCCGCGGAGAGTGTGCCCGCCGCGCCGCTGAATACGCGCACACCGCCGCCGATCCCCGCGGGGCCCTCGGCGTCACTGGGCCAGTTGCTGCGGACAGGCTCGCCTTCTTTACCGTCGTCGCCGCACGCAATCATGAGCAACGCGGCAAGTAGCGAGACGATTGCCGTGCGTTGCGTCCTCATGTGCGCGAAGGGCCGATTGGACCTCGGACCCTGCGTCGGCGCAAGTCGCAGCCATTGGCCGCGAAAAATCCAAACTTGTCCGAATCTCCGGCGCGCGCCGAAACACAGCGAGCGCCGGAGCCTTCGGGTATCAGACGATCACCAGCGGTCGCGACCGCGGTCACCGCCGCGCGAACCGCCCCCGCCGCCACGCGGGCCACCGCCGCCGCCACGCGGGCCGCCGCCGCCACCACCACGGAAGCCGCCGCCGCCGCCCGACGGACGACGCTCCTCGGCGATGTTGACGCGCAACGCGCGACCGTCGAGGTCCGCGCCGTTCAGCTGCTCGATCGCAGCGTTGGCTTCGGCGTCGGTCGCCATGGACACGAACGCGAAGCCGCGCGAGCGACCGGTCTCGCGATCGAGGACGAGCTTGGCTTCGGTGACCGTGCCGCAGCTCGAAAAGGTCTGGAGGAGGGTGTTCTCGGTGGTGTGGAAAGCCAGGTTTCCGACGTAGAGGCGATTGTTCATGCTCAGATTCTCTTGCTGTTTGCGGCCGCCATTCGATCACGCGCGCCGCTCGTACTGTATCTATCGCAACGTCTGTACTGCACAGGCGCTGCCCCCGAGAACGACTTCCGCATCGCTTCGTGGGCGAGGAGCAGACAGACGGTTGCCGAAGGCCGCCACCGTAACCGGAGTTTGGATCCAGCGCAAGTGGCACGGCAATTGCCGCATTTCCAGCCGGTCGGCCGGGGTACTTGGGGCCGTCACGCCCCGAAATCCGCCCCTGACCAACGCTCACTCGAGCGCGGCGGGGAGCCGGACCACCGAGCCGGCCCCGACCACGACCGAATCCACGTGGCCGACGTGAGCGGTCGCCGGTAGCACGGCGTGCAAGTGGATGCGCTTGCCGGGGTGGATCAAGCGCTCGCCACCACGCGACGCGAGGAAGCCGACCAGCGTGCCCGTTGCGTCCGGCAGCTCGGACCGGATCGCCACCTCCGCCAGACGCTGGTCGGTGGGGGTCCGATCCCCAAGGGCCGGGCCGTTCACGACGTTGAGCTCGAGCGACGAGAAGGTGCCCTCGACCAGCAGAGGGATCGGCTCGCCAATATCGAGCCCTGCCCGTGCGGCGCGGCGCTCGAGCTCCGCGGGCAGAGCATCGAACTCGACCGCCGCCTCGAGCGTCTGCGCTTGCCACGCCGGAACGTCGGCGACTGCGAGGAAGGTCGCCGCTTCATCTCCCACGCCGAAGCGCCCGATGCGCACGCCGCCGTTCGGTAGCGCGTACGACAACCAGGGTGCCCCGCGCACGATCGCGATCTCGCCGCGCAGGCCGCTCAGCGAGCCGATGCCGATCACGTTCGGGCCGCTCGGCACATCGGCGAGCTGGACGTGCGGCCCGGTTCGACCCGCCTTCAGGGAGCCGAGCGAGCTCCAGACCTTGACCGACGCCGGTGCGCCATCCGCCGACGGGCGCAGTGAAATCGCGCGCCAACGTGTGACACCGAACACGAGCGCCACGCACGCCAACAAACCGATCACGATCCAACTCGAGAGCGAGCGCCCCCCGGGCGGCCTGGATTGTCGAGGAACTTCGTGAGTGGTCTCCATGCTCGGGTCTCCGGGACGATCCAGAGGCACGACGCATGCCGGTGGAACATCGTTTGCTAGCGTTGGAGCGATGTCACTCCGCCCACGAAAGCTCGCCGCCACCGCTGGCTCATTTGCCGCAGCGACCGCCCTCATCGGGCTCGCTGCCTGCAACAAGCCTCCGGTGCCCTCGCAGAAGCAGGCTCCAGCGGTCGTCGAAGCGAAAGGAGACGGCGAACCCACCAAGCCGTGGGTGGGCGCGACCTCGGGTGTGCCGTTGGAGACGGCGCCGCCGAACGTTCCGCAGGCCAAGGCCGCATTCCCGGGTCAGACGCGGGCGGCCGCGATTCACACCGAAACGCCGATCCAGATCACAGAGGTCGCGGGCGACTTCGACGAGCCGTGGGCGATCGCGTTCTTGCCCGATCGCCGGATGCTCGTGACCGAGAAGCACGAAGGGCGGCTGTCGATCGTATCACCCGACGGTAAGAAGTCGCCTCCCGTCGCCGGTGTGCCGAAGGTCGATGGCAAAGATCAGGGCGGTCTGCTCGACGTCGAGATTGGTCCCGACTACGCGAAATCCAAGCTCGTCTACTTGAGCTACTACGAGCCGCGAAAGGGCGGCAACGGCCTCGCCGTAGCGCGCGCTCGGTTGGCGGATACGCCCGCGCCCAAGCTCGACGGCTTGAAGGTCGTTTTTCGGATGGAGCCCACGCTCGACTCGAGCAAGCACGCGGGCGGGCGACTGGTGTTCGCGCCCGACGGCACGCTGTTCGTGACCCTCGGCGAGCGCTCGATCCTCGAAGGACGGGTCCAGGCGCGCGACCTGAAGAGCGACTTCGGCAAGATCGTACGCATCCTCCCCGACGGCGGCATCCCGAAGGACAACCCGTTCGTGGACGCCCCCGGTGCGCGTCCCGAGATCTGGACTGCCGGACACCGCAACGTGCTCGGTGCGGCGCTCGACTCGAAGAACCGACTCTGGGTCGCCGAAATGGGTCCGCGCGGCGGCGACGAGCTCAACCTGGTCGAACGCGGGAAAGACTACGGCTGGCCCACCATCGGCTACGGCGAGGAGTATTCGGGCAAGCCGATCCACTCGAGCACGCAGGCGCCGGGCCTCGAGCAGCCCGTGTACTACTGGGATCCCGTGATCTCTCCGGGTGCACTGGCGATCTACTCCGGTGAGCTCTTTCCCGAGTGGAAGGGCAATTTTCTGATCGCCGGCCTCTCGAGCCAGGCGCTGATCCGCCTCGCGCTCGAGAACGATCGCGTCGTCGGCGAAGAGCGCCTGCTGATGGATCGGAAGGACCGCATCCGCGAGGTTACCCAGGGCCCCGACGGCGCGGTCTATCTCTTGACCGATGGCTCCGGCGGCAAGCTCTTGAAGCTGACGCCGGCGAGCAAACCGCCCACGCAGTGATCACGCCGATCGGTTCAAGCAACCTCGTCAGGGATCGGCGTGCGCGCGGCGCCGGCGGGGAGCTCGCCCCAGGCACGCTGGCGGCGGGCTTCGAACGCCTCGCGCGCCGCGGGCAAGCGTGAGCGCAGGCTGTCCGGCAGCATGCCGTCGAGCGCAGCGAGCACCTCGGGAGCGATGCCGTCCATTGCCCAGGAGAAGCCCTGTGCATACATGTCGGCCATCGCGTCGTTCGCCGGCGCCGGGAATTCCTTGGCTCCGCGGAGGAACGAGAACAGCTCGGCTTCTTCGATCGCGAGGTGCACGTCCAGGACCTCGCTGAGCTCGCGCACGACGGCCAGGGCCTCGTCCGCTTTCGGGAGCTCGGCGAACGCGCGGTCGCCGCGCTCGAGCAAGGGATCGATCCGCCGGTGATCGTTGCCGAGCTTCTCGATCGTCGCGCGCACGGACTCTTCTTGTCTCGAAAGGTTCGGGAAGAGGCCGTTGTCCTCGGCTTCGTGGTGCCCGTGCAGCGTCGCGTGAAAGCTCTTCCACTCCTCGCGGACGGCGTCGGCGCGCGCCGTGTCTCCGGCGGCGATGCGCTCGAGCGCTCTCCTGAACCGCCCGAGATCCCGACGGAACCCGTGGTGAGACATCATGATCGCCGTGGCCATCGAGGCCGTGCCGTCGTCGTTCAAGAGGTTCGGTGCTTTCGTCATCCAGTTCTCCTTATCTCCACGACGAGCGAGTGAGCGCTCGATCGACAAGCCAACGAAAAAAACCTGAGCTCCACCATTCCCGGCAATTCCGCTTCGGTCTTCCGGCCAATCCTGGAGCCCGAGTTTCGGCAGTGTGCCTTCCAGCACCTGACTACTCAGTGTCAGGTAAAGACGCTGGGCGGCGAGGCCACGCTGCCGATCCTGGCGCGATTCCTGCCTGCGTATTGCGAATGGCAGACCCGTTCCAGTCGCTTCCGATACGCGGCTTTCTGCGGTTGCTCGGAGCGGGCGCCGTCGCCGTCAGCCTCGCGGCGTGCCGTTCGAAGGGCTCCGCCGGCACGTCGGCAGAGCGCGCCCCGGTGCCGGCGGGGGCGATCGATCCGGAAGCTACGAACTACGCGTACCCGCTTCCGGTTCGGTTCTTCGAGCTCGAGTCGCAGCGACAGCGAGTGCGGATGGCGTACGTGGATTCGGCGCCAGCCTCCGCAAACGGCAAGGTCGTGGTGCTGTTTCACGGCAAGAACTTTTCGGCCGCCTACTGGACGACCACGATTCGAGCCTTGAACCAGGCCGGATACCGCGTGATCGCTCCCGACCAGGTCGGTTTCGGCAAGTCGAGCAAGCCCGAGGCTTACCAGTACAGCTTCGCGGGCCTGTCCACGAACACCCGCGAGCTGCTCGAGAGCCTCGGCGTGGAGCGGAGCGCGATCGTCGGTCATTCGATGGGAGGAATGCTCGCGACTCGCTACGCGCTCACCTTTCCGGAAGCCGTCGAGCGTCTCGTGCTCGTGAATCCGATCGGCCTCGAGGACTACGCCGCGTTGGTGCCCTATCGACCCGTCGATTTCTGGTACCGGCGCGAGCTCGAAAACACGCCCGACAAGATCCGCGAATATCAGCGGAGCTCGTATTTCGCTGGCGAGTGGAAGTCCGAATACGAGCCTCTGATCGAGCTCAGCGCGGGGTTCACGAAACACCCGGGTTACCCGCGCGTCGCCTGGGCGTCCGCCCTGACGTACGACATGATCCTCACGCAACCCGTCGTCGGTGCCTTGCCGAGCTTGAAGGTCCCGGCCTTGCTGATCATCGGACTCCGCGATCGAACCGCGCTCGGCAAAGACCTGGTTTCGCCGGAACGGCGCGAGCGCTTGGGCCGCTACGAAGAGCTCGGGCCGCGCGCAGCGAGCGCTATCCCGGGCGCAAAGTTCGTGGGTCTACCCGGAGTCGGACATCTCCCGCAAGTCGAGGCCTTCGAGGCCTATCGCGACGCCTTGTTGGATTTTCTGAGCGACTCCCGCCCTAAATGAGCCAATAGGCACGCTGAGAGGAACTGTGATGGCCATCGGCCCGGGTTCGCTGCAAGCTCTGCGGCCCCTCCCCCGATGGCCCTCGAGTTCGCGCTCCGCCCGCGCTTCGATTTGAAGCGCCCCGCACGCCGGCGGCGACCCGCGTGGCTGCGGCTGCACCCGCTCGTCGTACCGATCGGCGCCTACTGGCTCGTCGCTTCGGGACTGACGTACGCATTCATCCATTCGGCATCGGCGGAGGTGGCGGGCGACGCGGAGCCGGAGTCGGCATCCGGCGATTGGTCGAACGGCGACTCTCTGCCGAGCGAGCCGCCGATCGAAAGTCCGATCGTCGCCGTTGCGCCCGCGCCCGAGCTCGCGCAGCCGCCAAGCTTTTCGCCGCCCGAGCCGGAGCCTCCGACCGAGCCGCTCCCGGACGAAGCGCCGCCCGAACCCGCACTCGACGCCGCGCCGCGCGTGGTCGCAGCGCCCGAGCCGCCCCCGAGCCGGCCTCCGCCGCGCGCCGTGTCCGACGGCTTGGGTGCATTGACCCAATCCTTCGAGCCCCCCGCCGAAGTGGCAACCGTGCCGCGACGCGACCGCCAAGAAGCGCTCGCGCGAGAAGCGCTGGAACCCGCGCCAAGCCCGAGAGACGAGCCTCGAGCCGGCTCTCTACCGAGTTGCGAGAGCGCCGCCGCCACGGCCAATCAAATCATCGAGGTCGGCTCCGCGCGGGGTGCGCCGGACCTGACGCGCGACGCGTTCGCGAGCATGCTCGAACACGGCGGTTATCTCATTCCTTGCGCGCTCCCGCCGCGCACCAGCGTGGACATTTGCGCTGCGGTTCAAAATGGCAAAGTCGTCGGCGTCACGGTCACGACCGAGCCGCGCGACGCCCGGATCAACGCCTGCGTGCGCCGCGCGGTGACTTCGCTGCGCTTCCCCCGGAGCCCGGGGCTGGACGTCACGCGCACGCGCTTCGACCGCGAGCGCTGAGACGTTCACGAAACGACCGCGCTCGCGACGGTTTCGGTGTCACGAAGCCACTGCAACTGTGTGGCCGTGTACTTCAAAAGGGATAGGCGTCTAACCATGAGATCTTCGCTCTGGGTAGTCGGCCTGCTGGCGTCGGTGATGTCTTGCGAGAGCTCCTCGGACGGAGATCCGACGCCCTCCGACGGAGTGGGCACGGGCGGTCAGGCCGCTCCCACGACAGGCGGTGCAACCGGAGGCAGCCCCGTGACCGGCGGCACCACGAGCAGCAAGCCGACCGGAGGAGCGACGAGCGGCACTCCGACCGGCGGTGCGAGCGCTGGTGGAACCACCGGAGGCGCGGCCCCGAGCGGCGGCTCCGCTCCCGGTGGGACAGCGAGCGGCGGCGGCGCGGGCATGTCCATGGCCGGCGGCGGCGGTGCTGCGACCGGTGGCGGCGCAGCGGGCGGTTCGGGCGGGGGTGAAGGCGGCGGTGTCGCTGGCCAGGCGGGAAATCCGAGCGGCGGTTCCGGCGGAAGCACGGTCGCCAACAATTGCATGGGCAAGGCCTGGACCACGGCCGATCCGACCAAAGCCGGCCCGTTCCAGGTCGCCGCGGACAAGAACGTGGGGCCCTTGGCAGGCGAGCTCCCGGATCCGATCTACATGGACAAGCAGCAGCGCTTCAACGTGTACCGCCCGAGCAACCTGGCGGATTCGGGCTACTGTCACCCGATCCTGATCTGGGCCAACGGCTATCGCGACAACCCGGAGCAGAAGCCGCCGGATTGTGTCGTCGACCAGGGCGCCAACCGCTGGTGCGGCCAGTACGGGCCGATGGTGAATCACCTGGCCTCGCACGGCTTCGTCGTGGTGGCCTCGCTCAGCACGCGAACGGCCGACGGCAACCCGATGCCCCCGATTGTTGGCCTGAATTGGATCCTCGAGCAGGCGGAGGATCCGAGCAGCCCCTACTATCACCGCCTCGATACGTCCAACATCGGCCAGCTCGGTCATTCGTACGGCGGTATGGCGACCTGCATGGCGGCGTCGGAGCCGCGCTACAAGGCGCTGGCCACGATCTGCGGCACCCGCGCGCTCACCGGCGTCCACACCCCGATGCTGTTCTTCTGTGGCGGCAAGGATTCCACGGTCCCCTGCGAAGGCGACAACGGCGGCGTCAAGGCGGTCTTCAAGTCCGTCACGGACCAGCCGGCGTTCTACCTCAACGAGAAGGACGCGGACCACGGCAGCTGGGTCTATCAGGGTGCCGGCGGCGTTTCCCTCTCCTCCGCTGCGGCGTGGTTCCGCGTGCATTTGATGAACGACACGGCGAACCGCAAGTTCTTCTACGGTTCGGGCTGCACCTTCTGCAACGACAACCGCGTCGAAGCAGAGCAGAACAGCTTGATGATGCAGTGACCGCTAACCGCTAGCGCGGCCGAAGAGCACGCGGATCATGCCGCCAAAGGCCAGGACCCAGGCGGCGAGCGCAATGAAGACGAAGACCCGGGGCACGACCAGCAGAAAGTCGAGCCCCACGGCCTGCGCGAGCCGCGTCGTGCACACGGTGTACATGCCGAGGGGGAACACCATCCCCCAGTATTGCGGGTCGTAGCGCAGCGGGAAGCGCTTGATCGCGTGTCGCCAGACACCGAGGATCAGCAGCAAAGGGATCCACCAGGTCGCGGTGATCCAGAAAAACAGCGTGAAGCCGGTCGTGAACGGCCGGAGCTCCGTGAGCAAGGGCGAGAGGCCCGTGTTCAGGAGCAAGACGGAGCCGGCGAGGGTCGTGATCGCGACCGCGCCCATGTTGATCCAGTACGGCGGGGTGAGGCCGGCGAGCGTCATCTCCAGGAACGTGAACCGGTAAAAGATCAGCGTGATGATCGTCAGGTACAGCATGGCTCCGAGCAGGAACATGCAATACGTGAAGAACAGGACTTCGCGCGGCGACTCCAGGCTAGGCGCGAGCACAGTGCCGAGCACCGACACGGATTGAGTGGCCACGATCGCGATCAGCCAAGCGCCGTTGATGCCGTCCTCGAGCGACGGCTTCGGCGCGCGCACCACGACGGCGGTGAAGAACGAGTACATCACGAGCACCCACAGCGCGATGCCGAGCAGCCACAGCACGCGCGCGGCGGAGGCTTCTCCCGCGACGATCCGAAGCTGTGAGCCCAGCATGCAGGTCGAGGCCACGACCGTGAAAAACCCGGGCCCGCGCGCGTGGTCGCGTAAGTCCTGAAGCACGCGCCCGGGGTAGAGCACGAGGCGCGCGAGCAAGAGCAGCGACAGGACCGCGTAGGCTCCGATGTTGACCCAGAGCAGCGCCGTGGCGATCGCGCCGAGGCCGTGAAAATGCGAGCCGATCGAGACGATCCCCGTCGCCATCACCAGCGCGAAGTAACCGGGGAAGAGCCCGGCGATTCCGGTCGCGAGCCGCGCCGACAGAGTGCTCAAGCGCGAGCCCTTATTCGAACCGGTACAGGTAGCGGAGCAGACCCAGGTTGAGCCCGAGGCAAACCAGGCTAGCGAGCCCTGCTGGGATCGTGATCGCGTGGTCGCCTGCCAGAAAGCCGTTGACCGTGGCGGTGAGCAGCCAGAGCTGCAAAATCACGATCAGCACCACCACCACCAGGATCCCGTTCACGATCACCATCTTCTGTGACCGCTCGAAGCGCCCGTGCTCGGTCACGTGCTCTCCTGCTCCACGCCCGTGGCGTACACGGTGTCTGCCTCGATTTCGAGGACTACCCGCGGCAAGCGCCGGCGCGGTGGGCCGGCGATTGGATTGCCGGTCGCGAGATCGAACCAGCCGTTGTGACAGGGGCAATGCAGCTTGCCCATTTCCACGGCGGGAACCACCGGACATTGCAGGTGCGTGCATTGCTGGTCGTAGGCGACGAACTCGTTCGTCCCGGTCCTGACGAGGATCCGCGGCGTGCTGCCCTCGGGGTAGTGGAATGTCTTCGCGCCGCCGACGGAAAGCTCGTCGAGCGTGGCCACCGCCAGCGGCTCGGACACTTGGCGCTTGGGCCCGGTCAGCGCCTTCCACGCGGCCCAGGCCTGACCGGCCACGAAAGCCGCGCTCGTCAGCACCATGAACTTCACCAGATCGCGGCGCGAGACGTAGTCGTCCGCTTCCCAGTCAATCGGAAAATCTCGCCGCCAGCGGGGCTGCGCCGCTTCTGGCCCGCGATCCGGTGGCACGGACTGCGGTGGGATCGGCTCGAACGCCTTGGCTCGCTCGGTCATGCGTCACCTCCCTCGAAGACGTCGTCCAGCACGTCGTGCCCGATCGCCGGCTCGAACATGGCGGCCGTGACGTCCACGACCTCCTTTCGGGCGTCGTCCGGCACCATCACGTTGACCTTGGTGCGGATCAGCTGCGCGCCGAACACGAAGCTGTTGACCGGTTTGGCACGCGGCCGCAGCCGCGCCATCTCCTCGCGCGTGCCGAACGCGAGTGCCTGGCTCGGGCACACGGAGGCGCACATCGGCTTCAGCCCGACCGAGGTGCGGTCGTAACACATGTCGCATTTCATCATCAGATTCATGCGCGTGTTCATCTTCGGCACCCCGAACGGGCACGCCAGAACGCAGTTGTTGCAAGCGATGCAGCGCGGCTTGCGCGCGGTCTGCACGACTCCGTCCTCGGTTCGCTTGATGGCGTCGGCGGGACACACCTCGGCGCAGGTCGGCGAGTCACAGTGCATGCAGACCACGGGCAGCGTCTGCGTCGAATGCTGCCGATCCAGGTAGTCGAGCTGGATCATCGACTGGCCCTTGTGCGTGTCGCACTCGGCACAAGCCTGGACGCACGACTGACAACCGATACAACGGCTGGCGTCGATGAAGAACTCGAAGCGCTCGGGAACTGGCATGTCGACCTTCCTCGGTAAGGCTCACTGCTGGGGTTCGAGCTGTCCTGCGTAGTCCGGCGCGGCCTCGGCCTTGCGCACCCGCACGGCGCAGACCTTGAACTCGGGGATCTTCGAGATCGGATCCTGCGCCGAGATCGTCAGCTGATTCACGCTCTTTCGGCCGCCCCAGTGATAGGCGATGAAGATCGTATCGGGTCGAATCGTCTGGACCACGGCCGCGCGCAGCGTGCACGTCCCGCGCCGGCTTTCGACCGTCGTCCAATCGCCGTCCGCGATCCCGAGCCGAGCCGCCAGGCGCGGATGCATCTCGACCTTCGGCTCGGGAAAGTTGTCGACGAGCGGCCCGATCCGCCGGGTCTGATTGCCGGACAAGAACTGACTCACGACCCGCCCGCTGGTCAGGATGATCGGATACTCGGCATCGACGTCTTCGGCCGGACCGCGGTGCGGCGTCGCCACGAAGCGCGCCTTCCCGTCCGGGAAATAGAAGGGCCCAGCGCCCTTGGCCACCGAGTTCCAGGAACCGGGCTCGAACAAGCGCACGGTGCCCTGCGGACCCGGCGCGGGAACGCCCTCGGGGGTTTCGCTCGGGCACGGCCAGAACACGCCGAAGTTCTTCTCGATCCGCTCGTAGGTGACCCCCGAATAGTCGATGACGCCGCCCTTCGAAGCCACGCGCAGCTCGCCGAACATCTGCTCCGGGCTTTCGAAGGTGAAGCCCTGCTCGCGGCCCAGCGCGCGCGCAATGTCTTGAATGATCCGCCAATCCGCGCGTGCCTCGGCGGGAGGCGTCACCGCCTGACGGATGCGGATGATGCGCCCCTCCACCTGCGTGACCGTGCCCTCGTCCTCCTCCTGGAGTGAGCCCGGCAACACGACGTGCGCATAGCGCGCGGTCTCGCTCAGGAAGAAATCGATCGCCACGAAGAACTCGAGCTTCTCCAGGGCCGCACGCACGAAGTTGTTGTCGGGTAGAGAGACCACGGGGTTGAAGCACAACGACAACAGCCCCTTGATCTCACCCGCGTGCGCCTTGCGCATGATCTCGTAGGCATCGACGCCCGGCTGCGGGAGCTGGTTCGGGTCGATGCCCCAAACACCGGCGACGTAGGCGCGGTGCTCGGGGTTCGCGAGATCTCTGCCGCCGGGGAGCTGATCGCACTTCTGTCCGTGCTCACGCCCGCCCTGGCCGTTGGCCTGTCCCGTGATCGTTGCGTAGCCGCAGTTGGGCCGCCCGATCCTGCCGGAGGCCAGCACCAGGTTGATCGCGCCGAGCACGTTCTGGACGCCGTGGGTGTGGTGTTCGATGCCCCGCGCATGCATGAGGAAGCTGGTCTTGGCCTGACCCCAGAGCTCGGCCGCGCGCTGGATCGACTTCTCGGCGATCCCCGTCACCTCCGCGGTGCGCCGCAGCGTCCACGGGCGGACCTCGGCAGCCACCGCATCGAAGCCCACCGTGTAGCGCTCGATGAACTCGTGATCGAGCCAGTCCTTCTCGATCATGAACTGCAGGATGCCGTTGAAGAGCGCCGTGTCCCGGCCCGGCTTGATCGGCAAGAACAGATCGCAGGTGCGGGCGAGCGGCGTGATCCGCGGATCGACGACGATCACCTTCGCCCCGTGCTCGCGGGCCTGCCACACGTAGTTGGTGGTGATCGGCGCGCACTCGGCGACGTTGGCCCCCGTGATGAAGATCACCTCCGCGCCGAGGATGTCCGACCAGGGGTTCGCCGCGCGATCGACCCCGAACGCCTTCTTGTTGCCCGCCCCGGCGCTCACCATGCAGAGCCGGCCGTTGTAATCGATGTTCGCCGTGCGCAGGCACATGTGGGCGAACTTGCCCATCAAGTAGGTTTTTTCGGTGGTGAGGCTCGCGCCGGACAGAATTGCGAACGCGTCACGCCCGTGCTCGCGCTGAATGCGCTCGATCGACTCGGCGACGCGACGGATCGCCGCTTCGTAGCCGAGCGGGCGAAACCCTCCCGGCGACTTCGAATCGCGCTCGTAAGCGTGCAACAGCCGGTCCGGATGCGCCTGCTGAAGGTAGCGCTTCACCCCCTTCGGGCACAGCATGCCGCGGTTGAAGGGGAACTCGTACCAGGGCTCGATGCCGACGACGGTGTTGTCCTTGACCTTGAGCTCGAGCCCGCACTGCTGACCGCAGAAGCAGCAGTGCGTCTTCACGCGTTTGTCCGGCTCGACGCCGGTGTCGGTGCGCGCGCCCGCCGCGTAGGCGCGCGTCGGCCCGAACGCGTGGATCGTCTCGAGCTCGAGCGGAGGCAGCGCGCGACCAGTACCCACTGGTTCGGTCATGGATGGTAGTTCTCCGAGTCTTCCGTATCGAGCGGACCTGCCCCGATACCGCGGTTCACGAATTGTGGCGCTGGCGGACGCTCTCCACGCGAGTCGAGCGGCTCTCCGCCGCGGCGACCATGCCAGGCCAGCCCCTGCGCGAGCGCGAACGAAGCCCGGCGGCAAGGCGGGCAAATCCACTGGTAGTGCTCGACCGGGCTGTCCGGCATTTGGTAACGAAAGCCGAGCTTCCGCTCCACCTCGATCAGGTCCTCCACGTGCATTCGCGAGGTGAACGCGTGACCGCAGCGACGGCACTCCGCGCTCTCGTGCGCACGCCCGACGTCCTTGAAGAAGCCCGCGCCGAGCTGCGCCGGCCGCTGGAAGATGTGAAAAAACTTGCCGAACGGCAGCCACAAGAACGTCCCGATCACCGTCACGGCGTGCAGGATCGCGATGAACGAAAACCCGTACCCCCGCAGCCAAGTGTAGCTCGCCGTGAGCATCAGCCCCGTCAGGCTCACCGCAAACAGCAAGATCAGCGGCATGAAGTCCTCGGCGAAGCGCTGCAGCGCGACGGCGCCCTCCTCGCGGATCCGGCGGCGCAGCGCCAGCATCACCCCGGCTATCACCAGGAACGCCGACCAGACCAGGCCGTGGAACAGCAGGAACGCCACCAGCGAGTCGTGCGGAAAACGAAAGGCAGGGAAGCCGAAGACCATCGCCTCGTACAGCGACAGGTCCCCCGGCACGGGCCTGAAATGCAGCCAGCCGAACACCAGCGGGAACGTGATCGCCACCGCCAGCACGCAGCCCCACATGATCAGCAAGTGAGTGAGCCCCCGCAGCCGCCCGCGCCGCAGAATGAACCGATTCGCAAGCACATCGCTCGCCATCCGCGAGCACCACGACACCGCGTTCCGCACCCGGAACCCGCGACGAAAAAACGCCTGCCAGCCCCGCCGCCAGTACACGGCCGTCGGAGGCCGCGCCAACCACATCGAGTATCGATACGTCAGCCCGAACGTCGCGAACAAAATCGAGAACGTATACGCCACGAGCGCCGCGTCGAAGTGCGACAGATTCCGCGACCCCACCACGATCAGCACACCGAGCAGGGCGGTCGCCCCGATGCCGTGGAGCACCGCCCTCAGCACCTCCGGCGCCACTTTCGGACCTGGTTCTCGCGCGCGACCCTCTGCCATGGCTGCTCCCTCGTCGAGCTCGGGCGCGACTCTACCCGACGCAGGCGAGAGTGGAAACCACGCTCGCTCCGGACATGACGGACACCATGTCCTACATGTCCGAGCCATCTCGCTCACTTTGCGCACGCTCGCGCAGACGTTGCGCTTGCCCCTGCTACGATTCTTCGCTTCGCGCTTGACAGCTCCAAGCTTGGCTCGACCGCTGCGAATTCCCGCTCGGCATGTCCGACGACGGTGAGCTCTTCCCGCTCGACGCGTGAGCGGAGACGCCAACGCCGCAGCCGGCTATTCGTCGATCAGCTCGCTCATCATCAGCCGCAGGTTCTCTTGGAAGCTTGGGATATCGGCCTCTAGGGCGTCGATGGAGGCTTGCCAGTGGGCGCTATCGACGAGCGGATCTTCGTCGATGGCGCCCGCGATTTGGCTGCGCCAGGCGTCTAGCTTGGCGGCGATGCTCGCTTCGGAGAACGGGCCTGCGATGAACGCTTCGGCGAGCGCCGCCTGGCGTTCGAAGATCTCCCCGCGCAAGAGGCGGAGGAAGGGATCGCAGTCGATCTCACGAACGCGATACGACGTTTGGTTGGCGATGCCTTCCGCGACGACGGTCGCGTCGAAGCTCGAGAGGTAGCCCTCGCAGCCGTCCGTGACCACGTTCCAGTTGGGCGTGCCGCCGTAGACGTGGGGAGAATTGTGGGACCAGAAGTTGGGCTCCGGGTACCAGAATGCCTTGTCGAGATCCCATGGGATGAGCGTGAAGCGGTTCGAGCCGACGTCGTACCAATCGTAATTCTGATTCTCGGGTCCAAAGCCCGGGCCGAAGTAGAACGCGAGGATGCCGTCGTAGTTGCCGATCGCTCGATCGACGACGAGGTAGCGCGCGAGGTATTCGAAATCGACGAAAGGCTCGAGTCGCGCCGCGAAGTCGGCCTCGCTGGAGCCGGCGATCGCCTCCGCGAATGCCAAGAAGTCGGACACGTCGCGCTGCGCCGGATCGTCGTTCGTCTTGAGCGCGGCCTCGGCATCCGCTGCGCTCACGTCCGGAGACGGCCACAGATCGCGGTACAAGTTGCCGTCGCCCGCCTCCCCGAACCGATGCGCGGTGAACCTGCCGTCCACCTGCTCCACCGCGGCGACAACCCCCTGATACTCGCCGTTGATGTACAGCCGCGCATGCACCGCGCGAGGCGCCACGATCTCGGCTTCTCGAAACAGCGAATAGCCGAGCCGCTCACGCATCTTGCTCGGGTCGGCCGCCATCGCGTGCAAATTCAGCTTCTTCAGCCCGTCCAGCCGCAACTGTGGATCGTAGCGATCGAAATCCAGCTTGAGCGAGAAGCGCTGGCAAACATCGACCCCCCCGAAGAACGGCTCGACCCGCACTGCGCGCTCTTTCGTCACGAAGTCCACGCAGCCCCAGATCGAATAATTTCCCTTGAAGCGCACGCCGATCGCCCCCACCTCCGTCTCTCCGACCTGCAGCTCCGCCCGCACGTACCGATCCTCGTTGACCGTGAACGGCTCGGGCAACAGCGTCGCCAAGTCCATCAGCTTCGCGAGCTCCTCCTCCGAGAACGTCAGGTAGTACGACTTCAGCTCGTCCTCGCTGAACACATCGTTCCCTATCTCCCCGAGCGGTACCTTCTCGCTCCCCGCAGCTCCACCGGTTTCGCTCGGCGCGCCTCCGCCCAGTTGCCCGCCCGTCGAGGTCCCTCCTGAAGCCCCGCCGCCGACCTGCCCTCCCGTAGACAAGGCCCCAGCAGAACCTCCCGTCACACCGCCGGCTCCGACCATTCCGCCGCTGCCCTCGCGCGGCTCCTCGCCGTCACTCTCCGAGCTGCCGCACGCGACCGCCGCGAAACAGACGAGGCAAAACAGCGCGCCCACGACCCTTCTCAGCCCTTCCAACCTCATGCCG
Organism: Polyangiaceae bacterium; assembly: GCA_025937835.1. Classification (GTDB taxonomy): domain Bacteria; phylum Myxococcota_A; class Polyangia; order Polyangiales; family Polyangiaceae; genus PMG-095. Next base: position 141,106 of record JAICQO010000003.1, read on the forward strand.
CGCTGTATGTCGCCACCGCGCGCTCACGATCGGAAAAACGACAGCGAGCAGCAGAGTCCCCTTGATTCATCTGCCCGCGAGGACGCGACGCGCGAGCATCTCCGTCAAGTCGTCTTGTCGCAGGCCGCAACCCGTGGATGCCCCGCGGCATCGGCGCTGAGCATCTTTTAGGGATCGCGGCAAGCGAAGAGCTCCACCATCACACGTTTCTGCTCGGACAGAGAGGCGGACATCGCGTCTAGCTCAACCCCCAACTCCGTCAGCCTGCGCACCCATCCGTCCACAGAAAGGGCGTGGGCCGGCCCCGTCATGAGCTCATTGCGCTCGCGCACCGCAGCAGCGCGGTCGCGGGCAGCAGCCTGACTCGAAAGGTCAGCGCGTGAGAAACGTTCCACACGGCAACGCTGTCTCTGCTCGGCCGACATCCCGGAGACTAGCTCTTCCCTCTTACCCTCTAGACCGGCCACCAGCGACTCGAGTTGGGCCAGACTGCGGGCACGCTCGGAGTACTCCCTGTGCAATTCCCGGACCTGGGTTTGGGGCGTATCGGTTGATTCGCGAGGCGGGCGTGCTGCTGATTCCACGGGTGGGGGGGGTGCCCGTCGCGCCGGGGGCGCGGCGGCCGTTGTCGTCTGAGCCGTCGGCGCCGCTGGCCGAACGACTTTCACCACCTCTAAACGCAGCATCGCGCCGCACTCATTGGGAGGCGACGTATCGGCCAGACTCGCATGCGCACAAGCAGCAGGGTTCCCGTCGCTGCTGAGTTCCTCGCGCTTGGACTGACTTTGGCCGCCAGCCAACCCTCCCAGGGCGCCTGCCTCGGCCTTCGCGTTCGCAGCGGCATTCGCACTGAAGGTGAACGCCCCGACGGTCACCGCGGACACCACGTGAGTCGCCTGCTGGCAGTCGCCGCTGAGCTCAGCGAGGCGAAGGCTTGTCCGCTCGGCCTCCCATCTTCCGACCATGGTCAGGTCCACCTCGAGCTCGCCGCTCCGCGCCAGTTGCGCTTCGAAGTTGGCTGCGAAGGCGGGCAACTTTGCGTAGAGGTCGTCGACGTTCCGTATCCGAACGCGATCGAACTTGCGCCCGAAAGGGACATAGGCGTACTTCACGGGCGCCACGCATTGATACAGCGGCTCCATCTTGCAGCCGGAGTAGCTCACCACCACCATTCCACGGCGCACCGCGTGGGTTTCCAATCGCCCTCGATCGGCGCTGGGCCATTCGACGATCAGCGGCCGGGCCTGGCTCTTGGCGATCTCGCAGCTGGTCGTTCCCTTCGGCTGAAATGCCGGTGGAGTAGCCGCTCCGGAAGCTAGGTTTCCGCCGCCGCAACCGATCACCACGGAGGCCGCCCCAAGGCAGGGCCACCGACACCATCTCATCTCCCGGAGCATACGCACGGCGATCTTTCCCGAGCAACCAAGATCCTACTGCCCCGAGCCGGCGGCCGCCAGGGCATCACGTAGTTCCTCCTCCGTTTGTGCTTCGCCACCAACCCAGCGGATGAGTCCCTGGGGGTCGACGACGAAGGTCGTCGGCATCGACGTGACCCGAAAACGGCCGGCCAGGGTGTTACTCGCATCGTGGATCACCGGAAATGTTAGCCCGTAGCTGCGAACGAGGGTGTCTGCCACATAGGCTTGTTCGTCCTCGTCGATACCGACGAACGCAACATCCGGATGGCGCTCGTGGACGCGTTGAGCTGCCGGAAGCGACGTCTTGCAAGGCTCGCAGTATTCCGCGAAGAATTTGATGACCACGGGACGACCCGTTAGCCTCGATGCATCGAACGGCCGACCGTCGAGCGTCGTTCGATGCATCAAGGACGGCATCGGCTCACCCAGCAGGGGATGAGGGGGCGACACCGGATACGCGGCGGGCGCGCATGCGGTCGCCACGAAGGCGATCACAGATAGCAAGAGCTCGTATCCAAACCGCACGCCGCGCGAGTATCTACGCGCGCACGGGAATGCGTCAACACCGGAACCTGAACAAGGCCATTCTGGGACAACGCGGTCGCAGAAAGCTATCTGCCCTGCGCGCCGAACTCGTCGACTACGAACGCTACCCGCCGCGGGAAGTTGCGATGCAGCCAGGGCCTGGAACGCGCGCTCCGGCCGATCCATCGGCGACTACAACTTCTACAACGTTGAGGGGCGCCCCTCACACCTCGACTACCTCAACCCATCGATTTCGAGTTGCGATCCCACCGGAACTACAAGACACAAGCGCCGCGAGTGCCCATCTCGTACCGAGAACTCTCATTCGCTTGGACTCGATTACACGGTCGACCGCCACCTACCGACACTGCACGTTTCGAACACAGGCGGGGTGAGTGGCTTGGATGCGCCTGCCGTCACAGATGTCCTTCGAAACGGTATCGATGCATTCCTCCATGACCGAAACGGGCGTGGCGCAGGTGTCGGGAACGCTGTTGACGCACGTCGCCTGGTCCGGCGCCGCCCACGCAGCCGCATCGTGATCGGGGCACTCTGCCTGGAAGCCATACCCGCCGAGCTTCTCCGACAGAAAATCACAGAGCTCGGCGCGCTCCCCTTCACTCAGCGAGGCCCAGGTCCGATCGGCACCGGGCCCCGAACCCGCGTCCTCCGCGTCATCGTCCCCACACCCCCCGAGACCCATCACGACCATCGCCACCCACCAGCCCAAACCAACGACGCGCTCGAACATCACGTCAGTCTATCCGAATCGGCTCACTGTCGCGATCCATGCCGGCGCGGTAGGCTCCCGAGCATGCAATGCCGCCTGCCCGAAATCGCCGCCGCCACCTCCGTAACCGTCGTGATGGCGAGCCCCGTCGTCACCGTGGACGAGGAGGCCCCGGTGCGGGACATGATCCGGCTGTTCATCGCAGGCGGCATCGGCGCAGCGCCCGTCGTCAATCCCCGCGGGGAGCCCGTCGGGGTCGTGTCGAAAACCGATGTGCTGCGAGCGGTGTACGAGGACCCTTCGTGTGCGGGCGGGGGCGCAGCGGCAGAGCTCGAGGCCGACATCGATCAGGAGGGTGACCTCCGCGCGCGCGACCTGATGACGCCTGGCCCCCTCACCGTTTCAGAGAGCGCTTCCGTCTCCGAAGCTGCCTCCCTCATGGCGCGCGAGCACGTTCACCGTTTATTCGTCATCGGGCAAAAGGGTGCCCTGACCGGCGTCGTCTCAGCGATGGACCTCGTCGCATGGCTCGCACGCGACGAGCCTGCTTGACGGTGGAGTGTCTCGGTGGGAGCCCCGTGGGTAGCTCGGAGCCGAATCATCGAAGTGGCGGATCGAACCATCCCTCGCGATCGAATCGCTCCAGGAGGCGTCGCAGAGATCTGTCATCGATGAAGGCCCTCGAGGTGGCACCAGCTGCAGAGGCTGGTCGAGTTCTCGTCCGAGTCGTCGCCGCCCTGCGAGCGGAACCGAAGGTGATGCCGTGTCACGTCGCGGCGCCCGCAACACGGACTCTGACAGCGATGGCGATCACGCTCGTAAATGTGAGCGTAGTCCACGTCGGAACGGCGGTGCCGCCACGTATCTTCGTCAGGGTCCGGGAAACCGGATCAGCTCCACCTCCCAGCTTCCGGGCGAGGTCGAGCGAGCCTCGTCGGTGGATCTCTGTTGTCGGCACAACCGCTGGCTGTGCGCATCGCGTCAGGCTCGGGGCGCTGTGACCTTCGCGGTCACGCTTCCGCGTCCGTCGCTGACACCGCCAATGCTGATCTGGGTAGAAGGTGTCAAACCTGACGCAGCGACCAGCGCCGCCGCGAGCACCAAAATGTCCGCAGCCATCGGCGGGTCCATTCTTCCGCGTTCGACTCTTGCCGGCACAGGTAGGACCGGCACCCCGATAGCTTCCACGAGAACATCTCGCGCGAAGTCGGGCGCAGGATCGAACGTGACGACCACGCATTTCATCTGGGCCGCTTGCTTCTGCTGACCGGCCCTGTGGAGCCTCACGAGCTTCTCCATCGCGCCCTGCTCCTCGTAGAGCGCGATGCCGTACTCGCGCCCGCCGCTCCCCATGATGCAGCCCTCGAACGTTCTCTCGAACAAGCCGGAAACCTCGAACTTCATCGGAAGGTCGGCATGCCAGTACTGCCAGGGTGCAGCCGCCAAGAACGTCGCCGAAGCCCGTGCCAGCTCGCCGGCCGGCAACATGCAGTCCGATCCCAGCGACGACCCGAGGGCCATGCACACGGAAAGGCCACACCGAACGGTAGCCGCCCATTCTGGCGCTGCGGCGGGCTCGAACCCGTGCCGCTTGCCGGCCTTCGCCAGACGCCGCTCACAGCGAAGCTCGTGGCCTTCGCCGTGCTTCGCAAGCTCCCGCATGGCCTGCGAGGCGGTGACGCCGGACACGGGAGGCGCCATCCACCCCTCACGCATCCCGACATATAGATCGAACGGTTCCTCATCGGTCGGCACGGGACCGATCTTGAAGGCGTAAAAAACACCCTTGGAAGGTCTCTCCACCGATTGCATTTACGCGCGCTCCCATCCCGCCGGCCACGGGATGTGCGAGGTTGTCCAGGCAGCGAAGGAGAGCCTGGCAGGTTGGAAGGGCTCCTTCGTGGAGGCCATGAGCAGCCGGGGATCGTCGGTTCGGGAAAGTGGGATCACGTGGCGCAGCCTGCTTCCATCGGCACCGGAGGGGAAGTCCTCTCGCAGTCGCCAGCGATTTATGCGCCCGGATATCGTGAGCGCTGCCAGGCTCGGGCTCCTCCGTCGAGTGCCTCTTCGCGTCCGTTGACACCCTTCCGCATCGTCGCCAAATGGCGGCGACGATGAACTACGAATCCTTCCGGAGTGCCTGGGACGACGCCCTTCGTCAGTCCCATCTCCCGATGATCGGCCTCTACGGAAAAGAGACGCTCGATCTGCGGTCCCTCGAGCGAGCGCACAAAGTCTACGTCGAGCCTCTCGGAGGCCAGGACGCGCCGCCGTTCCACGTCACGGCGACGCTTTCATGGAGCTGGCACGCTCTGCAAACGGCTCGTGCCGGCACGAAGGACGAGGACGTCCTCAGCGAGATGCTCGGACGTGATCAGGCCGAGGGCCTCGTCACGGAGAAGCCCTGCATCCGGGTCGACATCAAGCTCTCTGCCCGAGCGCCGTACGACAAGCCGCTACCCATGCCCTCGAAGGCGGCGTGGGCGGAGTGGGCTTTCGAGGCCGTCGAGCGCCTTGATCACATCGAACCGCTACTCCCCGACGAGCTGATGCGCGAGAATCGCATGGGCATGACCGAGGTGCTCGCGTGGCAGCACGCGCCAAAGGTGACGGCGTTGTGCAGCGCGACCGGCGACCTCTTGCTCGAAGCGGTCGAGATTTCAGCCGGTCAGCTCATCGAATTGCCGAGGGTGATCGACGGCTCCGACCGCGACCCGGATGAAGGCCCTGAGGTCCAGCTCACGGAACTTTTCGAGCGCGTCCGAGCCTCGCTCTCTGCGTGGATGCAGGCGGTGGATCACCTGAGGCCGGCATAGCAGCTCGCTGATGACGTCGCTGGTCCGGGCGCGATTGAGTCGAAGCTCGAGGACGAGTCACCCCGGAGGGCACGTTCGGTACCCGTCGTCACTTGACGGCCGCTGGAACGCGGACCTCCCTTCGCTGAACACAGTCGCGCCCGGTTGCTGAGCACCCGAACCGTCGAACCGAATGCTGAGGCCAAAGGCCGAAGCGAAGGTGCGGCTCCGGACGAGGCACGACCGAAGCGAGTGCCCACGCCGCACCGCCTCAACACCGTTAGGGAGTCGAACCGAAAGCTGAGGCCAAAGGCCGAAGCGAAGGTGCAAGTCCCAACGAGGCACGACCGGAGGGAGTGCACGAGGAGGGAGTCGAACCCACACACCTTTCGGTACCGGAACCTAAATCCGGCGCGTCTGCCAGTTCCGCCACTCGTGCGAGAAGCGGGGCGACCATAGCATCCCGCGGCGGAGGGGCCGTTGAACCGCGGGGAAAAGCGGCCAGGCCGGATCTTCGGCGAAAAGCGGCAACAGGTGGTAAACAGGGCCGACTTCGGCGGTATGTCTTCGGCCACGGAACCGGACAAGAAGGAGAGCCCTGCAGAGGCAGGCTCGGACGCGGCCAGCGAAGAGCGCGCGGTGCCGACGGTGATCGTGAAAGATGCGGCGTCGGCGGAGCCGCCCGCCAAAGCGAAGCCGTCGCCGCTCGCCGAAGAGACCGCGCCCTCGCTGCTCAAGCTTTCGAAGCAAGCCGAGGTCGGGGCGAAGGCGAAGGGCTACACCGGCCCGCTCGCGCTGGTGCGGCGCTACTGGGCGGACGCGCTGTTTTGGTTGCTGAGCGCGCTGCTCGTAGCGTGGATCGCCTGGGACTCGATCGCGGTGCGGCTCGTGACGTTCCAGGGTGGCGCAGACTACTGGGAGCACACGGCGACGCTGCGCGCGTTGATCGAACAGCCGTTTTCGCCCCGGAATCCCCAGGTGCTGAGCCCGGAGCCTTCGCCGCGGTTCGGGCCGCACTACGTGATCGTGGCGCTCGTCGCGCGCGCGTTCGGCTGG
>JAICQO010000124.1 GCA_025937835.1 Polyangiaceae bacterium
GCCGGTTCGGCCACGCGCAGGTAGCGCTCGGTCGCGTCTTCGGCGGGCATGCCCTGCCCGAGATTCGCGATCCGCCGCAAGTGCTCGGCTGCGACGTCATCGCCAACGCCGAGCACGTAGGTCCGGATCCCGGCGGCGTACGCTTTGCCGATCGCGCTTTCGGATTGGGCGCGACCGCTCTCCCGGTCCAGGGTGTCTTCGCAAGTGTTCGGCTCGCCGTCGGTAGCGAGCACGAGCACGCGCGGTCCCGGGAACGCGCTCTCGTCCAGGGACGAGAGCTTGGGCCAGAGCAGCTCCAGGCTCTCACCGGTCGGTGTCGTTCCGAGCGGCCCCGAGGCTTCGTACGCGGCTGCGAGCCCGTAGCGGTCGGCCCCTCCGGTCGGAACCTCGACCAGGATCGGACACTCTGACGGTGGCGCCTGCGGGCCGAGCAGCTGCGGTCCGGTGAACAGCGCGAGACCGAAGTGGGCTCTCGGCTCGAACTTGGGGACCACGCCGAGCGCTGGGTCGAACAACGCCGCGCGCAGCGAGTCCCAGCGGGTTTCGCTGCCGAACGCGGCCGTCATGCTGAGTGAGCGGTCGACCACGAACAGCACATTCGGCTTCGCCGGGGTGAGCGGCGTCGCAGCGCTCTGACCCGCAGCGCCTGCGCTGCTCGACGTGCCGGCGACGCCGCCCGCGACGACCGCCGCTCCGCCGGTCGTGCCGCCGGTAGCCTGGATCACGCCTCCGCTTGCGGTCGCCGCGGGCGCGCCCCCGGTCGCGTTCGAAGCAGCCGCTCCGCCCGTCGCGCTCGAGACCGCGGCGCCCCCCGTCGATTCCCCGCCCGTGGCCGCGACGCTCACCAGCCGCGGAGCGGGCTCTCCACACGCGACGGGCGCCGCCAATGCCGAGCCGAGCAGCAGTGTTCGGAGTAAGCCCATTGCCTCGAACCGTTTAGCCATGCGCATCCGAGCGCACAACCGCGCTCGTCCGCCAGGCGACGACACGGCGGCGGTTGATCAGCCTTCGCAGCGCGGCGCCGGCGATCGGCTACACTGCGCCGGTCGTGGCGCTCGAGGACCTCGTGATCACACCCAGCTTGACCGTGCCGGCGCGGTTTCTGGATTGGTCTGCGGTGCGCGCATCCGGGCCCGGAGGTCAGAACGTCAATAAGGTCGCGTCCAAGGTGGTGTTGCGCTTCGACTTCGAGGCCTGCCCGGTGCTCGCGGCCGACGTCCGCGAACGGCTCAGGAACCTCGCCAAGAACCGGCTCGACGCCGAGGGCTGGCTCACGATCGCCGCGCAGACGGAGCGCGATCAACCGCGCAACCTCGAGCATGCTCTCGAGCGCCTGGCCGAGCTGATCCGCGCAGCGCTCGTGCGTCCTGTCAAGCGCCGCAAGACCCGCCCCACCGCGGCCAGCCGCCGCCGCCGTCTCGACGACAAGCGGCACACCGCCGAGAAAAAGGCGAATCGCCGAACGGGCGATTGAGACGAGCGCGCCCCGCTATTCGCTGAATTCGTCCGCGCCGATGTCGGGCGCGCCCGCGTCGTGCGGCTGACCGTCGAGGTCTTCGCCCGCGTCGTCGAGCTCGGTGCCCTGATCGATGGCCGCGGCCGCGCTGGGCTTCAGGTGGTAATCTTCCGACTCCGCGTCCTCGAACAAGCCGAGGTCCGTGGTTTCGAGGTTGGTCTGGATGCTGGCCACGGCGCCGTCGCGCTCGCGCAGGCTGCGCACCAGGTTGTTGGCGAGCACGACCTCGGTGTTGTCGAAGCGATAGGAGATCGACGCGAACGCGCTTTCGGAGTGCATCAGCGTGTTGTGGAGGACACGCGTGCCGCGGGCTTGCTCGAGCTCGATGCCGGTGTCGAAGAAGGAGAAACCGGGGCTCGTGACGATCAGGTTGTTGCGGATCACGCCGTCGTAGTGGCCAATGTAGCCGACGCCGGGGTACGGATCGTCGTCGTAGGCGCGATCGGGCAGCTTGCCGCCGCCGTCTCCGAGGCCGAAACCGATGCCGCGGGCGCAGTCGATGATCCGGTTCTGCTCGACCAGGGTGTCGCGTGACGAAGTCCAGAAATGGATCGCGTGCTCCGCGAGCGCGCCGTTCTCGCAGTGGATGCCGCGAAAGACGTTGTTCTTGATCTGCCAGCCGCGCGCTTGATGGCCGTCGATGCCCCCCGTGTAGCAACCCCCCGGTTCGGGCACGACGTGCTCGCGCCCTTCCGGCGTGAGCTCGAAGCTCGAGCACTCGATCGTGCCCTCGTCCGCGTACGTGTTCGGAGTCTGGCCGCTGGTGTTGATCTTGACGAACTGCTCGCCGCCGTCGACGAGGCGCAGGTTGTAGAGCAGCGTGCCCACGATGTCGCCCGTCGCCCCGCCGCTGACGTGGATCGGGTGGTGCACGGCGCGCGTGATCGTCAGATCGGCGACCGTGACGTTGGACGCGCTGATCGTGAGGATCTCTTCGGTCGCGTACTCGCCGTCGATCACGACGCGCTCGGGGATGCCCGAAGCACCGCGCAGCGCCACACGCTGGTTCGTGATCCGGAGCCGGCGCTCGGCTTCACCGCTTTGGCTGAAGCGGTAGGTGCCGTCGCCGAGCAGGATCGTGGTGCCGGCCTCCGCGCTGCGAACGATTGCGGGCAGCTCGTCGGCGCGATCGGCCGTGAGCTCGACGACCCTGCCGGTGGGCGGCGACAGCCGCTCGCAGCGCGGGTTGGCTCCGCCCGCTTCGCCACCCGCACCGGCGTCGCCTGCGCCCGCTTCGCCTGCGTTGCCAGGACTCGCCCCGCCGCTGGCGCGGCCGCCGCTCGAGCGACCCCCTGCGGAACGACCTCCGTCCGGCGCGCCGCCGCTCGAGCGACCTCCCGTCACGGCCGTGAAGCCGCCGCTCGCACGACCGCCGCGCGACGGCGCACCGCCGAGCTCGTCTTCGTCGCCTGTCGCGTCGTCCCCGCAGGCAACGCCCAGGAGCGGCAGCCCGAGCAGCGTCACCCAAACCCGCGATCCGACGATTGCCCGCAACACCTCCCCAGTATCTCTCGAACTCAATCCGGCGAGAAGTCGATCGGATAAACCACCGTCACAATCCCGCCTTCGGGCTTCGGAAAACGCAGCTGTCGGAGGACTGGTTCCGCACACTTGCCGAGCTTCGGCGCCCGTTCGGCGTCGATGTGACCTTCACTCACCCGGCCATCGCGGCCAATCGTGAAATGAAGCTCGATGCGCACGCTGGGTTTGGGTGCGGGCAGCGCGTCGTAGCACTTGCCGAACGCGGGATGCGCTGCGCGCACCACCTCTCGAATGCGCTCGGCAGGGAGCCGGCCGCTTGCGCCGCTCTCGGCCCACGACAGCGGGGCCACCACGACCGCCGCTGCCACGGCGAGCCCGGAGAACGCGAGTAGCGCCGGCGTGGAGCGCACCCGGCGGCGAGAGGACAGGGGACGATTGAGGATCATTTCGACTCTCCTTTCCAGGACGGAACCGGCCATGGACAGCCCCGTGAGCGCCGGCGACTCACCGAAGCGAACGTGGGAACCGAGATCGACGAGAAAGCGTGCGTAGCGAGCGGGCTCGGACGCGGCAACGCGCGCATCCACCGCCGCTTCGCGCGAGAGCGCGAGCTCCCGCAACGAGCCGGGCAGCGAGGGGTGCCCGGTGAACAACGGCCTGAGCCATGAAATCACGCTGGCGAGCGCGAGATCGCCGCGCCCGATGTGCGCGAGCTCGTGCCGCAACGCCAGCGCGAGCTCGGCCTCCGACCACGACCCGGCGAGCCCGCGCGGCAACACGATCACGGGGGACAGCGGCCGGGCCGCGAATGGCACGCTGGCCTCCGCGGACATCAGAACCCGGGGCGCGGGCAACCCGAGCTCGGCCGAGAGCACGTCCGCGGTTCGCTGAGTCGCTTCCGGAGCTGGTTCCGCTCGCGAGCACAGCCGACTCAAGCGCAGGAACCCCGAGAGCCCGCGTACCAGCGAAAAGCCGAATACACCGAGCCAGATCGCTCCCAGGGCTGCCAGCACGCCGAACGCCGAGCTCGGCTCCGTACTCGCAGCTCGCTCGACCGCCGAGCGCGCCGCGCGCAAGACAGCGAACGAGGGCACGCTCGCGCCAACTCCCCGGAACCAGTGCTCCGAGCGCAACCACGCCGCGAGCGCCGGTACCGCGAGCATCGCCGCCGAGACACACAGTGCTGCGAACAGCGCACGGAAGTACGAGGCCGGCGCGTCGTCGCGGCTCCGCCGGGCGAGCCAGAGCGCGAGCGGCAACACGCACCACGCGAGCACCAGACCCGCGCCGAGCCGAGAGAGCGACTCGCTCATGGCTTCTTGCCCTTCCCCCGCGGCTCGAGCTTCTCGTCGATCGCGGCGCGCAGCCGTTCGAGGTCCTTCTTCGAGAGCTGCTCGTCTTCCAGCAGGCCGACCACCAGCTCTTCGGAGCTGCCTCCGAACAAGCGCTCGACCAGATCGCGCAGGTGCTGCCGCCGCGCTTTCTCCGCTGGCACCAACGGCTTGTAGACGTGCGCGCGCCCGCCGTCCGGGTGCGGTTCGTGCCCGACGTAGCCCTTCGTCTCCAGGATCCGCAGCATGGTCAGCGCGCTCGTGTACGCGACGGGGCGTGGCAGCGCTTCGACCACCTCGTGCACCGTGGCGCTGCCCTTCTCCCACAACACCCGCATCAGCTCGGATTCGACCCGGGTCAGGATCGGGAGCTCTTTCTTGGTGGGGCGAGCCATGACTAGGTCTTTAGTACTAAGAGATTAGTTTGTAAATCCTGGCCACCGGCCGTGACGCGGTTTGGTAACTGGTCCGCGCAACCCAAGGAATTCAGGAGCCGATGTTCCAAGGGACTCGCCGTGGAGCCTTGGGTGAGCGTGGGAAAAATGAGACAACGAGTCGTGGGTTTCGAGCCGAAGCGCGCCGCGTTTCGATCCATCTGGGTCGCGCTGGTCGCGAGCTGCGCCCCCGCGGCCTCCCCGCCCGCAGACAGCGCGATCGGTGTCCCCGGAATACCCCTGGCGGGAGAGACACGGGCTTCTCCGCCGTCGGTCGCCCCCGGCGCGGCGCAATCCGAGGCGGAGGTACAGATCGCGCTGCTGGCTCCGGCGTTGCTGGCCGAGGTCGAGCGGCGCGGCTTCGGCCTGGGCGAGCTCGTGGCCGGCACGAAGGCGGGGAGCACGCGCGAGCTCTCGCGCTTGCCGGCCTTCGACAGCATCTTTCAGGTCCTGCGCGCCGACGTCCGCCACGTGAAGCGCGAGCAGCCGCTCGCTCAGGTGACGTCCAGCCTTGGTTTTCGCCTGTTCGACGAGCGCTGGTTCGACGCGCCGCAAATGTCGTTCGCGCTCACCGGCGTGTTCAACCGGCTCGATCGCCGTGCGTTTTACACAGCGAGCTGCGGCGAGGTGCGTTTCGTCTACCGGCTCGGTTATCGGGTCGAGCAGGGCAAGCGGCCGATGAGCTCGCGCTTGCCGATGAATGTCAACGTCGTGTTCTGGGTCGAGCCGGACGAAACGGGCTGCCGGAGCGCGGCGAACGCCTGGCGATTGAAGGACGTGCCGCTGTTCGAGAAGCGCGGCGGCCCGCGCCTCGACGTCGAGCGGGCGACGGCCGAGCTGTTCGGATCGGGCCCCCTGTCTCCCGCGCAGCGCGCGCGCCTGCGCTTGAAATCGGTCGAAACCAACTTTCAAACGTTTCGCCTCCAGTCCTCCGTACAGACCAGCCTCGCCGGCCACATCGAGTACGGCCTGCGCGTGTTTCGACCGCGCGACGATGATCCGGCGCGCTTCAGCCCGGCGCCGATGGAGAACGTACCGGACGTGCCCGCCCTCACTCGCGACCAGAAGCGGCGCGCGGAGCTGCTCGCGTTCTTGAAGCAGCCGGACACGCTGGCCGCGCTCGATCGCGGCACACTCGTCGTTCCCGAGCGGTTCCTCGCGACCGGCGCCACCTCGTTCTCTCCGCGCGGCCTGTCGCGGACCGCCAACCGTCCCTTTCGTCAGCTCTTCAGCCCCGAGGACTTCGCCGAGCTCGCCCTCGACCAGTACCAGACCATCGCATCCCCGGCGGCGTTGCTGCGGCGCCTCGACGGGACGAGCTGCACGGGCTGCCACCAGAGCCGCAGCATCGCCGGCTTCCATCACGTGGGGTTCGACGCCGAAGACAGCCCGCGCACCGCGGCGCTGGTCAGCGGTATGTCGTCGCATCTCGCCGCCGAGCTCGAGCGCCGCCGCGCCTACGTCGCCGCGCTGAGCGATGGGCGCGCTCCCGACGACTTCCGTCCCATCCCCGAGCGCCAGGGTGTTGGCCGCGGCGAGGGCGCGCCGTGCGGCCTCGGCGATCCCGGGTTCCGCGATTGGACCTGCGACGCGGGCCTCGCGTGCGTTCGCTTCGAAGACACCGAGCTCGGCGTGTGCAGCGCGCCGGCGCGGATCGGCTCGGCGTGCGAATACGGGCCGCTCACCTCCGCCGCAAAGCCCGCGCGCGATCGCGTGAAGCTCGAAAAGCACGGCTGCGGCGACGGCCAGAAATGCTGGAACAACCTGTCCGGGATCCCGCTCGGCGCGTGCGTGGCGTCCTGCTCGGAGCTCGATGCTTCCGGCGTGTGCGGCGACGCCCTCGACGTGGACGGCTACCAGGAGTGTCTGCGGGGCAAACGCCCCGTCGAAGACTGCCAGGAGGAGTTCGTGTACCGCGTGGGCCTGCGCGCCTGCGACGTCAACACACCCTGTCGCCAGGATTTCGTCTGTGCTCGCAGCGGAAATCCCGACAAAGGGAAGGGCGTCTGCATTCCACCGTATTTCGTCTTTCCGCTGCGTCTCGACGGCTATCCTATCCCGAGCTGATGCAGCTCGACCCGACCCAACAGCAGGCCTACTTCGAGACGCTGCTCGACGAGTGCGTGCGACCGCACCGCGACGCCGTGGCCGACATCATTCACGAGGACGGCATCGCCGTGGTGTTGTTTCGCGCGAGCCCCCGCGTTCAGCAGGGTGCCCGCGCGATGGGCTGGGACGGCGAAGCGCCGGTCTTCAAACTGTCGGACGAGGCGCGCGAAAAAATGGCCGCAGGCAGCGAAGCCGCGGGCGACGCCGTCACCGCCCGCTGGATGCGCGCGTCGCGTTCGGGGCGGATCTTCGTGATCGCTCATGACGGAGTGACGTGGCTTTTGAACTTCGACCCCGACACGGGCTACAGCCTCGAGCCGGCCGTCGAGCGCGCGTGAAGCTACCTGCGAGAGAGCCATCGGCTATTGACCTGCGGCGAGCGGCCGCGTAACCATCGCCTCCGGTGGCTCCGTGATCGGAGCATGTGGGTACGGTTTCGTTGGAGGAGATGGTCATGCAGATTTACTATTTGTTCCCGATCGTGTTGATGGCGGCAGGCCTCGCGTACTCGATGTACGTCCGCAAAAAGGCCATCGCCGACGCTGCCAACATGACGCCGGAGCAGGTCGAGCAGAAATTCAGCGAGTTTTACGAGTCGTACTACGAGCTCCATCCCGGCGAGCGCATCGTCGGCAACTGGAGCGGCGTCGAGTTCCAGGCGCCTGCGGGCATGGCCCGCCGCGTCGCGGGCGGCGTACTCAACGCCGCTTCCGGCGCCCTGATCGGCGTCTCCACCTACGTCCCGAACGTCCACGTCGGCCTCACCAACACCGGCCGCGTGCTCGTCTCGCGCGAGTACAGCGACTTCGGCAAGCGCGGCAACTACAAGCACCACGCCGCCTTCGATCAGGGCGCCAAGGCGCTGCCCCAAGACGCGACCTATCCGGGTCAGGACATTGGTTCCCGCCCCGGCAACCCGTTCAACCCCTTGGTGTCGCTCGAGTTCATCCAGCTCCGCGCACCGAGCGGCGACGTGTACGAAGCGTGGCTCTCGCCGCAGGGCGCCCGCCACGGCCAACACGGCTTCAGCTCGATTTTGCAATCGCTCGGCTGAAGCAGGCGTAGCGATCGAAAACCGAAGGCCGCCACGCGAGCCAGCGCCGTCCGCTACACTGTTTTCGTCATGCGGTGCGGCTTCATGCTCGCGTGGTTCGGCCTGTCTGCGTCGAGCTCGCCGAGCGCTCGCAGCGGTCGAGAGCGTATGCTTCGATCGGTCGACGGCGCTCATGGGCGGATCGGATGACTTCCGCATTCTCCGGCTCTAAGCTCCACGGCGTGGTGGAGCCGACGAAGGAAGAGCTCGAGGTCGCGGAACCAAAGAGCTTCGATACGGAGACGCTGAGGTTCGCGGGGTTGCGCGGGGACAGGGTGCGGCACCTGACGCGCGCGCAGCTCGAGACTGCGATTGCGGGGCTCCCGCCAGCGCCGCTCGACGAGGGCAAGGTGGTGTTGCTCGTGGCTCGCGGACCGACAGGGGAGCGCACACTCCACGAGGAGGCGCTCCTCACGGAACAGGAAGGCATGCCAGGTGATCGCTGGTTTGGTCAGGACAAGTACGGCCCGGACTACCAGCTTGCGACGATACGTGCCGATTTCGCGCGCGTGATTGCGAATGGACAACCGCTCGAGCTCCACGGCGACAACTTGTTCTTGGAGCTCGATCTCTCGTCCGAGAATCTGCCGACGGGCTCGCTCGTGCGCTTGGGTCAAGTGTTGTTGCGCGTCACGCCGCGAGCCCACAAGGGCTGCAAGAAATGGGTGCAGCGCTTCGGGCTTGCGCCGATGCAGATGAACGTCGACCCGGCCCACCGACGGCTTCACCTCCGCGGTATCTATTTTCAGGTGGTTGAAGCCGGGCGGGTTCGCGTGGGCGACGCGGCCACCGTCATCGAGCGGTCGAAAGCAGCGGGCTGAGAGTCGGCCCCCATCCCACCCGCACTCCAACCGGGAAGCGGTTCAAGGTCTTCCGCGCGGGACCGTTCACGGGGGGCGTGAGCACCATTCGTGATCTGCCCTCGGCCTCTGATTCGGCGGCGCAAGGGGTTCGAGCGGGAATGGAGCGGCTGAACCGGGCCGCAAACACGGTGGCGCGGGCGCCAGTCGTGACGAACGTGGCGGTGCTCGACATCAGCGACGAGGCGCGGGCGGCGGCGTCGGCGCGGGGGCCGGGGCAGGACGTCCAGGACGGGCTGATCGATAGCCGGTTTGCGACGTACCAGGTTTCGGCAAACGTGCGGGTGTTGCAGGCGAGCGACGAGATGACGCGCGCGCTGCTCGACTCGTTCGAACGGCGCTAGAGCCTGCGCGGGTTCGCGCTTAAGCTCCCCGGGTGGAATCCTCGGGCGCTTCGCGCGGCGTGTTCGGGTTTTGGACGCGGCTGCCGCTCTACTTGCGGATCGTCGTCGGGCTGGTGCTCGGCATCGCGGTCGGGCTCGTGTTTGGGCCGGCGACGAAGGCGTTCGACCTGCCTGCCCGCTTGATTTTGCGGGTGTTGGGGGCGCTGGCGCCGGTGTTGATCCTGGTGGCGGTGGTGCGTGCGATCTTGACCGCCGACATTCACGGCCGACTCGCCGCGCGCATGGCGGCGCTTCTCACGTTGAATACGCTGACGGCGATCCTGATCGGGCTCGGGGTCGCGAACCTGGTGCGGCCGGGCGTCGGCGCCAACCTGCACCCGCCCGGCGAGGTCCCGCGAGTGCAGGGCGACGTGGTGGGGGCGTTGCTCGACAATATCCCGTCGAGCCTGCTGCAGCCGTTCGTCGACAACCGAGTGATCGGCGTGGTGATGATCGCCGTGGCGTTCGGGATCGCGGCGCGGAGCCTGGGCGAGAAGGAGCGGCGGTTGGCGGAGGATCTGTGCTCGCTGTCGTTCTCGAGCATCCTGGTCGTGCTGTCTTGGGTGATCGCGCTGGTGCCCTTCGCGGTGTTCGGCAAGGTCGCGAGTATCGTGGGGCAGAGCGGGTTTCGTGCGTTCCACGCGCTCGGCTGGTTCGTGTTGGCGGTGATCCTCGCGCTGATGCTGCAGGCTGCTTATTACTTGATACGGATCCGGTTCGGGTCCTGGGTGCGTCCCCTTTCGTTGCTGCGCGCGTTGCGCGACGCGCTGGTAATGGCCTTTTCGACGGCGAGCTCGACGGCCACGATGCCGGTGACGTACGAGCGGCTGCGCGTGGGCGTCGGGCTGCGCGAGCGCTCGGCGAGCCTGGGTGCGCTCGTGGGGTCGAACTTCAACAACGACGGGACCGCGCTGTACGAGGCGATGGCGGCGCTGTTCGTGGCCCAGATGCTCGGGGTCGAGCTGTCGTTCGCCGACCAGTGCCTGGTCGTGCTGACGTCCGTGATCGCTTCGATCGGCGCTGCGGGCATCCCGGAAGCGGGGCTCGTGACCATGACGCTGGTGTTCACGGCCGTGAAGCTTCCAACCGACTACATTGCGTTACTGCTGACGGTAGATTGGTTCCTCGACCGCTGCCGGACCATGATCAACGTGCTCGGAGACGTGAACGTGGCGTGTCTGTTGGACGGAAAGACGCGCGAACCGCAGGGAACGGCGCCCGCGACCGCGCCGTTTTGAGGAGGACCACAGGATGACGAAGCGTGCTGCGCTGCTGAGATTTTCGGGGCTCTTAGTGTTCTTCGCCTACGCCTCGCCGGCGTGCACCGACGACGAGTCGGTGACAGCGAGCCCGACGGGCGGCAGCGCGAATCGGTCGGGGGGCGGCGCTGTTTCGGATGCCGGAGCGCTCTCGAGCTCGGGAGGCGAGCTCAGCCAGGGCGGCATCGCCGGAGCCAACCCCGGCGTCGCCGAGGGCGGCGCGGCGGGGACGCCGTTCGATGGCGGTGGCACGTCGGGGGAAGCGTCGAGCTCAACCCAAGCGGGTGAGAGCAGCACGGGCGGGCGGAAACCGGAGGGTCACTCCCCCCAGGGCGGCGCTCCCGGCGGCGGCGAGTGCGGAGAGTTCCGCGGCGCGAGCGGTGCGATCGGCGCAGGCGGTGCGAACGGCCAGTTGGCTCCAGCGCTCGAGGGCACGTACTGCGAGTGCGACGGCCCCTGGAACGCCTGCTACATCGAGCCCGAGCAGTTCTGCTACGGCCCGCCCGAGCTCGGCTGCAATCCGACGCTCGAGAAGATGCGCGCGGTCTTGAGCGATTCGTGCGCGCGCGGAACCTACAGCGAGTGCCCCGACCACCAAGTCTTGGTTCAGCTCGAGTACCACTCGCCGACCGCGCTCCAGTTCCAGTTCGACGATCGCACGGGCACGCTCACCTACGCAGAAGCATTCCCGGTCGAGCCTGACTGCAACGCCGACCACGCCCAAGCCTACTATTGGATCCGGGGCGCGGTGGAGCGAGCGGATACCGCGGACTGCCGCAACTGCGAGTTCGGCTACGGGGACGTCGAGGGCGCCTGCTCGTTCAGCGAAGCAGGGGGTGCGCCGGGCGAGTCCCAAGGCGGCCAGGCCGGCGTCGACTAACGGCTTCGGC
Organism: Polyangiaceae bacterium; assembly: GCA_025937835.1. Lineage (GTDB taxonomy): Bacteria > Myxococcota_A > Polyangia > Polyangiales > Polyangiaceae > PMG-095. Next base: position 11,358 of record JAICQO010000124.1, read on the forward strand.
TAGACTTCGCGCTCTCATGGCCGACATCAAGGAGCTCGCTGCCGGCGGACTGCGCGCCGTCCTGAGCTCGCTCGAGTACGCGCGCGAGACCTCGGGCTTGAAGCGCAGCGTGCGCGCGCTCTCGCTCCTGAACCAGGACCAGGGCTTCGACTGTCCGAGCTGCGCCTGGCCGGACCCGGCGCCGCGCGAGCGCAGCGTCGTCGAGTTTTGCGAGAACGGCGCGCGGGCCGTGGCGCACGAGGCCGATCGGCGCACGATCGGCGCCGGGTTCTTCGCGGAGCGCTCGCTGGCGGAGCTGTCGGCGCTTTCGGACTACGAGCTCGAGCAGAGCGGGCGGCTCGCCGAGCCGGTGTTTCGGGAAGCCGGCGGCGAGCACTACCGTCCGATTGGCTACGAACAGGCCTTCGAGCTTGCCGGCGCAGCGCTCGCGCGCCTCGATTCGCCCGACCGCGCGGTGTTTTACACCTCCGGGCGCGCCAGCAACGAGGCGGCGTTCTTGTATCAGCTGCTCGCGCGCAGCCTCGGCACCAACAACCTGCCGGATTGCAGCAACCTGTGCCACGAGTCGAGCGGCAAGGGGCTCGGGAGCACGATCGGCATCGGCAAGGGCACGGTCACGCTCGCGGATTTCAGGCTCGCGGACTGCATCTTCGTGATCGGGCAGAACCCGGGAACCAACCACCCGCGGATGTTGAGCACGCTGGCCGAGGCGCGCGCGCGCGGAGCGACGATTGTCAGCATCAACCCGCTGCGCGAGCTCGGGCTCGTGAGCTTCGCGCACCCGCAGACTGCGCGTGGCTTGCTGGGCGTGGGCGAGCCGATCTCGACCGAGTACGTGCAGGTCCGGATCAACGGCGACGTGGCGCTGCTGAAGGGCGTGATGAAGCAGCTTTTGCGGCTCGAGACCGAGCACGGCAATGTGCTCGACCGCGCGTTCATCGCCGAGCACACGAGCGGCTTCGAAGCCTTCCGAGATGCGCTCGAAGGCGTGTCGCTCAAAGCCTGCGCAGAGCAGAGCGGTGTTCCCGTCGAGACCATCGCGCGGCTCGCGGAGATTTATCGTCAGAGCCAGCGCGTGATCGTGTGCTGGGCGATGGGGCTCACGCAGCACAAGAACGGCGTCGCCAACGTGCGCGAGATCGTCAATCTGCTGCTGCTCCGGGGCAACCTGGGCCGTGCGGGCGCGGGGGCGTGTCCGGTGCGCGGTCACAGCAACGTGCAGGGCGACCGCACGGTGGGCATCTACGAGTCCCCGAGCGAGGCGTTCCTCGCGCGGCTCGACCGAGCCACCGGCCTTCGTTCGCCGCGGCGGCACGGCGTGGACGCCGTGGGTAGCGTGCTCGCGATGGAGCGCGGCGAGGTGGACGTATTCCTGGCCCTGGGTGGCAATTTCGTGGCGGCCATGAGCGACAGCCGGCGCACGGCGCAGGCGCTGCGCCAGGTGAAGCTCGCCGTGCACGTTGCCACCAAGCTGAACCGCACGCACCTCGAAGCCGGACAGGCGTCGTTGATTCTACCGTGTCTCGGGCGCACGGAGCGCGACCTGCGTGGAGATCGCATCCAGTTCGTGACGGTCGAGGACTCGATGGGCGTCGTGCACAAGAGCGAGGGGCCGCTCGAGCCCGCCGCACCGTCGCTGCTCGGCGAGCCGGGGATCGTGGCGGGCATCGCCGAGGCAGCGCTGGGCGCAGAGCCCGTGCCGTGGAGCGAGCTGGTAAAGGACTACGACGCGATCCGCGACCTCATCGAGCGGAGCATCGCCGGCTTCGAGCGTTACAACGAGCGGGTGCGGGAGCCGGGCGGCTTCGAGCTCCCGAACGGGCCGCGCGAGCGGCGCTTCCTCACGGCGAGCGGCAAGGCCGAGTTCACGGTCCAGGCTCTGCCAGAGCTCGCGCTCGAACCCGGGCAGCTGCTGCTCACCACGATTCGCAGCCACGATCAGTTCAACACCACGATCTACGGCTTCGACGACCGCTATCGTGGGATTTCCGGCGAACGGCGCGTGGTGTTCGTGAACCCGAAGGACCTCGCGGAGCGCGGCTTCGAGCCGAATCAGCGCCTCGACGTGACCAGCCATTACCAGGGCACGCGCCGCACGGTCTCGGCGTTTCGCGCCGTGCCCTACGACATCCCGCGGGGGTGTGCGGCCTGCTATTTCCCCGAAGCGAACCCGCTCGTGCCGCTAGAGAACCACGCCGACGAGAGCCGCACTCCGGCGTCGAAGTCGATCGTGGTCACGCTCTCGGCCGCGAGCGGCGAGGCCGCCGAATGACCAAGCCGCTTCCGAGCCCAGCGCTCGGCGTCGCCGTAACGGGCGGCTTCGAACCCGACGAGGACGACGCGGCCGAGCGCCGCGTTCGCGTCGAGCGCTGGAACGGCGCGGCGCGCACCCTCGACGAAGATAGCGTCGCGCACGAGGAGCCGCTCGAGATCCAGATCGAGGGCGTCGGCATCGCCGTCCTGATGCGGACGCCGGGACACGACGAGGAGCTGGCGCTCGGCTACCTGCTCAGCGAGCGGGCGGTAGAGGACGCGAGTCAAGTGGTGTCGATCCGTCACTCGAGCACGGCGCGCGAGCCGGAGGCGGACGGCAACACGATCCAGGTCGTGCTCGGACCCGGGGTCGAGCGCTCGCTCGAGCGTTTTCGGCGCAGCGGATACGCCTCGGCGAGCTGCGGAGTTTGCGGCAAGGCCACGATCGCGGCCGCGCTGCTCGAGCTCTCGCCGGTCCGCTCGGCGCTTTCGGTGAGCGCGGACGTGCTCCGGGCCATGCCCGCTGCGCTGCGCAGCGCTCAAGCGGCCTTCGACACCACGGGTGGCCTGCACGCCGCGGGCTTGTTCACTCCAGAGGGTGAGCTGGTGCTGGCACGCGAAGATGTCGGGCGACACAACGCGGTCGACAAGGTGCTCGGCGCCGCGGCGCGCCGGCGGATCGCGACCGCGGAGCACGTGCTGTTCGTGTCGGGCCGCACCAGCCTCGAGATCGTGCAGAAGGCAGCGGCGTGCGGCGTGCCGGTGGTGGCCGCGGTCTCGGCGCCGACGTCGCTGGCCGTGCGCTACGCCGCTTCGCTCGAGATCACGCTGGCCGGGTTCGTGCGCGGCGAGCGACTCAACGTGTACGCGCACGCCGAGCGCGTGCTCGGATGAGCTCTCCGAGCTGATTCGTTGCAGCACCGCTGCCACGGTAAGCAGCGGCTGCTCGAGAGCGTCGGTGACGGCTACCCGTATGTTCACAACCCTTACTTTCGCCGCGTGCGAAAGGCCGCACTCGGGTCAGAGCTCAGCGCGCGCGCGGGCAAAGCCGCGCACGTCACTGAACGGGTTGATGGTGATTGAGTCTGCAGCCAGTGAGTCGTTTTGGGACAGCGTGGTGGTTTGCATCGCGGGACGCAGACCCTGGAGGGCGTTCACCCCGCAGAGTTGGGGAGTTGCTTTCGGGGCACATGCCTTGCTTCGAAATCTCGATACCTCATGCTCGCCACCAACCCCGGGGCAAAAGGTCGCGCCCCCGCCCGCATCCTCGTTGCCGAGGACGACTCCGATCTGCGCCCGATGATCGCGCTCGCCCTGACCGAAGCGGGGTTCGAAGTGGTCGAAGCGGCGGACGGCGCGATCCTCCTCGATTACCTGGCCGGTTCACTGGAGGAAGACGGCACGCTCGACAAGTTCGACGTGATCGTCTCCGACATCCAGATGCCGGGGTTTACCGCTCTGGATGTGCTCGCGGGTGCGCAGCGCTTCGTGACGCGCACTCCCGTCCTGATCGTGACCGCCGTGAGCGACCCCGAAGTCCACGCCCGCGTCCGCCAGCTCGGCGCCGCCGGAGTCATGACCAAGCCCGTCGACGTAGACGAGCTCTGCCTCGAGGTGTGCCGGCTCCTCACGCGCTCGATGCCTGGGCTCAACGCCACTTAGAATCCCACATCACGGCGTGGCGAGATCGGCCAACAAGAAGACAGGAAGCAGCGCCGGTCAAAGCCGGCATGAGGATGTAGGTGAGCGAGACGAGATGACACCATCGAAGCGAGCAAGTCCTAC
>JAICQO010000026.1 GCA_025937835.1 Polyangiaceae bacterium
CGTCCAGCTCGCCGAGCGCTCGCAGCGCTCGAGCGCGTACGCCTCGATCGACGAGAAGCCGAGCGCGTGATGCCCGCCACAGCGCTCGAGCAAGTCGAGGCCGCGCCCCATCTCGAAGCGCAATCGCCCCGCCTCGCCAGCGCGACGCGCAAGCTCCGCGTCGAGCGCCTGCAGCCCTTCGACGGAACAGCCCGGTGCACGCGGACGCTCGCGTCGTCGTCGGACGCGACCAGCAAGCGAGCCCGGAGAATGCACAGGCGCGAGCAGCTGAGTGAGCATGGTGTATCTCTATACACCCGTGATTTCGAGCCTCCTCACGGGCGCGTGGCGGGCCGATCAGCGCTGCGAACGCGTTGCAAATCAATTTCTCGCCGAAAAGCCAACGGTGCGCGACCTCGGCGCCGCAATTGGCAATCGCGGCACGAGTCAGCGCTCAGGAGCAGCGGGTGCCCCAAAAGCTGTCAAGGAAGAAAGCAGGTTCAGACCGGGAACATAGGTGACACGTTCTTGATGGGCGTGGAACCTGCGCTCCATGCCTTGGAAAGAGACGTCACCGATGATGAACGAGCGGTTGAGGTTTGTGGCGGCGATGTTGGAGGGGGAGGAGAGTTTTGGAGAGCTCTGCGAGCGCTTCGGGGATAAGCCGAAAGCAAGGGTACAAGTGGAAGGAACGCTACGAAACGGGCGGAGCACAGGCGCTGGTCGACCGGTCAAGGGCGCCGCATTCGCACCCGCACGCGGTATCGTCGGATGTAGAGCAACTGCTGCTGGCGCAAGAACGAGCTCGTCGGTCTTGAAGAGGTAGACAACGACCGCTGGCGAGTCTTCTTCGGCACCATCCTCCAGGGAATTCTCGACGTGAGACGCACCCGTGAGCTGCGCAACGCGCGCAACTTCGGGCTGCTAGTCAGAGCCGACGGCGTCATGCCCCGAAAAAGACGACGTCGGCGACGCCAACCACGGTGAAAAAGTGTCACCCATGTCGTCGGTCTGTTTTGTCACCCATGTACGCGCTTGCACCCGCGACAGATTCACACCCGCACGAGGCTATCGGCGGAGGTAGCAACTACTGCTGAGGGCGCGACTAAGTTGGGGGCCGCGATGCTGTGAGCTATTGCGCGCGCAGCTTGCGGCGGGCGGGGAACCATCGCTTGATGGCTGAGGGTGCTCACGCAGCTGGGGGACCATCCGCTGGTAAACGAAGTCCTCGTGCGTTGGCCGCGGGTGACCAGCTGCGGAGCTGACTTAGCCAGCCCTCGTTGACGACCGACACCCGCCGCGACGATCGCTAGCGGTAGCGGTTCGCGATCCCCGAACCCGGAACGCGGGGACGACCTGGTCGCTCAGCCTCGAAATCGGCTCAGCGAGGATCGCGCGTGCGCGCTTTGCGGGCGCGACCTTGGTCCGGCGCTCGTCCTTGTGGGGCTTGCACCAGAGGCAGCCCGCTCGGCGGTGTTTGGGTCGACGACGTTTGTGGTGGGCCATGATGGCTGCACCCCGAACGCCTTCGGCTGAGTGGACCCATGAACCCGCGCCATGCGAAGCAGTGTAGCGCTTCGCTCGCCCGCGCCAATCGGAAGCCGCGCGCGGCAGCGGCGTTGGAGGCGGTAGCGGAAGCGGTTAGCGGTAGCGGTAGCGGTTAGCGGTAGCGGTAGCGGTTAGCGGTAGCGGTTAGCTGTAGCGGTAGCGGAAGCGGAAGCGGAAGCGGTCGCGTTGCAGTGGGGGCTTGCGCGGCTGCTTCGTCGAACTGCGTCGCGCTCCGCTGCCCACCGCTGGGCCGTGACGTGCTGCGCGCCCTTTTCTCCGGTGCCCCCACCATCGAACGTTCTCGTTGAATCCCCTCGAATTAGCGTGGCTCACGCGCCGCGATGAGGCGGCCGGGATGCCAGCCTACTCGCCACGGCAATGCCTTTCCAGGCGGTCAGCGCGAGCCCCGAGAGCAACACGACCACACAGACGATGGCCGAGGTTTTCTGGTCGACGGCGGGCACGAGTTCTAGCCCGATGGCGACGCCGGCCGTCAGCAGCCCGACGATGAGCAGGAAACTTCCAGTCGTTTGATTGGCGCCGTACCAGACCGCTTCGTCGCGAAGCGTGGACGGGATGCGCAAGCCGTAAATTCGGTTCGGGGGCACCTTCCTCAACTTGAGCGGCGCGCCCGCGACCACCATCAGGATCCCAACTGCGACGAACAGGAGCCCGACCATCCCTTCACCTCGTGCCAGCGAGGCTAGCACGGCGCGAGACGCCCGGCGGTTGCGAATCAGCGTACCGCCTTCGTCTCGAACGCGCGATGGAGCCCTCCCGATGCCTCCCGGTCCGGGAGTTTGCGAGCGGTGGCTACTTCGATCGCAACCGTTCAGGCCTCGCGCCAGACGCGCGCGAGTTCCGGGGCGGCAGGGCTGCAAGTGATCTGATTCGCTCCAGCTGCACGCCGCCGCGACGTGCGGCGTGCAGCGGCGTGACGAACCGGCCAGGCCTAACGCCGAGCCAGCTTCCAGAGCATGGGCACGAGCCGCTGAAGCAAGCTCGTACCCGCGGCTGCGTCGCTCGCGTTCAGGTAGCCCCAGGCGATGGCGACCTTGAGACCGGCGAGGGTTTCGTTGGCGCTGCCTGCGGCCGTGAAGAAGCGCGCCCGCGCGTTGCCCGGATCCGAGAAGTCCCCCTCCGCGATGTTGAGCGCGACACTGCTCGCTGCGCGAGCGATCTGATCCGCGAGCGCGCGGTCCCGCCGCCGGATCAGCGGCATCAGCGGCCGAAGCGCCGCGATCATTTCGAAGCTCAAACCCGCAACCTGCAAAGCCATGAGTTGCCTTTCTGCTCGCCTAGCTTGCGAGCGCCCCTCGCAAGCCGGCGCGCGCAGGCGGAGTCCAGGCTGCCCGCAGGGCACCGGCGCAGCCGGCGCGAAGCGGCCTGGACGCCGCCGAGCACGCCGGCACAATGGGAGACGCAGCAGCAACCCGCCCCGGTGGTCGCGGAGGCGGTCGCGGTTAGCGGTTAGCGGTTAGCGGTCGCGGAGGCGGTCGCGGTCGCGGTTAGCGGTCGCGGTTAGCGGTCGCGGTCGCGGTCGCGTTGCAGTGGGGGCTTGCGCGGCTGCTTCGTCGTGGTGCGCCGCGCTCCGGCACCTCGCGCGCGCCCCGCCGCCCTGCGCGCCCTTTTCTCCGGTGCCCCCCCCCAATCCCGATCAAGGGAAGATTTCGCGGTCCAGGTACGCCTTGGCTAGCCGTTCCAGCGCGACCGCGTAGCAGGCGGTGCGGTAGTCGCATTCCTTGTTGCGCGCGTATTGCTCCATGCGCGCGTAGGCGTCGAGCATGGCCCGCTCGAGGCGGTCGTCCACGTCTTCGAGGGTCCACTGTTCGCTGCGGCGATTCTGCACCCACTCGTAGTAACTGGCGGTGACGCCGCCGGCGTTGGCGAGGACGTCGGGGAGGATGTCGATGCCGCGACGCTTGAGGACGTCCTCGCCCTCGGGGGAGCAGGGGCCGTTGGCGCCTTCGGCGACGAGGCGCACCTGGAGGGCTTCGGCCTCGGTGGGGCCGACCTGGTTCTCGAGCGCGGCGGGGACGAACAGATCGGCCTGGAACGAGAAGAAGTCTTCGCGCGAGATGGCGCTGCCGTTCGGGTAGCCGGCGATGCTGCCGGTCTTCTCGACGTATTGCTTGAGGCGATAGGCGTTGAAGCCTTCGGGATTCACCAGGTACCCGGTGTGATCGCCGACCGCGACGAGCGACACGCCGAGCTGCCCGAGCAAGAGCGCGACGTTGGAGCCGACGTTGCCGTAGCCCTGGAGGATCAGCTTCTTGCCCTGGAGGTCGAATTTGTTGAGCTCGGCCCAGCGCCGCACGCAGTGCACGAGGCCCTGGCCCGTGGCTTTTTCGCGGCCGAGGGTGCCGCCGATGCTGACGGGCTTGCCGGTGACGACGCCGAGCACGGCCTGCTTCGAGACCACCCCGACGGTGTTCATGTACGTGTCGAGCGCCCAGGCCATGGTCTGCGCGTTGGTGCCGACGTCGGGCGCGGGGATGTCGTAGTCGGGGCCGATGTTGCCGCCGAGGGAGTGGAAGAAGCGGCGAGTGACGCGGCTGAGCTCCGCGCGCGAGACGCTGCGCGGGTTGAACTTGACGCCGCCCTTGGCGCCGCCGAAGGGCAGGCCCATCAGCGCGCATTTCCAGGTCATGACGGACGCGAGCGCCTTGACGTCGTCGAGCGAGACGTCTTCGTGGTAACGCATGCCGCCCTTGTACGGGCCGAGCGTGTCGTTGTGCTGGATGCGGTAGCCCTTGAAGAGGCGGACCTCGCCGTTATCCATCCGCACCGGAAAGTGGACGATGATCTCGGACTTGGGTTGGCTCAAGATCGTGCGGACGTGCTCGGGCGTACCCGCGAGCTTCGCCGCGGCGTCGAGGTAACCCTGAACCACGCCGAAGAAGTCGTAGCGTGGGGCCGGGGGGAGCTTGCTGCTTCGCGGCATCCGATCGTCATTCGCGAGGCGCTGCGAGACCGGAGGCATCGAGGAAGTGGTGTCGCTCATCCCGCTCAGCTTACCAGGGCGGCGCGAGCGTGGTGACAGGCCGATTGGCCAGGAAAGCCTGTGGTTTCCGGGCGCTCTGGGTGGGAGAGGGCGCCGGTTCGCTGTGACTACTGCGTCAGCGTCGCAAACAGATACACGAGCGGGCCGACCACGAGCAGGGCGTCGATGCGGTCGAGCATGCCGCCGTGTCCGGGCACGAGGGCGCCGCTGTCTTTGATGCCGGTGGAGCGCTTGAGCAGCGACTCGGCGAGATCGCCGAGCTGGCCGGCCGCGCCGCAGACGACGGCCAGCGCGATGCCGCGAGCGAGGTCGAGCTCGGGGAGGAAGGTGAAATGGCCGATCAGGGTGCCCACGGAAGCGCCAACGAGCGCGCCGACGAAGCCGGCACGGGTCTTCTTCGGGCTGACGGCGGGATAGAGCGGCGTCTTGCCCAGAAAGCGGCCGAAGAAGTAGCCGCCGGTGTCCGCGAGCCAGGCGAACATCAACGCCAGCAGCACCCACCCGGCACCCGACGGGAAGTCGCGGCGTAACAGAGCGAGGGTCGTGATGGTGGCGCCGACGTAAAAGGGACCGGCTGCTCCGGCCATCATGCGAAGCCCTGCGGTCGGGATCTCGCCGAGGCGGAACAAGGGCAAGAGCGCGCCCGCGAGCGGCACGAACAGGATCACGATCAGCAACACGCGCGCGTCGGTCGTGAAACGATAGACCGCTGCCGCCGTGGCCACGGTGAGCGCGACACACACCGCCTGGCTGATGCCGTCGCCGGGGTGCGTCATCCGGAACAGCTCGTGCGCGGCGACCGCTGCGGCCAACAGCACGACCGCGAAGAAGCCCCAGGCCGGTCCGCGGAACATCAGGAACAACAGCGGCGGCACGACCACGGCGGCCGAGACCAGGCGCAGGGTGAGGTTCGACGCGGCCAAAGGAGCCTCCCGTATCAGTCGAAGGGCCCGGCAACAAGCCCCTCGCCGGTCGAAAAGTACGCCAAATGCCGTGGACTTCCCAGGAAGTAGGCGGGGCCGCCGGGAGTCGCCGGGTTGCGTCCTCCGGCGCTGCTCGCTAGGAGAAGGCGCCTCCCGAGGGAATGTCACCGCTCGCCGCTCACTTCCGCTCCCGACTCGGCCTGATGGCTGCGGCGGTTCTGGTAGCGCTCGTCGCCCGGGTCGAGCGGCCAGCGCCGCGCGAGCGCACGGTGGAGGGCCTCGCCGCGATGCTCGGCGAAGCGGCCGGCGGCGTGGTCCGCGAGAGCGACCTCGCCTGGGAGGGCAGCCACGACTTCTTGAGCGAGCTGTTCGCGGGGCGGCGGATCTTGTTCTTGGCGAGCCCGTTCCCGGGAGCGCCGCGCGATCTGTACCGCGCGCGTGTGCGGCTGACGTTCGGCGGGTCTCCGCTCGACGTCTGGCAAGTGCGGAACCTGACCGAGACGCCGCGCGGTGACGAAGTCGGGCTCGAGCTCAACGGCTCGCGCGCGGTGTTCGCGACGCTCGCCTTCGGACGCATTCAGGGCATCAGCGTGCTCGAGACGCTCGGGGTGCGCGACGGCGATCGGCCGCGCGGCATCGGCGATCGTTTGTTGTTCGCGCTGTCTTCGTTTCAGCGGACCGGGAGCTTCGGCGGTCTCGGGCGCACGAACATCGTGCTCGACCTGCCGGCGCGCATGGCGCACCTGTCGCTCGACATGGACCGGCTCGGGGTGGACTTCGGCGAGGACGGGCGTGCGCTGTCGTTCGATCTTGAGCGGCGGGTGCTGCGCTCCCAGGACGGAGGCGAAGCCCACGCCGCGCGCGCGCTGCCCGAGATCCACGGGCCGAAACCGCTGATTTTCTGGGCCGTAGACAGCGTGCGCGCCGAGGTGGGACCGGAGCCGATCGCCTGGCTCGAGAACGTCGTGTTCGGCGCCCGGGATAGCTTGCGGCGCACGACCTACGCGCTGTTCAAGGGAGACGACGACGGGCACCTGCGCGCCGACGCCGAGCAGCGGCGGGCCCGGGTGCTGGACGCTTCGGCCGTGAGCAGCAGCGCCGACACCTGGCCGCCGCCGGCGATCCCGTCCCTGTGGAAGGATCCGAAGCCGGGCGAGGGCGAGTGGAGCGCGGTCCAACACGACTTCCTCAAGACCGCCGTGACCGGCAGCGGCGAGACGCCAGCTCCTTACTTCTATCGCACCACGATCCGCCCCGATCCCGAGCGCCCGTACTCCGAGGTGCTGTTGATCGCGATGGACATGCGGCAGCTCGAGCTCGGCATGCAGGCGGGATACGAGGACCCGAAGCCGACGACCGGGCCGCCCGGCGAGGGCCGCTTGCCGCGCGACCCGTCGATCTACCGGCGCGTGGTCGCGACCTTCAACGGCGCGTTCAAGACCACCCACGGCGAGTACGGGATGATGGTGAACAAGCGCGTGCTCTTGCCCCCCGTGCGGGGCGGCGCGACGCTGGTGGTGGACGACGGCGGCGGCGTCGGGCTCGGGAGCTGGCCGCCGAGCGACGAAATCCCCGACAATCTGCTGTCTTACCGGCAGAACCTCGACCCGCTCGTGGAAGACGGCGTCGCGAACCCGACGGGGCGGCAGCTCTGGGGCTGGCAGCTCGAGGGCAAGAGCGTGATGACCGAGCGCACGGCGGTGTGCGTGACGCCGTCGGGCCACCTCTATTACGCGTGGGGCTCGGAGATCGACGGGCGCACGCTCGGCAAGGCGCTGCGCCAGGCCGGCTGCCAATACGCGATGCACCTCGACATGAACCCCGGGCATTGCGGGTTCGTGTTCGCCGACATCAAAGATCCGCGCTCCGGAGCGATGACGCTGAAGCTCGCCAGCGACCGGATGAAGCTGAACCCGGACAAGTACGCGCGCTGGTCCGCCAAGGACTTCTTCTACGTGATGCTGCGCAACCCGATGCCGCCGGCGCGGCCCGGCTTCGAGTGGGCGTCCGACGGCGGGGTGCAGCCGCCTCCAGCCTGGATCCCCGGTCTGTTCGCGGGGAAGCGGCAGATCGGCCAGCTCGAGGTGTCTCTCTTCAGTGTCGAGCGCGGTCGCGTCGAATACCGGGCGCGGCGCGGCTCGCTCGAGCGCGGCGGCGCCGGCGCGGCGTTGTCGGCGGACGAAGCCTCGCACGTGATCGGAGCGATCGGGCTCGGGCACGGGACCGACGGCGCGCGCTTCGGCTTCGTCTCGGAGGGCGGCGCGCCGGCACCTCTCGACGCGCGCTACGCGACGCTGCTGCTCGAAGCGGGCGCTGCGCCGCGCTTGCTCGCCGCTGGGGACGTGCCGACGCTCGGCCCCGGTCAGCAAGCCGTGCAGTTGCCGCTGCTCGCCTGGGCCGGCAAGACGCTCGAGCGCGCCGGTGAGCGCGGAGCGCTGCGGCGTCGCGGAGCGCTGTGCGTGACGGCCAGCGGGCGCGTGGTCGTGGCTCAGACCGAGCACGACAGCAGCGCTCCGCTGGTGCAGACGCTGCTCGACGCAGGCTGCGATGACGTCGTCGAGCTCGACCGCGGCTCGCACCATCCGAGCTTCGTCCACCGCGCCGGAACGGCGACTCCGCCCATGAGCGACTACGAGGGCTCGGTGCTGTACTTGCTGGGTCGCCCGATGCTGCCCCACGCCTACCGCTGGAAGCCGAAGGGCAGCGTGCCGAGCACGAAGGTGACGAGCTACGACGTGCCGCGACCGGTGAAACGCGAACGCCGCACGACGGACTGACCCATGGCGCTCAGCGCTTGATCGGGCGGAGGCCGATCGAGACCTGCTTGCGGCTGCCGTCGATCGTGAGCTTGCGCGTGTTGTGACCCGTGCAGACCACCTCGTAGAAGCGCCTCTTGCCCTCGGGCACGCGCACGCGCACGCCGGAGCGTCCGACGCGCTTGCCCTTGCGGTAGAGCTCGGCGCAGTCCGGCGCCATGAACACCTGGGTGACCGGCCCTTCGAGCAAGCCCTCGTCGCTCGGGATCGGCTCGGACGAATCGGCGGGAGCCGGCGCGGGATCCGCGGCAGCGCTCGTCGCGGCTTCGGGAGCGGCGGGAGCGGCGGGAGCTGCTTCGGCTGCGTCAGCGGTTTCAGCAGCGCTGACTGCAGATGCAGGCGGCGCCGGCTCTGCTGAGGGTGCGGCTTCGGCTTCGGTCGAAGGGGTGGCGGCAGGTTCAGCGGTGGCTTCCGCCGTTGCGGCGGGGACCGCCGTTTCGGTCGTCGGCGGTTGCTCTGCCTTCGGCTCGTTGACGGCGTGGATCGCCGGCGCTTCGGGAGCGTCGACGGGCGCCTGCGCCGCCGTTTCCGGCTCCATGGGCAACGGTTCGTCGTCGCCGGACCCGAGCCACAGCAAGAGGCCCGCGATCACGGCGGTGGCGATGCCGAGCGGCAGGATCGCCGAGCGCGTGTGGGATGGTGCATTCGGGGGAGTGCCGGCCTTGGCAGGGACCGAAGCGGTCGCCCTCGCCGGCTTCTCGGCCTTCGGGGGTTCGCTCTTGGCCTTGGCGGCCGGCTTCTCGGAAGAAGCGGGCTTTGCCTCGGGCGGTTTCTCGGAAGCGACGGGCTTCGCCTCGGGCGGCTTCTCGGAAGGAGCGGGCTTTGCCTCGGGCGGCTTTTCGGAAGCGGCGGACGCGTCGACGCGCGGCGGCTTCTCGCTCATCACGCGCGTCGGTTCGTCGCTCGGCGGCCCGCTCGACACCGTCTCGCTGCGCTCGACCTCGGGAGGTGGCGCGCTCGGGGGTGTGCTGGGGCTTGGCGGGCGCGGCGCGGGGGGAACGGAGAGCCGCCCGCTCGGCGCAGGCGCGGGGGCGCTCTGCGGGCGGGGAACGGTGCTCGGACGGACCGAGCTCGGCCCGGAGTCGCGGCTCGCGACCTCGGGCGGGCGAGCGGATTGAGCCGCGCGCGCCGCGCGCACGGAGAGCGGCGTCACCGACGCGCGCGGGATCGGTGTACCGCGCGGTGAGCTGGCCGGTGTGCGCTCCGACAGTGGCGCCGGCACGCCGGAACGCGGCCCGGCGTCGGGAATGCTCGCACGCGCCGCGCTGGGGCGGCTCGGGCCGGACGGCGGTGTCGATGCCGGAGCGCGCGCGGGCGGCGGCGCGCTGCTCGTGGGGCTCGGCGGCTGGAAAGGCAAGGTCGGCGAGCCACTGGCAGATGCGGGACCGAGCGTCTCGGCTCGAGCCGCGAGTGTCTCGGGGCCGGGCGCGGCGCTGCGCGCGGTCGGCGGAGGCGGCTCGGAAGAGCGCAGCGGAGGCCTCGAATCCGAGGGCTGCAGATCGGCCGGCAATGTCGGCCCTCTCGGGATCACCGGCGAGACCAGCGGACTCTCGGCGTCTTCGCCCGCCCATTCCGAGTCGATTTCGCCGGTCTCGGGCGCGCTCGACAAGGCGCGCGAAGGCCGCGCCGCGTCCGAGAGCAACGACGGCCTCGAAGGAACGGGTCCCTCGGAGCCGGGAGCACTCGGCGGCGCGCCCGAGCTCGGCGTAGGCGGAGCGACGGGAGGAGGCGTTTGGGGCGGCGCGGCTGGGCTCGGCGCCGCCGAGGCGGGGGGGCGTGCCGCGACCTGATTCTCGCTGTTGGTTTTCTCGGCCTTGGGCTGCGTCTGGCTGCCGGCTGCGCGGTCTTTCTTCCCTCTTCGGCTCATTGCTCTCGCGCAACCATATGGCCCGGTTTGTCGAAAAATGCGAGTCGGCCGAGCGCCCGCTTCAATTTCACAGGCCCACGGATGTGTGTGTGCAGCGCCGAGAATGTGTGCCCTTCAGGCGCGTGCGCGCCGCAGCATCCAGGCGAGCGGGACCAGGGCTGCCGCGAGCGCCGCCTGCGACGCGCCGACCGGTAACTCGAGGAGGAACGCGCACAGGTAGCCGAGCCCGCCGGACAGCGCGCCCGCGGCCACGGCGACCGCCATCACTCCTGGAAGTCGCCTGGCGCAGAGCAACCCCGCCGTCGCCGGCAAGACCGCGAACGCGAACACCGGCAGCGCCCCGAGCGCGCGGGTCGCGACCGACACCTCTAGCGCGAACACGCTCCAGAACGCGAGCTCGAGCCGCCTCACGGGCAGGCCCTGGACGCGCGCGCCGTCGCGGTCGAAGCCGGCGAACAGCAACGGCCGCGTCAGAGCCGCGAGCATTGCCGCGGCCGAAAGTGTGCCTCCCAGCACCCAGAGCACGTCTTCCGGTCGAACCAGCACCGCCGTTCCGAACAGGATCGCCGCCACGTCGTGGGCCTCTTGCGCGATCCGCGCCCCGAGCAACACGACCAGCGCCGAGGCCGCGAGATAGACGAACGCCACCGCGGTCTCCTGCGACAGGCGGCGCGGCCTCACGCCGAGAAGGAACGCGCAGGCGAGGGTCGTCGTCAGCGCGCACGCGAGCGGCGGTAGTTGAAGCCCACACTGGATTTCGAGGAAGAACGCCAGCACCACGCCGAGCCCGGCGGCCTGGCTCAGCGTGGCAGTGACGAACACGGCGCGGCGCAGCACCACGAACACGCCGAGCGCTCCGAGCCCGGCCCCCGCCAGCACGGCGCAGGCGATCGGATCTCGGTACAGGCCGATGCCGTCTACGAACTGCGAGAGCGAGGGGGACGCTTCGACGCCGCTCGCCGCCTCGTGCGCCACGGTTTTCGCGCTGGCTGCGCTTGCGGCGCCCCGGGTTTCGGCGGGCTCTGTTTCGAGGAGCTGGTCGAATGCATCGAGCTCGGGACGCACGCTCGGAGCGGGCTCGGTCATGGGCGCGTTCCGTGCGCGGCGTATTCGCCTAGCAGCTCGACGCCGCCCGCAGAGAGCTCGCGGCGCTCGCGATCGAAGCGCAGGACCCGGTCAGCATACTTTCGTGCGAGCTCGAGCGCGTGGGTGACGACCAGCAGCGACAGCGAAGACTCGCGCTGCACGGCCTTCAAGAGCTGCCACGCGCTTTCCTCCGCGCCCGCGTCCATCGCCGAGGTGGGTTCGTCGAGCACCGCGAGCTCGCAATCGCTGGCCTGGATGCGCGCCAGCAGCACCCGCTGCTTCTGACCTTCGGACAGCTCCGAGAACGGCTGCTCGGCGAGCTCGGTCGCGCCCATAAGCTCGAGCGCGCGCAGAACGCGGCGTCGTCGCTGTGCGCGACCCGAGAGCCAGCCCTTTTCTCGGAGCGTTCCCATGGCCACCACGTCCTTCACGGCCACGGGATAGTGCGATTCGAGCTCCTGGCGCTGGCCGAGGTAAGCCAGGCCGAGCCCGGGCCGCTCGTGGCGGACGCTGCCCGAGACCGGCTCCAAGAGCCCGAGCAGCGTCTTGATCCAGGTGGTCTTGCCCGAGCCGTTCTGACCCGTCACCACCCACAGCTCGCGCGAGCGGATCGTGACGTCGATGGCTGGCAGGATGGCGCGGCCCGAGTAACCGACGCACAGCGCGTGGGCCGAGAGCAGCGCGTCGCTCACACGCCCTCCGTGAGCTGCTTCAGGACCTGCTCGATGAATGCGACGTAGCTCTGTCCGCCCTGGAAGTTGGTCGCGCCCGGGATGCGGAGCAGCTTGCCAGCGAGCTTTTCGGCCACGAGCTGCGACGTGCGCGTCGGATGAAACGCCTCTTGCACGACGGTACGCGCGCCTTTTTGCCGCGCGAGCGCGATCAGCTCCGCGACGTGACGGGGATCGGGCGGGACACCGGGCTTGGACTCGATGTGATCGACGACGACCAGGCCCGTCCACTCGGCGAGGTACGCGAGCGAGCGGTGATAGGCGACGATCGGGCGGCCTTTCAGCTTCTCGAGCGACTTTTGAAAGCGTGCCCGGGCATCGCGCAGGCTCGTGACGAACGCCTTCGTGCGTTCCAGGTACAGGCTGCTGCCCTCGGGGTCGAGCTCGGCGAGGCGCTTGCCGATGCCGACCGCGACGCGCTCCGCAGCTCGCGGGTCTAGCAAATAGTGCGGGTTGCCGCTCGGGTGGATGTCGCCCTGCGAGCGATCGACTCGGGTCGTGGGACGCTCGAGCAAATCCACGAGCGTCGAGCAATCCAGGAAACCGCGCGCGCCGAGCTGCACGCGGCCGTTGCGCGAACCGAGCTGCAGCGTAGGAAGCCAACCGAGCTCCAGCTCGGCTCCAACGGCCAAGAGCAGCTCGGCGTGGCTGAGCTCGAGCGCCAGGCTCGGCTTGGCGTCCACCCAGTGCGGATCTTGTGCGGGTGAGCTGAGCGCCTTCACCGAGACGCGCTCGCCTCCGACGGCGCTGGCGAGCGCAGCCAGATCGGGCGTGGTCGCGACGACCGACAATTTGGCTTCGGCGCGAGGCGCCGCCCAGAAGCAGGCGGCGCAGAGCAACAGCGAAAAAATCATGCGGATCATGCGGATCTCCGAGAATCAAAAGCGGTGGGCGCCGTGCGCGCCGATCGCGAACTCGGCGGCCAGGAAAGCCGCCCAGACGGGCTTGGAAAAGCCGGAGTCCCGCGAGCCCTGCAAGCGCAGGCGCGAGAACTCCGAGGGCAGGAAGGAGGCCTGAGCGCTGACGCGGGTGCGTGCAGAGCTCCACTCGGGGTCGAGCGGATCGTCGACCACGTGGCCGTGCTCGTCGTAGCTCGGCGTGCCGAGCTCGTAGCGGGCTCCGAGCGCGTAGCGGCGCGCGAAGCGCACCACGAGCTCACCGTAGCCGCCCGCGTCCAGCGAGCGTCGTTCTTCCAGCTTGCGCCGCCGGAGCAGCCACTCCATCTGCAGCGTGAGCTCGGTTCGCCCGGTCTCCTTGAGCGGGCGGTACTTGAGATAGGCGTCCATGCCGTAGACCTCGGCGCGATCGCCGTCCTGGTTGCCGTTCGGGCCGAGCGCACCCGACACGCCGAAGGCCAGCGACCAGTCGTTCGAGAGCGGGAAGAACTGCTTCAGCGCGGCCACGTACAAAAGGTCGTCGGGGCCCTCGACCTCGACGCCGTCTTCGCCCGCGAAGCTGCGGGCCGTCGCGTCCTCGCCGACCTTCGTGGCCGAAGCGACGAGCTCGACGTACCAGGGCAGCGGCGTCAGCCAGGACAGCTCGAGGCCGAGTCCGCGGTTTCCGTCGCCGCCGAAGACGCGCCCGAGCGCGAACGGTTGATCGACGAAGTTCCAGGCATGGAGATGCGTCGAGTTCAGGCGGCCGAAGCGCGTCAAGAACTGGCCGGCGCGCGCTTGCAGACGCGAGCCGAGGTCCAGGGTCGTGGCGTACGCCTCTTCCAGCTCGACGCCTTCTTCGCCGAATACGAGCCCTGCGTCGAAGCGAAAGTACGGATCGACCGCGGACCCGAGCGAGAGCTCGAGAGCCTGCAGATTGAAGCCGTTCTCGGCGGGATCGTGCCCGCCCGTCTGGTGGTGGTCGGGATCGGAGAACGCGGCGAGCGCAAAGTCGGCGATCACGGCGATGTCCGGGTTCAGGCTCTGGACGCCGGCGCCCGGCGAAGGCGAGCGCGTGGCCTGGGGATCCGCCGCAGCCTGGTCCGCTGCAAGCGCGGCCTGGATTTCAGCGAGGTCGGGGGCCGCAGGCTTTGCGGCGGGTTCGGTCACGGGAGCTTCCGCCCGCGCGATCTGCGCGGATGCGGCTAGGGCGATGGCGCTCACGGAGCACCTCGAACGAAATGCAAATCGGTTCAAGCAACACCTGTGCACCCGTCGGCCGAGCTGGCCGCGGGCGAATGGAAGGGTCGATACACGGGCGGAGCACGAGCGCTCTGCCCACACGCGAGCGTTCGCGCCGAGCTCGCTTCGAGAGCCCGGCACGCAACGCGGATCAGACCCTCTAGACCGGAGGTGCGAGCTTGGGTGCGACGGCCAAGATTGGCAGGCTCGACTCGGCGCGCGGCGAACCGGCACCGAGCCGGGGCGCGCGCCCTTCGAGCGTGAGGCAGGAGACACCGGCGTCGCTGGGCGCGAGGGCCGGCGAGGCGCTGAGCGCGGGCACGGTGCAGTGCTCGTGCTCGTCCTCCGCAGTCGCCGCGGCGCGCAGGGTCGGATCAGCGCTGCGGGGCTCGCTGAAAGCCGCGGGCTCGGCGCTGGAGACGTGGGTGAGCTCGCCGTGTTCGGCGCACACTGCGTGACTCGAGGTCAGATGGTGCAGCGCCGGCAACACCTGCGCCGAGCCGATCAGCGTCAGCAGCGCCAGGGAAAGCACGCGCGCGAGCCACGCAAGCGGAGCGTGGGGAGCGTGGCGGGGCGTGCGGGTCGGACCGAGCAAGCCCGGCGAGTCAAGCACGGCGGCTCGAGCTATGCCAACCTCCCCGGCAGTCGTCGGGTTTCCATTTGAACTGCCGTGTTGCCTGTTGCCTGGTCCTGGGGTCGGTAGCGCTCGCTGCTCCGCTCCCGGCTCACGCCAACGGTCGCTTCCCGCGCGCCGATCTGATCGTGTTCGATCCCAACGAGCCGCAGCGCTTCGTGGTTCGCACGACGTTCGGAGTGCTCGAGTCTCGCGACGCGGGCGAAAGCTTCAGCTGGATCTGCGAGAAGGCGTTCGAGCTCGCCGACGAGGAAGATCCGATGCTCGCCGTGACCGACGACGGCTCGCTCGTCGCCTCCACGCTGGACGGCGTGCTGGTCGGCGGTCGCGACGAGTGCGGCTTCCGCCAGGTGCCCGAGCTCCTCGACGAGATCGTCCCCGACCTGACGCTCGATCGCAGCGACCCGCGTCGAGTCCTCGTATTCCGCGCTCGCGGCTTGTTCGACAATCAGTTCGAGTCCGAGCTGCTGTTGTCGGAAGACAACGGCGAGTCCTTCGCGCCGCTCGGCGAGCCGCTGGCAAAGCAGCTGCTCCCGCTCAGCATCGACATCGCCCCGAGCGACTCCGAGCGCGTCTATCTGACGGCGCGCCTGCCGCGTGAACAAAAGTACGCGAGCGTCCTGCTCCGCTCCGACGATGGCGGCCAGAGCTTCGAGTCGTATCCGATCGACCTCACGAGCGATCTGGCCCTGGCGTTCCTCGCTGGGGTGTCGCCGGAAGATCCGTCGCGCGTCTACGTGCGGATCGCCGATCCGCTCGGTACGCGGCTGATGCAGAGCAGCGACGGCGGCGAGTCGTTCGAGCTCGTGCACCAGGGGACCGGCTCGCTCTCGGGGTTCGCTATCGCGCCCGATGGACGGACGATCGCGTTCGGCGGACCGGTCGACGGCGTATGGGTCGTGCCGGACGGCGGCGAACCCGAGCAGCGCGCTGCGCTCGGCGTGAGCTGCCTCGGCTGGAACGAAGACGGCCTGTATGCGTGCAGCAACAGCACCGAGGATTTCGCCGTCGGCCGCTCCAACGACGATGGACGGAGCTTCCGGCGCCTCGTGGCGTTCGAGGAGCTGTGCGGCAACACGCGCTGTCCCGCCGACACGCCGGTCGGCGCTCTGTGCGCCCCGGCCTGGAACGCGCAGGGTCCGCTGCTGAACGCGACGTGCAACGTGACCGCGCCACCTACATGCGCGGCAGGCTCCGCGAGCGGCGGCTCCCGCGGTGGCGCGGGCGGAGCGAGCTCCGGAGGCCGCGCCAACAGCCAGAGCGGAGAGGCCTCGGGTGGTTGCGGCTACGCCCCGGGCCGCGCGGACCACCGGCTGCTGTTCGCGGCGCTCGTTGCGCTCCTCGCCGTGCGTCGGCTGCGCCGTCGGCGTGCGCTCGCGCCGTTCGCGTTGGCGGCGACCTGCGCCTGCTCGGGCTCGCGCGAGGTCGAGGCCTACGACGGGCCGCCCGCGTATCCGAACCTGCGTGTCCCGTTCGAAACCGAGGGGCGTCGCGTGGCCTACGTGTCGAACAGCCTGTCCGACACGATCAGCGTGCTCGATCTCGAAGCGTTCGAGGTTCTGGCGAACGTCCCGGTGGGCCGCGACCCGGTGAGCGTCGACGGTCCGCACCACCTGGCAATCGATCGCGAGCGCGGCTTTCTGTACGTGGCGCTGTCGTATCCGCTCGCCGCGGAGAGCCTCGGGCCCCACGGGGGGCACGGGCTGTCGGACCTGTCCGGCTACGTCCAGCGGCTCTCGCTCGACGATCTCGCGCCGCTCGGCGAGGGCCGCGTCGATCCGAGCCCCGGCGACCTCGTGCTCGGAGCCGGGGGCGAGCGCGTGTTCGTCACGCATTACGATCTGGTCAAGGCGCTCGACCAGACGTTCCTCGAAGAGCGCCGCGCCACGCTGCTCTGGTTCGAGCCGGCGCCGGAGCTCGGGGTGTCCGCGGGAGCCGTGCGCGTCACGGTCTGCGTCGCGCCCCACGGCGTGCTGCTGCCCGAAGAGGCGGACCGCGCGTTCATTGCCTGCGCCGGCGAGGACAGCGTGGCGATCGTCGACGTCGCGACCAGCAGCGTCGAGCGCGTGCCCGTCGCCGACTCGATAGGCCGGCCCGGCTTCCCGATCCACGAGCCGTACGCGCTGCTCGCGGATCGCGAGTTCCGGCGCCTGATCGTCTCCAACCTGTCTGGAAAGAGCCTGATGTCGTTCGCGGTCGGAGCGAGCCTCACGCGGGAGTGGGTGGCGCCGGTGCTCGGCTTGCCGTATTTCGCCGCCTGGCTCGACGCGGAGCGGGTGCTCGTGCCGCTGCAGACGCCTTCCGGAGTCGCGGTGCTCGAGGCGGCGAACGGGCAGCTCGCCGCCGAGGCGTCGTACCGCGACAGCGAATGCGAGAACCCACACGAAGCGGTGGTCAGCTCCGACGGCCGGGTATTCTTGGTGTGCGAGGGCGACCACGAACGAAACGGCGCGATCGTCGAGCTCGACCGGGACACGCTCGCGATCGAGCGGCGCGTCGAGGTCGGCGTTTTTCCCGATCGCCTGCTGTTGCGAGAGCCGTAGCGATCAGAACCCGCTGCAGAACTTCCAACCCGGGAAGCGTGTGGGAACTTCGTAGCTGCAGGTGCCCTTCGAACAGGCGCGGGTGAAGCGCGGCGTCTGACAGACTTCGTAAAACGTGACCTGCGTCGCCTTGCGATTGCAGTCCGCCTCCGCCCTGCACGACAGATCGCTGCCGCCCGAGGCGCTGGCGAGGCAGCACACTTCCCCGGGCCAGCAATCGCTGTGCTCGTCGCACCGCACGGGCGTTTGGGGCGGGTTCGCGTCGAACGGAGTGCCCTGGCAGTTTGCGCTGCAGGCGAAAGTCGGCGTCGTTCCGGACCTCGAGAAGCAACAATCCACGCCGTTCTCGATCGAACATTCGATGCTGCCGCAAGTGACGGTCGGCGCCACGCAGGCTCCCGCGCCGTCGCAGACCGTGTCCGCGTCCGGGAGGTCCACGTTGGTGCCACACGCGCTGCCTTCGGCTTTGTAAGTGGCGCCGCAATCCGCCTTCGTCTTGCACTCGCCGACCGACTTGCAGCGATTCGTGTCGATGTTTCCCGGCACGCTCCCCGTCACGCATTCGGCGTCGAATGCACAGCTCACGGCCGGGCAGCTCGAATCATCCGCGGGCATGACGTCGCACTGGCCCGTGCCGGGGCGGCACGCCATGCACTGCCCGTCGCAGCTGCTCTCGCAGCACACGCCGTCCACGCAGTGGTCGTTCGCGCACTCGACGTCCGAGTCGCAGCTCTCGCCGAGCGCGCTCTTTGCCACGGTGCATCCGCCCGCATCGTCACACAGGTGCGTGGAGTCGCACTCCTCGCCCTCGCCACGCGCGATGAAACTGCAGACGCGTTCCCCGCTGCCGCATCCGGCCCCGCCGGGCAGGCAGCGGTTCTCCGTGACGGAGCTCGGGTAGTCGCGGCAGGCGGTGTCGGCGGGGCAGGGGATCGCGCCGCACTCGCTGTCGTCCTCCGGCGCCTGGTCGCAATGACCGTCCTCGCCGCACGCCTGGCAGGCCGAGTCGCAGCGGCTGTCGCAGCACACGTCGCCACCCGTCAGCGTCGCCGCGCAGTAGCCGGAGCCACATTCGCTGGCATCGTCGCAGCTCTCGCCGAGGCTCTGCTTGCCCTCGACCACACACTCGCCCTCGCCGTCGCACTCGCCGGTGCCGTCGGCGCAGGACGCTCCGGAGTCCTCGTCGACCGCCTCGCACTCGGCGTCGTAGCTCCGGCACTCGGTGTCCTCTGGGCAATCGACGGGCCCTGGCGCTCCCGCCGCGCCTGCTTCGCCGCCAGCGTCCGGCGCTCCACCGCCTCCGGAGGTTGGAGCGCCCGCGGCGCCGCTCGAACCACCCAGGCCGGCTCCAGCACCGCCCGCGTCGTTCGCTCCGGCCGCACCCGTTTCGTCGCCGTCACCGAATACCCGGTCGGTGTCGACGGAGCACGACGCTGCCACGATCAGCACCGAGCTTATCCCCCAAACACCGCGCAACAAGCTGTGTTTCACGCTGGCCTCACTCTCCGCCGTTTGACGCGCCGGTCGGGCTCCACGCGGACGATCTCCGAGTCCGACTCGCGACGGTAGCGCACCTGCTCGAACAAGCGCTCGCGGCGCTCGTCGTAGAACAGCCGCACTTCGCGGATCAGCCCCTCTTTGGACGCGGCCTGCGCCGACTCGGATTCGCTGTCCGCCTTCCAGCTGCCGAGATCTGCCGGCAGGGGTTCGAGCGTTCCGAGCCGCTCTTCCTTCATGCCCGGGACGTTCTGAAAGACGAACGTCAGGTACACCCCGACGCCGATCGCGGCCACCACCAGCAAGAACACGTAAAACATGCTCAGAGAGACCCCGGGGCTTCTTTCGGTCCAACGAAATCCGGCGGCATGGCCTCGGCGTGTTTGACGAGCTCCGGAACCCGCTCCGGCTCGAGGCCGCGGAAGTAGACGTTCCAGCCCGGCCTCCGCAGCATACCGTCGCACTCGCTCTGATACCAGGCGGCGATCGGGTTGTTCGGGCGGGCGCGCCAAAAAATCCGTGGAAAATCCCGCTCGATCGCGTGCCACAGGTCGTGGCCGATGCCTTCACCCTGTGCTTCGGGTAGGACCGAGAACTTGCTCAAGTACGGGGCCGGCGTTGCCGCATGCAGAATCGCGGCTCCGCGGTACGACGCCTCGACGTAGACCGCGAGCGGGGGCCGCTCGAAGAAGTCGGGGGCCAGTGTTCGGCCGAAGCTCTCTTCCAGCAGCGAGCGGAGCCGCGCCACGTCCTGCTCCGTGTAAGCGTCGCGGCGTTGGATCTCCGTTCCGATCTTGATCAGGGTGCCCGCGCCCTTGACCGTGAACAGCTCCCTCAACAGGTTGAGCGGCGAGGTGACGCTCACGAGCAGCGAGCTCGAGCCCACCGCATCCAGCAACGTGTCGGCGCCAGTGATGAGCTCCAGATCCCGCTTGCCGAAGCGCTTCGCGGCGAGCAGCGCGTGGTGGTCCGTCCTCAGGTTTATGACCGAGACCCAGCCCCCCGAAGCCGACAGCGTGTGCCCCGGTCCCAAGACGATGGGCCGGTCCGCGCGCGCGGGGATGCCGCCACGTCTCCGTAACAACACGACTTTTCGCGTATCGAGCCGCCGGGCGAGCTCGGCCAGCGCCATCAGCCGCTGTTCGGTCCCGACGCCGGGGTCGGGCGTGAAGCTGACGATCGGGAAGCGCTCGCTGCGTACATCGCTCACCAGCGACTGCGCGAGGTCCGGCTCGTTCGCGGTGTGCAGCGTGTGAGAGAGCCCGGCCGCCGGCAGACGGCGCGCGAGCCGCTCGGCGCCTCCCGCAGCCGACTCCGGATCGAAGAGACCGAGCACCAGCGGCGCGAACAGCCCGAGCTCCCCGAGGAAGTGCAGCTGCTCGACCAGGGCGCCAACGCCTTCTCGCAGCACCGGCCCGCCGGGCGCGATCACCGCGAAGCTCTCCTTCGGCAGCTTGCGGAACAGTCGCAGGTAGAGCTCTGCCTCCGAGCGGCGACCGACGCTCTCGAGGAACGTCAGCACGACTTCGGCCGCGTTCGGCGACACGGTGAGTGGTGCAGGGGCGGGCGCAGGCGGCGCAGGCACGGCTGATCCTTGGTTCTTGACCGACCGTCAGCCTAGGGTTCGGCGGACGAGGTCCACGAGCGTAGCGGCGGGCGCGAGCGGCAGGCCCTTCGGGAGCGCTCGAAGGTACCAGGTCGAGCGCCAGGAAATACTGGATCCAGCTGGAATTTCTTGGAACTCGCCCTGGCTCTCGAGCTCCACGTAGGCCTCCGCCGGCGTTGGCTGCGGGCTGGCATAGATTTCGATGCTGGCCTCGTTCGGCGCGACGAGCTCGCGGCGCGGCGGGTCGAAGGCCTTCACCAGCAACACTCGTTCGGGTGTCAGGTGCGCGAGCCAGCCGCTTCCTTCACCGAAGAGCTTGCCGTGCGGGGGCGCCTGCCCCGAGTGCTGAAACCAGACGCAGCCCGCCTCGCGCCTGGTCGGTAGCGGCAGCTCCCCCGAAGGTTCATCGTCCGAGGCGTAAAAGCTGAGCCCGAGCGGGCCGACCCGCGTGATCTCCCACGGCGCGACGCGCTTCGCCCCCGCGCCGCGGTTTTCGATCGAGTAGGTGATCTCGAGCGAGCGCCGCGCCGGATCGGCGAGGAAGCGCTTTCGCACCGACAGCCCCTCGATCGCCGGAGCCTGCGCGGGCGTGACCGCGGGTCCCTCGACTTCGCAGCCGAGCGGCAGCTCGCGGAGCGTGAACGGCGCCGAATCGACCGCGGCCACGGGTGGCCAGCCCCAGCCGAACGGCCCATTTTGCGGGCTGGTCCAGAACGTGGACCCATAGTTCTGTGGGTGGACCGCCGGACCGACCAACGTCTCGCGCCCCGCGACGCGCGCCGACGTCAGGCGGCCGCCGACCTCGGGGTCGACCTCGAAGAACAGGTCGTCGAACTCGAGCACGGCGCGCGCGCCGCGCCGCACCGGACCGAGCAGAGCTCCCGGCGCACGGCCGAGCTCAATCCCGGTATCCAGCATGTCGGCGAACTACCATTCTGCGTGAGCTGACGCAACGAGATCACCGCGCGCCACCTCGGCGCGACGTCGTGCTCGACCGCTCTCACCTCCGCGTGAAATCCGAGTTAAGGATCGCCGACCCCAGCGGCGAGCGGCCAGCGGCCAGCAGCCAGTAGCCGCGGGCGGACCGCCCCAACCCGGAAAGTTCAACGGACTCGAGACGAATGACGATGCACCCCAAGTCCCCGGCCCAACCTTCGACGCGCGCACGACGGCTCCGCCTCCCGCTGACGCTGTCGTGCCTGCTCGTGACGGCCACGGTAGTCGCGCAGAGCGCCGACGATCCCGAGAGCCTCTTGCGTCGCTACCCGTTCGATCCCGCCTGCCCCTGGGGGCGGATCTCGAACGGCAAGGGCATGATCGTGCGCTGCCTGACCGAAGAGGAGAGCGGCGCCGTGATGCGCCAGGCGCCCGCCGCCGCGCCCGCGTCCCCTGCTGCTCCGCCGAGCGCCGCCGGTGGCGCACCGGCCGCCGCCGCACCCGCCGCGCCCGTTGCCGGCACCGCCGCCGTCACCCCCGACGAGCTCCAGGTCACGGTCGGACCGATCGTCGCCGATCAGGGCGAGCTCAGCGCCACCAAGCTGTCGCAACCGAAGACCCGCTACGCCAAATGCGTGAGCGACTTCGGTGGGCTCGCGACCAAGAGCGGCGAGGTGCACGTGCGCTTCCTCGTGCGGTCGCGTGGCATCGCGGAAGGGGTGAGCGTCGCCAAGCGGGTCAACGTCTCTGCCGAAGCGGCGCGCTGCGTCGCGGACATCGTCGATCGCCGCCGCGTTGGTCCCCCGGAAGCGCCGCTCGTGGGCGCGACCGTGGTGGTCCGCTTCGACAGGACCAAGAAGTGACCGAACCGCCGAACGCCGCGGAAACTCCGGGGTTTTCTGCGCGTTACACCGAACGGGCCGCGGCCTGGGAAAAGCAGGCCAAGGAGCTCGGCGCCCGCTCACGTTTGCTCTCCAACCTGCGCGGGTTGTCGTTCGCCGTCTTCGCAGGCAGCTGTGTGGCGCTGCTCGCTCGTGCCCCGTCCGAGATCGCGACACCGCTCGCGCTGCTCGGCTTCGCGGCGTTCCTCGGGCTCGTGTTCGTTCACGCGCGCCTGATCGACCAACAGGATCTGGCAGAGCGCTGGGTCGACGTGAACCGCGCCGCGCTCTCGCGCGCCGCCCACGACTTCGCGGCGATCGCCGATCTCGGTGAGGGCCTCGCGCCGAGCGGTCACATGTTCGCGGGTGATCTCGATCTGTTCGGGCGCGCGTCGCTGTTCCAGCGCCTGTCGGTGGCGCGCACGCGCTTCGGCCGCGAGCGC
Organism: Polyangiaceae bacterium; assembly: GCA_025937835.1. Classification (GTDB taxonomy): domain Bacteria; phylum Myxococcota_A; class Polyangia; order Polyangiales; family Polyangiaceae; genus PMG-095. Next base: position 22,612 of record JAICQO010000026.1, read on the forward strand.
CTGGCCGAGATCCTGCTGGAGCCCGCCACGCTGGAGCAGGCGCGGCTGCGACAGCACGCGGTGCAACAGCTCGCTTCGGACCTCGAGCTCTGCCAGCGCTTCGAGGCGCACGCCCTGGGCGTTGCGGGCCAGAAGCCGGGCCCGGGCGGGCGCGTGCGCAGCGCCGTGAATCCGGAGCCGCTGCTCAAGTGGGCCGAGTCCACGCCGAGCCTCGTGAACGACCCGCTGAGCCGCTTCGGCTCGCTGCTCTTGCCGCCGCTGACGATCGGCGCGCTCGTGGCCTATTTCGGCTTCGGGGCTCCGGGTTGGCCGGCGCTGCTCGGCCTCGTAGCGCAGGCGCTGCTGTTGGTCCGGGCGGCGCGCGAGACCGGCATCGCGTTCGGCGCGGTCTCGGCGACCGAGGGCGCGTTCCTCCGCTACGGCGCGCTGCTCGAGATCGTCGAAGGCTTGAGTCACGAGGACCCGCTGCTCCGAGACTTGAAGGCGCGGCTCGAGACGAGCTCGGGCATGCCGTCGCGCGCGATGAACCAGTTCAAGTCGATCGTGGGTTGGTTCGATCTGCGCCACAACGGGCTCGTGCATCCCATCGTCAACCTGATCCTGCTCTGGGACATTCACTGCACGCTCGCGCTCGAGCGCTGGCAGCTGCGCGCGGGCAAGCACCTGCGCGTCTGGTTCGACGTGATCGGCTGGTTCGAGGCGCTGTCGTCCCTCGCGGCGTTCGCGCGCGACGAGCCCGATGCCGTCTACCCCGAGCTCGACGAAGGCCCCGCCAGGTTCGAGGCCGAAGCGCTCGGCCATCCGCTGATCGCCCCCGGCCGGCGCGTCCCGAACGACGTGTCGCTCGCCGCGCCTGGCACCGCGCTGCTCGTCACGGGCTCGAACATGTCGGGAAAAAGCACGCTGCTCCGCGCCATGGGGCTCGCTACCGTGCTCGCCCTGGCAGGCGCGCCGGTCCCGGCTCGGCGCTTCCGCGTCTCGCGGCTCGTGCCCGCGACCAGCATCCGCGTGGCGGACTCGCTCGAGGCCGGGGTCAGCCACTTTTACGCCGAGATCGGCAAGCTGAAGCGCGTCGTGGACGCCGCGCAGGGGCCGTCTCCGGTGCTGTTCCTGCTCGACGAGGTGCTGCACGGTACCAACTCGCGCGAGCGACAGATCGGCGCGCGCTGGGTGCTCGCGCGTCTGCTCGAGCTCGGGTCCTTGGGTGCGGTATCCACCCACGATCAGGAGCTGTGCCGGCTGCCGGACGCGCTGATGTCGACGGTGCGGCTCGTTCACCTGCGAGAGAGCGTCAAGGACGGCAGCATGACCTTCGACTACAAGGTGTACCCGGGCCCCGTGAGCTCGGGTAATGCGCTGCGCCTGATGCGCAACATCGGGCTCGAAGTGCCGCTCGAGTAGGACTAGATCCGGACGCCGCGCCCGGAAATCGTGTTAAGACGCGGTCCGTGCGCACTTCGCCCGATAGAGTCGAGCGCTTCTTTCGCGCTCTGACAGCGCTCCAAGTCCGCCACCCGTGGACGCTGCTCGGCCTCACGCTATTGCTCACGGCGCTCGCGGTGCTCGCGGCCAGAAAGCTCGAGCTCCACACCTCGCTCGGCGAGCTCTTGCCGAGCGGGAAAGAGAGCGTGATCGTCGCTGATCGCGTCAACAAACGCTTGCCCTCGGTGTCCAGCATCGTGGTCGTGGCGGAGGGCCGAGACAACGAAGGCTTGAAGCGCTTCGTGGATGCGGTGACGCCGGAGCTGCGCAAGATCGATCCGAGCCTGGTCGGGCAGGTCGATTCCGGCATCCACGCCACTCAGGAGTTCTTCGAGAAGAACAAGCTGCTCTACGCCCCGCTCGACCTCGTGAACGAGGTGCGCGACCGGATCGTCGACCGCTACGACTACGAGGTCGGGCAGAGCCTCGGCACCTTGCTGGAGGAGGACGACCCGCCGCCGCCGATCACCGAAGAGTCGATCCGCAAGGAAATCGAGGCCCGAACGCCGAAGACGGACACGCCGAAGCATCAGTCGTATCCGGGCGGATATTACCTCGATCCCGAACGCCATCAGGTCGTGGTCCGGGTGCTGACGCCGCTCGGCAGCGGCGACATCGAGCGCGCCGAGCTGCTGCGCTCGCTCGTGCAGCAAGCGGTCGATCGCGTCCAGCCGAAGCAGTTCGATCCGACGATGAAGGTCGGGCTCAGCGGCAACCTGCTGACCGGTGTCGAGGCCTACCTCAGGATCAAGGGCGACCTCGCGCACGTCGGGTTCTGGGGCGTGACGGGCGTCTTGATCGTGGTGCTCGTGTTCTTCATGCGCCTGCGCACCGTGGTCTCGATGACGGTCGCGGTCGGCGCGGGCGCGGCCTGGACCTTCGGCGCTTCCTATTTTCTGGTCGGGCATCTGAACTCCTCGACGGGGTTCTTGTTCAGCATCATCGTCGGCAACGGCATCAACTTCGGCGTCGTGTACATGGCCCGCTTCCTCGAGGCGCGGCGCGACCACGACGTCGAACAGAGCGCGTTCATCGCCCACCACGAGACCTGGTCGGGCACGCTGTCGGCGGCGCTGGCCGCGGCCGCGTCGTACGGCGCGCTATCGATCACCGACTTTCGAGGCTTCAAGCAGTTCGGCCTGATCGGCGGCACGGGCATGGTGCTGTGCTGGATCACGACCGAGCTGGTGCTGCCCGTGGTGCTGGTGCTGTTCGAGAAGTTGAGCCCGTCGAACCGCAAGAGCGGCTTCCGCAGCGTGCTCGCGGGACACTACGGGCGCCCGTTCGCCTGGCTCGCGACGCGCTCGCCGAGCGTGGTGATCGGCATTTCACTGGCGATCACGCTGTCGGCGTTGGCGCTCGGAGCGCGCTACGTGAAGCTCGATCCGATGGAGTACAACATGCGCACGGTGGACAACGCCGCCACCGAGCGCCCCACCGAGATCCGCCGGCTCGCGCAGGTCGCCGACCGCATCCTCGGCAAGCTGCGCCAGGACGGGCTGGCGATCGCCGTCGATCGGCTCGAGCAGGTGCTGCCGCTGAAGAAGGCGCTCGAGGCCCGGCGCGACTCGGTGCCCAAGGACCAGCGGCCGTTCGATTCGGTGGTCACGATCCACTCGCTCTTGCCGAGCGACCAGGAGCAGAAGATCGCCCGCATCGGCGAGATCCGCGAGACGCTGGATCGCGCGCGGCGCCGCGGCTTCATCAAGGATCACGACTGGCAAAAGATCCAGGAGCTGGTCCCCGAGCGCGGCGTGAAGCCGATCGGCATCGCCGATCTGCCCGAGCAGATGGCCCAACCCTTCACCGAGAAGGACGGCCGGCGGGGCCTGCTCGTGTACCTCGGCCCGAAGAAGGACGAGAGCGTCTGGGACGGCCATTACCTGTTGCGCTGGGCCGACAGCTTCCGGCGCACGGTCTTGCCGGACGGCTCCGTCGTGCAGGGCAGCGGTCGGGCCGTGATCTTCGCCGACGTGATCCTGGCGATCGTCCAGGACACTCCGCGCGCCTTGCTGGCCTCGCTGCTGTCGACGATGCTGATCATCCTGGTCACGTTCCGCGGCAAACGTGACGCATGGTGGGTGATAAGTTCCGTGCTGCTCGGCTTCACCTGGACGATCGGCGTGCTCGCGATCTGGAAGACGACCTACACACCCGAAACCGGGTTGTTGGTCGAGGGCATGAAGATCAACTTCCTGAACTTCGTGGCGTTACCGATCACGATCGGCGTCGGCGTCGACTACTCGGTGAACGTGATGCAGCGCTATCGGCTATCCGGTGGCGACATGCGGCGCGTGATCGTCGAGACCGGCGGCGCCGTCGTGCTCTGCTCGCTGACGACGCTCGTGAGCTACCTGTCGCTCACCTTGTCGATCAACGGCGCGATCCGCAGCTTCGGCATCGCTGCCGCGATCGGCGAGCTGTGCTGCATGCTGAACGGCGTGCTGGTCTTGCCCGCGGTGCTGTACTGGCTCGATCAGCGCAAGCTGAAGAAGGCTCAGGCCGCGGCCGTCTGACGCCGGAACGCGTACAGCCCCAGCATCAGCATGTAGAGCACCGCCACCAGCGCGGCCTCTTGCGTCTGGAGCTCGAGGAACAGCTGCGCTTCGCGGCGGCGCGCGAGCTCGAACCCGAGCAAGCCCGAGGCCAGGCAGCCCACCTTGACGAGCACGAGCAAGAGCGCCTCCAGCCGTAGCGAAGGCCCCGCCAGGAACAGGAGCGCGATCGGTACCAGGTATTTCGCCGTCACGATCGGCACCGCCAGCGCCGCGGCCTGCGCCTCCCCGGCCTCGATCGGCGTGAGCGACAGGGCGAACCGGAAATCCACGTTCGCGAAGCGCAGCGCCCCGAGCAACACGAAGAACGCCATGAACCCATACGCGGCCTGACCGAGCGGCAGCACCCACGAAGCGGTCGGCGACGCGACGCGCGCTTCCACGCGCGCGGCGGCGCGGCTGAAGCCCACGTACGACACCCACAGACAGGTCACGTTCAAGAACGGCAGCGGCGAAAGATCCGTGGCGAAGCCCATCACCGTCAGCAGGCTCAGCAACACCGCGAACCGAACCCGCTCGGCTCCGTCCCGCGCCGCCAAGCTCGCCGCGGCGAACGCGGCGAACGCCACGCCGAGGCGCGCCAGCACCCCCGCGTGCTCGAACCACCCGAGCAGCGGGTACGTCCACTGCCACTCCTTGAGCACGGGAGCATAGAGTGCGGTGAGCGGCAGCAGCGCAAGCGCCAAAAAGGTGCGCACCCCGCGCTCGCGAAACAGGCCGAGCGCGTGCGACAGGATCAGCCAGGTGCTGCCGTAGAGCAGGTTGCGGGCCGTGCCGTAGTAGTACGGGCCGAAGCCCAAGAGCAGCAACATCACCGCGCAGGCGCTGATCCCGAGCGCGTAACGGAGCTTCACCCCGCCGAGTCGCGACCACGCCGCGCCGATCGCCGTGATCACGGCCGCGAGCCCCAGCCAGAAGCCGACGGTCCAGCGCGCGTTGACGTGATTCTGGAGCGTCACGAGCGTTTGGTGCGCCGAGCTGCCGACCGCAAACGCCGCGGCGAACCCCACCGCTATCAGCGCCGCGTAGCGAACGCTCGCCGAGAGCGCGCGCCGGCTTGCCACGCCGAGGCCGAGAGCGCCGAGCCACGGCACGACGGTGCTCGGGAAAACCAGGCCCGGTAACAACAGGAGCGAGGCCGTCGCGACCGGTTTGGCGGACAGGCCGCGGGCGCCGGCCGCGAACGCTGCCACGATCACGAACAGCAACGCCAGCACCGCTGGCAGCTCCCAGAGCACCGGGCTCGAACGCGCTGCCTTCGCCTGTAGCGGCGCGAGCCGCGCGGCCACGCGTTGTTGAGCCGCTCGATACTCGGGCGCGATCGTCAGCTCTGCCACCGGAAATTCGCCACGATACGTGTCCGGCACCGGCTCGCAGCTCACGGCGCCCATCAAAAACAGCGTGGTCGGCATGTCGGTGTCGTGGCGCACGCCGCGCGGGAAGACCGGTCCGCTCGCGAAGAACGCCGTCTGCGAGGGGATCCCGGTCGAGTGATAGCCGTGCGCGTCGTGGCCGTGATCCCCGAGCACGATCAGGCTATCTTCCGCTCCGAGCCGCTCCGCGATCGTGCGCAGGAAGTCGTCGGTCTCGCGGAACTTGGCGATGTACTCCGGGTGTCCGATGCCGACGCGGTGCGCAGTCGCGTCCGTGTCGATCACGTGCGTGACGATCACGTCGAGGCTCGGGTCCGAAAGCCAATCGAGAGTTTGGTCTCGGCCGAAAGCGTCGCGGCTCGCCGACCCTGGCGGTCGCTCCTCGAACGTCGCGTGCTTCGTGAGCGACGTCTGGTAGAGCGAGATGAAGGCGTGATCGGCGACCGCCGCCACTCGCAGCCCGCGCCGAGAAAGGCGCAGGATGAAGTTGTCGGCCGCCACGTTCATCCCCGTGTAGTTGTGGAAGCCGGTCACCATCAACGGCTCCGTGCCCTCGAACATGGTTCGAAAGCACAGGAGCGACAGCTGCGACATGCACGGCTGCATCCGCCCCCACAGCGCCTGGCTCCGGTGCGACGAGAGCCAGGGCATGATCGCATCGTCGAACGCGGTCTCCGCGCGCAAACTGTCGACCGCGGCTACCACCAAGCGCCTGCGCGGCGTGCCCGGGAACTGGCACACACCGTCGAATCGGATCGCGTCCCCGCGCGGCGCCGCCGCGGTGGCTTCGCCGGAACCGAGGCTGACCCGCAGCGTTACCGCCAGCAACAGCACCGGCACTGCCAGCAACAGCAAGAGCCAGCGCGCATTCACGCGCGCGTCATAGCCCGACCCGGTTTGTCGTACCAGGATCAGGTGCCGAACGCCGCGAGCCACGTCTTCTGGCCGACGATGCCGTCGGCGACCAGGCCGCGCTGCTTCTGGAAAGCCTGGCAGACACGCTTCGACTGGGGCCCGTAGGCGCCGTCTGCGACGATCTCGAAGCCGAGCTTTCGCAGGCGCTTCTGAAAGCGGCGCACCACGTCACCCGTCATCGCCGGAGACCTGTGCCACACGAGGTGGACGCCCGGCCAGAGGTCGCCGGGAGGCAGCGCCGGGAGCGGTGGCGGCGGAGCCGATACGATGGAGCAGAGCGCGCTGAGGTCGGTCCGGTTGCCCGCGAAGCGATTTTGCCCGCAGCGAGGCACGCCGGGGAGCGACGCCGGCTGGTTGTGGATGCCGTCGCTGTAGTGCCAGAAAGACCAGCGCCGCCAGGCAGCTGGGACCTCGAGCTCTTGCTCTGAAGTGTAGCCGGCGAGCCACAGCGGGTAGCTGCCGAAGAACTCGTCGTTCGGGTTCTTCAAGAACTCGCGCCAGAACGTACCCGTGTAGAGGATCGGCTCGCGATCGAAGAGCTCGGCAGCCTCGAGCAGGAACTCCTTGGTCCAGCGGAGGACCTGCTCGGGCGTGTGCCCGTTCGATTCCTCGAGCGCGAGCACGGGCGGCAGGTCGAGGAAGCCGGGGCTCCCCACCACCGAATGGAAGTGGACGGCCTGGGTCGCCGCGTCCGCACCGACGCGCGCGAAATGGTACGCGCCGCGATACAGACCGACGTCCTGCGAGCGCTGCCAGTTCTGCTCGAAGCGGCCGTCGACCCACGACGCGCCTTCGGTGGCGTGGATGAAACAGAAGCTCACGCCGCCGTCGACGACGTTGTGCCAGTTGAGCTCGGCCTGATGGTGACTGACGTCGATCCCCAGAATCCTCGCCATCTCGGTCTGGCTCCTATGTCCGAAGCTGGAGCATCGGAATGGTCAGTTTTGCGGCGCTACACCGGCGCAGTCGCCCTCGTCTTGAGCGACAAACGCTCATGAACTGCCGAGAATCGCGGAAAGCTCGGACGAAGAGAGTGAGCGCGTGGGGAGGGGCCCCCGCCGAATTCAATTCGGCGGGGAGGAGTCGCGTGCCGCCCCTGAGAAGAGGTCTAGCTTCCGGCGGGGTCCACTGCGCGCAAGCGAGCGACGATTCGCACCCTGTCCGCGAGCCGGATCGTGCCCAGCATGGCCGCATACGGGCGGATCCCCCAGCGGCTCGGGACGAGCTCGACGTCGGCCACGAAATCACCGCCCTCCGAGCGCGCGGAAAAGGTGATGCTCCGGCGCTGTCCCACGAGCTCGAGCTCGCCGCGGACCTCGAGCACGGGGCCCACGCGCGCGGTGCGTGCCTCGAAGCGCGCGAGCGGGTAGGTGCGCGTATCGAGGATTCGCGTCTGAACCGTGTGCTCGATTTCCTGACGTTGGGCCGCGTCGAGCTCGTGTCGGTCGAGCTCACCCTTGCGGATGACTCCGTCCACACGCAGCGACGCGGTCTCGAAGGTGGCGCTGAGCGCGTCGGCGTCGATCGTCACCCGGAAGCGCTCGAGGCTGAGCCGCAGGTCGTGCGCCGCTCGCGAGAGGACGCCTTCCTTGAAGGTGAAGACGTGGATCTCGCCGGTGGCGGTCGGCATGCCCCTCCATGGTACCGGCTCGGCAGCACGAAACTACTGCGCCGTCCTGGACGACTCGGGGGTCGTCTCCCGAGCGGGCGAGCGTTCCCGCGATCCAATCCGGGCGCGGGATCTGCGCCCCCTCACGACACCCTCCGAGCTCAGGCGAGAGGGTCCCCCTTCCACACACAGAAAGCCAAGCCTTGACGGGTACTTACGCTTCAGTTTAGGTTGAAGTATTTAGGGCATGCCGAATTTCTCAACAGCGCGCTGGGATCGATTTCCCACCCGTCTGCTCCATGATAGGGGCTCGCGTTCAATTCGGGTGGCGCCGTGCGGCTGGACCGACTGTCCGGACGTGACCGCGTCACCGGTTTCGGTCGAAGCAGTTCGCGCTGAGGGGCGCGGGCCGGCTTCCCCCGGCATCGGCAACCCCCGACGGCCAGGGCAAATCTCTTGAGCGAGCAAGACGAGAAAACCCGGGTCACCCAGGTGGTCCAGGCACCCCCGCCCGATCCGGGCCAGGGGAACGACTGCTTGGTGGTGATCTACACCGCCGAGCAAGGCCTGCTCGGAAAGCGCTTCGTGCTCGACCGGAGCCCGCTGCGTGTGGGTCGAGGTGCCGACAATCATGTCGTGCTCGAGGGCGACAGCGTCTCGCGGCGCCACGCGCACTTCGAGCGCCGCGGTAACTCGTGGTTCGTCGTGGACGACGGCTCGACCAACGGCACCTACCTGAACGAAGAACAGATCGCTCACGACGCCCTGCTCAACAACGGCGATCGGATCAAGGTCGGCCCCACCATCCTCAAGTTTTTGTCCGGCCTCGACGCGGAGTCCAAGTACCACGAAGAGATCTACCGGATGACGATCGTGGACGGGCTGACCCAGATCCACAACAAGCGGTACCTGTTCGAGGCGCTCGAAAAAGAGCTGATCCGAGCGCGCCGCTACGAGCGCGAGCTCTCGCTCGTCATCTTCGACATCGATTTCTTCAAGCGCATCAACGATCAATACGGGCACCTCGCCGGCGATCACGTGCTGCGCGAGCTCGCGCGCGTGGTGCAGGAGCGGATCCGGCGCGACGAGGTGTTCGCCCGCTACGGCGGGGAGGAGTTCGTGATCGTCTTGCCCGAGACCGGCCTCGGCGGTGCCCGCGCCCTGGCAGAAGATCTGCGCGAGCGCGTCGCGACGCATGCGTTCGTGTTTCAGGGCGAGCGCATCCCGGTCACGATCAGCATCGGCTGCGCACAGCTGTCGAAGGACGACCGCGCCGCCACCGAGCTCATTCAGCGCGCGGACGAGAAGCTCTACGAAGCCAAGCGCAGCGGGCGGAACCGCGTCTCGTCTTAGCGCGCGGCGCGTCGCCGTTCGACCGTCGTTCCGTCGAAGCCCGCGCCGAAGCCGAGCTGCAGGCTCGCCCACGGGCCGCGCACGCTCGAGCCCGTGGCGACGCCGCCGACCGGAAGCACGACGTAGCCCGCCTCGACCGAGAGCTCGACGACGAAGGCGCGCCCGACGGTCGTGGAAAGCGCCGCCATCGGCCAACCCCACGGCGCGACCGCATTCGAGGCCCGACCACCGGTGTCTGCCTGGGAGCCGATCAGCCCCATCCGGATCCCGGCGCCCGCGCGTCCGGTGATGAGGCCCGAGGGGCCCGCTCGGCCGTACACCATCAGCCACGCGCCCACGGTTCCGGAGCGGATGTCGTAGTGGACGCTGCCGCTCGACACGGTGCCCGCCTCGAACAGCAGATCCGCCGACCAGCTCATGTGCGCGAAGCGCTCTTCGCTGACCCTCACGCCGCCGCCGTAGAGGAAGCCTTCCTTTTCGAGGAACGAGCGCGCCGTGCCCATCACGACCGTGCGGAAGGTGCGCTCCGGGGCGGGCTCCGCCTCCGAGCGGTCGCGTCGCTCCGGCGAGCTCAGGTCCGGCGTCGGCGCCGGCTTCCCCGAGGCGAGCGTCACGGCGGCGGGCGCCGCGGCCCGCTTTCGGACTGCAGCGGCGGCGGCGCTCCGCGCGGCGCTGGGCGGCTCGGGTCCTTCGGGCGGGGTTCGAGGCGTGGGGTTGAGCTCGAGCTCCGCCCAGCTCGACAGGACGAGCTCGGCGGCCGCCAGCGCCACCCAACGCGCGCGCGCCCGCGGATCGAGCGGTGCGGCGTTGAAGGAGCGCTCCACGTCCTTGCGGCTGAGCGGATCGTGCACGCGGATCGTGACGCGCAGACCGCCACAGCGCACGGCGACCAGCGTGACCTCGGGGGCCTGCTCCTCGACCGGAATCGCGCCGAGCTCGGCGACGACCAGGCGCCGCACCTCGTGCTCGTCGAGCTCGCCACAGTCGGACACGCCGAGCAACAGCGGTGGCCCCGAGGCTCTGGCCGGCGCGCTCAAGCTCCCGACCCCGCCCAGACCGAGCACGACGCCCAGTATTTTTACGGCCCGAATCGACAACCCCCGCCAGCATACAGCCGCGGCGGTGCGGTTCGCCAGATTCTAAGCAACTGGGAGCGCGAGCCCGCTCACGCCGCCGCGCCCGCTTCGAGCTCGACGAACAGCGGCTCGAGCGCCGAGAGGCGGCGCAGCGGTGCGCAGAACTCCGTCGACACCTCGACCAGCCGCTTCTCGAGCTCGTCGGCGCGGCGGCCCAGGTCACCGACCGAGCGCTGCCGATCGGCCTCTTCGCGCTCGAGCTGCTCCTCGTGCTTGGCGAGCGCGGCGCGCAGCTCCTTGATCTGGAATTCGATGTCGTCGACCTCGCCGCGCCGCGCCGCGACCTGGACCTCGGAGGCCTTGACGGCGTCGTGCCCGTCGGCCCAGCGCTCGATCCACTTGGCCGCTTCCCGATAGGCCTCTGCGAGCTCGCGATAGGGCACGCTGAGGGCCGAACGGCCTTCCCAGCGCAGCATCTCCGGCATCATCTCCACGAGCTTCTGGCGCGGCACGTCGGCCTCGGCGCGCACGCCGTCGGCCAGGGCCTGCGTGGCTTTCAGGTCATCGCGGGCGCGGCTCGCGTCGAGGCCGAGCGCGTCGACGGCGTGGCCGAAGCGCTCGCGGATCTCTCTGCCTCGCGACTCGATGGCTTCGAGGGTGCGCTGCTGCTCCATGGCGCGCGCGCGCAGCTCGGCGATTTCGCGCACCAGCTTCTTTACCTCGACCAGCTTCTCGCCGAGCGCGGCTTCGCCGGCGGGGTAGGCGGTCTTCAACATGCGATCGAACACCGCCGTGCGGTGCGCCCACTGGTCGATGGCGATCGGTGGCAGCGTCTTCGGCGGTCCGCGCGACGGGCTGACCTCGTTCAGGACCTCGCGCGGCGCGCGGACGCCGAGCGCGAGCGCGACGGCGAGCAGATCCGCGTGGACGCGGTGCGCATCCACGGGGCGATCTTTTGGCTCCTTCTCCAGCAGCTCCATCACGAGCTTCTCGAGCGGCTCAGGGACGCCGCTCACGCGCTCGCGCAGCGGTTTGGGCGCCTCCTTCAGGTGCTTGATGAAGAAGGCCGCCACGTCGCTGGCGTCGAACGGCAGCTGACCCGACAGCATCTCGTACAAGATCACGCCCAGCGAATACAGGTCCGCCGACGGCCCCGCGTCGATCGAGCTGATGCGCTCCGGAGCCATGTACTCGGGCGTGCCGAAGACCTCCCCCGCGCCGGTCAAGCGCGTGTCCTGCATCGAACGCGCGATCCCGAAGTCCAGGATCTTGACCCAATCGCCGCCCTCGTGACCCTCCGACAGAAAAATGTTCTCGGGCTTGAGGTCGCGGTGGATCACCTCGAGGTCGTGGGCACGCGCCAATGCCCGGGCGATCTGGAGCGCGATCGGCAGCGTGCGCGAAAGTGTCATCTTGCCACGCTCGACCACGTGAGCGAGCGTCACGCCGCGGAGCAGCTCCATCACCAGGTACAGGCTGCCCTCGGGCGTCTCGCCCTGGTCGAAGATCTCGATGATGTTGGGGTGCGCGAGCTTCTGCGCGGCCTTGGCTTCGCGCCGGAAGCGCTCGCGGATCACCTCGCTCTTCGCGAAGCGCTCGCTCATGACCTTGATCGCGCACGGGCGATCGACCAGCCGGTGGTGCGCGGCGTAAACCGTGGCCATCCCGCCCTCGCCGATCGGGCGGTCGATCACGTAACGCCCGGCGAGGGTCACGCCGACCAGCGGGTCCTGCATCTCCTCCAGGGCCCGCCCGCACAAGAAGCACGTCGCGCTGTCGCTCGGGTACTGGAGCTTGCAGTGGGCGCACGCCTTCATCCGACGACCGTTATCCTCTCCGAGGCGGGGGACAGTTTCTAGCCCCGTGAGCGGCCTGGTCGGGCCGGCCTGCGCCCCGCTTTCGTTCAGGCCTGGGTTTCACGGGCCACGGTATGGTAAACCCTCGCCCAAGCTCGGGTTTGGCTCGGGCTTCGGAGCCCCGAATGGAACGGCGCAAGCCCCTGCGTATCGAGGTACCGAGGGAGGATCGGCCTCGGTTCGGTCGGGTCGGCGTGATCGCGCTGATCGGCTTCGCCGTGGGGGTTTCTTGGCCGCACCTGGCCGGAGTTCGCATCGTGCCGAGGGCGCCCACCCCCGCGAGCGAAGCGGCCAACGACGAGCTCTCCGGGGCGCCCGCCCCGACTGCAGAGCCTGCTGCGTCGAAAGCCGACGCGCAGCCCGCCGAGCCCGCGCCGCCCGCGGCGCCGCTCCCGCTTCGGTTCACCATCGGCGAGGGTGAAGTCACGAGCTGTCGCGACGCCCAGGGCAAGCGCGTCTCGAGCTGCGACGAGGTGGATTTCGACGGCGTCGCCCGCGGCCGCCTGGCCACGCTCGCGGCCTGCGACGCGAGCTCCCGCGCGCGCGGCGTGCTGTCGGTCGGGTTCGATCTCGACTTCGAGCGCGATCGCGTGACCGGCATCCAGAAGGGTAAGAGCACCACGGTCTCGGACGCCGATGCGCGCACCCTGATCGGTTGCCTGAACGAGACGCTGGGCGAGGTCTCGCTCGCGTCGATCACCCACGCCAATGCCCGCTACACGGTCTTCTATCGGGTGGAGTTCCGGGACCCGGTCGAACCCGCTGCCGCAGCCAACGACGCCGCGCCGGCCGTCACCCCCGCGAGTGGTCGAGCCACCGTGGCCTGGGACGTGGCGCTGGTGCGCTCGGGGGCTTCGCGCGAGGACGACGTCGTGGCCCGCGTGCTGCAGGGAACGCGGGTGACGGTCACCGGGCGAAAGGGCGATTGGTACCGGGTCAAATACGACGGCAAGGGCTCGGAGGGCTGGGTGTTCCGCACCGCGCTCGGCATGTGAGGGCGCGCCACCCGAGCAGCGCGGCTCGTGGCGCGGCGTGCCTGGCGAGGGAGTTCGTGATAGACGTGGTCAGTCGATGTCAGACGACGATTCTGATTCGAGCCAGCGCGGCGCGCCGTCGGATGTCGCTCTGATCCACGGTGTCACCCCTGAGGGTGATTTACGCATCCTGCGCAAGCGCAACGATCGGCTCGAGCTCGGCGGCGTGCGCGCGCTGCGCGAGGGCATGCCGATCACCGGCGAGGTCGTGCGGCTCACTCCTCGCAAGGAGTTTCCGCTGCTGTGCGACGTGGCGACGGAGCTGCCCGCGCCCGAGCGCCCGTCGGACGTGGCCGAGGCTCGCGGAGAATCGCGCAAGGGCCCCGCTCAGGTGGCGACCGATCGCTACCGGGACAACTGGGACGTCATCTTCTCCCGGCAGCGCACCGAGCTGAACTAGAGATTGGCGGAAAACTCCGGCGAAATGACTGAGCGCGTGGGGAGGGGCGGCGAACGCCGAGCAGTCACTAGTCTAGCGCGCTCGTCCTAGGCGACGATGTGCAGCCGCCCCGTGACCGGGTCGATCGGGGGCGGGGTGGCTGGCGCGACCTGGGGCGCGGCCTGCGCGATCAGCTGCAACGCCTGCTGCCCCTGCACTTCGCTCGTGTCCAGGAGCTTTCGGTAAAGCGCCAGGTCGTAGTTGGCGCCCGAGGCGCCTCCGGAGATCTGCATCGAGCTCGATGAACGGTCACTCCGCCTCGGACTGGAGGAACTTTCGCGTTCGCACCTCCGCCTACAGCGCTTCGCGAAGCTCCCGGACCTGCGCGGCGCCGATGGCATAGGTTGCGTCGACGTGGTCGATACGCGCGAAGCGCACGCTCTCACCGCGGAGAGAGGTCTCCGCGCCGACGCGGATCGTGCGGCTCTGTGCCGGCTCTTCTCCGAGAAAGCGGATCTCGAGCCACGGCCGTTCGAAGCCCTCGCCGGCTCGCGCAGGGCCGGCGTGGAGCGCCGCCTCGGCGCGCAGCGCACCCGCGGTCGCCACCAGGCGCTCGATCAGGGCCGGCGCGAGCTCTCCGACACCTGCCTTCGCCACGAAGCCGTCGGCGCGCCGCTCGAGCTCGAGGGTCGTCGTCCCCGCCCGGAACACGATGCCGCGGTAGCTCGCTGGATCGACCACGAACACCGAGCGCGACAAGAGCGAGGTCGAGAGCTCGTAGATCAGCGGCTTCGGCAGCACGAACACTCCTTCGTGGCCCGTGAGCGTGGCGAAGAAGCCGCCGCGGGTCTCGGCGCCGACCACGAGCCGCAGCGTCTGCGGCTTGCCGGATTTTTCGGTGCCGATTTCCACCGTCAGCGTGGGGTGCTCGAGCCCGTGGGCAGGCTCGGGCTTGGGCGCCGCCCAGCGGTCCGCTTCGAGCGTGCCGAGCGCCTGGACCAGACCCAGCACCGCACCCGCGTCGTGCTCGTGCCCCGCGGGCTCGACGAGCTGGAACGTTCCCGTGTCCGTGCGCCGCAGCCGTTCGCGCACGGCTCCGCGGCGGATGACCAGCGTCTTGAAGTCGGACGGCGTGAGCTCGAGCAAGCGGCGCGCTCGGAACCGCTCCGGATCGGGGATCAGCGCGGCGGCGACGTCGGCCGGCACCAGCAGCACGCGACCGTCGTCGCGGCGCCGCAGCGGCAGATCCCGGTTGGGCCGCGGTTTTCCGAGATCGACCCGCTCTTCGTAGTGCGCGATGTGTTCGACGGCCGACGACGCGAGGCGGATCGTCGCGGCGGGGGGCTCGAGCCCGAGCGCGGCGAGATCCGGAGCGTTCACCGGCTCGCCGCGCACCGAGACCAGCCCGGAAAGCACACCGTTGCCGGTCTCGAGCTCCACCTTGGACGGCGGCTTTCCGGCAAGCTCGAAGCCCTGTTCGGTGCGCTTGAGGACGAGCTTTTGCTCGCCCCGCTCGAGCGTGAAGGTCTCGATCTCGTCGGCGCGCAACGCGAAGGCCGTGTCGTCGTCGAGGTGCGCGGCGAAGCCTTCGAACAGCCGGCGGATGCCGGGGCTCACGCAATAGCTGCCCGGCTGCGGAGAAGTGCGGCGGAAGGCCAGGAGCTCGGGCTTGCCCGGGCACGGGCCGCCAAGCTCGATCCGAGCGACCGGGCGATTTTCCGTTGGTTCGAGCACCATCGCGATCGCGTCCGCCCCGAACGCATCGTTGCCACCCTCGAGGGTGCTCGTCGCCCGCGCGCTGCCCAGCTCGATCAGCAGCTGATCGCTCGCGGTGCGCGAGACGCGCTCGCCGCCTTCCCGCCGGAACGCGGGCCCGGAGCGCACGAAGCGTTGCTCGGCGCCCGAGCCGCGGCGGATCGAGAAACGGACCAGGTCCGAGGGCGTGTAGCTCACGAGCCAGCTCGGCCGCAGCGACTCTTCGGTGACCGACAGCTCGGCGAGCGCGCCGGTCTTGATCAGGCCGATCCGCGGCGCGTCCGCGCCGAAGCCCGTCACTTCGACGTAGCTCGAGTCGCTCGGGCTCGTGGCCTGCTTGCCGATGCTGATCTTGCCGCGGGATCGGCGAAACTCGACCTCTAGCTCGAGGCTCGGTTCGGTGAGCCCGAAGGCGGCGCGGTCGGCCTTCGCGGCGTCGAGCTCACGCGAGAACGCCGAGAGCTCGAGCGCGCGCAGGAACGAGCGGGCCGCCTCAGCGTCGGCTTCGACTTCACCTCGACCGACGACCCAGTAGCGGGTGGTCCCGCCGTCGGGCGCGGGCTCCGCCCGGAGCGCCAAAGTCCGATCGCCCTGCCGGATCCGAACGCGGACCAGCTCGTCGCGCGGGAAGAGCTGGATCAGGTTGCGAGGGCGGGCTTCTCGTTCTTCCGAGGTGGGGCGGTCCCGCGTCAGGTACACGACCCCGGTGGTGGCGAGCGCGAGCCCCACCAGCACCAGGTTCGTGACGAGCTTACGATCGAGTCGCATCCGTGCTCTCGCCGGGGCTCTCGGGGCGTCTCCGTGACCGGGTCTCGACGGCCCGGCGCCGGAGCAGCACGAACGCGCCGAGCAGCGCCGCTGTCCCCGGCATGTAGATCATCACGTAACGCAGCACCTCGCCGAGCGATTCCTGGCTGAGCGAGAGCCCGATCTCGCGCGGCGGCTTCTCGGGCACGCTCACCAGCGTGGGGCGCGCCGCCACCCAGGCCAGCGCGTTCTCCACGAACAGGCGGTTGCCGTACAGCGCGGCTTCGCGAAAGCTGCGGTTCTGCGCGACCGTCGCGCTACCGACGAGCACGATCCGCGTCGGGGCGCCGCCCGGGGCCGGCGGCAGCTCGTGGGCCACCGCCAGCACCTGGCGCGAGCGCTGCCGGTCGAGGGCAAGATCGGCGCGGCGCTCGAGGATCGGCTTCAGGCTGTCGAGCGCGACGGCCTGCTCCGAAGACTCGAGCAGCGCTTCGGCCGGCGCTCGCGGAGTGACGCTCTGCGCTTCACTCACGAGCACGTCGAACACGCTCTGATCGCCCTTGGTGAGCCCGTGCGTGACGGCGTGAGCGCGCGGCTTCGCAAAGAACACCTCGCCGACGCCGCGGGGTAGGCGTCGCGCGGGATCCGTTTCCAGCACCAGATTTCCCCCGAGCTTCGCTACGGCGAGCTCCGCGAGGGGTTCGAGACCCAGCGCCCCCAAGCGCTCCTGTTCGACGGGGGCAGGGGAGAGCAGGGCGAGCACGCTCGTGCCCGACTTCGTCGCCGTCACGATCGCTTCCGTGTCCGGGGCATCGAAATGCAGGCGCGGTCCGGCGATCACCAGCACTCGACAGCCCTCGAGGCCAGGGCCCCCCTGGCGCGGCCCGCCGAGCTTTCGTTCTTCGACCTCGAAGTTGTTCTTTTCGATGCGCGTGCGCAGCTCCGCCAGGCCGTCGGGGCCGGCATCGAAGGCTCCGAGCTCTTCGTGGCCGGTCGAGAAGCAGACGGTGGAGCGGGTCCGGACCAGGACGTTGGCAATGCCCTCCGTCAGCGCTTGCTCGAGCTTCGGCCGTACCCGCTCGCCGTCGGGCTCGAGGCGGAGTAAGTCGTCGGAGGTCACGAACCAGTGCCGA
Organism: Polyangiaceae bacterium; assembly: GCA_025937835.1. Classification (GTDB taxonomy): domain Bacteria; phylum Myxococcota_A; class Polyangia; order Polyangiales; family Polyangiaceae; genus PMG-095. The sequence continues at coordinate 39,879 of JAICQO010000026.1, forward strand.
TCAGCCTGGGTGATCAGCACGCTGGCGTCGGTCACGGTCTGACCCTCGCCGGTCTCGGCCGCGACGATTCCGTACTTCTTCTGAAGAGCCGCAAACTCCGCGGGGTGTTGTTCGGGATCGATCTGTCGCACCCGCAGCTTTCCGGTCTCGGCGCCGTAGGCCGAGAGCAGCTGGCGCAGGCTCGGGTTCAGCGGGTCGCTGCGGCCGAGCAGCAAGGTGACGTCCACCGGCTCGGCCAGCCCGTGCAGCGTGCGGAGCGTCGGCTCCGACAGGGTGTACAGCGCTTCTCGCGTCAGATCCCAGCGCTCGTAGAAGCGGCTGGCGAGCAGGTTCAGGTTGAGCGTGACGGCGACGGCCGCCACCACGCCGATCGCGCCGGCCCGGTTCACTCGGCGCTCCACGACTCGACCACGCGCGTGCACAGAAACAAGCAGCAAGCGACCAGAGTGACGTCGAGCACCACCCGCCGCGAATCGACTATTCCCCGGGAAAAGTCGTCCATTTGCGAGCCCATCGACAGGTACGCGGAGACGTCTCGGAGCCAGCCGTCCTCCAGCAGATACTCGCCGATCCCGAGCACGAACAACCCGAACACGACGAACACCGTGAGCAGCAGCGCGACCAGCTGACTCCGCGTCATGGCGCTCATCAAGGTACCGATCGCCAGGTACGTCGCGCCGACCCCCAGCAGACCGAGGTAACAAGAGAGCACGGTCCCCGCGTCGAGGTCGCCAGATTTTCCGAGGATCAACACGTACAAGAGCGTCGGCGCCCACATGATCGCGAACGTGGTGAGCAGCGCCAGGTACTTGCCGGCCACGACGGCGCTCGGGCTCACGGGTGCGGTGAGCAGGGTCTCGATCGTGCCGCTCCGCCGCTCTTCGGCGAATGAGCGCATCGTGAGCGCCGGGCACAACAACATCAAGGTGATGAGCAGCAGCACCGACTCCTGCCCGAAGAAGGCCTGGAGCGGTCCGGAATCAACGGACGGCTCGGGCAGGGTCGCGAAATGCACGACGATCGCGTAGAAAATGCCGCCTTCGAGCAAGAGGAACACGACCAGCAACACCCAGGCGAGCGGCGTCACCCACAACGCGAGCAGCTCGCGCCGATAAACCGCCAGGGCTCCGGTCACGCCGACGGCTCCGTGAGCGCCGAAAAGACCTGCTCGAGAGAGGCCTTGGCCGGGGAGAGCGCGCGCACGGCGACACCCGCCTCGACCCAGGCTTTGGTCAGGGCCTGTGCGGCGTCGCCGGCGTCCCGGCCCGGCATCAGCTCGATCTCGAGCTCGAGGTCGCGCGCGCTCGGCGTGCCTGCGAAGCGTAGCTCTTTCACGCCGGGCACCGCGCGCGCCACGGCTTCGGCGCGCCCTTCGGGGTCGTTCACGACCGCTCTCAGCGAGCCTGCGCGCCCGCGCGAGAGCAGGGCCTCGATCGAGCCCTCCGCCACCAGCTTACCGCGATCGATCACGAGCGCGCGCCCGCACACCGCCTCGACCTCGGAGAGGATGTGGGTCGAGAGCAGGATCGTGTGGTCACGGCCCAGCTCGCGCACGAGCTCGCGCACCTCGCGGATCTGGTTCGGATCGAGGCCCGCGGTCGGCTCGTCGAGGATCAACAGCGGGGGGGAAGCGACCAGCGCGTCCGCGAGCCCGACGCGCTGACGGTAGCCCTTCGAGAGGTGCAAGATCAGCGTGTCGGCGACGTCGCTGACGCGCGCCCGCTCCATGGCTGCCCCGACGGCCGCGGTGCGCTTCGAGCGCGGGACGCGCTTCAATGCCGCTCGAAAGCCGAGGTACTCGCGGACCTTGAGCTCCGGGTAGAGCGGCGACGCCTCCGGCATGTAGCCGAGCCGCTCGCGCGCCCGCAGCGGCTGCTGCTGCATGTCGAAGCCGTGGAGCAGCACACGGCCGCGCGTCGGAGCCAAAAAGCCCGCCAGCATTCGCAGCGTCGTGCTCTTGCCGGCGCCGTTCGGGCCGAGGAAGCCGACCACCTCTCCCGTGCCGACGCTGAAGGACACGTCGTCCACGGCGAGCACCGTGCCGTAGTCCTTGGCCAGGTGCTCGGCTTCGATCATCGCCCGGGACTAGGCGCGCGCTTGCTGCTCACCGCCGCCGTCGTCGTCGTCATCGTCGCTGCCGTCGCCGCCCTCGAGCAGCGCGCCGTGGCACTTCTTGAACTTCTTACCAGAGCCGCACGGGCAGGCGTCGTTGCGCCCGATCTTGGCGGCCTCGCGTCGCTTCGGCGCCTGGGCTCTGGCGGGAGCCGCGGCCGTCTGCATGGCCTTTTCCAGCTCGGCGAGCAGCGCCTGGGGATCCTCCGCGTCGGCGCTCGGGTGGCGCGCGACGGCGTGCTCGAGCTCCTCCTGGTAGCGGCGAGCCTGCTCGGCTTCGGCCGCGGCGAGCTCTTCGCTGCCACGCGGGCGAGCCTCGAACAGGCGCACCACGACGTTGCCGGAGACCTTCGCCATCATCGTCAAGAACAGGTTGTAGGCCTCTTTCTTGTACTCGTTCTTCGGGTCGCGCTGGCCGTAGCCGCGCAGACCGATGCCGTCGCGCAGGTGCTCCATGTTCGAGAGGTGATCGACCCAGGCTTCGTCGATCGCTTCCACGTACATGTGCCGGAACACGCGCAGCGAGTTCTCGATCCCGAGCTCCTCCTCCTTCTGGACGTAGAGAGCTTCGGCCGATTCGAACAGCCGCTGGCACAGCGCCTCGCGGTCGCCGAGCTCGTGGAGCTTGTCGTCGGGGCGGACCCGGAAGTGCTCCTCGAAGCCCTGGAACATGCCGCTGAAGTCCCAGTCCTCGGGCTGCTTGTTCTCCGGGCAGCTCTCTTCGACCATCGCGCCGACGATGCGGTCGATCAGGTCGAGCACGCGCTCGCGCTGCTCGGACAGGCCGCGCGGCACGAGATCCACGAGCTTCTCGTAGGCCTCGATCGGCGCCGGCACCTTGCGCACCGGGAACTCGAGCTTCACGCCCCAGGCGCCGTAGGCCTCGCGCTGGAGCTGATCGATCTCGACCAGCGTCGTCGCTTCCTTGAGCTCGTCCACGGTCGGCGGGCGCGCCTTCTTGTTGTCGCCCATCGGCTGCAGCACCGGGTCGCAGAACAGCCCGACCAGCATCGCCACGTGGGGCAGCGACTGCTCCCGGATCTTCTCGTTGATCGTGACCTCGCGCTTTTGCCCCGTGGTCTTGCCGGTCTCGTCGACCTCATCGGGCGAGTAGCGGCCGAGCAAGAGCTGCTGGCGCAGCGTGTACACGGTCTTGCGCTGCGCGCTCATCACGTCGTCGTACTCGAGCAAATTCTTGCGGATGTCGAAGTTGCGCTCTTCGACCTTGCGCTGCGCGTTTTCGATGCTGCGCGTGACCAGCGGGTGCTCGATCGGCTCGTCGTCGGGCATGCCCATGCGGTCCATCAGGCTCTTGACCCGATCTCCCGCGAAGATGCGCATCAGATCGTCCTCGAGCGACAGGTAGAACTTGCTGTAGCCGGGGTCGCCCTGGCGGCCGGCGCGGCCGCGCAGCTGATTGTCGATGCGGCGCGACTCGTGGCGCTCGGTGCCGATGATGTGCAGGCCGCCGAGCTCCTTGACCTCGTCGTGCTCCCGCTTGCACTCGGCTTCGTGGTGCTCGACGAGCTTCTTGAACTCTTCGGGCTCGGCCTCGTGGTCCCGGCCCTGCTTCTTCATGTCCCAGCGTGCGAGCATTTCTGCGTTGCCGCCCAGCATGATGTCGGTGCCGCGACCGGCCATGTTGGTCGAGACCGTGACCGCCCGCTTCTTTCCGGCCTGGGCCACGACGAACGCCTCGTTCTCGTGGTGTTTGGCGTTCAGGACCTGGTGCTCGATGCTCTTCTTCTTGAGGATGCGGCTGATGGCCGCGCTCTTCTCGACGCTGGTGGTGCCGACCAGCACCGGCTGCCCCGCCTCGTGGTGGGTCATGATGTCGCGGACCAGCGCGTTGAATTTCTCGCGCTCGGTCTTGTAGACGACGTCGTGGTCGTCCCGGCGGATCATGGCGCGGTGAGTCGGGATCGTGACGACGTCGATCTTGTAGGTCGACGAGAACTCCGCGGCCTCGGTCTCCGCCGTCCCGGTCATCCCGGCCAGCTTCCGGTATAGGCGGAACAGGTTCTGGAAGGTGATGGTGGCCATGGTGCGGCTCTCTTCCTGGATCCGCACGTTCTCCTTGGCCTCGACCGCCTGGTGCAGGCCGTCGCTCCAGCGGCGACCGGCGAGCACGCGGCCGGTGAACTCGTCGATGATCAGCACCTTGCCGTCGGGCGACACCATGTAGTGCTGGTCGCGCTTGTAGAGCGCGTGGGCACGCAGCAGCTGGTTCATGATGTGGAGCGTCTGGATCGACTCCGGATCGTAGAGATTCCGGATGCCGATCGCCGACTGGATGAAGTCCACGCCGTCGTCCGTGAGCGTCGCGCTCCAGCCCTTTTCGTCGACGTTGTAGTGCTCGTCCTTGCGCAGGCGGGCCACCACCTCGTTCAAGGTCCGGTATTTCTCGCTCGCGGCCTCGGCCGGGCCGCTGATGATGAGCGGCGTGCGGGCCTCGTCGATCAAGATCGAATCGACCTCGTCGACGATCGCGAAGTTCAGCGGGCGCTGGACGTAGTCGAGCGCGGAGTACTTCATGTTGTCGCGCAGGTAATCGAACCCGAACTCGTTGTTCTGCCCGTAGCAGATGTCCGAGCGGTACGAGCGCTTCTTCTCTTCGTCGGTCTGCCCGTTCACGATCGTGCCGATCGACAGGCCGAGCCAGGTGTAGAGGCGACCCATCCATTCGGCGTCGCGCTTGGCGAGGTAGTCGTTGACGGTGATGAGGTGCACGCCCTTGCCGGCGAGCGCGTTCAGGTACACCGGCAGCGTGGCGACGAGCGTCTTGCCCTCACCGGTGCGCATTTCGGCGATCGAACCCTTGTGCAGCACCATGCCGCCGATCAGCTGCACGTCGTAGTGCCGCATCTTGAGCACGCGGCGGCTGGCTTCACGGCAGACGGCGAAGGCCTCCACCAGGATGTCGTCGAGCGTCGCCCCGTTATCGAGCTTCTGCTTGAACTCCGGGGTCTTGGCCTTGAGCTCGGCGTCCGACAGTTTCTCGAGGCCCTCCTCCAGGTCGTTGATGGAAGCAACGAGCGGGGTGATGCGCTTCAGTGCGCGCTCGTTGGAGGTGCCGAACAGCTTTTTCGCGAGCCAAGTGAGCATAGGTGCCGGATCTTTCGGACCGGAAGCTACTCCTTTGCCTGGGCGGGTGCCACTGCCTTTTCGGCCGGGCATCTCGCGACAATCTGCAGCATTTTCGGGAATCTATGCGCGCGCTTCGAGGGCGCGGACGGCACGCACGCCGGCGTGGTTGAATCTCACGGACGGAGCGTGAGAAAAGGGGCCGTGGGCGAGATCGGTAGATCGGTTGCGGCCTCCGTCGTGTGGCTCGTGGTGTCGTCGCTTGCGCCGTGCGCTTGGGGTGCGGAGCCACCAACCGCGGGTTTTCCTGGCGAGCCCGCTGCGCCTGCGCCGCCGCCGCCCGTCGTTGCGCCGCCCGCCAGTGCTGCTTCACCAGCACCAGCACCAGCACCAGCACCAGCACCAGCACCAGCGCCGACCGTGATCTACGTCGCTGCGCCGCCCCCGGTTGCCTCGCCGCCGCCCCCGCAACCGCCGCGCGACGTGACGCTCTCCTTCTCCCCGTTGCACCTGCTGCTGCCGGTGCTCGAGCTGCAAGCCGAGCTGCGCCTCGGGAACTACTTCGGGCTCACGGCGTTCGGCGGGGTGGGGCGCGTGACGGTCGAGGTTCCGGACTCGTACGATCCGCGCGCCACCGACGAGGAGGCGCTCACGCTGTACGAAGCGGGTGCGATCCTGAGCGTGTACCCGCTCGAGCCGTTCCGGAGCCTGATGTTGGGCGTCGAGCTCGACTGGGTGCACGTGAGCTCCGACGACCTCGGCGACGAGAGCATCCAGGGCTTCGCGACCGGCCTCTCGCTCGGTCCGCTGCTCGGGTACAAGCATGTTTCCGCGGCCGGTTTCACGGTGGTCGTGCAAGGCGGCGTCGCGCGCATCGCGCTCCACGCCGAGGCCTCCGACGAGGCGGGCACGGACGAAGAAGACGACGAGCAGTGGGTTCCGATCCTGAACCTGAACCTGGGCTGGTCGTTCTAGCTTTCATCCGGGTTCAAGGCGCGCTGCGAGCCCTGCGTGCGAGTCGTTGCTTCTGACGGAACTCGCCCTCTTCCCACTGCCGTCGATCTTCTTCGGTCAGTAGCTCGAGCTTCGGCACCTCACAAGGTCTGCCGCCCTCGCCGATCGCCACGTACACGAGGTGTGCCGAGTTGGTGAGCATCGTCTCGGCGGTGATCGGATTCTCCGCGTGGACCTTGACGCTCACCTCGATCGACGTGCGACCGACGTAGGTCACGCGCGCGTCGCACACCAACAGGTGCCCGAGGTGTACCGGTTTGTCGAAGGTCATCGAGTCGATAGCGATCGTCACGCACTGGCGTTGCGCGTGGCGCATGGCGGCGATGGCTCCAGCCTCGTCGACCATTTTCATGATCTCGCCGCCATGGACGTTGCCGAGCGCGTTGGCGTGCTCCGGCAACATCAACTGGTGCAGCGTGACGCGCGAACGCTCCGGGGATTTGGGCTGGGCGGGGGTCATCGGTGGCACGCTACCCGGCCCCCAGGGTGCGTGCTACGGTCCGCCCGGCCGCTCTGCCGCTCCGCCGCTCTGCCGGGTTCGGCCGCTGTCCCGGCCCGCTCGCTCCCGCGATGGACGTCGTTTACTTCGTGATTCTGGTCAGCTCGCTGATCTTCGTGCACGAGCTCGGCCATTTCCTATTCGCCAAGGCCTTCGGCGTGAAGGTGCTGACCTTCAGCCTCGGCTTCGGTCCCAAGCTGCTCCGGCTTCGCGGCCGCGAAACCGAGTACTGCATCTCGATCGTCCCGCTCGGCGGCTACGTGCGCATGCTCGAGGAGTCGCGCAGCGACATCGTGCTGCCCGAGGACCGCCAGCGCACCTTCGAATCACTCGCGATCTACAAGCGCGTGATGATCGCGCTGGCCGGGCCGTTGATGAACCTGGCGTTCCCGGTCCTGCTCTACTTCTCGGTGTTCGTCAGCGACGGTCCGTTCTTGCCGCCGACCGTGGGAGTGGTGCTGCCGAACCACCCGGCGGACGGCAAGCTGCTGCCGGGCGATCGGATCATGGCGGCGGATGGCGAGGACGTCGGCACCTTCGACGAGCTGAAGCGCGTGATCGGGCAGAGCCCGGGAAAAACGCTGCGGTTCACGGTTTTCCGGGACAACCACCACGTGGACGTCGAGGTGCCGGTGGAGGGCCGCACCGAGCGTCGCGAGCTCGACGTCTCCGAGCGCGTCGGCACGATCGGCATCCAGCCGAGCGCGCCCGCGCCGGTGATTGGCGTGCCCAACTCGGAGTCGCCGGCCTACCGCGCCGGCCTGCGCAGCTTCGATTTCATCACCCAGGTGAGCGGCTCCCCCGTCCGCAAGTACATGGATCTCACGGCGGCGCTCAACGACAACGCTGGCGAGACGCTGCCCATCACCTACCTGCGCCCGACGCTCGTCCCGAACGCGCTCGGCGGCCTCGCCGACGTGGCCGTGTTCGAGGCCGGTGTGGTCGCGCTCACGCCCGATCCCTCCGGCACCACGCTGTTCGAGCGCACCGGTATCGAGCTCGCCGATCTGTACGCCGCGATCGTGCCCGAGGGCTCGGTGTTCTACCGCGCGGGGCTGCGCCCGGGCGATCGGATCTTGCGCCTCGACGACGAGCCGGTGCCCGCCTGGTCCACGTTTTGCGAGCGGATTTTGGCCGAGCCGAACCGCCCGCACCGCATCGAGTACCAGGCCGCGCGAGACGGGCGCGTGCGGTCGGGCACGGTGCAGCTCCGGCGCGAAGAGTTCAACGACGAGCACGGTCAATCCTTCGAGCGCTACGTGCTCGAGATCCAGCACTGGGGGCCCGTGTCGCCCGACGATCGCGTCGCGCACCCCACGCCGATCCGCTACGCCTTCACCAAAGCGCTGGAAGAGACGGCCAGCGTGACGCGCTTCGTGCTGGTCGGCCTGGTGCGCCTGGTGCAGGGCCGGATCAGCTTGAGCTCGCTGAGCGGCCCGATCACGATCTTTCAGGTCGCGGGAGAGGAGGGGCGCAAGGGCACCGATTACTTCCTGTGGGCCATGGCGCTCGTCAGCATCAACCTCGGCTTGTTCAACCTGCTTCCGATCCCGGTGCTCGACGGAGGGCACCTGTTGTTTTTGCTGATCGAAGGGCTGCTGCGCCGGCCCTTGCCGCTGCGCGTGCGCGAGATGGCACACATCGTCGGCATGGCGATCCTGATCGGCTTGATGCTGCTGGCCTTCAAGAACGACATCGACAAGCGCTGGGGCGGCGCGATCGGTGCGCGCGCGGCCCTGGCTTCGGACGAGCGCTCGGGGTAGCCGCGTGGCCAAGCTTCCTTCCGTGAACCTCGCGCCCACGGGGCGGCGCATCGCCGCTCGCGTGATCGGGCGGGTGTTGTTCGACGAGGCCTATGCCGCAGCCGCGCTGGATACGGAGCTCTCGCGCGCGAGCGGCCTCGATCCTCGGGAGAAGGGCCTGGCCACTGAGATCGCCTACGGCGTGCTGCGCATGCGGCCGGCGCTGCTCGCGCGCATCCAGCGCCACGTGAAGAAGCTGCCGAAGGACGAGGTCACGCTGCTCCACTTGTTGGTCGCGGCCTACCAGCTGCTCGTGCTCGAGCGAGTTCCGGCGTTCGCTGCCGTGAACGCCGCGGTCGAGGCCGTACGCGAGGAGCGCGGCAAGCCCCTGTCCGGCTTCGTGAACGCCGTGCTGCGTAAGCTCGCAGCCAGCGGCGAGCGGCTCGATCCGCGAGCGGCCGTGCTCGAGAGCGGACCGCGCTGGCTCGTCGAGCGCCTGATCGAGTCCGTGGGCGAAGACGAAGCGGCCGCGCTGTTCGGCGCGACGGGCGCTCCGAGCCCGACGCTGCGGCTGGTCTCGGGTCGCCCGATTCCGGACTGGCTCAGCTCGTCGGAGCTCGGCCGCGTATCGCCGCGCGCCCGGCGCGCATCCGACGGAGGCGATCCGAGGCGCCGCACCGGCTACGCCGAGGGCAGCTTCGTGATCCAGGAAGAAGGAGCCCAGGCGATCGCGCTGCTGCTCGGAGCGCGCGCCGGAGAAAAGGTGCTCGATGCCTGCGCGGGTCGCGGGCAGAAAACGTCTCTGTTCGCCGAGCAGGTAGGCGACGGCGGCAGCGTCTGGGCGAGCGATCTACATGAGAGCAAGCTGGACGCGCTGTCGGCCGAGTGTCGCCGGCTCGGGCTTTCGGAGCCGACGCGCCGCGCGGTCGATCTCAGCGTCGGCGTCGCCGACCTACCAGGGGACTTCGACCGGGTGCTGGTCGACGCGCCTTGCAGCGGCACCGGCACGCTGGCGCGCCGCCCCGAGATCCGCGAGCGCCTCACGCCGGGCGATCCGGAGCGGCTCTCGCTCTTGCAATCGGCGATCCTCGAGCGCGCCGCGAGCCGGGCTCGCCCGGGCGGCCGCGTGTTGTACGCCGTGTGCAGCGTGCTGCCCGAAGAAGCGGAGCGCGTCGTGGAGCGCGCTCCGCCCTTTCTCGAGCCCGCGCCGTTCGACGCGCCGGAGCTTTCGGGGCGGCTCGCGCTCGACTCGACGTGGCTCCGGCTTTTGCCGGGCGCCCACGGCACCGACGGCTACTTCGTGGCGAGCTTCGTGCGGCGCTGAGCGCTCACATCCGCTCGGCCTGACACGCCATCAGCTCCGTGGAGCAGCCCGTGTAGCAGCCCTGGAGCTGGATCGCGTAGATCGCGCAGTCCGGATTCGTGAAGATACAGCCCTGCGCGCAGGTGGCGTCGCAGCCGCACTCCTCGAGGCACGGCACGGTCGGTCCGCAGACACCGCCGCTCAGGTCACCGTCGGCCCCGTCGGGGCCGAACGCCGGTTCATAGAGCTCTCCGCAGCCCTCTTCCATACAGTCCGCGTAGGCCTGGCACTCCGGGCCCGGATCGTCCCCCGCCGTTTGCGGGACGAACGTGTCAATCAGGCTGCCCTCGCAAGGGGGAGCGCCGCCGTCCGAAGGGGTGGGAGCGGCGCCGCCGTCTTCACCCTGCGTTCCGCCGGTCGTGGTTCGACCGCCGGTGTCGTCTCGGCCGCCGGTCGTGGCTCGGCCGCCGGTGGTGGAGTTGCTTCGACCGCCGGTTTCTTCCGGATCGCTGCCGTCGTCGTCACCACAACCCGCGATCGTGACTGCGCTCGCGAACGCTGCGAGCGCGACGCTGAATTTCCAAGTTTGCATCGAGAGCTCCTGAGGGCCCGCTGGCCGAGGGGCGCAATTGCGCCCAAAAAAGCAGTCGATACGTTTCTCGACGCCGCGAGCCGCGTCAAGCCCCGCCTCGCTGCCCCGAGATTCCGGCGCGAACCGACGCCCCGCAGCCGGCCCTTGTCTCGGACTCGAGAACGGGGCAAAGCAGCCGAATGACTGTGCTTCCTCCCGGCGCTTACACCGCCCTCGTCACGCCGTTCAGCCCGGACGGCAACGCGGTCGACTGGCAAGCCTACGAGCGCCTGATCGATGGTCAGCTCGAAGCGCGCGTCACGGGTCTCGTGCCCTGCGGCACCACGGGCGAGAGCCCGACCCTGAGTGAAACGGAGCAGCGCGAGCTGATCGCGCGCGCCGTGAAGTTGTCGCGCGGCCGGGCCACGGTGGTCGCCGGCATCGGCAGCAACAGCACGAAGAAGACCATCGACAGCGCCCGCGCCGCGCTCGAAGCCGGAGCGGACGGCGTGATGGCCGTGATGCCCTATTACAACAAGCCCTCGCAAGACGGGCTGTTTGCGCACGTGAAGGCGCTGTCGGATGCCGTTTCGTGCCCGGTCATGCTCTACAACATCCCCGGCCGCTGCGCGGTGGATCTCAGCGTCGACACCCTGCTCCGGATCCTGGAAGCGTGCCCCAATGTCGTGGCGCTCAAGGACGCGAGCGGGGGTGTTCTCTACACGCAGGAGCTGTTGCTCAAGAGCGCGCGCTCGCTGCTCGTGCTCGCGGGCGACGACGCGCTGACGCTGCCGCTGATGGCGGTGGGCGCGCGCGGCGTGATCAGCGTCACCAGCAACCTCTACCCTCGCGCGGTGAGCGAGGTCGTCGAAGACGCGCTCGCCGGTCGCAGCGTCGAGGCCGCCGCGAAGAACAAGCGCCTGTACGCCGTGCACCGCGCGATGTTCGTCGAGCCGAACCCGCAGCCGATCAAGGCGGCGCTTTCGCTGAAGGGCCGCATGAGCGCGAGCGTGCGCCTGCCGCTGGTCGAGGCCAGCCAGTCCGTGAAGGGCATGCTGGCGGACGTGCTCAAGACCTTCGAGGCGTCGTGAAGCTCGCGATCTCAGGCGCCAGCGGGCGCATGGGGCTTGCCGTGGCACGGCTCGCACACGCGGCCGGTGACCAGATCGTCGGCGCGAGCTGCGGCGCGACCGACCCCGCGCTCGGTCGCGATCTCGGCGAGCTGATCGGCGTCGGCTCGATGGGCGTGTCGCTGACCGGTGACGTGAGCTCGGCCTTGCTCTCGGCCGAGGTGGTGATCGATTTCTCGACCGCGGCCGCTGTTCCGGATCTGTTCGGCGCCGCCGCGCGCCAGAAGGTCGCGATCGTGAGCGGCACGACCAACCTCGGCGATCCGGGAGAGCGCGCGCTCGCACGCGCCGTAGAGCAGGTGCCGGTGCTGTGGGCCCCGAACATGAGCCTCGGCGTTCAGGTCCTGGCCGAGCTCGTCGAGCAAGCGGTGCGCCGGCTCGGGCCCGGCTTCGACGTCGAGATCGTCGAGGTGCACCACCGAAAGAAGATCGACGCACCGAGCGGCACGGCGAAGCGCCTGGCGCAGGCCGCCAAAAACGCCCGCGCAGAGCTGTCCGAGCTCGCGGGTCGCGAGGGCGACGTCGGCGCGCGCAAGCCGAGCGAGCTCGGGGTGATGGCGCTGCGCGGCGGAGACGTCGTCGGCGACCACACCGTATTCCTGTTCGGCGACGGCGAGCGCCTCGAGCTCACCCACCGCGCCTCGAACCGCGACGTGTTCGCGCACGGCGCCATCCGCGCCGCTCGCTACGTGATCGGCAAGCCCGCCGGGCGCTACGGGATCAAGGACGTGCTGGGCTGAGCGGTGCGCGGGCGCGCGCTTTCCCCGGTGCTCACGGAAAGAACACGAAGCGCGCGCCGACCGTCACCCATTCGTGCATGGCCGTCTTCGGGATGTCGCCGTCGTCGCTCTCTCCGCCGGGCGGATCTTCGTCGTATCGCGTGTACTTGCCGATCGAGACGTCGAAGAACGGGCCGAGCCCGAAACCCCGGCTCAGCCGAAAGTCCAGCCCCGCCATGACGCGCGCGTATTCGGGCCCGGAGTAAGTGAACGAGCCGCGGTCGTCGCCATCGGACATGGCGATCGTCAGCCGTTCGAAGCCGATTCCATAGCCGATCCAGGGGTTGGTTCGGCCGTGGGGCATGAGCTGAAAGTGCCCTTCCAAACCAGCGCGGATCCCGAGCGCGTAGCAATCGAAGTCCGAGTCGTCGCACAGGTCGTCGAGGTTGCCCGCGGCCAGGCCGCCGGCGATTCCCAGGTAGCCGCCGAGGAACAGGTTCGGCACGACCTTGCCCCCGAGCTCCACGATCACTGGCACCTGTCCGGTCGTGACGTCCGACATCTTGGCTGAGCCGACACCGCTGGCCTTGCCGAGCGGGTAGGCGAAGCCGCTGCGAAGCGCCATCTGGAAGCCAAGCCGCACCGCCGGGCCCCTGCGATCTCCACCGAAATCGTAATCCAGGACGTCCGCGCGTGCCGCCGGCGTCTGGAAGACGACCAGACACAGCCCGAGCGAAGCAGCCAGGGACTTCATGGACTTCGCATAGGCGGCCCCGGCTCTGATCGCAAGCCCGTTGCGCGGGCGTGGAAAATCGCCCCCGCTCGGATCAGCTCGAGTCGCGGCTGCGCTTGAGGCGGCCGTCTTTGTCGAACTCGCCTTCGACGTCCGGATCGACGGCGGGCTCATCCGCGGCCTTTTCGGCCTCGTCTTCGTCGCGCTCGTCTTCGTCGCGTTCGTCGACTTCTTCGTCGTCTTCGTCGTCTTCGGGGCGCTCGTCTTCGTCGCGTTCGTCGACTTCTTCGTCGTCTTCGTCCGTGGGCCAAGCCGCTGGCAGACGATTTTTGAAAGACCAGTAGAGCCCGTAGTACCCGAGCAGCATCCCCGGAAGACTCAAGATCTGGCCCATGCGCAGCGGAGAGTCCGGGGAGATACCGTCGTACTCCTTGAAGAACTCGATGCCGAATCGGCCCGTGAAATAGATCGCGAAGAACGCGGCGATCATCACTCCGCGCGGGCGCTTCTCGCGGCCGAGCTTGCGATCGATCAGGTACAGGCAGAGCAGCACGAACAGGCCGAGGGCGATCTCGTAGATCTGGCTCGGGTGCCGGAGCGGAGCGGGCGAGATGTTGTCGTCGAAGCGCGGGAAACGAAAGCCCCAGGTGCCGTCCGTCGGCTTGCCGACGATCTCCGAGTTCAGCAAGTTGCCGACCCGAACCAGGGTGGCGCCGAGCGCCGCCGAGAACGCGAAGCGATCCGCCCCCTCGAGGAAGGGGATGCCGCGGCGCTTGCAGAACAGCCACATCGCCGTGATCAGCCCGAGCACTGCGCCGTGACTCGCGAGGCCGCCCGTCCAGATCTTCAGCACCCAGGCTGGATCGGCCAGGGCCTTGTCGAGATCGTAGAAGAGGACGTGGCCGAGGCGGGCGCCGACCAACACGCCGAGCACGCCGTAGATGATGAAGTCGTTCGCGTCCTCGGCGGGGCCGCGCGCGCGGGTGATCTGCCACTTGAGCAGCGCGTGACCGCCCAGAAACACGAACACGAACAGCAAGCTGTAGTAGCGGATGCCGTACGACTCCGGCATGTAGTTCGCGACCACGGCTGCGAGCACCGCGAAGAACACGCCGGACCAGAGCTGGTCCTTCTCCTTCCGCACGAGGCCGTAAATGAAGGAGATACCGGCAAACCCTCCCAGCACGGCGACTACCGCGCTGCGCGGCAGGCTGGTCATTATCGGAGGGATGTCCCAATCAACGGTGGGCAGCATTGAGCTCCTCGTCTTGCCCCCCGGGTTCGTTTCCGGGGGATCGAGCGGCCCTCACGTAACCCAAAGCGTCCCGCAAAGCCAGGCAGAGCGCTCGAATGCACCGAACCGCGGGCCCGGGGGCGGGCTCAGACGCCGAGCGCGGCTAGCTGAGACTCGACGATCTCGGCCCAACCGGCGTTTGCTCGCGGATTGGCCGGGCTCGGGTGCAGGATCGTTCCGATCGCGATGCCCCGTCCGTCGAGCGCTCGGCGCGCCGCGGACTCCGCGAAGCCACCGACGCCGATCACCAGCTTCGGCTCGAGCAGGCGCGTCATCTCCGAGAGCGCTTGGTCGCAGGCGGCGAACAGCTCCGCCTGCTCCGAGCGCGGCAGCTTGTCGGGAGTTCGGTTCTTCCCGCTCTCTTCGATGAAGACCAGCGGGCAGTAATTCCAGACGAAGAAGCGCTCGAAGAATTTCTCGGCCTTGCCGAAGCGTTTCTGCGCCCAGCCCCAGAGCCGCGTGCCACTCACCTCCGAGCGGGGGCAGTCGAAACCCAGCACCGGACGCGCGGGGTGCTCCAAGCTCGGTTTACCCACCTTGGCCTCGATGCCCAGAAACTCACGCACCATCTTCACGTCCCCGAACGGGACGCCGGTCTGCGCCATCCCGAACGGACCCGGGTTCATGCCGAGTAAGAACACGCGGCCGCGCTGCTCGCCGTAGCGTTCCAGGTAGGCCTCGTTGGCGCGGCGCGCGTAGTCGAGCGGGTTGTACACGAACGCCGTCGGCGCGGAGAATTCGAGCTTTGCCACGCGCTTTCCGAGCTCGCGGCTAATGGTGAGCAGCTTCGGCATCGGCAGGAAGGCTCGTACTATGGAACACTCGGGCGCATGGACAAGGCCGAGCCGATCGACCGGAGGAGCGCCGAACGCGGCAGCTGGGACGCGGTAATCGTGGGCGCCGGACACAACGCGCTGGTGGCCGGGATCTTCCTCGCGCGCGCGGGGCTACGGGTCCTGATGCTCGAGGCTCGGGCCGTAGTCGGCGGCGCGGCGCGCACGGAGCGGCCGTTCGCGAAGGCGCCCAACCTGCCGACGTCGACCGGCGCATACCTGCTCGGGCTCATGCCTCCGGAGTTGCTGCGCGCGCTCGGCATCGAGCTTCGCCTGATCCGTCGCGACCCGCACTACTTCCTGCCGACGACCTCGGGGCGCTACCTGCTGCTCGGCTCGGACACGGCGCAGGTCGAGCAGAACTTTCGCAAGTTCTTCTCCGACAAGGATCTCTCGGAGAACGCGCGCCTCGAGCGGGAGATCGCCGCGCTCCGCGAAGACGTGGCGCCGACCTGGCTCGAGGAGCCGCTGTCGATCGAGGACACCGCCGAGCGCTACGTGCGGCCCGAGCTCCGCGAGGTGTTCGTGAAGCTCTGCCGCGGTTCGATCGGGGAGTACCTCGGTCGTTTCGAGTTCGACACCGAGCTCTTGCCGGCGATGTACGCCGTCACCGACGGCTTCTCCGGGTTGTACGGGGGGTGGGATAGCCCCGGGACGGGCATGAATTTCCTGATCCACAACATGTGCCGGCTGCCGAGCGGCGGCGGCACGTGGATGATCGTCCAGGGTGGCATGGGCAGCGTCACGCAGCAGCTGTTCGCGGCGTTCCGTCGCGCGGGCGGCGAGGTGATGGTGAACGAGCCGGTCGAGCGCGTGATCGTCGAGGGCGGGAGCGCGCGCGGCGTCGTGCTCGGCGGCGGCCTCGAGCTCCGCGCGAAGGTGGTGGTCGCGGGCTGCGACCCGTTCACGCTCCGCGACCTGGTCGGCGACGACGCCTTCCCCGAGCCGCTCGGGCAGCGGCTCGACGCCATGAAGAAGCCCGGCTCCACCTTCAAGCTGAACCTGGCGCTTGCCCGCATGCCGCGCTTCACGTGTCTGCCCGATCCGCCCGGGAACTTCGGCCCGACCGTGCACCTGCTCCCCGAGGGCGAGAGCGTGATCTCGGAGCTCCGGAACGCCTTTCGCACGGTTCAGGAGGGGCGGCTCGCCGACTCGCCGACCATCGAGTGGTACGTTCACACGCCGCTCGATCCCTCGCTCAGCGACGAGCACGGCCGGCTCAGCTCCGCGCTGTTCGTGCAGTGGGTGCCCTACGAGCTCGCCGGCTCGAGCTGGGACGTCGAGGCCGAGCGCTACGCCGATCGCTTGCTCGCCATCTGCGATCGCTACGCACCCGGGACCTCGAGCCTGGTCGTCGACCGCATGCCGCTCCACCCGCAGGCGATCGAACGCCGCTTCGGGATGCGCCACGGCCACATTCACCACATCGACAATTCGTTCGGCTTTTCGGACCGCTTCCCGCACGCGCTGCCGATCCAGGGCCTGTATTCGTGCAGCGCCGGGACCCACCCGGCAGGCTCGGTGATCGGCTGCGCCGGCTACGTCGCCTCGAAGCGCGTGCTCGCCGACCTGGAAAAACTACCGCAAATGTGACATGGCACGCCCATGCCGGAAGCCCCCGAAGACCTCGACGCCTACTCCGCCCGCGCGCTCGGCGAGATCAGCGGAGTCTCCGACGCGAAGGCACTCGACGCCTGGTACCGCGCCCACCTGGCGCCGTCCGGCGCGATGAACGCGTTTCGGAAGCGGATCGGTACGCTGCCGGTGGAGGAGCGCAAGCCCTTCGGCGCGCGCGTCAACCAGGTCGCGACGGCGCTCAAGGCTGCCTACGATCGCCACACCGAGCAGGTGTCCAAGCTCGAGCTCGAGCGCTCGATCCAGAAAGACAGCATCGACGTCTCGCTGCCGAGCCGGCCGCGCGCGCGCGGCGGTTACCACCCGATCACGCTCGTCATCCGCGAGTTCGAGAAGGTCTTCAACGATCTCGGCTTTGCCACCTTCGAATCGCGTCACGCCGAGCTCGACGAGTTCAACTTCGAGCTCTTGAACATGCCGCCCGCGCATCCCGCGCGCGACATGCAAGACACCTTCTACCTGTCGGAGCGCGCCGTGTTGCGCACGCACACCTCCGCGGGTCAAATCCACGCCATGCGCCGCTACGCGCCGGGCCCGGTGCGTGTGATCTTGCCCGGGCGCTGCTACCGCCACGAGCAGGTGACCACGCGCGCTGAGTGCCAGTTTCATCAGATCGAGGGCCTGATGGTGGGTCCCGACGTGCGGCTCAGCGATCTGAAGGGCGTGCTGCTGCGCTTCGCGCGCCGCATGTTCGGCTCGGACCGGGTGCGCATGCGCGGCAGCTATTTCCCGTTCACGGAGCCGAGCGTCGAGGTCGACATGCGCTGCACGCTGTGCGGCGGCTCCGGCTGCCGCGTCTGCAAGCAGAGCGGCTGGCTGGAGCTCGGCGGCGCCGGCCTCGTGCATCCGGTGGTGTTGAAGAACGGCGGCTACGACCCCGAAAAGGTACGCGGCATCGCCTTCGGTATGGGCATCGATCGCACCTTCATGCTGCTCCACGGCGTGCCCGACATCCGTTACCTGTTCCAGAACGATCTGCGGTTCTTGACCCAGTTCGGCTGAGCCCGTTCGCGTTCGTTTGATCCGTTCCTCGCTGCTTCGTTGAGTTCCGCATGAGAGTCCCCCTGTCCTGGCTGAACGAGTATTTCGTCGATCCGCTCGACGCCGCCGAAGTGGCAGAGCGGCTGACGCTCGCCGGAATCGAGGTCGAACGAGTGCAGGCGATCGGCGCCGTCGATCCCAAGGTCGTGGTGGGTGAGATCACGGGCGTCGAGGCCGTGGCCGGGACTCCGGCGCGCCTGTTGCGAATCAACGCCGATCGCGCCCGCACCGTGGTCACGACGCTCCCGGAGCTAAAGGTCGGGCAGCGGCTGGCGCTCGCCTTGCCGGGCGCGACGCTCTACGCGGGCGGCGAGCCAACGCTGCGCGACGTCGAGGGTGGCGAGCTCTACGGTCACGCCTCCGAGGGCGTGCTGGCGAGCGCGGCGGACCTCGGCATCGGAGACGAAGCGTCGAAGCCCTTGGAGCTCGGCGCGAGCGCGACGCCGGGCTCGCCCGTGCTCGGTGCGCTCGGGCAGGCGCAGGGCCGCGCCGATCGCGTGCTCGAGCTGTCGATCGTTCCGAACATCGCGCGCTGCCAGTCGATGCTTGGCGTCGCGCGTGAAGTGCGTGCGATCCTGCGCCGCGCCGCCAACCCCGAGCCCGTGCCGCCGGCGCTTTCTGGGGAAAATCGGCTGAAGCCGACGATCGAGGCCAGTGACGCCTGCTCGTCGCTCGCGCTGTATCTGATCGAGAACGTCGAGGTGCGCCGCTCCCCCGCCTGGCTCGAGCAGCGGCTCACGCTCGCCGGCATGTCGCCGATCAACAACGTGGTCGACGCTTCGAACTACGTGACGCTCGAGCTCGGTCAGCCCACGCACCCCTACGACGCCGACAAGCTGCCGAGCCTCGATCTCGGGGTGCGCCGCGCGCGGGCCGGTGATCGGTTGCTCACCTTGCAGCAACCCGACACCGACGCGCCGCTGGAGATGCCCCCAGGGGTGCCGCTGATCGTATCGAACGACCAGCCCGTGGCCGTGGCGGGCGTGGTCGGCGGCCGCCCGACTTCGATCGGAGAGCGGACGCGCCGGGTGTTGCTCGAATCCGCGGCCTTCGACTTCGTGCAGATCCGAAAGAGCCAGCAGGCGCTGCGCGCGTCGAGCGAGGCCAGCGCGCGCTTCAGCCGCGGCGTGAACCCCGAGCTGCCTCCCGTGGCGGCGGCGCGCTTCCTCGAGATTTTGCGACAAACCAGCCCGAACGCGGCGCTGGTCGCGACCGGCGAGCGGTCGCTCGGGCTCCCGCCCCCGCGACGCATCGAGCTGGCGCAGGCGGCGCTCGACCAGAGCCTCGGCACGCACATCGAGCTCGAAGAAGCCGCGGATTGCTTGCGCCGGGTCGGGCTGGGCGTCGAGCTCGGCACCGATCGCCTGACGGCGATCGCCGGCAACTCGCGACAGGACGTGACCCTGCCGTGTGATCTGATCGAAGAGGTGGCGCGGCTCACCGGCTACGACCGCATCCCCGAGACGCTGCCGATCGAGCAGATCCCCGACCACGCGCCGGACCCGGCGCTGCTCGCGAGAGAAGAGCTGCGCGATGCGCTCGTGCGCGCGGGGCTGCAAGAAATCATCTGCTACTCGATGACGAGCCCCGAGCTGGAAGCGCGGCTCTTTTCGGGCGTTCCCGAAGAGGCGCGACAGCCCGCGAAGCTCGTGCAGCTCCTGAACCCCGTCAGCGCCGATCGCTCGGTGCTCCGAACCTCGCTGCTCCCGGGGCTGCTCGAGATCGCCGCCTCGAACCTGCGCCACACCGGCGGCTGCCGGCTGTTCGAAATCGGGCCGGTGTTTCTGGCCTCCGAAGGTCCGCTCCCGGACGAGCGCGAACGCGCGGCGTTTCTGCTCGCGGGCAGAGCCGACGAGCCGTCACTGCACGCTCGCGAACCGCGGCGCGTCGACTTCTTCGACGCGAAGGCGGTGCTCGAGAGCGCGCTCGGGAGCCTCGGTCTCGGCCGCGAGCTGGCGATCGAAGCCGCCAACGAGCCGGCGTTCCGTCCGGGCGCGAGCGCGCGCATTTCCTCCCGCGGTCGCGTGGTGGGCTCGGTGGGCGCCGTCCACCCGCTGGTCTTGCGCGCGTTCGAGCTCGAAGCGCAGCCGGTGTTCGTGGCCGAGCTCGAGCTCGGCGTGTTGCTCGCGGGTCTCGGCGAACGCGCGCGCTATGCAGAGTTCGACCGCCTGCCGTCGATCGACATCGACATCGCCTGTGTCGTGGCGCTGTCGGTCACCGCCGAGGCGGTGCGCCGTGTCGCGCGCGCGGCCGCCGGAGCGCTGCTGCGCGAGGTAGAGCTGTTCGACGTGTTCCGCGGCCCGCAGTTCGGCGAGGACCAAAAGGCGCTGGCAATCCGCCTGCGGTTGAACGCCGGAAACCGCACGCTGGAAATGGCCGAGGCGCTGGAGGTGCGCGGGCGCGTGGCTGCCGCCCTGCGGACGGAGCTCTCGGCGACCATCCGCGAGTGACGATTCGGCCGAAAACTGAAAGCCCGAGCCGGGGTGGGTTTCGGCCTCGTGAAAATCCTTGGGTGGTAAGCGCATCCCGAGCAGCGCGGCGCACAAAGGAGTAATCTCCGCCGTTGGTCCGGCAAAGGAGCCCCGCGTGAGCCGAAACACCGACGCCTGGAGTCGCGAACCCGTCTACGTCATCGAGTCGATCCCCGTCGGAGGCGCGCACCAGGTCGACGCCGAAGAGATCGAGGTCGAGGGCATCCCCACCCCCGATCACCTGCGGGTGTTCGAGGAGCTCGGGCGCGGCGGCATGGGGCGCATCCACCCGGCCACCGATCGCAACCTGCTCCGGCACGTGGCGCTGAAGCGCCTGGATCGGAAGCTCGCTCGCGAAGCGTTCTACCGCGACGGCTTCATCGCCGAGGCGCAGATCACCGGCCAGCTCGAGCACCCGAACATCGTGCCCGTGCACGAGCTGTCGCTCGATCCGTCCGGGACGCCTTATTTCACGATGAAGCTCGTGCAGGGCAAGAGCCTCGACCGCTGGTTGCGCGATCCGGAGCGGCCGCCGGGCACGAGCGATCGGCTGATCGAGGGGCTCGAAATCATGGTCAAGGTCTGCGACGCGATCGCCTACGCCCACGACCGGGGCGTGGTCCACCGCGACCTCAAGCCCGACAACATCATGGTCGCCGGCTTCGGTCAGGTTTACGTGATGGATTGGGGCCTCGCGCGCCTCACCCGCACGCGGCCGGCCTCGGGCGAGTTCGCGCAGATGGAGGCGCCGGGGCCGGCCGGAACGCCCGAATACATGGCCCCCGAGCAGGCCCGCGGGAACCCGGCCGACATGGACGAGCGCACCGACGTGTTCGGCATCGGCGCCGTGATCTACGAGATCGTGAGCGGCAAGCGGCCCTGGGGTCCCGCGCGGGATCAAGATGCGATCATCGAGCGCGCGAAAGACGGCCAGGTCGTGCCGATCGACCTCGCGAGTCAGGGTATCGGTATCCCCAAAGCGATCCGCCAGATCGTCGACAAGGCGACGCGCTCGAACCCGCGAGAACGCTACCAGACCGTGCTCGAGCTGCGCAGCGATCTGCAGGCGTTCCTGCGCGGAGGCCTGGCGCTGCCGCGGCGGGTGTTCGGCGCGGGCACGGTGATCATCCGCGAGGGCGACGTCGGCGATGCGGCCTACATGATCGTGAGCGGCAGCTGCCGGGCCTACCGCAACAAGGACGGCACGGACGAGACGCTGCTGACGATGGGGCCGGGCGAGGTCTTCGGCGAGATGGCGCTGCTCCTCGACGAGCCGCGCGCCGCGAGCGTCGTGGCCGAGACGACCGTCACGGTCCTGGTTTTGGACAAGTCCACGATGACCGAGGAGCTCGCGCTCGACGGCTGGAGCGGAGCGCTCGTCCGGGCCCTCGCCCAGCGCTTCCGCGATCTGGAGCTAACGGTGCGGAGCTCCGGCGTGACCATCGCCCGGCGCGGCACCAAGCCGCCGCTCTCCGACGGCTGACTCGGCTGGTCTCGATGGTGTAGGCTCCGGCAGCTTGGCTCACATGCTGCGCAGGGATTGTTTGAGGTTTGGGCTGATCGCGCCGGCCGCGGTCCTGTTGGGGGCGACCGCCGCACGAGCGAGTCAGTTCCTCCCGGTTCCGCTAGCGGAGCTGGTGCGCACCAGCGAGCGGATCTGGGTCGGGGTACCGCTCGAGAAGCACGCGGAGTGGATCGACAGCCCCGTCGGTCGCCTGATCGTCACCTACACGCGCGTGGCGCGCGATCGCGACGTGCTCGACAGCGGAGGCTCCGCCGAGCTCTGGGTTCGCACGCTCGGCGGCAGCATCGGCAAGATCGGCCAGCTCGTGCCCGGTGAAGCCAGGCTGGCGCTCGGAGAGCGTTGCCTGGTGTTCCTCTCTCGCGCGTCGGACCATCACCTGGTCAACGCCATGGCGCAGGGTCACTACGCCCTGCGCGCGAACCGCGGCGTGCCCTTGCTCCAGGCGAGCGACGAGGCGCTGCCGGCCCGCTCGCGCCGCGACTCTGCCGTGTCGCTCCTCACCGGGCAGGAGCTCGAGCGCGGCGTCGAGCGGATCCGGAGCGCACGGTGAAGCGAGCGCTGTCTTGGATGCTGCTCTGCGCGGGCGCGTTCGCGGCGTTTCCCGCGCAGGCTTACTGCATCGCGCGCGCTTGCGACGAAGACGATCCCGGCGCGCAATGCGCGTACGACGGTTTTGGCTGCCCCGTGACCGAGTCGCGGCCGGCGCTGTTCTGGCCTTCGAAGTGCGTGAGCTTCGGTGTCAACGCTGCCGGCTCGGAGAAGTACGAGATCGACTACGACCTCGCCAACGAGGCGGCCGAGCTCGCCGTCTCGCGCTGGGTCGAGGCGGACTGCGGCGACGGAGCACCGGGCGTGAAGTTGCTGAACGTCGGACCCGTCGCTTGCGGCGAGGTCGAATACAACCAGACCGGCAACGCGAACGTCCTCTTGTTCACGGACGAGGAGTGGCCGTTCGGTGACGAACGCCGCACGATCGCCCTGACGATCATTCAGTTCAGCACCGAGACCGGCGAGATCTACGACGCGGACATCGCCATCAACTCGGCGAACATGCCGTTCGAATCGCCGAACAACGAAGGCGGGCTGATCCTGTCGTCGGTGCTGACCCACGAGATGGGTCACTTCCTCGGCCTCGGGCACTCGTCGGAGGCCACCGCCGTGATGGCGCCGAGCTACGCCGACACCGAGACCGGCGAGCTCCGGCAAGACGACATCGACGGCATCTGCGCGCTTCACCCCCCGGACGAGGCTGCGTCGGAGGCCGAGTGCACTCCGCGGCACGGGTTGTCGAAGCTCTGCGGGGGGCGCGTGCCGACGGCCTCGGGCGGTTGCGCCGTCGCGGTCCCGCCGTCGGGCGGAGCGTCGTGGTGGGCGGCGCTGGCCGCACTGGGCTTTGCCCGACTGAAAGCCCGTTGCCGGGCTCGCCAGGTGCGCTAGCCGCGTGGGGGCGGGTGGGGCAAAAATGCCCGCCTTCCGGGAGCTCGGCCGGGGGTCGGGGCCCCTGCCTCCGCTTTCTGGATCTTTCGAGCGACGGATCCCGTCCGCCGGAACGTAGTCTCACCTCGAGGAACGCTTGGCGCAGCCGAACACCCCCCAAAATCAGGGCGACCCCGAAGTACTGAAGGCCATCGGCTCTCGCCGGACACGCGGCGGGAGCCTCGTGCGCTGGCTCTTGTTGCTGCTCGCAGTCGGGCTGGTCGCGGGCGCCGTCTTTTACTTCCGCGCGCAGCGCGAAAAGCAGCCGAAGGAGCGCTTCATCACCGCCAAGGCCGAGATCGCGGACGTGAGGGAGACCGTGGTCGCCACGGGCACCTTGAGCCCGCTCGACGCGGTCGAGGTCGGCGCCGAGGTCACGGGTCGCGTCGTCAAGGTGACCGCGGACATCAACGACCAGGTCAAGGCCGGGCAGATCCTGGTGGAGATCGACCCCGACCAGCTCAACGCGCGCGTCGAAGAGTCGCAGGCCCAGCTCGTGAGCGCGCAGGCCTCGTTGAAGACCGCCAAGACTACCGTCCACGAAGCCGAGCTCAAGGCGACGCGCACGCGCGAGCTCCACGGCCGCGGCCTGGTCTCCAACCAGGAGATGGAAGCGGCAGACGCCGCGCTCGAGCGCGCCAAGGCCAGCGTGACTTCGGCCTCCGCCCAGATCACGGTCGCGCAGGCCGGCCTCAAGCAAGCTCAAACGAGCCGCAGCAAGGCCCAGATCCGCTCGCCGATCGACGGCATCGTGCTGGCGCGCACCGTGGAGGAGGGCCAGACCGTCACGGCGGGCTTCCAGACGCCGGTGCTGTTCACGCTGGCGCGGGCGCTGACCCAGATGCAGCTCAAGGTCGACGTCGACGAGGCCGACATCGGCAAGGTCGAGCAGGGCGGCCGCGCCACGTTCGTGGTCGACGCTTATCCGAAGCGCCGCTTCGATTCCAAGGTGCTGCGGCTCAACAACCTGCCGAAGGCCGACTCCACGGTCGTCACTTATGAAGCGCTGCTCACGGTCGACAACCAGGAGCGGCTGCTCAAGCCCGGTATGACCGCGACCGCGACCATCGTCGCCTCCGAGCACAAGGGCGTGCTGTCGGTACCGAACGCCGCGCTGCGCTTCCAGCCCTCGGGCAGCGCCGCGGGGCAAGCGTCGGCGGCGCGTCCCAATTTGCCGATCCCCGGCCTGGGAGGCCCGATGGGCCGCCGTGGGTCGAGCGCCGGCAGTCAGCCGCGCGCGCTGGGGCGTCGCGACGAATCCGTCTACGTGCTCGTGAACGGCGCACCGAAGCGCGTGCGGGTCGAGGTCGGCGCGACCGACGGCCAGCGCACGGAGATCAAATCGACCGAGCTCAAGCCGGGCACGGAAGTGATCGTCGACTCCGAGGCGGTGTCCGGGTGAGCGCAGCACCGGACCTCAGCGCCGCGCCGCGCCCGGTCGTCGAATTCAACCGCCTGTCGAAGATCTACGGCACGGGCGAGACCGAGGTGCGCGCGCTCGACGCGGTCGATCTGTCGATCGTGCCGCGCGAGTTCGTGGCAATCATGGGCGCGAGCGGCTCGGGCAAGTCCACCGCCATGAACATCATCGGTTGCCTCGACGCGCCGACCCTGGGCCATTATCGCTTCCGCGGGGTCGACGTGGGCTCTCTCGACGCCGATCAGCGCGCGCTGCTCCGGCGGAACTACATCGGCTTCGTGTTCCAGGGCTTCAACCTGCTGGCGCGCACCACCGCGCTCGAGAACGTCGAGCTGCCCCTGGTTTACCGCCGGATCCGGCTGAAAGAGCGGCACGCGCGCGCCATGGAAGCCTTGCACGCGGTCGGCCTGGCGGATCGCGCGCATCACGCGCCGAGTGAGTTGTCGGGCGGCCAGCAACAGCGCGTGGCGATCGCTCGCGCGCTGGTCACCGAGCCCTCGCTGCTGCTCGCCGACGAGCCCACGGGTAACCTCGACTCCGCGAAGAAGGTCGAGATCATGGAGCTCTTGGTGCGGCTCAACGAGGAGCGCGGCATCACCATCGCCCTCGTCACCCACGAGCCGGACATGGCCGGCTTCGTCACGCGCACGGTCGTGTTCCGCGATGGGCGGATCCTCAGTGAATCGCCGGGCGGGAGGGCGCGAAAGTCGTGATCCTCGCCACGCTCTCGATGGCGCTGCGGGAAATCCGCAGAAATACCATGCGCTCGGTGCTGACCATGCTCGGCATCGTGATCGGCGTGGGCGCCGTGATCGCCCTGGTCACGATCGGCGAGGGCGCGACGGCGCGCGTGCAACAAGACATCGGCAAGCTCGGCGACAATTTGCTGATCGTGAGCCCGGGCGGCGGCCGTGGCTACGGCCAGCCGGTGACAATCTCACCCTTCCAGAAGGAAGACGCCGCCGCGATCGAGCGCGAAGTGACCGGCGCCGAGCGGGTCGCGGCCACGGCGCAGCGCCAGGTGCAGGTCGTGTCCGGGAACCGCAACGCGCGCACCCAAGCCACGGGCACGACCCCCTCGTACCTCGACATTCGCTCTTATCAGGTCGCCAAGGGCCGCGCCTTCGACGAAGCCGAGGCCGCGGCCGGCACGCCCGTGTGCCTGCTGGGCATGACCGTGGTCCGAGCGCTGTTCGGCAACGACGACCCGCTCGGAGCTCAGATCCGCGTCGACAAGCTGAGCTGTGAAGTGATCGGCGTATTGGCCGAAAAAGGCCAGTCCGGCATGGGGCAAGATCAGGACGACGTGATGATCTTGCCGCTCGCTGCCGTGCAGCGGCGGCTCGTGGGTAACAACGACGTCAACGCCATCTACGTGAGCGCCGCCAGCGCCAGCGCCACCACCAAGGTGCGCGAGCGCATCGAAGCGCTGTTCCGCGAGCGGCGCCGGATCGCTCGCGGCGCCGACGACGATTTTCGCGTGCGCGACATGCAGGAGATCGCCCAGACCATGAGCGCAGCAACGGGCACGCTGACGGCGCTGCTCGGCGCCATCGCCGCCGTGAGCCTGGTCGTGGGCGGCATCGGCATCATGAACATCATGCTCGTCAGCGTCACCGAGCGCACGCGCGAGATCGGCATTCGTCTGGCGATCGGCGCGCGGGCTCGCGAAGTGTTGCTGCAGTTTCTGATCGAGGCCGTGGTGCTCTCGACGATCGGCGGCTTGCTCGGCATCGCGATCGGCATGACCGGCTCGATCTTCGCCACGCGCGCGCTGATGCTGCCATTCGTGATCCTCCCGGATATTTTGATCCTGTCGTTCGTTTTCTCCGCGCTGGTGGGCATCTTGTTCGGCTATTTGCCGGCTCACAAAGCGGCGCGGCTCAATCCGATCGAGGCGTTGCGTCATGAATGAGTCTTTCCGCCGTCCTTTCGCCGCAGGTTTCGCGCTCTGGCTCGGCTCCGTGCCCGCCTTCGCGCAGACCACGCCGCCCGCTCCCGCTCCCGCCCCCGCTCCCGCTCCCGCCCCGACACCGCCGGTACCCGGCACGCCTGCCGCTGCTGCTCCCGCTGCGCCGCCGGCGGACACGACGCCGCGCCGCAGCATCAGCGTCGAGCAAGTCGTCTCCCAGGCGCTGCGGCAGAACCCGAACCGCAGCGTGGCCGAGCTCAGCCGCGATCAGGCGCGGGCCGGCGTCGCCGCAGAAGAAGGCCGCTACCCGTTCGTGCTCGCGGGGGACGCCGGCTACACGCGCGTCACGTCGCCGCGCCTCGGCCCCGACGACACCATCAGCTCCAACACCTCGCGCTCGGTCACGCTCGGGGCGGCGCTGCGCCGCACCTTTCCGATCGGCACCACGGCCGAGCTGCGCCTTCAAGGCGAGCGCTTCGACGACAACCTCGACGCCTCGAGCTTCGCCGGAAACAGCTCCGGCGGCGGCTACGCTCTGACCGCGCGGGCCTCGGTGGCGCAGCCGCTGCTGCGCGGTGCGGGCACACGCATCGGTGAGCTCGAGCTCCGCTCGGCGCGCGTCCAGCGCGAGGCCGCGGACAAGCAGCTCCGGCGCGTCGCGAGCGAGACCGTGCGCGACAGCCTGCTCCGCTACTGGGAGCTGTGGTTCGCGGAGGCCCAGATCGAGATCGAACGCGGCGCGCTCGAGCTCGCGCGCGAGCAGGAGCGCGAAGCCAGCGTCAAGGTTCAGCAAGGCGCGCTGGCGCTCGCCGACAGCTTCAGCTTCCAGACCCGCGTCGCCGAGCTCGAAGAGTCGCTGGTTTCGGCAGAAACTGCGCGAAATCAGCGCGCGCTCGAGCTCGCGACCGCGATCGGCGGCGTCGACGGCGACGCCGCCACCCTGTCCGCCTCCTCGGAGTTGCCGGAGCCCGCTCCGCTCGGCTCGGCCAAGGTCATCGAGGCGGCGCTGGCGCGTGACTCGGTCGAGCTTGCCGAGCTCGAAAGCAACTGGCGCGCCGCCTCCGTGCGCGCGGAAGCCGCCGGCGAGTCGAGCCGTCCGCGCCTCGACATCGAGGGCTACGTGCAGTCGCAAGGCCTCGGCGAAAAGATCTCGAGCGCTGCCGAGCGCGCAGCGGGAATGAGCTACCTCGCCGTTCACGTCGGCTTGAGCGGCGAGCTCCCACTCGACGGGACCCGTTACCGCGCCGAGCGCCAAAGCGCGCTCCTGGCCGTGCGCATCGCCGAACAAAACCTCAAGGGCGCGCGCATTCGCCTCTCGGCCGAAGCCCGCGCCGCGCTCGAAAGCGAAGCCTCCGCCGTGCGCCGCCTCGAGCTCGCCCAGCGCACCCTCGAAATCGCCCAGAAATCCTACGACGCCGAGAGCGCGCGCTTCGAGCTCGGCCAGACCATCCCGATCCAAGTCCGCCAGGCGGAAGACGAGCTACGCCGCGCGCGCCTGCGCGTCACCCGTGCCCGGGTGGACGTGATCGAGGAGCAGGTGCTGATCGCGCATTTGTCGGGCAAGCTGGCGGAGCTGTACAAGTTGGGAGGGTAGGGCGGCTCGCCCGGCGCAAGCCCCTTGCTCCGCCGATCCCTTCGAGGTAGCGTCCGGCCTGTCGCTCGGGGCGCGGTCTGTTTCGGACCGCTGAGAAGCACCCGCCGAACCTGATCCGGTTTGCACCGGCGTAGGGAAGCGACGTGCGAGGTCGTTCGCCGTCTGCTTCCCCTCTCGGGCGACAGCGAGGAATCCCGAATGACCCGTGTTCTCCCGATCCTGAATCCGCGCTCCGCTCCACGTGGCGGTCACGGCACCAACCCCGGCTCTTTTGCGCGCACTCCGGACATCGGAGGGCCGCTCACCTTCTCGTCGTCGGATTCGCCGGGCATGCCCGAGCCGAGTGACAAGACGGCCTGGGACTTCTTGCCGGACGGCTGGCGTCGCGAGGGAGCATTCGCGGTGGCTCCCGCGGGCTTCGTGCCGGTCACGCAGCTCGAGCACGCGCGGCTCGGTCGGATCACGCCCGAGATGCGGCGCGTCGCCGAACGCGAGCCGCACCTCACGGCCGAGCAGGTGCGCGACGAGGTCGCCGCCGGCCGCATGATCATCCCCGCCAACAAGGTGCACCTCACGTACGCGCTCGACCCGATGTGCATCGGGCGCGCGAGCCGCACCAAGGTGAACGCCAACATGGGCGCCTCCCCCGTCTCGTCGAGCACGGACGAAGAGGTCGAGAAGCTGCGCTGGGCCGAGCGCTGGGGCGCCGACACGGTGATGGACCTGTCGACCGGCGGCAACATCGACGAGTGCCGCGAGGCCATCCTCAAGAGCTCCAAGGTGCCGATCGGCACCGTGCCGATTTACTCGATGATCCTCGGGCGCCGCATCGAGGAGCTCACGCCGCAGCTGATCCTCGATAACCTGCGCCACCAGGCGCGGCAGGGCGTCGATTACTTCACGATCCACGCCGGCGTGCTGCGCGCGCATCTGCCGTTCGTCAAAGAGCGGCTGATTGGCATCGTCAGCCGCGGCGGGTCGCTGCTCGCGAAATGGATGCTCGTGCACAAGGCCGAGAACCCGATGTTCACGCTGTTCGACGAGATCTGCGCGATCATGCGCGAATACGACGTCTCGTTCTCGCTCGGGGACGGCCTGCGCCCGGGCGGCCTCGCCGACGCCTCCGACGAAGCGCAGCTCCGCGAGCTCGAGACGCTCGGCGCCCTCACCGAGCGCGCCTGGAAGCTGGGTTGCCAGGTGATGATCGAGGGACCCGGTCACGTCCCGTTCGATCAAATCGAGTACAACATGAAGCTCGAGCGCCGCGTCTGCCACGGCGCGCCCTTCTACGTGCTCGGCCCGCTCGTGACCGACGTTTTCCCCGGTTATGACCACATCACGAGCTGCATCGGCGCGACGGCCGCCGCCTTCCACGGCGCGTCGATGCTCTGCTACGTGACGCCGAAGGAGCACGTCGGCCTGCCGAAGAAAGACGACGTCAAGCAAGGCTGCGTCGCCTACCGCATCGCGGCCCACGCCGCCGACGTCGCGCTCGGCATCCCGGGCACGCGCGACTGGGACGACGAGCTCACCAAGGCGCGTGCGGCCTTGAACTGGGAAAAGCATTTCGAGCTCGCCTTCGACCCGGACATCGCCCGCGCCTTCCACGACGAGGACCTCGACGTCGACACCGACTTTTGCGCCATGTGCGGCCACGACTGGTGCGCCGTGCGCATTTCCCGAGAAATCGCCGAGTTTTCGAGCGGCAAGGACCCGCGCTACGACTGGGCCACGGCGCTGAAGTCACCCGCGCTGACCCCGGAGCAGCAAGAAATCCTGGAAAAGCGCGGCGTGGTCCCGCCCGAAGAGCTGATCCGCCTGGCATCGAAGACAGCCAAGGCCGTCGGCGTCACCGCCGGCACCAAGAGCGCCTGCCACAGCGACCTGACGGATGCAGGCCTCGCCCAGAAGCTCCACGAAACGCGCATCACCCAGCCCCCAGCCGAGTAACCCGCGGGACGTCGGGGCGCGCTGTGACGGCAAGCGACGTCGCTGCGAGCTCGAGCGCGCCCCAACCCAAAAAAACTTGGCGACGCTTGGCGGCTCCTCTGGCGCCTTGGCGACAAAAGCCGTCAGAGTTTCAGGTCCAGGAGACGTTGTTCCCGCTGCTCGCGCAGAGTTTTCAGCTCCGAGCGGGCGCGGGTGACTTCGTTTCCCAGGCGAACCAGGAACGCGCCGGCGACGTCGAGCGCGGTGACTGTGGCGTCGCGGAGCGCGCGAATGGTGGCGAGGTCGTGTTTGCCGGAGACGGGTTGCCACATCCCGGCAGCGGAGGCGCGACTCGAGACGTCGATCAGGACGCCGGCCAGGGTCGACTCGTTGCATAGGGAAAACTGAGCAGAGGCGTCCGCCAGTTGCACGCTGGCTTGATTCAGGAGCTCCGAGGTCTTCTCGTACCGAGCACCCTCGTCGTCGCCCTGGCCCTCCTCGAGCGTCGAGGCATCGGCTTCGACGAACAGCGTCACCGCGGCGCTCGCGCGCTGCTGGCCTTCGACGGCGACTTCATGGGCGGCATCGAGCTGCTCGACGTACTGGCGGGAGCGATCGAGCTTCGACCCGAGCTCGGCGAGCAACTCGTCGTGCTGTTTTTCGAGGTTGCGCAGCGCATCGAGCTCGCGCTCGACGGCGGCCACGGCCTGCTTTCGCCGCTCGATCTCCGCCTGCGCTGCTTGCCAGCGCCGGTCGTCCGTGTCGTCCGGCAGCGCGCCGACCCAGCCGAGCGCCGTGCGCAGCCAGGGCTTCATCCGGGAGCGTCGCTCGATGCGCTCTTCGACGTCGAGGGCGCGCTGTCCCAGCCTGGCCTGGATCTGCGAGAGCTCGGCGCGGGCGCGCCTCCAGCCCGCCTTGGCCTGGCTCAATCGCTCCTCGATTTCCGTCCGTCGTGAGAGGGTGCCGAGCACGACCAGCAATCTACGTGATACCGCTAGCCGATGACCATCGAGGAACGTCTGGAGCGCCTCGAGCGCTCGAACCACCGCTACCGGGTCGCGCTGGTAGCAGGCCTCGCGCTGTCCGCTTGCCACGGCATCACTGCCAAGTACGACAAGCTCTCCGTGCGCGAGCTCGTGATCGTGGACGCCGACGAAAGGCCGGTGGCGACCTTCGTCGGCCGCGGCGCCCGCGGCGAGCTCAGCTTCAAGCAGAAAGACGGGAGCTCGCGGGTCGTGCTGGACAGCGAAGGGATCGCAAAGAAGCCCTGAGGCTCAGCTGCCGCAGCGGAGCGGGCGCGGCGCCGACAGCCGCATCCGCGGGCGCTTGGGATCGAAGCTGTCCCGCGCGCTCACCTTGCGGCGCTTCTTGAGCTGGAGCGCGAGCACGTCGCGCAAGAGCAGCGGCGAGGCGTTGTGGATCCGCGTACGGGGCTCGCCGAGCGGCGAAAACAAGAGGTCGCCGCCGCTCGCGAGGTAGTCGCTGGTCACGAGCGTCAGCTTGGTCTGGTCGGTGATCGGCTTGCCGCGCCGCAGGATCCGCACCTTCAGCGCGTTCTCCTGGCAGTGAGCCTGGACCTCGATCCCCGACACCGAGACGATGCCGCGAGCCTCGGCGGAGAGGTGGCGCTCGAGCACCTGGCGCAGCTCCGCGCCGCTGAGCTCCAGGGTCACGACGCGGTTGTCGAACGGCATGGCTTCGTAGAGCTCCCCATAGCTGAGCGGCCCAGCGGGCAGAGCGGCCCGCAGACTGCCGCCGTTGGCGATCGCGAAGTCCGCGTTCGGAAAATGCTCGAGCATCAGATCCACGAACAGGTTCCCGAGAGCGGATTCGACGTCGTGCTCGGGCGGGAGCCGCTCCAGCATCTCCACGTCGAGCGAACGCGCTCGCTCCCGTCGGGCCACCTCGAGCGCAGGGGCGATCACCTCCGCCACCGCCTGCGAGGCGACCACCGCTTGCCCCTCGTAGTCGTGCGTCTCGCACGCGGCGAGCTCGCCGCTGTCGGGGCACAGCGGTTCGGGCGGAAACGGCCGGGCTTCGACGACGCGCGGAGGCGAGCCCGAAAGGCGCAGGTCTACGCGCCCGAAGGCCTTGCCTCGCGAGTAGGCCTCGATCACGGGCACCCCCTCCACGTAGTGCGCGGCCCCAGCGTGCGTGTGCCCGCCGATCCAGGCATCGACCAGCCCAGGCCCCGTCTGCCGCACGGTCTGGAACAACTCCGACGTGTCGGCGTCGCAGCTCGAGAGGTCGTGTGGATCGTCCAGGCGCTGACACTCTGCCCCGGCGTGGGCGATGGCGATCACGACGTGCGCTCCCTCGCGCCGTAGCGCCGCCGCCTGCTCGCGCACGGCGGTCGCCAGGTCCGAAACCTCGAGCCCTGCGAAGTAGTCGGGCATCACGATCGTCGGCGTTTCGCGGGTGAGCACGCCCACGAAGCCGATCGTGAGCTCGGGCGTGCGCAGAAGCACGCGACGGAACAGGTTGTCCCAGGCCGGAAACGCGCCGTTCGCGGCCACGAGGTTCGCGGCCAGATACGGGAACTCGGCTTCGGCGATGCGAGCTCGCAGCGCACCCTGGGGGAGCAATCCGTTCACCGGTGGCGCGCCGTCGATCGGCCCGTAGTCGAACTCGTGGTTCCCGAGCGCGGCGACGGTCATGCCGAGCGCGTTGTAGGCGCGCACGACGCAGGCTCCCTCGGTGTAGTTCGAGCCGATCGTGCCCTGGAACATGTCGCCCGCATCGACGGCCAGCACCATGCCACGGTCGCCGCGCGCGCGGCGGAGCGCCTCGAAGTAGCCCGCGAACGCCGGCACCGCGCCGACACGGCCGTGCAGATCGTTGAGGCTCAAGATGCTCAGCAGCTGTTCGCGCGGCGCGGAGGCGGGGGCGGGGAGGGCCGAGGGGGCCGGCGGCGCCGTCCGTTCGGTGCTCTTCGGCGCACCCGCGCAGGCGCCGAGCACGAAAGCTCCGAGCCCGAGGCGCGACAGGGCGGTCCGATCCACCGAGCGATTGAACTCCGGGCGATCCACTTCGGCAAGGGCGGCCGCTCGGGAAGGCACGAACCACGCGCGAGCAGGTCCGGAACTACCGGCTCCGCGGCGTGCTATGAGGAGCCGCGCGCGACCGCGCCGCTTCAGAAACCCTAAGGATCGCCGTGAGAATACTGATTTTGCTTGCTTCGAACGGCCGGGGCGGGAGCTAACGCCTGCGCGTCGCGGTGTTTGCTCCGTATTTGCCGGCGCCCGCCACGACCGGCGGGAGGATCCGGATCCATCGGCTTTCGCGGGCGCTCGCGGAGCTCGGCGAGCTCGAGCTTTTCGCGGTCGCGGCTCCGGCCGAGCTCGAGCAAGAGACGGCGCGCTCGGCGCTCGAGCCGTACGCGGCGCATCACGTCGCGGTCGCGCGCTTCCCGGCGCTGCCGGCGTGGCGCTGGCCCGCGCGCGTGCGCAACGCGGCGCCTCCTCTGCTGTCGGCCGCATTCCGGCGCGCCCACGGGCAGCGTCGCTTCGACGTGCTCGTCGCCGAGCACTGCCAGGCCGCCGCGCTCGCTCTCGGAGCACCCGACGTGCCGCTGGTCGTGGACGAGCACAACGTCGAGAGCGAATATGTTGCCGAGCGCGACCGCGCGCGCGGCCCGCTGGGCTACTGGAAGCAACGCGAGGTCGCGCTCCTCGAAGCCTGGGAGCAGCGGATCTGGCGAACCGCGAGTGAAGTCGTGTGCGTATCGGAGTCCGACGCCGAGCGCGTGCAGCGGGTGCGTGAGCGAGCACCCGCGCTGATCCCGAACGGGGTCGAGCTCTCTTCCGTGCCGTTTCGCCTGCCCTCCGCACGCACCGGCTTCGAGGTGCTGTTCGTCGGCTCGATGAGCCACCCACCCAACGTTGCCGCCGCGCGCTTTCTTGCCGGAGAAGTCCTGCCGCTCGTACGCCGCGACGAGCCCCGCGCGCGCCTCGTGCTGTGTGGGATGAACCCGAACCGCGAAGTGCTCGCTCTTTCCGGGGAGAGCGTCGAGGTCACCGGCTTCGTAGAGAGCGTGGCTCCGTACCTGGAGCGCGCCGCGGTCTACGCCAACCCATTGCGCTTCGGCGCCGGCACGTCGCTCAAGGTGCTCGAGGCGCTCGCCTCCGGGCTACCGCTGATCTCGACCGCGGTCGGCGTTCGCGGCTTCGGCCTCAGCGCGCCCGGAGCATACCGAGAAGCAGAGGGCGCGGCCGACTTCGCCCGAGAGATCCTCGGCGCGTTCCGGGATCGCGGCAGCTTCGATGCTTCCGCCGCGCGCGGCCGCGAGCTCGCGGCGGGATACGACTGGGAACAGCTGGCGCTGCGCTTCGCGAAGCTCGTGCAGAGCCTGGCTCGCGGCGCCGCTCGCTAGTCGAAGATGAACTCGATGCCGGCGGCCTTGCAGCCGTCGTCGCACTCGGGCCCGTTGGGAAAGATCTGGCTGTATTCGATGCCGGCTTGATCCTCCGCCACGAGCTCGCCGCCGCGTTCGAGCCTGAGGTCGATGTTCTCGGGGAAACCGACGGGTGTGAACGACAGCTCGACCGGGCCGTTCGGAGGGCAGTCCGCCCCCTCGCAAGAGGAGCGGGAGATCACGAGCGCGTGCTGAAGCTCCGGCGAGCAACTCAAGGCGTGACCCGTGCCCGGTGCCGGCAGGCCGTCCGGGGCCGAGAGCGTGCACTCGTAGGCGGCGCCGTCGAGCGTCACCTGGAGCGTGTAGTCGCCGTCTTCGAGCTCGCCGATCAACACGCCGACGTGCACGCCGTCGGTGCAGCCGATTGCGGTACAGACGCGCTGGGGCTCCGTATCCGACGAACACGAAGCCACACCCCACACGATCAACCCCAGAAAACCCAACCACGCGCGCATCGTTTTTCTCGCTAGCTCGACTCGAGCAACCCCTGCAGCCGCGTCGGCTGGATCCGGTACTCGCGGTGGCAATATTCGCAGGAAATTTCGAGGACTTCGTTGGCCGAGAGCAGGTGCTCGATGTCGGCGTGGTTCAGCGTGGCGAGCGCCGACATCACGCGCAGTTCGTCGCACCAGCAGCCGTAATCGACCTGGTTCTCTTCGAGCCGCGTGAACGGCATCCCGTACAAGAGCTGGTCCAAGAGCCAGCTCGGCGTGAACTCGGCGTCGCCGACCTGCGCGTCGATGCTCTCGAAGTCGCGCAAGCGCTCGGTCATGATCGCGAGCGGGCCGCGGCCCACCTCCGGCAAGAGCTGCACCATGTAGCCCCCTGCGGCGAGCACTTCGTCTCCTTCGAGCAGCGTGGCGACGGCGATCATCGACACGACCTGCTCGGAGACCTGCATGTACGCCATCAGCGCGCGCGACACGCCGCCCTCGAGCGGCACCTCGACGACGCCCTGGTTGATGCGCCCGCTCGGCAGCGTACGCATCATCTGGATCACGGCGCCCTGTTCGAGGGCGATCTGGCTCTTGCCTTCCTTGAGCTGGATCAAGCCGCGCGTTTGCCCGGAAGGGTGCGAGTCGGCGACCAGGCTGCCCGAGCCGTTCGACCCGCGCAGGATGCCCTGGACGCGAAGCTCGGGAGCCATCGTCTCGCGGAACAGGATCGAGCCCGTGATCAGGTCGCCGAAGGTGCGGGCCGTCTCGCCGCGCGTGCGCTGCGCCTGGATCGCCCCGCGCACGGTGTTGGTCGTGGACGCGGTGATCACGCGGAACGCGCCGTCGTCGGTCATGGCCCGGAGCACGCTGTCGCGGGCAGGGGGGTGAGTCACGCCCCACAGCATACGTCCGGAGCGCTGCTTCGCCAGCTGCCGCACCTGCCTGGAGGCCTTCGCCCAGCTCAGTTCGGCTTGGATTCCGGGACCAAGGGCTCGATCGGCAGCGGCTCGGAGACCTTGTACTCTTCGCTCAGCCAGTTGTGCAGGTCGGCCAACTTGCAGCGCGGGGAGCAGAACGGCCGCGTCGGAAAGTCC
>JAICQO010000207.1 GCA_025937835.1 Polyangiaceae bacterium
GTCGCGTACACGTCGGGCAAGAAATGCATCTCGATGCGCAGGACGCCGTCGCCCTGGCACGCCTCGCAGCGGCCGCCCTTCACGTTGAACGAGAAGCGCCCGGGCTTGTAGCCGCGAGCGCGGGCGTCGGGCAGGCCCGCGTACAGCTCGCGCAGGTGGGTGAAGATGCCGGTGTAGGTCGCGGGGTTCGAGCGCGGCGTCCGGCCGATCGGGGCCTGGTCGATGCTGATCACCTTGTCGATGTGCTCGAGCCCTTCGATGCGATCGCAGGGGCCGACCCAGCCAGTCGCGCCGTAGAGCTCCGCGCGCACGGCCGACAGCAGCGTGTCGACCACCAGGCTGCTCTTGCCCGAGCCGCTGACGCCGGTGATCGACGTGATCAGGCCGACCGGCACTTCGAGCGTCACGTCGCGCAGGTTGTGGGCGCGCGCGTTGATCACGCGCAGCTTGTCGGGCCCCGGCCGCGTGCGTGCGCTCGGGATCGCGAGCCGCTTCTTTCCCGACAGGTACGGCCCCGTCACGCTGCGCGGATCTTCGGCGATCTGCGAGGGGGTGCCCTCGGCGACGATCGTGCCGCCGTGTGCGCCAGCGGCTGGCCCCATGTCGACCACGTGGTCCGCCGCCAGGATCGCGTCGCGATCGTGCTCGACGACGATCACGCTGTTGCCCTTGACGACGAGCCGGCGGAGCGCCTGCAAGAGCCGCTCGTTGTCGCAGGCGTGGAGCCCGATGCTCGGCTCGTCGAGCACGTAGAGCACGCCCACCAGCGACGCGCCGATCTGCGTGGCCAGCCGGATCCGCTGGCCCTCCCCGCCGGAGAGCGTGTACGCCGCGCGATCCAGCGTCAGATAATCGAGGCCGACCTCGATCAAGAACCCGAGCCGCTCGGTGATGGCGCGCACGAGCGGCAGCGCGATCGTGGCTTCGCGGCCCGCGACCTGATCGTTCTTCGCGTAGACCTCGAGGAACGCCTTCACTTGCTGCAGCGAGAGCCGGCAGATTTCCCCGATGTTCTTGCCGCCGACCTTGACCGCCAGCGCCTCGGGGCGCAGCCGCACGCCGTTGCAAGCTTCGCAAGTTTGCGTGACCACGAATCGGCCCAGATCCTCGGGGCCGATCGCGCCGTCGTCGGGCTCGTCTTCGCCGTCGGGGAGCTCGCCGGACTCGAGCAGGCGCGTCAGCCGCGGCACGATGCCGTCGTACTCGCGCGGCTTGCCCCGGCGCTTCAGCGGAGCATCGGCGGTTCCGAACAGGATCGCGCGGCGGAGCTCCTCGGTGAGATCGCGGAAGGCCAGGTCCGGGTTCACGCCGATCGCCTCGACCACGCGTTGCACCTCGGTGGCGCTGGCGACCGAGCCCCGGCGCCCGAAGGCCGCGATCGCGCCCTCGCGCAGCGAGCGGGTGTCGTCGAGGACGATCCGATTCACGTCGATGGCCGAGCGCACGCCCAGCCCGCCGCAGCTCGGACAGGCGCCGTAGGGGCTGTTGAACGAGAACAGCCGCGGCTCGAGCGGCGGCAAGGTGATGCCGAACTCCCAGCTCACGAGCCGCTCGCTCATCACCACGGGCTCGCTGCCGTCGCCCGCGTCGATCAACAGCGTGCCGTCCCCGAGCTTCAGCGCCAGCTCGACGGAGTCGGTGATCCGGCCCTTCGCCCCGTCGCGGACCACGATCCGGTCCACGACCACGTCGAGCTCGTGCGGCTGCTGAGGGTCGAGGTCGAGCTCTTCGCCGAGGTCCTTCAGCTCGCCGTCGATGCGCGCGCGCACGTAGCCGTCACGGCGCAGCCGCTCGACCTGCTCGAAGACGTCCCCGTTGCCGTTGCGGATCACCGGGGCCAGCAGCACGACGCGGGCGCCTTCGCCGCGCGCCACGATGGCATCGACGATCTCCTGCACGGTGTAGGCGCGCAGCACGCGCCCGGACTTGGGGCAGTGGGGCACGCCGACGCGGGCAAACAGCAGCCGCAAGTAGTCGGCGATCTCGGTCACGGTGCCGACCGTCGAGCGCGGGCTCTTACCGAGCCCCTTCTGCTCGATGGCGATGGCCGGGCTCAACCCCTCGATGCTCTCGACGCGCGGTTTCGGGAGTTGGTCGAGAAACTGCCGGGCGTAGGCCGAGAGCGACTCGACATAGCGACGCTGCCCCTCGGCGTAGATGGTGTCGAAGGCCAGTGAAGACTTGCCGGAGCCGCTCGGACCGGTGATCACGACGAGCCGGTTTCGAGGCAGCTCGCAGCTGACGTTCTTCAGGTTGTGCTGGGTGGCGCCGCGAACGACCAGACTATCCATGACCGGCGCAGGTCAGCCGAGACCCGCGAACCAGCAGGTCTACCACCTTTCTGCCCGGCGAGCGCGACTCGCAGTCCCTCGATTGAAGAGCCATTTTTGTCGCAAGGCCGCGCCCCGCCCTGGCAACTGGTAACTGGTAACTGGTAAGCCGCGACCGGAGTCCGGGCGCGCTCCGATCAGCCAGGATCACCTGAACCATCGGCCGGTCGTGACCGCGACTGCAGGAGCGAGCCGCCGCCCGGGGCGCCGCTCGCCGCGAAACCAGGGGTTTCACGGTATCTCCCGGTTGCCGGCAGGGGATTGTTCGACTAGCCTTCCGCGCCGTGCTCGGCCTTCCTCTTGCCCCTTCGGGCATCGTTATCGACGGCCTCCACGTCCGCGCACCGCGCGTTGCGCGGACCTCCCGGGCCCATAGCTCAATCGGTCAGAGCCCCCGGCTCA
>JAICQO010000125.1 GCA_025937835.1 Polyangiaceae bacterium
AACACAGCGATAGCGCTCGCCCGCTTTGGCGACGAAGCTCGCGCTCCTCTCTGGCAACTCGATGCGCTGCTCGAGCCGCGTCCAGAACAGCTCCGCAGACACCTTGCGTGTGCCGGGCAACAGCTCGAACTCCGACCAGCCGCCGTCGAACGGGTAGCTCTCCACGCGCCGGACGACGACACCTTCGGGATCGCAGTCGAGCAACGCGATCTTGTCGGGCGCGCGCGCTTCGCCGGAGTAGGCGCGGTAAGTGGTGCAGCCGGCGAGATGCGCGCCCGCAGTGAAAAGAGCCAACAGCCAGAGCCGGGCCGGGCTCAGCCCGAGCGCCGCTTTCAGTCTGCGAGCGTGTCCGGAGACTCGTAATCTAGCGAAACGTTCCGCCATTTCGCGAGACTAACCCAACCCGAGGCGGCCCGACGGCTTCGCGGCAAAACGCCGAGTTAGGATGCGTGGCCAAGCTCCCGGAAGCTCGCCCCTTGCGAGGTCCGGGAAAAGCCGGCTACGATTTTACGAACAGCCGGCGTTCCACACGGCGGAGGCGCGGCTCATCTCGAGGGAGGTTGGAGATGAACAGTAGAGTCTGGTGCTCGAGCTTCAGTCGCTTCGGGGAATCACAGAGGATGAGCAGCGCAGGGGACGGAGCTCCCGAAGCTTCGGGCATGGGCCGGCTGTGGGAGCGCTTCCTGGCGCGCCGTGCCGGAGCGCCCGTCGGCATCACGCGCGCCATCTACGATCAGTACGAGACGGATCACCGCGGCGCCTGTCGAGTGACCATCACGGACGAGCTCGAGGAAGGCGACGCGCCGAACGTGTTCGTCCCCGAGGGCTGGTACCTGCGCTACGTCGCTTGCGGACCGCAACCGTCAGCGCTCGGCGCAGCCTGGCGGCAGATCTGGTGCTTGTCCGAAGAAGGCAAGATCCGCCGCTCGTACCGCGCCGACTACGAGGTTCACGTCTCCCCGAGCCGGGTCGAGGTGTACGTCGCGCTGGCCTGACTCAGCCGCGCCGAAACGCGATGCCTTCCAGCGCCTCGAGCGATTCGGGCGTGGGCAGGGCGGGGATCGTGTCGCGTCGGGTTCCACCTTCGCCGACCAGCCGAGCGATCTCCTGCACCAGGCCTCGTACGTCGTCGAGCGTCTGATTCGCGTTCAGCATGATGCGCAGGCCCGCCCGACCGCGCGCTACCGCGGGGAACGTGGCCGCGTTGACGAAGTAGCCGGCGCGCTTCAGCGCACAAGCCAGGTCCATCAACGTCTCTTCTTCGCCGATCTCGATGAAGCGGATCGGCGTCGGCGAGGGACGCTCCTTGAGCAGCCCGTGGCCGACGGCCAGTTTGTCGAACAGCTCGATCCGCGCTTCTAGCCGGCCCTTCAGGATTTCGAGCTCGTCGGACAGCAGCACCTCGGCCGAGGCGACCGCGGCGCCGAGCAACGGCGGCTGGATCGGACCCGAGAAGATCAGCGAGCTGCCGCAGGTGAACACGCGCCGGGCCAGCGCCTGGTCCGCGAACACGAACACACCGCCCGCTGCGGCCATGCCCTTCGACAAGCCGAACGCCACCACCATCCGCTCGTGGATCTTGCGCTTGCCGAGCACCACACCGGCGCCGCACCGCCCCGCCCAACCCAGGCCGTGCGCGTCGTCGATGTAGGCGTGGAGCGAGGGCACGCGCTCGAGCGCGTCGTACAGCGCGTTCACGTCGAGCACGTCGCCGTGCATGCTGTACACGCCGTCGCAAAGGTAGAACACGCGGCGGTATTTCTTGGCCAGCACCTCGGCGCGCGCGGCCACGCGGTCCATTCGCTTGTGCGGCAGCGCCTCGCAGTGGATCCCGCGCTGCTTGAGCGACGGCAGCACCGCCTGCACGCTGTTGTGCACGTAGAGATCGAACATCACCGCGTCGCGCTCCTCCACCAACACCGGCAGCGCGGCGCTGTGACCGAGCGTCGTGGTCGGCGCGATCACGAGCCCCGGGGCGTCGAAGATCTGCAGCAACAGATCCTCGAGCTTGCCGTACAGCGGGGTCGAGACGTAGGCGCGCGACGACGAAAACTGCGTCCCGTAGCGCTCGAGCGCGTCGTGCGCGGCGGCCTTGAGCCGCGGATGCACCTCGAGCCCCAAATACGAGCAGCTGCCGAAGTTGACGAGCCGCGACGCGCCGAGCGTGAGCGTGCGGCCGTCGCTGCGCTCGTCCTCGGCGGTCAGGTGCGCGAGCCCGCGCGAGCGCAAGACGCCGATGTTGGCCTCCACCGTGCGGAGCCGGAGCTCGTTCGGGCTCGGGGCCTCGACAGCTGGCTCGGCTGCGCTCACCGCAGGTTCCGGCTCGACCCCGCGATCCGCGAGCTTTATCTCGCGTTCGCCGGAGGCGGGAGGCGCCTCGGAGGCTTCGTCCGCTACGGGTGCGGGCCGAGCCTCGGACGCCGCGAATGCAAGCGAATCACTGTTGGGGGTGACCATGCCGCGTGCTTGCTTCAAGACGCTACTCCGCGTCAAGTCGCGATTGGCGTGATTGCCAAATAAACATTGGGAGTGATTGGCCCATCACCACCCGTCTTCCGTGCAGGCCAACCGTTGCGACGCAGGGCCCGAGCGAGGAAGCTTCGCATCGTGGGGCCTCTAGACCTGAGGGTTGTCGCCCCTGTCGCAGGGGCGGCGGCACGCGCCGCCCCCCGCCGAAATGAATTCGGCGGGGCCCCTCCCCACGCGCACACTCCTTCGTTCGTGTGTTTGCCCCGCTCGAAGCGGGTCGCTCTAGCGCATGACGGGGAGGCCGTGGCTTCTGCCGGAAGCGCTGATTTCTTCGAAGAAGTCGTGGCCCTTGTCGTCGACCACGATGAACGCGGGGAAGTCTTCGACCTCGATCCGCCACACGGCTTCCATCCCGAGCTCCGGGTACTCGAGCACCTCGACCTTGCGGATGCAGTCCTTGCCGAGCCGCGCGGCGGGGCCGCCGATCGAGCCGAGGTAGAAGCCGCCGTGCTTGCGACACGCTGTCGTAACGGTCTTGGAACGGTTGCCCTTGGCGAGCATCACGAGCGAGCCGCCGTGGCTCTGGAACAAATCGACGTAGGCGTCCATGCGCCCCGCGGTGGTCGGCCCGAAGCTGCCCGAGGCGTAGCCGTCCGGGGTTTTCGCGGGGCCCGCGTAGTAAACCATGTGATTCTTGAAGTAATCGGGCATGCCCTCGCCCGCGTCGAGCCGCTCCTTGATCTTCGCGTGAGCGATGTCGCGTGCCACGATCATCGGACCCGTCAGCGAGAGGCGCGTGCGGATCGGGTAGCGCGAGAGCACGGCCCTGAGCTCCGACATCGGTTGGTTGAGATCGAGTTTGACGACGTCGCTCCGGAGCGAGTCGTGCCCGACGTCGGGCAGGTAGTGCGCCGGATCGCGCTCCAGCTCCTCGAGGAACACGCCGTCGCGCGTGATCTTGCCGAGCGCCTGGCGATCCGCCGAGCAGGAGACCGCGATCGCCACGGGGCAGCTCGCGCCGTGCCGCGGCAAGCGAACCACGCGCACGTCGTGGCAGAAGTACTTGCCGCCGAACTGCGCGCCGATGCCGCTCTCCTGGGACAGCGCGAGGACCTCGGCCTCGAGCTCGAGATCGCGGAAGCCGTGCCCGCTCGGGCTGCCCTGGGTCGGCAGCGCGTCGAGGTAGCGGGCCGACGCGAGCTTCGCGACCTTGAGGCTGTACTCGGCGGAGGTGCCGCCGATCACGACCGCGAGGTGGTAGGGCGGGCAAGCCGCAGTTCCGAGCTTCTCGAGCTTGTCCTTGAGGAAGGCCTTCAAGCTTGCCGGGTTCAAGAGCGCCTTCGTCTCCTGGTACAGATAACTCTTGTTGGCCGAGCCGCCGCCCTTGGCCATGAACAGGAACTTGTAGGCGTCGCCGTCGGTCGCAAAAATCTCGATCTGCGCCGGCAGGTTGTCGCCGGTGTTCTGCTCGCGATACATGTCGAGCGGCGCGAGCTGCGAATAGCGGAGGTTCGACTTCAAGTACACGTCGCGGATGCCGGCCGCGATCGCCGCCTCGTCCCCGCCGCGGGTCAGCACGCCCTGCCCCTTCTTGCCCATCACGATCGCGGTGCCGGTGTCCTGGCACGACGGAAGCACGAAGCCTGCCGCGATGTTCGCGTTCTTCAGGAGCTCGAGCGAGACGAAGCGATCGTTCGGCGAGCTCTCCGGGTCGTCGTAGATCTTGCGTAGCTGAGCGAGGTGGCCTGGCCGCAGCAGATGCGCGATGTCTCGCATGGCCTCGCGGGTGAGCAGCGTGAGCGCCTCCGGCTCGACTTCGAGGAAGGTGCGCCCCTTCGTCTCGAAGGTGGAAATGTAGTCACGTGTCACTACCCGGTAGGGTGTGGTGTCGGGACCTAGTGGGAGGAGCTCCTGATAAGTGCGTTCCGTCATGCTGCCGAGCCAGGGTGAGCGCCGCTCTCGCGACGGGCCAGTATTTCCGGCAAATCGGCGACAAAACCGGAGATTGGCCATGTGGCCGACGTTTCCAGCGCGTGGCGTCGCGTGGCGCGCGAGCCGCGGCGCGTCGCGCGTCGACGGTCGTCCGTCGGGAGAGCGCGAGACGTTCTCGAGAACGGGCAGCGCGCGATTTTTTTTTGCTGCGTGCGCACGTGTTGATGCGCGCGCATCCGGACCATGTAAGATGCGCTCGGGCTCGTCACTCGCGACTGCTGATGAATACGGCAACCACGGTCTCGATTGTTGCTGCTGCGATCGAACTCGTGCTCGGGGTTTTGGCGCTGGGCTTCGCCCGCGCACCGGGCTGGCGACATCTACGGATGTTTTCGCTGGTCACGTTCTCCGCGGCAGCGTTCAGCCTCGGCAACGTGGCTTTCTCTCTCGAGGGGGTGAGCGACGCGGTGATCGCGGTCGTGGCTCGCGCCAACTGGGCGACCGGCGGTCTCCACTGTGCGACGTGGATCCTCTATTCGCGCCTGCAGTACGGTGACCGGCTGCGCCGCCGCGAACGGGTGGCGCTCGTCGCGCTGGCCGCGGTCGGCAGCCTGGCCCTGATCCCGGGCGTGATGGTGACCGGCCGCATCGAAGCGCAGACCATCGCCTGGGCCGGCGTTACCTACCGCACCCCCGCCACGACCGATCTCGGCTCGGTCCTGGCGCTGGTGTTCCCGCTCTCGCTCACGCTGCCGTTCCGCCGCTACGTGGAAAAGACGCGGCTCGGGGTACCCGGCGCGCGCGCGCATTTCATCTGGTTTTGCGTGCTGTTCCTGCTGGTCATCAACGAGGTGTTGGTGGTCGGGCGGGTGATCGACAACCTGTACCTGGCCGATCTCGGCTACCTCGCCGCGGTCGTCAGCGTGCTGAGCGAGATGACCCGGCGGGTGGCGGCCGACGCGCGGCAGCTGATCGAGCTGTCGTCGGATCTGTCGCGCCAGGTCGACGAACGCACGAAGGAGCTGCTCGAGGCGCGCGATCGGCTGCTTCGCTCGGAGCGCCTGAGCGCGCTCGGCCGGCTGAGCGCGAGCGTGGGGCACGAGATCAACAACCCGCTCTCGTACGTGATGGGCAACCTCGACTACGCCCGCTCCGAGCTCGCCCACCAGGGCGCCTCGCGAGAGATCCTCGACGCGCTCCAGGACGCGCGCGGCGGCGCCGAGCGGATCGGCAAGATCGTGCGCGAGCTGCGGGTGTTCGGGCGCGGCTCGCGGCAAGAGCGGCGCGTCCCCACCAACCTGTGCGAGGTGATGGAGAGCTCGATCAAGCTGGTGATGAACGAGCTCAGGCATCGCGCCCGGCTGGTGCG
This sequence comes from Polyangiaceae bacterium, assembly GCA_025937835.1. Classification (GTDB taxonomy): domain Bacteria; phylum Myxococcota_A; class Polyangia; order Polyangiales; family Polyangiaceae; genus PMG-095. The sequence continues at coordinate 5,771 of JAICQO010000125.1, forward strand.
CGAGCTCGAGCCAGTGCCGGACGTGATGGCCGACGACACCCGGCTCGCTCAGGTGTTCGTGAACGTGCTCCTGAACGCCGCGCAGGCCATCCCCGAAGATCGCCAGGGCAACGAATCGACGATCACCGTCCGCTCGCGCACCCTGCCCGACGGCATGGCGTGCATCGAGGTAACCGACAGCGGCATCGGCATCTCGGACGAGGACATGCGCCGGCTCTTCGAGCCGTTCTTCACCACCAAGCCGCAAGACCAGGGCACAGGGCTCGGCCTGTTCGTGTCGATGGGCATCATCTCCAGCCTCGGAGGGCGGATCGACGTGGACAGCCGCATCGGCAAGGGCACCACGGTGCGGATCGTCCTGCCCCCGGCGCCGGAGGACGCGGACTTCAGCTCGATGTCGACGCTCAAACCACAGGTCTCGGTGAAGAATCGCCGTCTCTTGGTCGTGGACGACGACGTGCTCGTGGCGCGCACGCTGGTGCGGCTGCTCGGAGACCACAAGGTCGAGGTCTCGACGAGCGGTCAGGATGCGCTCAAACGGCTGCTCGGCAAGGACGGACAGTTCGACCTAGTGCTGTGCGATCTGATGATGCCCGACATGACCGGCATGGATCTGTACGAAGAGGTCCAACGGCGCGCGCCAGCGCTCGCGGAGCGCTTCGTGTTCATCAGCGGCGGCGGCGTGACCGAGCGCTCGCGGCGCTTCATCGAGACGCACGGCGCGCGCGTGCTGATCAAGCCGATCGACGGGCGCGAGCTCACCGACATCCTGTCGCGCTGCCAGCCGCTCGAGACCTCGCCGTCGCCGCGGGCGCTCGAAGCCTCTGCCTGAGCCGGCCTTGCAGAGGTCAGCGCTGGAGCGCCTTCGCCGTGGCCCGCGCGGCATCCGCAAGCTCGCGCGCCAGAGCGCGTTGCTCGGGACGTTTCAGTTTCTTTTCCGAGCGAGCGTAGCGAGTGGCCAGATCCGTCCAAAACGCCGGATCGTTTTCGACGGGTGTGAGCGAGCGCAGGTACGCAGCGTCGAACTCGGCGAGCCCGGAGAGCGGTCCGTTGTGCTTGGCGAGCGACTCGAGCGGCTCCAGGTTGCCGAGGGGTGCAGGCAGCCGCGGCCCCGACAGCATCAGCTCGGCCGCGTCGCGCGGAGCGGAGGACAGCGCCGCCGCCAACGCCGAGAGCAAACGCTCGGCGTCCCCGGCCGGCTTCTCGCCGAGCAAGGTCTGCGCGTGGACGAAGGCCGGCGCTGCGAAATGCGTGATGCCGCGCCGCACCTCGGCGAGAGAGTAGTAGAGCGACGCCTCGCGGCTCAGGCCGCCGGCGTCGAGGAGCGCGAAGGTGTTGCTCGGGACGCCGCGCTCGCTGAGCGCGTGCAGCACGCCGGCCGTCTTCAGGTTGGCGGCTTTCGACAGCAACCGCCCCGCGTAGAACGTGGGCAGCCGCAGCGCCAGGCGCTCCTCCACGCTGCGCGGTGCAAGCGGCGGCAGCTCCGGCAATAGCAGGCGATCGAGGGCGTCGATGCGGCGACCGCCGTAGAGCTCGCTCAGCACCGCGCGCGCGGCGTCGATCCGAGGATCGCGCGCCGCGCCGAGCTCGGCCAAAGTCCGGAGCCCGACCAACGCGGCGTCCCGGCCGCGCGCTTTGCGCGGCTCGAGCGCCTCGTCGAGCGCCGCTTCGTAGGTGTGCGAAAGCTCGGGATCGCTCGCGAGCTCGGTGGGTAGCGCCACCGCGCGCGCGGCGCGCACGAAGCGCAAATCCGCCTGTCCGGCCGCCAGCGCCGCCACGGCCTTGCCGTAGCCGGTGAGCTTCGAGGCTTGCTGCGACAGCTCGCCGATCGCCAGGGCCTGGCCGATCAGCCACGGCTTGAGCTGCTCTTCGAAGAAGGCCGTGAAGTGAGGCTTGTCGAACGGCGGCTGGAGCACGGGCGCAGGGCCGACGAGCCGCGTCAACCGGGCCGAGATCAAGAAGCCGAGCAGCGCGGACTCCTCGACCGCGTCCAGCTTGCGCGGCGGCGATTCGAGGTAAGGGGTCACCACCACGTCGGAGCATTCAGGGGGCGCGAGCTCGGCGCGCAACAGGCGCACCAGTGGCGCGCCCTGCGGCCAGTATCCTTCGAGGCAGGCGAGGCCGCGGTCGCGTGCGTCCGGCGCCTCGAGCTCGAGCGCCGCCGCGAGCTCCTCGGCCGCAGTCTTCGTGGGCCCGCATTTCACCTGCACGAGGAAAGCTTCACAAAGTTCCGGTGGCTTCGGTACCGCCGCCGGCTCGACGGGCTTCGCTCGTGGCTTCGACTCCGCCACGGGCGGCGCCGGCTCGGGTAGCACGGCAGCCTGCTCCGGCGACTTGGCCGGCGGCGGCGCGCTCGCGCAGCCCACGCACAACAACCAAAGAACAGCGACTCGTCTCATTCGGCACCTGAAATTCGAAAGCGGAAACGCCGGACCCGTCACGTACTCGGCTCTGGCCGAGCCACCCAGGAGAACACCACCACGACTAACATCAACCCGGCCCCGAAAGCGTAGGGCAGCTCCGGGCGGAGCTCGTACAGGCCGGTGCCGAGCACGGGCCCGATCACTCGCGCGAGCGCCTGCGAAGAAGAGGTCAGCCCCGCGGCCGCACCCTGCTCGTCGTCGCGGGCCTTGAGTGAAATCGCGGCCGTGACGCCGGGCAAGGTCAGCCCCTGACCGAGCCCTTGCAGCGCCATGCACACGATCAACGCGCCGAGTGAGTGCGCCACCGTCAACCCGGCGAGCCCCACGGCGGCGAGGGGCACGCCGATCCGCACCAGCTGCAGCGGCGGCCAGCGCACCCGGCGCACGAACCCACCCTGAACCAGCACCGCGACGACGCCATAGACGAACAGGGACAGCCCGACCACGCGGGTTGTTCCCATGGCGTCGAGCTCCAGCCGATCTTGGAAGTAAAAAGACACCGTCTGCTCCATGGCCACCGACGAGAGCGTCGACGCGAACGAGATCAGGAGCAGCTCGGGCAGGCGTGCCGCGACCGGCCCGAGCGGGGGTGGAGCTTCTCGAGTTAGCTTGCGCGGTGGCTCCGGCAGCTTGAGGAAAACGAACAGCGCGTTCAGGAAGGCGACGCCGGCCGACACGTACACGGGCAGCAGCAGATCTACCGGTGCGAGCAGCGCGCCGATCGCCGGTCCGAACACGATGCCGAGGCCGAAAGCGGCACCCACGACCGCCATGCCCGACGCTCGGTCCGCGCGCCCGGTCACGTCCGCGACGTACGCCTGGACGGTCGGAAGCGTGGCGGACGACAGCGCGCCACCCAGCAAACGCGTGGCCAAAAGCGGCACGAACAGCGCCGCGCCGGCCAGCACACCGCGCCGGCCGAGATCGGCTATCACCGCGAAGGCCAGGAACGTCACCGCGAAGCCGAGGATGCCGACCAGCAGGATCGGCTTGCGACCCCGCACCTCGCTGGTCTTTCCCCAGTAGGCGCTCATCAAAAATTGGGTGGTCGCGTATCCGGTCGTGAACAGCCCCACTTCCAGCTCGCGCAGGCCGAGGACCCGTCCGAGCGGGCCGAGCACCGGAAACAACACGCTAAGGCCGAGGATGCTGTTGAACAGCGCGACGAAGAGCAGGGTGAGCGGACGCATCCGGGCGGGCGGGAGTGTTACCCAGCACTCGGGAGCGTAAAGCCACGCGGGATCTTTGGGGAAAAACCGCTCGCAACCCGACGGGGAGGAGGCCCGGACCGCGGTTCGGCGCGCGCGCCGTTGACGCATTCCCGATTTAGACTCAGTCTAGAGCTCATGCGCCACGACGCCGTGATTGCTCTGCTGACACGCCACGGCATCCAGCCGTCCGCGCAGCGTGTAGCGGTGGCAGACTACGTTCTTTACACCGACGAGCACCCGTCCGCCGATCGCGTCTTCGCGAAGGTGAGGAAGGCGCTGCCGGTCCTGTCGCGAGCGACCGTGTACAACACCCTGAACCTGCTCGTGAAGAAGGGCCTGTTGCGCGAGCTCGTGCTGGCCGAGGGCAAAGTCGTGTTCGATCCGAAACTGGAACGACACCATCATTTCGTGGACGAGCAGACCGGCCGAATTTCGGACGTGCCGTGGGAAGCGCTCGAGGTGAAGAAGGTCGCAACTCTCGACGAATTCGACGTCGCCGAGTACCAGGTCGTGCTCCGCGGCCGGCGGCGGGGCACGCGCGATCGAAAGAATTAGCCGGACGCGCTGGCCAAGGCCCGCCGAGTGGTCCTATGTTGTCCGCATCGCCAGGAGGCACGGATGAAGCTCTACGATAGCCCCAGCAAACTCCCGGAAGCGGCGCGAGCCAAGGTCGCGGACACGCTCAACGAGCGCCTTTCAGACGGCCTCGATCTCCACTCGCAAATCAAGGTTGCGCACTGGAACATCAAGGGCCTGCACTTCTCTTCGCTGCACCCGCTGTTCGAGACGTTCGCGGTCGGCCTCGCCACCCACAATGACGCCATCGCCGAGCGCGCGGTCACGCTCGGCGGCCGCGCCTACGGCACTGCGCGCCACGTCGCGTCCAAGTCCAAGCTGCCCGAGTACCCTCAGGAGACGTCACGCGACCTCGACCACGTGCGGCTGCTCGCCGAGCGCATCGAGATGTACCTGAACGGGCTGCGGGAATCGCGGACCGTTGCCGAGCAGAGCGCCGACACCGACACGGTCGATCTGCTGACGGGCGTGATCACCGAGTTCGAGAAGCACGCCTGGTTTTTGCGGGCTTCCCTGCAGAGCTAGCCGTCGCACTTTCACCCGCGGCGGAGATCTGCTCGATTGAGGCGTGGCTGACACGAGCCTCGCCGCCTCCTTCACGACCGCCCGGGCCGAGCCCGCCGTCCGCCCCGGCGCGTTCGGTGAGTTCGTGTTGCTCGGCGGCGCGACGCTGTTCGCGCTGCCGCTCTCGTGGTTTGCGCGGCAAGGGTTCGGGCTCGACGCGGCGGAGCTCGCGGTCGGTTTCACCGCGTTTTACGGCGCGCACCTGATCAACGATCCGCACTTCGCCGTCACGTATCTGCTCTTTTACCGCGAGGTGCGGCGCCGCGCGTTCGGAGACGCGTTCGCAAAAGCGCAGCGCGTGCGCTACTTGCTCGCGGGCTTTGCCGCGCCGCTGGCTCTCGGCGCCTGGCTCGTTGCAGCCATCGCGTCGGGCGCGCCGAGCCGCTTGGGCCAGCTGATGGAGGCGATGTTCTTCCTCGTCGGCTGGCACTACGTGAAGCAGGGCTTCGGGATGTTGAACGTGGTGTCGGCGCGCCGCGGCCTCCGCTACTCGGCGAACGAACGGCGCGTGCTGCTCCTGCACTGTTTCTCGGCCTGGGCGTTCGCGTGGGCAAATCCCTCGGTGTCGGCGTTCGACGTCGAGGAAAAGGGCCTCGTCTACCGCGCGCTCCCGCACCCTCTGCTGCTCGAGGCGCTGGCTGGCGTCGTCCTCCTTGCGAGCTCGGTCGCGCTCGGCGTGATGCTGGTCCGAAAATGGCGGCGGGAAGGGCGCCTGGGTCTCTACCCGCTGACCGCGTTTCTGGTGACGATCTGGCTGTGGACGATCTTCACCAGCATCGATCCGCTGCTGGTCTACGTGATCCCGGCGCTCCACTCCGTGCAGTACCTGTACTTCGTCTGGCTCTTGCGTCGAAATCAGGCGAGCGCCGCCGAGGTGGAGCTCGGGCCGCCCGTGCGCGAGCGTATGCTGCTCTTCGCCGCCGGCGCGCTCGCGCTCGGTGCGTTGCAGTTTCACCTGCTGCCCGAGCTGCTCGACTCTGCGCGATTTTTGATCCCGAAGCACGCGCCGGCGGAGCTCGGAGCCACGCCGTGGTTTGCGGCGCTGTTCGCCTTCGTCAACATCCACCATTACCTGATGGACGCGGTGATCTGGCGTCGCGAGAACCCCGAGACCCGCTACCTGTACGACTGACTCCGCGTCATCGGAAGTGGATCAGGCCGACCGCGTCGAGATCGAAGCCGGCGTTGTTGCCGCTGCCGTCCCGCGCGCGATCCACCAGGCGCACGAAGCGCGCCTCGCCGAGGTCGAGCTCCGCGAGGTCGAAAGCGTCGCCTCCCGTGAGCTCGGGATCGAGCGGAGCGAGCTCGAACGGGTCGAAGCGCTCGGTGGGGGTGACGCCCGCGCAGCCCTCGAAGCGGCCGTTGCCGTCGCCCTCCGCGTCGCATTCGTATTCGACGAAGTTGTCGCCGTCGGCGCTGACCGCGACCGCAGCGGGCTCGGCGAAGACCAGCGTCCGATCACCCTCGGGGTAGAAGGCGTTCTCGAACACGACGAAGTCCGGTCCCGGTCCGTCCTCGATCGTGCGTTCGCCGAAATCGAGGACGATCTCGCCGCCCACGCCGAGCGAGAGCACGTCGAGCGAGCCCGCACCTCGGCCTTCGCCTCCGGGCGGGCCGAGCACGATCTCGGGGAAACGGTCGGCGCCGAAGCCTGCGAAAGCGCCGGGGGTGAACGACACCACGGAGCGGGCGTAGGGTAGCCGGGCGCTCGGATCTTCGCCGCTGGGGTCGCCGTCCGAGCCGCTGGACGAACACGCCGCGGCGAGCAAGAGCCCGCCGAGCGTCGCTATTTTCGCGATCACTGCTCGCTGAGCCTGGTCCAGGGGAAATCGCCGTCGCCGCAGCCGCCAGCTTCCGGATCGCTCGGGTCGGCCACACCCGCGTCGATCAGAGCCTCCGACAGCGTCTCTCGACCGTACAGCACGGTGCAGTAATAGAACGACCCGCCTTCCGGCTCGGTCCAGACGACGCGGCTGAACACGTCCTTCTCCGGATCCATGAAGTCCGGGCCTTTCGAGACGAGCGAGTTCTGCTCGTTGTCGAAGCGCACGATCTCCGAGGACGACGTGAAGTCTGCCCCGATGCTGTCCCAGCTCTCGTCGGCGATGATCTCGGTGGCGCCGAAGCTGCTCTCCCAGGTTCCGGAGATCTCGAGCCCCTCCGGCGTCTCGGGCCCGCCCGCGTCGGGGGGCGTTTCGTCCTCCCCGTCGCCGCAGCCGATGATCACGAGGGTCGAAAGGATACCAACCGCATGCACGAACGAACGCAGACTCATCACGGACTCCCTACCGGTCCTTCGCCGGTCGTTGGGGTGGGCCGCTCCGGGGGGGTATCCTGGCTCTCGGCTTGCGACACCTGCGCGCCTTCCCCGGTTTTTACCGAGTGGCTGGGGGGATGCCCCGTGGCAGGGTCTGTCCGATCACAGTGGCGGGGACCGCGCCGGATTGTTCACCGGCTTCCCGCCCCCGAAACGCAAAACGAACTTTCGGGCGCTTCGTAGTCGCGGTCGTGCTTCGCCGCAAGGGATTTCGCGTCAGCGGGCGGCGTCGAGCGCGGCGCGGAAGAACCGAGAATGGCGCCCGAGCTCTTCGACGTAGCCGCGCACGTCACGGCGCGCCGGCTCGGCGAGCTCTCGGAAGGCGACGATGTGCTCGGGCGGGACGAAGCGAAATGTGAAGTTCACGCGTCGCGTGCGAAAGCCTTCGATGGCCGGCGGCAGCGAGAGCTCCGCGTTCCTCCCGACGCGCTGCACGCGATGAAGGAGGCGATCCTTGTAAACGCTGCCCCCGAAGAGCTGCAGCGAGCCGTCGTCGAGCCACTGCGACAAGAGCGGAGCGCCGGTCGCGCCGCGCTCGACGAACTGGAACAGCGCACGCTCACCGATCGACAGCGAGGCGACGGGCCCGGGCTCGAAGTCGCGGTGCTCGCCGACACGCGCGACATCGACGCTGCGTCCCTGCTCCAGCCGGTTGCCGTAGAAGTTGATGAGGCAGGTGTTGAGTCGGAAGCCGCGCGGAACGTCGCTGACCGCGAACAACTTGTGAACCCGCCGTTCGATCTCGAGAACGAGCCGCGCGAGCACGGGCGGGTAGGGCTCGGCAGCGACGACGCGGTTCTTCACCCGCGGGGGCCGGTAATAGTCGAGGCACGCGAACTGCCAGCCGCCGAGCCAGTAGACGGGGCGGAGCAGCCGCCTCTGGGCGCGGCCTTCGGGTCGTGCCTGGCGCTCGGGGTAGCGGTTCTCCCAGATCGGATGCAGCTCCGACAGGTACTCGAGCAGCGCGCTGCGATCCGGCCCGGTCAGGAAATCGCGGAAGTAGTGGTGCCCCGGGGCGACCCGAGCGCCGAGAGGCCGAAGCGGCCCGCCGCCTTTGGCGCGGAGGGGAGCCGGAGCGCGGCTCGCGCCCCCGCGCCGGGAAACAACGTTTGAAGGCAAGGCGTGTGAGCGCTACCATACTCCGCCGGTCGAGCTGCCCCGCGCGGCGCGGGTTGGCCTGTCCGGCAAACACGGTCGAGAGGCGGAGCAAGGTCATGCGGAGTGGCTCAGCGTGGGGTCGCTTCCAGTCTTACTGTAGGTACGCGCGGCTCAGCGCGGCGACCTGCGAGCCTTGCTCCCGAACGGCCGGTGGTGTAGGTACGAAACACTGGTTATCGCACACCCTGCTGGCTGATATCACCGCGGCCGCGCGTTTCAGTCTACGTGTCATTCGAACTTAGAATATCGAGGCTGTCGTGGAACGCGCTGAAGGAGTCGTAGTCGCCGGTCGCTATCGGCTGACGCGTAAGCTCGGCGCGGGGGGCATGGGGTCGGTCTGGCTCGCCTACGATCTGTCGCTGGACACCAAGTGCGCGCTCAAGCTGGTCGACGACGACAAGGCCAAGAGCGAAGAAGTCCGCGTTCGCTTCCAGCGAGAGGCCAAGGCCGCCGCGCAGCTGCGCAGCCCCCACGTGGTGGATGTCTTCGACCATGGTGAGTGGAGCGGCGTCCCGTACATCGCCATGGAGTTTCTGGATGGCGAGGATCTCGGGCAGCGCCTGCAGCGCCTCGGCAGGCTCGATCCGGGCAGCACCTACCGCGTGATTTCACATGTCGCGCGGGCGCTGACGCGCGCGCACGCGGTCGGCATCGTACATCGCGATCTCAAGCCAGAGAACGTGTTCCTGGTCCGGGGCGACGACGAAGAGATCGCCAAGGTGCTCGACTTCGGGATCGCCAAGCACGACGCCTACTCGCTGCAGGACAAGGCCACCAAGACCGGCTCTTTTCTCGGTACGCCGTACTACGTGAGCCCGGAGCAGGCGCGCGGAAAGTCCACGGATTACCGCTCCGATCTGTGGTCGCTCGCGGTGATCGCGTTCGAGTGTCTGACCGGGCGACCGCCGTTCCAGGCCGAAGCGCTCGGCGAGCTGATGGGGCAGATCCTGTACGAAGATTTGCCGAAGCCGAGCGATCGCGCGGAGGG
>JAICQO010000005.1 GCA_025937835.1 Polyangiaceae bacterium
GAGCTCGACGCCTACGCGGAGAAGCTGACCCGCGTCGAAGCCGGAAAAATCCAGCAGATCGGCTTCTTGCCCTCGGAGCCGCCGTGGTTTCCGTTCGTGTGGGGCTTCTACTTCGGCGGCGAGCTGTGGGACGGCCGCGAGCGCATCACGCTCGACTCGCCGGAGAACCGCCGCGCGTACCGCTGGATCCAGGGTCATGCTCAGCGCTACGGAGCGGACACGCTCAGGATCCTCGAGGCGAGCTTCGGCAACTTCGCCTCGAGCTCCGATCCGTTCATGTCGGGCCGGCTCGCAATGGCGCTGCAGGGGATCTGGCTCGCCAACTACATCGAGCGCTTCGCGCCGGGCATGGAGTGGGGAGCGGCGCCGTTTCCGAGTGAGCGCAAGGACCAGCCCAAGATCACCTACTGTGACACCGACATGCTGGTGATCCCGCGCGGCTCGCGGCATCCGCGCGAAGCGTTCGAGTTCATCCGCTACCTGTCCAGCCAGGCGGCGACCGAGAAGCTCGCGCTCGGGCAGCGCAAGATTTCTCCGCTGCGCGAGGTGAGCGACGACTTTTTTGCGCGCCACCGCCACCCGTTCATCCGCATGTTTCAGGGGCTGGCCGCGAGCCCCGGCGCGCGCGCGCAGCCGAAAATCAGCGTCTGGAAGGAGTACCGCGAGGAGACGCGCAGCATGTTCCAGCGCGTGTGGCTGCTCGAGGCGACACCGGAGGCCGCGCTCGCGGAGGCGCAAGCGCGCGTGCAACGCTCGTTCACGCGCGAAGAGAACCGGAGCCGCGCCACGCCGTCTCGAGCCTTGACGTTCGCGCCGGTGGCGCTGCTCGCCGCGGTGGTCATAAGCTTCGCGATTGGCGTCGTGAAGAAGCGCCGTCGCGACCGCTCGGCGCGGCAGAACGCGTCGCTCGCGCGCGGGCTCGGCTTCTTCTCGCCGTGGGCCGTCGGGCTCACGGTGTTCACGCTGTACCCGATCCTGTCGTCGCTCGTGTACAGCTTCTGCGACTACTCGGTGCTGTCGGTGCCGCGCTGGGTCGGGCTCGCCAACTACGCCGAGCTGTTCGAGGACGCGGTGTTCTGGCGCGCGCTCGGCAATACGCTGCTCTACGCCGCGATCGCGCTGCCGGGCGGGCTCGTGGTGTCGTTCGCGGTCGCGCTGTTGCTCGACGCGCGTGTGCGATTCGGCGGGATTTACCGGACGCTCGTGTTCCTGCCGTCGCTCACGCCCGTGGTGGCGAGCGCCATGGCCTGGCTCTGGATCTTCAACGCCGAGTACGGGATCTTGAACCACTGGCTCGGCGTCTTGAGCTTCGGAACAATCGGTCCCATCCCGTGGCTCGCCGATCCGCGCACGGCGCTGCCGTCGCTGGCGTTGATGAGCGTCTGGAGCGTCGGGCACACCGTGGTGGTGCTGCTCGCCGCCATGCAGGACGTACCGCCGGCCATGTACGAAGCCGCCGACATCGACGGCGCGAACCTCTGGCAACGCGTCCGGCACGTGACGCTGCCGCTGGTCTCGCCGGTGCTGTACTTCAACCTGGTGATCGGCCTGATCGGCGCGCTGCAGGTGTTCAGCCAGCCGTTCGTGATGACGCATGGGGGCCCCGCGCGCGCGACCTTGACCTACTCGATGCGGCTCTACGAGAACGCCTTCAAGTTTCTGCGCATGGGCTACGCCTCGGCGATGGCCTGGGTGATGTTCCTGATCATCCTGGTCTTGACCCTGCTCCTGACGCGCGCGTCGCGGAGCCGCGTGCATTACACGGGGATCTGATGAGCGCCGCAGGTTCTGCCTTTTCGAGCACTTTTCGCGCCCGCCCGTGGTCGCGGAGCCTCGTACACGTGACGTTGATCGTGACGTGTCTGGTGTTCGTGTTTCCGATGCTGTGGATGCTTTCCACGTCGCTCAAGCCGCTCTCCGAGACGATGCGCGCGCCGCCGCACTGGATCCCCGAAGAGCTCGCGCTCTCGAACTACGTCGAGACCGTGCGCTACATCCCGTTCTGGACCTACGCCAAGAACACCTTGCTGATCTCGGTGCTGTCCGCGTTCGGTATGACGCTCTCGAGCGCGCTCGTCGCCTACAGCTTCACGCGCCTGGAATGGCCCGGAAAAAACCTGCTGTTTGCGCTGACGCTGACCACGATGATGGTGCCGTATCCGGTGTTGATGGTGCCGCTGTACGGCTTGTTCCGGAACCTCGGTTGGACGGGGACCACGCTGCCGCTGTGGGTTCCGAACTTCTTCGGCGGCGCGTTCAACATCTTCTTGTTGCGACAGTTCTTCCAGCGCGTTCCGTCGTCGATCGCCGAAGCCATGATGCTCGACGGCGCCTCCGAGCTCGAGATTTTTCGACGCATCTACGTGCCGCTCGCGAAGAGCGCGCTGTCGGTGGTGGCGTTCTTCCAGTTCGTCTACTCGTGGAACGAGCTGCTCGGGCCGCTGCTGTATCTCACGGAGCAAAAGAGCTTCACGCTGGCGCTCGGTCTGCAAGCGTACGAGGGTCAGCTCGGCGGAACCGAGTGGCACTATCTGATGGCCGCTTCCGTGCTCACCACGCTGCCGATCGTGATCCTGTTCTTCTTGCTCCAGCGTGGCTTCTTGCGCGGCCTGAGCTCGGTGAGCAGCCTCGACGCGTGAGCCCATAGACCGACAGACGATTAGGAATCTGCCGAATTGGCAGAAAACTCCGACGAACGGAGTGAGCGCGTGGGGAGGGGGCGGCGCGTGCCGCCCCTGAGAACAGAAAGTTTCGGGAACTTTCGTCCGCCGCGGCTGTCCGGTGGTCGTGGTGAACCAAGAGCCTCGGGTTTTGGACCTCCTGCATCCAGAGCCCGTGCGACGCATCGATCTCGAGCGGACCAAGCTCGCCATCAACCTGGCCTTCGCAGGGGGGGGCTCGGGTGGGCTATTCAGCGAGGAGCTCGGGCGCGCCACGCTCGCAAGCTCGAGCTGGGAGCCGGCTGGCTTCGCAAACGACCTATTTCTCCAGCGCTTCGTGGGCGACTGCTTCCAGATCCGAATCGGCGGCCGAGAGGCGACGCTGAATACGGCCCACCTGGTGCGCCTGCTGAGTCAGCCGCCGGCCGATCCCAACGTGGTGAGCTTCCGCCGCGCGATCCTCGACGAGCTGACGCGGTCCCCGGAGCTCCGCCGCGAGCTCGAACAGCTGTACGTCAGCGTCGGCCGGGTCCGCGGGTTGCTCGAGAACGCGAGCGGCGGGCGCAACTGGGATCCGGTACGACGGCAGCTCGACATCCTGATTGGACTGCGCGAGGTGTTCAATCGCATGGCCTCGGGCTTTGCCGGTGCCCGCTCCGGTCTGTCGCGGCTCGCGGAGTTCGGTCGCGAGGTTCAGGCGAGTGAGCCGTATCGAGCGCTGGCAGATCTGCTCCACTACGACGCGAACCTGGCCACGCTGAGCGTGAACCTCGCGGTCGGCGCCGACGGCCGGATCCGCGGCTTCGAGATCGCGGGCGTGCGCGAGAACTCGGGAAACCCCTTCGTGAGCCCGGTGTGGAAGCGCTGGCTCGGCAAGCTCGAGCTGTTCGTGCGCGGCTTCCGGTTCGGCGATGCCGAGGTGATGGCGCGGCTGGTCGACGCCGTGTTCTCGGGCATCGACGCCGAGGCGACCGTGCTCGTGCAGCTGGTCGGCGATCTCGAATTTTACCTGGGCTCGCTCGGCTTTCGCGATCGAGCCGCGGCGGCCGGGCTCGCGGTGTGCCTGCCGGAGCTCGTGGGGCCCGACGAGCCGCGCCGCTTGCTCGGCTTGTTCAACCCGCTGCTCTTGATGAGCGGCGTCACGCCCGTGCCGTGTGATCTCGTGTCCGAGCGCTTCGCGACCACCGTGCTCGTCACGGGGCCGAACTCGGGCGGCAAGACCCGCTTGCTCCAGTCGCTGGGCCTCGCCCAGGTGCTCGCGCAAGCGGGCTCGTTCGTTCCGGCGCGTTCCGGCTCGATCGCGCTCACGGCGGGCCTCGTCGTCTCGCTGATCGAAGAGGTGCGGGCCGATCAGGGCGAAGGCCGGTTGGGGATGGAGCTGATGCGGATCCGCAGCTTGTTCGAGCGGCTGCCGCCGGGTGCGATGGTGTTGCTCGACGAGCTGTGCTCGGGGACGAATCCCTCGGAGGGTGAAGAGATCTTCGAGCTGGTGGTGGCGATGCTGACGCGGCTACGCCCGCAAGCCTTCATCACCACGCATTTTCTGGCTTTTGCCGCGCGGCTCGAGCGCGAGAAAAAGCTGCGCGACCTCGGCTTCTTGCAAGTCGAGCTCGGGGCCGATCGCAGGCCGACCTATCAATTCACCCCGGGCGTGGCGCGCACCTCGCTCGCGGGGCACGCCGCCGAGCGCCTCGGCGTGACGGGCGATCAGCTGCTCGCGTTGATCGAGCGCAACGTCCAGCGCTGGCAAGCCGCCCCGAACGCCCGGACCTGAGATGCCGACGTTTCTCGTCACCTCGAAGATGTCGCCCGAGCTGCGCGCGCGGGTTCAGGCCAGCGTGCAGGGCCGACGCGCGGCGCCGGGCGCGCGGCTCAAGGCGCGCTCGATCTCGCTGCTGCGGGTCTCGCTCGTCACGGTGGTGGTGGTGCTGGTCTGGACCGCGGTCGCGCTCCGTGCGCGAGCGGTCGAGCGCCTGGAGGCCGAGCGGCGGCTGCTCATCGAACGCGTCGAGCGCGAATCGCTCGGCCTCACCGAGCGCGATCGCCGCATCATCGACCGCGTGACGCCCTGGCTCGAGGCCGCGTCGGGCCGCTATCCGGGCGACAGCGTGGACGAGGCGCTGCGCTCGAACGGCGCCCTGGCAGCGACGCTGGCTCGCCCGAGCGTGTACCTTCGCGCTCCGCTCGCGAGCCTTGCGGGTGCCGAGTCGCTCTCGCGGGCGGCCTCCGCCTCGTTCAACGACGCGCTGGTGCTGTGCTTGATCGAGCCGCCCGCGACGCGCAGCGAGAAGGCGCTGCTGTCGCGAGCCAAGAGCGCCTACGCGCGGGGCGAGCGAGCGCGTGCGGCCGCCCACGTCGAGCGCCTGAGCGACGCGCTGCTCGGGTTGCCGCTCCTGTCCCGCGAATGGCTGGCTCGCGTGCACGCGGCCGAGGATTCGTTCGCGCTCGAGCGCCTCGAAGACCATTTCTCGCGCGCACCGCTGGCCGGCGCCAAGCGAGCAGCCAAGGCCGAGCTGCTCCTGTACGCGATCGACGAGCCGGGCGAGGAAGCGGGCCCCACCGAGCTCGACGGCGAGCGCCCGCACGAGGTGCGGGTCGGCCTGGTCGACCTCAACGCCGACAAGCTGTTGCTCCGGCTGCGGCGCAAGGTCGATCCGAGCTGGATCTCGAACAGCGCGCGGGCCGAATTCGCGAGCGGGATCGACAGCTGCGGGCTGGCGCTCGACGTGCACGCTGCGGTGAGCGCAAATAGCGTGCATGGCTAGCTCCCCGCTGCATCTGCTCACGATCCAGATCCCCAGCAAAGACGCCGAAGCGTTCGGCGGGCTGTTGGTCGAGCTCGGGGCGGGCGCAGTCGAGGAGCGTACCGCGGGTAGGCGCGCGATGCTGTGCGTGTACGGCCCGAAGTCGCGGCTCACGATCCTGGCAGCGAAGGCCCAGCAACTCTTCGAGGGCTTCGGCATCACCCGCCGCGCGCTCACGATCGAGAAGGCGCCGATCATCGACTGGCTCGCGCCGCTCACTGAGCAGGCTCGGCCGCAGCGCTTGACCCGTCGCTTCCAGGTCGTGCCGGTCTTGAAAGGGGAGGAGAACGTCGCTTCCAAGTCGACGATCGCGATCCGTCCGGGCCTCGCCTTCGGCGACGGAGCTCACCCGACGACGCGGCTCGCCGCGCGCGCGGTCGAGGCCCTGAGCCGCGGACGCAGCGTGCTCGACGTCGGCAGCGGTAGCGGCGTGTTGTCGTTCGTGGCAGCGCTCTCGGGAGCAACGCGGGTGGTCGGCGTCGAGATTGACCGAACCGCGCTCGCGCTCGCGAAACAGAGCGCGCGTCTGAACCGGCTCGGCTGTCCCGTACGCTTCCAGCGCGCGCTTCCGGGCCCCCGAACCCGCTTCGAGCTCGTGGTCGCGAACCTCGAGCCGCGGATCCTGCTCGAGCAAGCGGGAGCCCTTTCGCGCGCCGCAGCGGGAGCCCGCTGGCTGGTCGTCACGGGCTTCCTCCACGAGCAGACGCCGGGCATCGCCGCGCGCTTCGAGCGAGAGGGCTTCCGGGTCAGCGCGCGGGCCCGCGAAAAGGGCTGGGGTTTGCTGCGTTTGTCGAAGGCCCGGCTGCGCCGCAGTCCCGGCTGAGCCGCCAGGCTTGGCAACTGAGGAAATTTGCTATGTTCGGACCCCTCGGGCGGACCCATGGGCGACGATCCTAGCGACGAGACAGAGACGGAGGTCGAGGTGCTGGAGGAGCCACCGCCGGCCCCTCCGTCCGCTCGGATGCGCCCGCCGCCTCCGCCGTTGCGGCGCCCTCCGCCGCCTCCGCCCAGGCCGCCGGGAGCCGCCAGCGCAGGGCTCTCGTCTCCCGTGCCGCCACCCGCGGCAGTGGCGAGCCCTCCGCCGTCGCCCTCGAGGCCTCCGCCTCCGCCGTTGCGCCCTCCGAGCATCCGCCCGTCTTTCCCTCCAGGGCCTGAGCTCGGGCGAACGCTGTCGGGGCTTGGTCCGATCACGCCGGAGCCTCCGCCGGTGGATGTCAGCCCCGCGCGCGTCGGCGAGCTCCTGCGCCGGAGCGCGGATCACGAAGAGCGCGCCCGGTTGCTGCTCGCCGAGCGCGAGACGCTGCGCCTCGAGCTCAAGAACCTGACGCGAGCCAACGAGGAGCTGCGCGAGAAGGTGACGCGGCTCGCGCAGGAGGCGAGCGCGATGGCCGCCGAGCGCGACCTGCTCGGGCGCGAGCTGGCCGACGCGCGCAGCGACGGCGCGCGCCACGACGCGACGGCGCGCGAGGAGGCCGAGCTGCGCGTGCGCCTCGGCGAGGAGCACGCCGCCACCGTGGCAGCCCTCACGCGCCGGCTCTCCGAGCTCGAAGGGCGCAACGTCGAGCTCGAAGCGCGGCTCTTGCTCCAGGCCGAGCTCGAACGCCAGAACGCCGAGCTCGAACAGAAGCTGCGCGACGCCGAGCAGCGAGCAGCACAGCGCGTTGACGCGCCGCGCGCTCCGAGCGGCGATGACCTGACCCGGCTCAAGGGCATCGGCCCCGGGCTCGAGAAGGCGCTGCGCGGCGCCGGTGTCACCAGCCTTTCGCAGATCGCCGCCTGGACCGAGGCCGACATCCGCGCGATTGCGCCGGTACTACGGGCGCGCCCCGAGCGCATTCTACGCGAAGACTGGGTGGGCAACGCGCGCCGGCTGCTTCAAGGTAGCTGATGCGCATCGCGCTGATCTATCCGCCGCCCTGGAAAATCCCGCTCAAGGGTGAGCCGGCGGACTTCGGCGCCGACGGGCCGCCCGCCGAGTTCCGCGAGGGCGACCTCGACGCGGACTTCTTCCAGACGCCGTACGGGCTGTTCTCGCTGGGGGCCCAGGCCTTGCGCGCGGGCCACCAGGTCAAGGTCCTGAACCTGTCGAATTTCGCGTGGGCCGCCGCGGAAGAGGTGATCCGCAAGCTCGACGCCGACCTGTACGGCATGTCGTGCTGGACCGCGAACCGGCGCGGCGTGGCGCTGGTGGCGAACGCGATCAAGCGCCATCACCCGAACCGCCCCGTGATCATCGGCGGCCCGCACGCGACGCCGCTACCGCGCGAGATGCTCGCACACCACCCGGACATCGACGTGGTGTGCACGGGGGAGAGCGATCACACGTTCCTCGAGCTCGCCGAGCGCATCGAGCGGGGTCAGTCCATCAGCGACGTGCCCGGCACGGTGTACCGCTCGCCGAGCGGGCTCGTGACGGCCCCGCCTCGCGACTCGATCCGCGATCTGGACACGCTCGAATCGCCGCACCGCTACTTCGACACGCACATCTTGATGACGTCACACGGCTGCCCGTGGGCGTGCACGTTCTGCGGCGCCGAGACCAGCTGGGGCAGGGGGTTCCGCGGCCACTCCGTGCCCTACGTGCTCGACGCGCTGGAAGCTGCGCTGCCGCGCTACCGCGTCAAGATGGTGCAGGTGAAGGACGACACCTTCACCACCAACAAGAAGCGCGTGATCGAGCTGTGCCGCGGCATCCGCGAGCGCAAGCTGAACTTCTTGTGGAGCTGCGACACGCGCGTCGACGTGCTGAGCGAGGAGCTCTTGTACGAGATGCGCCTGGCGGGTTGCCAGCGCCTGAGCCTCGGCGTCGAGTCCGGCTCGCAGACGATCCTCGACGCGATCCACAAGAAGATCACCAAGGACGAGATCCTCCAGGCCGTCGAGATGGCCAAGAAGTACGGCGTCCACGTGCGCTTCTACATGATGCTCGGCAACCGCGGTGAGACGGTGCAGACCTTCCGCGAGACGCTCGATTTTCTACGCGAGGCGAAGCCCCATCAGTACATCTTCTCGTGCCTGTCGATCTATCCGGGCACGCACGACTTCCAGGACGCGGAGGCCGCGGGCCGCATCGATCGCTCCGTGTATTTCGAGGGCGATTTCCAGGAGCTGAAGGTGCCGTACGACGCGTCCGAAGACGTGACGCGCGTGCTCAGCGACTGGTTTTCGCAGAACCACGGGCTGCGCGAGAACTACGTGGAGGACTCGAACGAGGCGCGCGCGGTGCTCGGGCGGCTCGGCGAACACCACGCCGCGCACCTCGACGTCGGCGGCGCGCATTTCCGCGAGGGCGCGCTCGAGCCTGCGGAATTTCACGTGCGGCGGGCGCTGGAGCTCGGCCACCCGACGCCCGGCCTCGCCTACAACTACCTGGCGCTGATCGCCCAGGCCCGCGGCGATCTCGAGGGGATGAAGGGCCACTTTCTGACCGCCGCGCGCACCGATCCGCAGCATCAGGTGCTGATCGCCAACGTCGAGGCCGCGCGCGGCTGGTTCGCGCAGCGCGGCCCCGAGCGCAACCTGCCGCTCGAGCTCGTGGGGCGTCACGATTTCCGCCTGTTCGAGCGCACCCAGCAACCGACGTTGCCCGGCCCCCTCGCCGACGACTTCCACCACTGGGAAGCGCCGGGCGTCCCGAGCCCCGACGCGGAGGCCGGCGCCGGCGCGAGCATGCGCATCGACATCAGCAACGAGTCCCTGCCGTTCGGCCAGAAGCGCCTGCCGGTGGTGTAGGCTTCCGGCCATGAGTCTCTACCAACTCGAAGTCCGATCGCTCGAGGGACAGCCCGTGCCGCTTTCGACGTTCCAGGGGCGCGTCACGCTGCTCGTGAACGTGGCCAGCGCCTGCGGCTTCACGCCGCAATACGAGGGCCTCGAGCGGCTGCACCAGATGTACGCGAGCCGCGGCTTCTCCGTGCTCGGCTTCCCGAGCAACGACTTCGGCAAGCAGGAGCCGGGGACACCCGAGCAGATCCGCGATTTTTGCACGACCAAGTTCCACGTGACCTTCCCGATGTTCGAGAAGGTCCAGACCAAGGCCGGCGCCGGCCAATCGCCGGTCTACGCGGCGATCGCCAAGTCCGCCGTCGAGCTCCCGAAGTGGAACTTCGGAAAGTATCTGCTCGACCGCAACGGCAACGTGATCCGCTTCTTCGCGTCCGACGTGAAGCCCGAGGATCCGGAGCTGGTCCGCGCCATCGAACAGGCGCTCGGCCCCTCCTGAGCGGCGCCTCCCGCGCGCGATGCTGCTGCCCATCGACCCCCTGCACGAGCTGGCGATCGCGGCGTCGCTCTGGTTTTTGATCCACCCCCTCGTTGCCGGCTCGGCCCTGCGGGGAAAGCTGGTCGCCCGCCTCGGTGAGCGCGGCTTTCAAGGTTTCTTTGCGTTGCTCTCGCTCGCGAGCATCAGCTGGCTGTGCGCAGCCTATTCGCGCGCCCCGTGCGCGCCGCTGTGGCAAACGCCCGCCTTCGCCTATTGGCTGCCGATCGCGATCGTTCCCTTTGCGTTCGTGCTCGCAGCGGGCGCCTTCACCGTGCCGAACCCGACCTCCGCGGGGCAAGAAGCTGCGCTAGGCCGCGAGCCGCGCGGCGTGCTCCGGATCACGCGCCACCCGTTCCTGGTGGGCGTCGCGCTCTGGTCGGCCTTGCATTTCGCGGTCAACGGCAACGTGGCCTCGGCCTGGTTCTTCGGCAGCTTCTTCTCGACCGCGGCGCGCGGCACGCTCGACATCGATCGCAAGCGCGCCGCGCAGAGTCCCGAAGCCTTCGCGCGCTACCGGGCGCAAACCTCGATCGTTCCGTTCGTAGCCATCCTCGGCGGGCGAAACCGGCTGGTGCTGCGTGAGCTCTGGCTACCGCTCGTGCTCGGCGCGCTGCTGACGGCGCTGTTGCTGGCTTTTCACCAGACCTGGTTCTACGTGAGCCCGATCCCGCGCTGACGCTTCAGGCCGGGTCCGGGTGCCGCACGTCTTGGCCGTTGACCATGAACACCACCATCTCTGCGATGTTGGTGGCGTGGTCGCCGATGCGCTCGATGTATTTCCCGACCGAGAGCAGGCGGGTCGAGCGCGTCACGAGCTTCGGGTCGCTCATCATCTGGCTCAGCAGCTGCGGGAACAGCTGCGCGTAGTAGGCGTCCACCACGCCGTCCCGCTCGATCACGTCGCGCGCCTGCACGGCGTTGTAATCGACGAACGAATCCAGCGCATCGTGCACCATGCCCTGGGCGATCGCGGCCACGACCGGGATCGGCGTGTCGTCGGCGGGCCAGGGCTCGCTCGAGAGCTCCACCACCCGCTCGCAGACGTTCACGCACAGATCGGCGATGCGCTCCAGATCCGTGACCAGCTTGAGCGTGGTGGTGATGAAGCGCAGATCCGAAGCCACGGGCTGGCGGCGCGCCAGGATCTGCAGGCACAGCTCGTCGATGCCGATTTCGAGCTGATCGATCTGGCGGTCGAGCGGGATCGTGTTCTCCGCGATGCGCAGATCGCGCTCGGTGAACGAGCGAAACGCGAGGGTCAGCATCTCTTCCACGCGCGCTCCCATCAGCAGCACGCGCTCGCGCAGGGTCTCGAGCTCGCTTTCGAATTCGCGGTCCGTGTGTCGGCGGTCGAGCATGAGTCGAAGGGCTCCTGGTGGAGGCAGAGCAGGAGCCAGTGTAGCCAGCTAGGCGCTCGTCACCACCAGGTACACGGCCAGCGACAGCCCGAGCGCGGCGATCACTCCGGCGAGCGACAGGCTCAGCCACGGGCCGTAAGAGATGCGCGGCCTCTCGTCGGGGCGGAGCTTCTTCAAAAATTCCCGAAACTGGGCGGCCGCGAGCGCGGTGAAGACGGCGCCCGACACCACCAGGCCGGAGCCGATCACCGCCGACAGCCCGCCGTGTGGCGGCGCGTGTGGTGACGCGACGAGTCGCAGGAACAAGCCGAAGCGAGCCACCACGAAGCCGAGCGCGATCACCGCCACGCCGGTGCGCACCCACGCCAGCAGCGTGCGCTCGGCCGCAAAGTAGACGCGCGGATCGTCGTTGTCGTTCATCGTCGGAGGAACGGCGGCAATATCGCACCCCGCCCGCGTGACTGTCCAATGGCGGGCTGGGCTTAAGCGCCCGCTCGGCGAGCCGTTTCAAAGATCGCGGAGCAACGCTTCGGAACCTGCGGATGGCTGAAGTTTCACGAGGTCTAGCGTCGGCGCCCACGAGGCGCACGGGCGTCGAGCCCCAGGTCCTGGCGGCGCGCTTGTCTGCGTTGTTCGCCTCGAGCGACTACCGCCCGCCGGTTCTCCCTTCGGTGGCGATGGAGCTCGTGTCGATCGCGCGACAGCCGGACGTGCCGATCCCGACCGTGGTCAAGCTGCTGAAGAACGAGCAGATGCTGACGGCGCGCCTGCTCACTCTGTCGCAGTCGGCGCTCCACGGCCGCAGCTACGGTCCGACGCTGACGCTCGGTCAGGTGATCTTGCGGCTCGGGCTCAAGCGCGTCGCCGACATCTTCGTCCAGGCTTCGATGGAGGTGCGCATGTTCCGCGCGCGCGGCTTCGAGCAGCCGATGAATCGACTGCGCCGCCACAGCGCCGCCACGGCGGAGATGGCGCGCATCGTCTGCCAGCGCCTGTCGCTCGACGACGATCACGCGTTCCTGTGCGGCCTGCTCCACGACGTGGGGCTCGCCGCCGCGATCATCGCGATCAGCGAGGGCGCTTCGGGCGAAGCCATCGATTTCGGCCACGCCTGGCCCGCGATCTTCGATGTGCACGAAGCCGCCGGGCGCCGGCTGGCCGAGATCTGGAAACTCCCTACCGAGCTCGGAATGGTGATCGGCAGCCACCACGGCTCTCGGCCGTTCCCGAGCGATACCGCCGCCGCCGTCGCCCTCGCGGACTTGCTCGTCAGCGAGCAGGGCGCGGGAATGGAGTCCGAGTGCGACCCCGCAGCGCTGTCTGCTGCCGCCACTCGCCTCCACCTGGGCGCGGATTCCCTCACCCAGCTGCGGCAGGACGCGGCCCGGGTCGCTGCGACGCTGACGTGATCGGCGTGTAGCGCCGTACGCGGCTCACGGAGCCGTGCAGTTCCGGACTGTTGGCTGGCCGGGCCGACGATCCGATTGACTTCGGGCGGCTTCCCTGGGCGTTATTGCGGCCCCATGGGCAAGCTGAGCGACTACGTCGTCTTCCTCGATTCGAAACTGGCAGAGAAATTCTCGAACGATCGGATCCCGATCGACACCTTGTGGGAGGCGTACTTCGACGGCGCCGTCGACATCCCGGGTGACATCTACCGTTTGCTCGAGGATCGTCACGCCGTCGTCAAGCACCCCTTCACGCGCGAGCACGTGAAGTACTTCGTCACCAAGTTCGTGCCGGAGCTCGTGATTCACTCGCGCCAGATCGACGAGAAGCTGGTGCGCTGGCACTACGATCGCGGCGACGATTTCTTCGCGGCCTTCCTCGGCCCGCGCATGGTCTACACGTCCGGGTTCTTCACCAACAAGGACCAATCGGTCGAGCAGGCCCAGGACCAGAAGCTCGATCTGGTGTGCCAGAAGCTGATGTTGCAGCCCGGCGAGCGTCTGCTCGACATCGGCTGCGGCTGGGGCACCCTGGCCATGCACGCGGCCAAGCACTACGGCGTTCACTCGACCGGCGTCACGCTCAGCGAGAACCAGGCGGCGTTCGCCAACAAGCGCATCCAGGCCAACGGACTGACCGACAAGGTGAAGATCCTGTGCATGGACTACCGGGAGATCCCGAAGGCCAAGTACAACAAGATCTCGAACCTCGAGATGGTCGAGCACGTCGGGATCAAGAACCTGACGCCGTTCTATTCCCAGGTCTACGACCTGCTCGAGGACGACGGCCTGTTCCTGATGCAGTGGACCGGCCTCCGCCGCAAGAGCGCGCAGGAAGACCTGGTCTGGGGCCTGTTCATGGCCAAATACGTGTTCGCCGGCGCCGACGCCTCGCTCCCGCTCGCCCCGATGATGGGCTACATGGAGAAGACGAACTGGGAGATCCACTCCGTCGAGAACATTTCCTATCACTACTGCGTGACGATCCGGAAATGGCACGACAACTGGATGCAGAACAAGGAAGAGATCGTCAAAGCCTACGGCGAGCGTTGGTACCGCATCTGGCACGTGTTCCTCGCCTGGGCGACCACGATCGCGGCGCAGGGCACGGCGGCGTGCTTCCAGGTCCTCGCGCACAAGAACCTGAACCAGTTCGATCGCTCGCGCTGGGTCGGTAAGGCCAGCCTCGGTGAGCAGGGCCGCATCGCGGTCCCGGGCCGTCGCCCCGATTGGCGCGACGAGGGCACTCCGGATCGCGACGCTCCGCAGATCCAGCCCTCGCTCCAGCACTGAGAAAGAAACGGAGCGCAATCGCCGCCCGGCGTGGATTACCCGCCGGGCGGTTTTTCTTTTGTCGCGTTCCCCGAGTCGAGCGACAGGAGTTGCAGCGTCGCCAGCACCACGCGCTCGCTGGGCTGCGACTGCGCGATGATGCTGCGCACCTGACGGAAATAGGCGCGGTACAGGTCCTCGATCTTCCGTAGATCCTCGGCCGAGACGGCGAACACGTTGTACGAGAAGATGCCCTCGCCGTTCGCTGCCAGCCGCGATACTGCGAGCTCTGTCCACCAGCGCTTGACGCGGTTTTCGGCGGCTGGCTCGCGGCGCGTGTCCACGGCCATCACCTCGCGCAACAGCAGCTTACCCTCGCTCTCGTAGACCTGCCCGGTGCGCGAGAGCAGCTCGAGACACTCGCGCTCTTGCTCGACAGAGATGCCGATCCGGCGCGCAATCCAGCCGGGCACGTGACGCTCGAGGCGGGTGTAGTCGCTGAGCTCGAGCGCGCGCAACACCGCTTGCGTCCACGGCACGTCGTAGGCGGCGCGACGCGCGGCTTCGAGCTCTTGCCAGCTCTGCGCGACCGAGGGCAGCGCGCGCGGATCGGTGAACGCCGCCAGAAAATCCAGCAGGCGCAGCGAGGTCTTGTCGATCAACAGCAAGAACTCGGGCAGCTTCGGCTCGGCGTCGCCGTTCAACCAGCGCGCCACGGCGAAGCGGCTCTTGCCCGCGGCGCGCGCCAGATCGACGATCGACGTGCGGCCGCGCAGCTCGTCGAGCAACGCCGATGCGCCCGCGGGGCTCACCAGGTCGACGCGCTCCGCGAAGGCGGGCTTCTGCCGGTTGAACTCCGTCAGCGCCCGAACCACGTCCACGCCGCACGCGCGCGCTAGCCGCAACGTGTCCGCGGCCGTCGGGAAGTTGCGCCCGGATTCCCAGGCGTAGGCCACGTTCGTGCTGTACCCGAGCCGCCGGCTGAGCGCCGCCTGGGATCGGCGCCCCCGCAGCGCTCTCACGAATTCTCGGGAAATCTGGGGGTAGTCCATTTACTTATCATGCTAATTTGCACATCCAGGCGTGGATCGCCCAGAGAAAATGTGCGAATCAGCACTGGTCAAGCGGGGCGAGACACTGCATCCTCAGATTCGAGATGAGTGTGGTGCCGATCCTCCGTGCCCTCGTGACGAGCCGCTGGCTCGGCGCGCTGCTGCTCGCGGGTTGCCTCGGCGGCCAGACGGGTACGGAAGGCATCGTCGACAATCCCCGGGAGGGTGGCGGCGTGGGTTCGCCGACCAACGGCGAGGACGCTGCCTGTGAAGAGACGGAGCAAGATGTCGCCGCCGACGACGCTTCGCTCGGCTTCGCGTTCGAGGACGTCGCAGCTTTCGTGATCGGCGAGCACGACACGGACCTCGCCTGGGCCGATGCCACCCAGAGCGTGAGCTTCGGACCCGAAACCGGCACCAGCTCGCTGACGCTCGGCATCGACTGGTCGGGCAAGGTGAAGCGCATCCACTCCGTGCCGCGTCAGGACAGCGGCGGCGCAGGGCCGGAGATCGCGATCGGTTGTCCTCCCGATCGTCTCGCAGCCGACGTGACGTTGCGCTTGAACAGCGGCGGCGGTGCGCTCGCCGAGTCGGTGCCGGCGCGGGTGTTCGTGGCGAGCGCCGAGCGCGCCGTGCTGAGCGCGTCGATCCCGATCGAGCAGGTGGGCGGCACGTTCCGCGTCACGCTCACGCCGGGCAGTCTGACTCGCGCGCTGGTGATCCGTGCGGCGTTCACGGAGCTCGGTTTGGCCGGCGAGCTGAGCGGTAGCATCGAGAGCCAAGGCGACGGGAGCGCGAGCCAGCGCGGCGTGACCTACGCGCGTTTCCCCGCGGAAAATCCCTGTGAACGAGGCACCCTCCAGGTTCCGGTGCCGCTCACGGCCCCCGGCGCCTCGGAGCTCACGGGCTTCCTCGCGGAGCTCCGTGACGAGGAGCGCTCCCTGACGTGGCGCTCGGGGCCGACCACGACCATCGACTTCGAAGTCGCGCCGGTGGAGGTCGCGTGTCAGGCCGGCGACGACGGCACGGGGATGGGTTCCGCGCTGTCACTGCCGCTCGCGCTCGCGCTGCGAACGGGTGACGGACGCATCGACACGATGCTCGCAGGCAGCGTGACGAGTAACGCGAGCGGCATCTCACTGCGGGCGGGGCGCAGCTGCGACGGAGCGACCGTGTCCGAGCAGCTCGAGAGCTGTGGGCTCGGGGACTTCGATACCAGCGCTCACGAGGATTTGTCTCTGGCGCTGACCGCGACACCTGCCATGGGCGGTGGCTTGCGCGGCAGCCTCGACGTGCTCGGGATCCCGGTCACCAACTGCCAACCGACTTCAATGTCGGCGTGTGGGCGCCCGGGGCCGGTGAGCATCGACGCGGGGCTTTTCTAGGGCAATCGGGGTTCTTTGGTAAATACTTTCGAACAAAGGGAACGATGGGAATCATGGGCATGCACAATCAGGCGGATCGGTTGAAATTCGGACGGACGTCGGCGCTCGCGGGGCTGTTCTGGCTCTCGGCGGTCGGTAGCGCTCTGGCGGCGGAGCCGTGTGGCGACACGAGCTGTCCCAAGGGCTACGCTTGCGAAGAGGTGCAGGCGGGCTGCCCCGCCATCGACTGCCCACCGGGCAGCGACTGTCCGCCCTGCGCGGGGACGACGCTGGCTTGCGTTGCCGAGCCCTGCGATAGCGACAGCGACTGCGAAACGGACATGGTCTGCCTGAAGCAGACCCGCGAGGAGTGCTCGGGCGAGGCCGCGCCGGCCTGTCCCCCGGGCGCCACCTGCGATGCGCCGGAGCCCAAGCCGCCCGTGTGCAACACCGTGAGCACGAGCCAGTGCGTACCGCGCTGGTCGCTGCCGTGTTCCACGGACGCGAGCTGCGGCGAGGGTTTCGCGTGCGTCGAGCAAGAGAGCTGCAGCTGCTCGGGCAGCGCCGGCGGCGGGAGCAGCGGAAGCGGTGGGGCGTCGAGCGGCGGAGCAACGCCGCCGTCTCCTGGCACAGACCCCGTGCCCCCTTCGGACCCCGACGACTCCGGGGCGGAAGACCGAGCTCCCCAGCCGGAGCCGGCCCCGTCGGAACCGCCCGGCTTCGCGGCGCCGGCGCCCCTTCCGCCCGACTGCGTGTGCGAGCCGAGCGGCAAGAAGGCCTGCGTGCCGAACGAGGTGGCCTGCGACGCGGACTCCGACTGCCCGAGCGGCTGGAGCTGCGCCGATAACCCCGAGGGCGTGTGCTGGTCGGGTCCCAACGGCGACGCGGGTTGCAGCCCCGGCGATCCGCCGAAGCTGTGCATGCCTCCGTACGTGAACCTCGGCGGCGGCTACCCGGCGCGCGGCGAGGACTCGAACGGCTCGGGGTCACCCGGTACGCCGACGTCTTCCGGTGACGCCGCGGGCGGGCCCAACCCGAACCCGTTGCCTCCGGGGTTCGAGGGAGAGAGCGAGACCGCCTCAAACGCTGACACCGAGAGCGAGAGCGGTTGCAGCGTCGCCCTTGGACCAACTCCCGGCTCGGGCACTTCGGGCCTGGCCGCGCTCGGCGCGCTGGTCGCGCTGGTGCTCGGCCGCTGCGTGCGCACGCGGCGCGCCGCTCGTTGAACGGAAGGACCGCGGGCGCGGTTCAGACGACCGCGCCCGCCGTCACCTCGACGAGCGACAGATCGTCGAACGACGGATTGTCGCCGCGAAACTCGACGACCGCACCGAGCAGCGAGCCGAACACCTCGTCGGGGGTGTGCTGCGCTGCGATCGCGGAGGCGCGCTCGAGCCCGAACAGCTCGTTCTTCGTGCTCTGAGTCTCGATCAGGCCGTCGGAAAAGCACAGGATCCGGTCGCCGGACTCGAGCGAAAGCGTCACGCCCGCCACGTCCAGCTCACGGCTCGGCACGGTGCCGAGCGGCAGATCGCTCGAATGGATCTGGCGCAAGCGTTCGGACTGCTGCGAGCACACGAAGACCGGCGGCATTCCGCCGTTCCAGATCCACAGCTTCTTGCCGTCGGGGGAGAGCTCGAGCAGCACCGCGGCGCAGAAGAAGCCGCGCGGCAAGAGCGCGAGCAGCGTGTCGTTCATGGTCGACACCACCTCGGCCATCGGCACATTCTTGGCGGCGGTCGCGTAGAAGACCGAGCTCAGCGGCAAGCCGCCGAGGGCGGCGGGCAGCCCGTGGCCCACGCAGTCCCCGAGCATCCAGCGCAGTCCGCCGTTCTTCGAGCGTGCGGCCAGCGCCAGATCGCCGTTGAAGAAGGCGGTGGCGGCCAAGTGGTAGCGGATGCCCGGCCCGTCGAGGCAGCCTTCGTGGAGCAAGCGCCGCACGATGTGACGCGCGAGCTCCTGCTCTTCGCGCTGCCGCGCGCGCTCCCGCTCGAGCTCGAGCGTGCGGCGATTGGCGAGATCCGCGCTGATCCAGGCCGACAACACCGGCGCCAGGCGGCGCGCCACCGTCTCCAGTCGTTGCGCATCGCGCTCGACGTACGCCGAGGTGGGCGAGCCCGTGCCGCGGTTCGCGACCTGCACGACTCCGAGCAGCTTGTCGCCGTGGGCGATCGGCACCACCAGTGAGCGCTCGAGCGGGGAGCCGCCGCGAAACCCGGAGTGCGGATTATTTTCGATGCGGGTGCGTCGGTCTTCTAGCGCTTCCCACCACAGGCGGGCCCACTGTCCGGGGGCGAGCCGCACGACCGCGCCGTCCCGGCTCTCGTCGTGGGTGAGCACCACCAGCTCTTCCGACTCGGTGAGGTAGCCGAAAAAGCCGACGGGTGAGTCGCTGATGCGCAGCGCGAGGTCGAGCGTCTCCGCGAAGAACGCCTCGGGCGTGGCGCGTTCCAGCACGCGATCCGTCTCCAGCTCGATCGTGCGCGTCTCCCAGCTCGACAGCGCCGCGAAGGCGTTCGGCGCCGAGTTGCGGCTGCGCCGATCGAGCCTCGCGCGGGCCACGGCGACGTTGCCGCGCCCGAGAAACTCGAGAGAGTCGAAGGCCAGCGTGCGCGACAGCGCGATCCCGCGGCCGCACGGCGCGTCCGGATCCGACGGCGCGGCGTCCTCCTGCGCCTTCCAGTCGAAGCCGGGTCCCTGATCTTCGCAGACGATTTCGACATGGTCGGCCGAGCGACGCAGCCAGACCGTGACCTCGCGCTCGGCGAAGCGCGGATCCAGAGAGCGCTGAGCGACGGCGCTATGAAACTTGCCGGCGCGCACGAGCGCGGCCTTGTCCTGCCCGCTGATCTCCAGGCTGCCGTGCTCGATCGCGTTCAGTAGCAGCTCCGACACACCGAGCGCCTGGCGCGCGGGCTGTGGGCACAGCTCGGAGACGAACGCCGAGACCAGCTGCGCCTCGGCGAGCGACCGCACCGAGAGCACGATCTCCTTCACGTGCGGCATGCTCTGCACGAACACGGCGAGCGCCGGATCCGGCTCGGCCTTTGGACTCACCACCGCGCTCGCGGCCCGCAGCATCGCGCCGAGCAGCGCGCGATCCACGGGCTCGAGGAAGCAGTAGAACGCGCCCGAGCGCACGCAAGCAGCGATCTGCTCCTCGCGCCCCTGCGACAGGACCGTGAGCACCGGCACGCGCGACAGCGACGGCTCGTCGCGGATCGTCAAGAGGTCCGACAACACCTCGATCAGCCTGCCAGCGACGATCACGCACTCGATGCAGGACTCGCGCGCTTCGGCGATCAGCTCGTTGACGGTCGGCACGAGCCGGCCGCTCTCGGCCAAGAGCCAGTTGCCGAGCGGCGACTGGCGCTCGAAGCCGACTCCGACGCAATTGCGCGCCGTGCTGCCGTTCGGTCCGTCCGGCATCAATCGAAACGGAAGAGTTTGTGAAAGTTGGCGATGCGGAGCACCTGCTCCGGTTGCCCGTGGCTGCCGCTGATCGTCACGCGCGACGCTTCGCCTGCGTGGTCGCGAAGCAAGAGCAGCATGCCGAGCGCCGCGCTATCGACGTACTCGACGCCGCTCATGTCGATCACGAAGCTCGAGCCTGCGGGCGACTGCGAATACGCCGCGCGAAAAGCCTCACGGCACGAAAAGTCGAATCGTCCCGTCAATCGGACCCGCCAAAGCTCCCCTTCGTTCGCGCTAGTGATGGCCATGATGTGCTGGCTTGCGTGCTCCCTCTACTCTCGACGAGCGGCCCGGAGCCCGACTCACTTAATGGGCAACGTCGCGTAAAGTCCGGCAGACGCCGGCCGTTTCCGGGGATCGTGCGGATACCCATGCTGCGAGTGAGCCAGTGAAATCGATCGCGGAGCCGGCGCGTCGCCTGTCGTACGACGACGGACATTGGACCCTCGAGACCACCGAGCTGATGCGGCTGGACCGCGACCTGTACCGCCCTGAAAAGCGCCGCATCGACGGCACCGAGGCGATCCTGGCTCACCTGCGCAGCAGGGGTGAAGGTGCGCTGTTGTCCTCCGCCGAACGGCTGATTCGCGTCTCGGACCTCGACGGCAGCACCTACGAAGCCCAGGACGGCGAGTGGGTGGTGTCGGAGCCGAGTATCCCGCCGGGCCGGCCCAGTCGGTCGGAAGCGCTCTCGCACGACGTGGACGAGCTCCGCGCCGAGGTCGTGTTGCTGCGCGCGGCCTATTCCGGCTTGACGAGTCGGCTCCGCAAGCTCGAGCGGTTCATGACCGAGATCGAGGCCGGCCGCGTGCGTGTGCCGCCGGCTGGAGTGCCCGTCGCGCCGCAGATCCACGAGCTCGCTGAGCAGGATCCCGCCGCAGGCGCGCCGGTCATCCCTGCTGCGGTCGCCGCGCCCGGCCAAGAGCTGCGGCAGGATCTCACGCTGCAGTCCGGGGGGACGCCGGACGACGTCGTCGGAGGCGCCGAGGCTGCTGCGGCGGAAAGCTGACCTCGCGTTTCACGGAGCCAGGACGAGACCACCGTCAGTTTGCGGGTGCGAAGATGCTCGCGCGCCGGAACTGGCGCTCGGGGCGCCCGAACAGGTAGCCCTGCAGCAGATCGGCGCCGAGTGATTCGAGCGTGTCGCGTTCTTCTTTGGTCTCCACGCCCTCGCAGACCACGCTCGTGCCGAGCTCCTCGCGGCAGACCGAGATCATCGAACGAACGAGGCTGGCCTTGCGCGTCGAGGCATTGATCCCGCGGATCAGCGACATGTCGAGCTTGGCGATGTCCGGCTCGAGCTGGCTGAAGCTCGAAAGCCCGGCGTATCCAGCGCCGAGGTCGTCGACCGCGATCTGAAAGCCCAGCCGGCGCAGGTTCTCGATCCGGCCTCGCAGGTTGGTGATGCGATGCAAGGAGGCACGCTCGGTGACCTCGAGCACCACGCGCTCGGCGTGCTTCGAGAGCGGCGAGCCCGCGGCGAACAGCTCGTCGTCCCCGAGGTCCGCGGAGTGGAGGTTCACGAAGATGGTGGACTCGGTCGGGGCCGAGGGGATGCAGTTCGAGACCGCGCCGCGGATCGCGCGCCCGAGCTCCTGCACGCGGCCCAGGCGTTCGGCCGCTTCGAAGAGCAGGCCAGGGTTATTGAGCGTGGGCTCGGTCGAGCGCACCAGCGCCTCGTAGCCGAACACGACCTGATTCGGCCAGCGAATGATCGGCTGGAAGGCGATCCATAGCTCGCCGAGCGCCCGATCGAAGTGCGCGTCCAGGCCAGCCGCGTCGCCGATCAACCAGGCCCCGGCCTCGCACAGCTCCAGGGCGCGCCGCTTCAGCACCGCCAGCCGGTGCATGCCCGCGGCAGAGCGCACGATTTCGACGATCTGGTCGTTGTTGAAGGGCTTGGCCAGATAGCGAAAACCGCCGTACTGCACGGCCGACATCGCGCTCTCGAGCGTCGGGTTGCCGGTCAGAATGATCACCGGCACGTCCAGATCGCGTTCCCGCACCATCCGCAAGAAATCGATGCCCTTGATGCCCGGCATCTCGAGATCAGTGAGGATGGCGTTGAATTGTTCGCCGGAGCGCAGCCGTTCGAGCGCCGCCTGCGCGTGCTCGGCCGAGCTGACGTTGAAACCGGCTCGGGACAGCACCCGGACGATCGCTTCCCGAACCCCCTGCTCGTCGTCCACTACCAAAATCGACTGCGTCGTCACCGCCGACCTCTCTTCTTTCAAACCGCACCCTTGGAGACGAGGTCGGGCGACGGATCGCCGAGAGCTCGATCTCGAACAGTATTCTTATCTTGTTTCCAGAGAGCGCAGCCTGTCCAGGTTCGAGTGATCCATCGCGCAGAGTTGTGATCGATTCCGGAGGTACGACACGCGCCTCCCTCGGGGAAACAGTCTCGAGACGAGTCTCAAGATCCTGTGTTTCGACGCCTTCTGACACATCCTGGGGCTCATTTTGAGAACGTGAGGTAGCCTTCGCTGGCCATGCCTGGTCAGTCCCCCAGCGAGCTCTCGGACTCGCCGCAGCCCGTGTCAGTCGGCGCTTCGGTGCGACGCGGCGCGGGTGTCGTGGCAGCCCCTCGGGCTCGCAGCGCTCACGAAGGGCGAGGCCTTGCTCGCCGTCGTCAAGCTGCTGCCCGCGGGCAAGCTGATGCTCGGATGTTTCGACCGGTGTCTCGATTCGGGATGAGCCGGTCGCACACCAAGCAAATGACCGGACGCGGCCCCTAGCCCGAGGTACGGTGTCGCGCACGATGCAAGAGTCGCGGATGCGCCGGCTGCTCGGCTTCGCCCGCAAGCTGCAGCGAGCGAACGCCTTCCGAGAGCTGCTCGACGTGACCCAAACGGAAGCGAAAGAGGTCACCGGCTACGCACACGTGTGGCTCATCATCGGCGAGGACGAGTCGCTCCAGACGCTGCGGTTGATCGACATGTCGGGGGCGCAGCGGGACGTGGCCTGGGAGGTCACGCCGATCCTCACCGTCAAGGGTGACGCTTTCCTCGAAGAGCTGGTGCGCAGCGAGACGCCGCTCGTGATCGAGGACGCGCGCACGGATCCGCGCACCGACAAGGACATCGTCGCAAAGCTCGAGAACCGGACGATCATCAACATTCCGCTGCAGATCTTCGACCGCCCCCTCGGGTGGTTCGGGATCGGCACGTTCGGCGCCGAGGGCTGCCGCGCCCCGTCTCCCGACGACCTCGACTACCTGGTCGGCATGGCCGCACAGCTCACGGTCGCGGCCAGCCGGATCCGGCTGCTCGACGGGCGCACACGCGCCGAGCGCGAGCGGCAAGAGCTCGAACGCAAGCTACTTCAGGTTCAGAAGCTCGAGAGCCTCGGCATGCTCGCGGGCGGCATCGCCCACGATTTCAACAACCTGTTGACGGTCATCCTGTCGAGCGCATCCCTCGCCGAGGCGCGGATGGGCGAGCCGGAAGCGCGGGAAGACGTGGCCGCCGTGATCGTGGCGGCGTCGCGAGCCAAGGACCTCACGCGGCAGTTGCTCGCGATGAGCCGCTCGCAGGAGCTCGATCTGAAGCCGCTCGACGCCAACCAGCGCCTGACCGAGCTGCTCCAGCTCGCGCGCCGGATCTTGCCCGAGAACATCCGCATCGATCTGATCGAAGCCGCGCACCTGCCGCTGATCGAAGGCGACGCCTCGCAGCTCGATCAGGTGTTCATGAACCTCCTGATCAACGCCCGCGACGCCATGCCCGAAGGCGGCCGCCTCACGGTCGAGACCGAGCAGGTCGTGATCAACGGCGCGTACACCCAGAGCCATCCGTGGGCCAAATCCGGGCGCTACGTGCTCGTCACCGTCACCGACACGGGCATCGGCATGACGCGCGAGGTGCTCGACCGCATCTTCGAGCCGTTCTTCACGACCAAGGCCGAGCGCGCCGGCACGGGCCTCGGGCTCGCGGTCGCGTACGGCATCGTGCGCCAGCACCGCGGCATGCTGCACTGTTACAGCGAGTACGGCGTTGGCACGACCTTCAAGGTCTACCTCCCCGCCTTGTCCCGTCGCGCCGAGGCGATCGGCACCAAGCTGCAGAGCGCCGTCCGCACCGGCAACGAGAAAATCCTGGTTGCTGAAGACGACGAGCTCGTCCTCGGCGTCGCGCTCCGGATCCTGCGCGGCGCGGGCTATCAGGTCACCGGCGTCGAGAACGGCGACGCTGCCTGCCGCGCGGCCGCAACCAGCGAATTCGACCTCGTGATCCTCGACCTCGTGATGCCCGGCATGCCCTGTCGCGAAGTCGTCCAGCGCTTGCGCGCTCTGCGACCCAACCTCCCGATCCTGCTCGCGAGCGGCTACGCAGCCACCGAAAACGTCACCGCGCTCGCGCAGGAAGAACACCTGCAATTGCTCGGCAAACCCTACGACCCCGACCAGGTTCTCCGCGCCGTCCGCTCCGTCCTCGACGGCGACCCCCGGCCCCCTTCCGCAGCCTGAGACCGCCGGAATCCGGAGCCGCTTGAACGGCGCAAGACCGCGTGCAATCTTCCGCCCGCCGCCCCCGTAGCTCAGTTGGATAGAGCAGGGCTTTCCTAAAGCCAAGGTCGCAAGTTCGATTCTTGCTGGGGGCGCCGAGAAAACGCGGATGATCGGCGCGGGTGGCCTGGGATCCGGTCTCGGCGCGGCGGTCGTATACAACGACAATGGTGCGCCTATTTCTTCGCGAAGCTGCGGACGTATTTGACAAGCTCGTCGGCCACGGCCGGCTTCGATTGTAGATCCGGGCTCGAACCGTCCACAGACAAGAGTTCGTCATAGCGTTTTTTCATCTTTCGCCTTGGTGGCAACCGCGCGCTCGCTCGAAAAGGAAAGGCGGCGCGGGGCGATCGACGACATGCCATCGCGGTTCCCTTCGATGCGGCAAGTCTTTCGGTGCTTCCGTGGGGATTGTCACCACCCGTGTGACGCCGGCGGGACATGACGGATCACCGGAGCGCGGCGCCAGCGGTTCTTTTTTGCTGCGGTATCGGGGCAGGCTGTTGTAGCGTCCTCGACGGGAACGCGTGCCCCCCGGGGCGAAGCGTGGAGAAGAGCATGCAATCCACATCGGTCCACACGCCGTTGAAAGTAGTCGCGCTCGTCGTCCTGCTGCTGCTGCTCGGCGCCGCGCTATTTGCCGGGTACATGGCGATTACGCACTGGACCGGGATCGGCGTTTAGGAGGGCCCCGCGGTGAACAAGAAACAGACTCGCTTCTTCGCGTTCGCAGCTTCAGGTGTGGCGGCGCTCGCGTTCATCGGCATGACCCTCCACAGTCATACGCGCTTCGGCGAGCTCACGAACGCGCAGAACATCACGCCGGCCGTCGTGCACGGTAAGGACGTGTGGCACAAGTACAACTGCATCAATTGCCATACGTTGTTCGGCGAGGGCGCCTACTACGCGCCTGATCTGACGAAGATCACGCAGCATCGAGGTGCGGCCTACCTGCAGGCATACATGCGCGACCCCTCGAAGTTCTACGACGAGAATCGTCACCGCCGGCTGATGCCGAAGCAGGACCTCTCGGAGCAGGAGATCACGGATCTGATCTTGTTCCTGGACTGGGTCTCCAAGGTAGACAATCAGAATTGGCCTCCGCGTCCGATCCTGGTCGTCGGCGCGTCGATCCCCGGTAGCGACTTCAGCGCGCAGCAGCAGACCGCCAACGCCATCCAGGGGGGCGCGCAGCCACCCGGCGCTCGCCCGGTGAACCCGGACTTGAACCCGATCGCGCTCGGTCAGGCGCTTTTTCGAAAGGTGGCTCCCGCGTGCGTGGCGTGCCACTCGGTAGCTGACGGCGTGAACATGGCGGGTCCCTCCCTCGCCGGCATCGGCGCCCGCGCGAAGGAGCGCATCGCCGCTGCGGAGTACACGGGGCAGGCCAAGGATGCTGCGGCCTATATCCGGGAGTCGATCGAGAAGCCGAGCGCCTACGTAGTGCCGGGCGCGATGTACTCGGCCAACGGCCAGTCGTTCATGCCAACGACCTACGCCAAGGATCTGAAGCCCGAGCAGATCGAGCAGCTGGTCGCCTATCTCTCGTCGCTCGAGTGAGAACAGGATCAGTCATGAGGTATCGTTCGCAGGAAGTCGCCTACTGGTATTTCGCGGTCGCCATGCTGCTGTTCGGTCTGCAGCTCGTGTTCGGTCTGCTCGCCGCCACGAAATACCTCGGGCCGGACCCGCTCTTGTACATTCTGCCCTTCGACGTCGCGAAGGTGATCCACACCAATCTGCTGATCGTGTGGGTTCTGACCGGGTTCATGGGCGCGACGTACTGGATGGTGCCCGACGAGTCGCGCACGGAGCTCTACAGCGTCAAGCTCGCGTACGCGCAACTCGGGCTGTGGGTGCTGATGGGTGTAACGGCCGTGATCGGCTATTTTTTCCGATACGGTACCGGCAACAAGCTGCTCGAGCAGCCGTTGCCGCACAAGATCGCGATCGTGGTCGTGATGTTGATGTTTCTCTACAACATCGGGATGACGATCCGAAAGTCGGGTCGCTTCACCACCACCGAGGGCGTGTTGCTCGGCGGGTTGGGGCTCGCGGCCGTGCTCTATGTTCCAGCGTTGCTCGAGTTCGAAAACTACTCGATCTCGATCTTCTACCGCTGGTGGACCATCCACCTCTGGGTGGAGGGCGTGTGGGAAATGATCCAGGGCGGCTTCCTTGCTTACCTGTTAATCAGGCTCTCGGGCGCCGATCGCGAGGTGATGGAGAAGTGGCTCTACGTGATCGTGGGGTTGGTGTTCATCGCCGGGATCATCGGCACGGCTCACCACTACTATTGGGTCGGAGTACCGAGCTACTGGCTGCCGATCGGAGGCATCTTCAGCGCGCTGGAGCCGCTAGCGTTGCTCGGCATGGCCGTCTACGCCTACACCGCCATGCGCCGTGCCGGGTTGTCGCATCCCAACACGCTGGCCTTGCACTGGACGCTCGGTAGCGCCGTATTTACGCTGTTCGGTG
This sequence comes from Polyangiaceae bacterium, assembly GCA_025937835.1. Lineage (GTDB taxonomy): Bacteria > Myxococcota_A > Polyangia > Polyangiales > Polyangiaceae > PMG-095. The sequence continues at coordinate 26,679 of JAICQO010000005.1, forward strand.
CCGGCGTGCTCGGGCTCGCGCATACCTGGCCATCCGTCAACAAGTGGACGCACGGAACGCTGATCACGGCCATGCACGGCCACGCCGCCTTCTACGGCGCCTACGCCATGATCGTGATGGCGATGATCACGTACGCGCTACCATCGATCACGCCCGGGCGGCGCGAAGGCGGAACGGCCCTGGGCTACTGGGCCTTCTGGTTACAAGTGGGAGGCATGTTCGGGATGACCATGGCCTTCGCCGCCGCCGGCATCGGCCAAGTCTACCTCGAGCGCATTCTGGGTCTCGGTTACCTCGACGCTCAGCTCAAGATCCAGGTGCACTTCCTGATGCTGCTCGCCACTGCCACCGTCTTTTCTACTGGTGTCGGCATGTTCGTGTGGGACTTCTTCCGGTTCCGGCCGAAGTTCGAGCTGGCCGCCGACGCCGACGATGCGCGTGCAGCGAATGCCATCGCAGCGGGCTCCGCGTAGGTATGGAGGGCGTCCCCGCGCGCTTGCACGCGCCGGCCGACGAACCTTTCTACCTGCCCGTCGGGGGCGAGGTAGCCCTGTTCGAACAGTGTCACGCGGGCGAGCTGGCCGTGATGTTGAAAGGGCCCACCGGCTGCGGCAAGACGCGCTTCGTCGAGTACATGGCGTGGCGTTTGAAGCGGCCACTCGTCAGCGTCGCCTGCCATGACGATCTGTCCGCGAGCGATCTCGTCGGCCGTTACCTGATCCACCACGACAGCACCGCCTGGCACGACGGGCCCCTGACCCGCGCCGCGCGTGAGGGGGCCATTTGCTACTTGGACGAGGTGGTCGAGGCGCGCGCAGACACCGTGGTCGTGTTGCACTCGCTCACCGACCACCGCCGGCTGCTGCCGATAGACAAGACTGGCGAGCTCCTGCGTGCAGCGCCCGGCTTCATGCTGGTGGTCTCGTACAATCCCGGCTATCAGCGGGTGCTGAAGGATCTGAAACCGAGCACGCGCCAGCGCTTCGTGGCCCTGGAGTTCGACTTTCCCGCGCCGGACGTCGAGGCACGGATCATCGAACGCGAGAGCGGCGTGGGTCACGCGGACGCGGTCGCCCTGGTCGGTCTGGCCAGGCGGCTGCGGGAGCTTCAGGACCGAGGCCTGGCCGAGGTGCCCAGCACGCGCTTGCTCGTCGCGGCCGCTCGGCTGTCGGTGTCCGGGATCGACTTGCGCACGGCCTGCGCGGCTGCCCTCGTGGCCCCACTGTCGGACGAACCTTCGCTGGTCTGGGCGATGCGCGACCTCGTCAACGCTACGTTCGTCTGAGCGACGTCGCCCGCGCGGAGTCAGGCATGGCCGAAGCCGAGGACGTGATCGTCGATGCCGCCCGTCACGCGACGGAGTACCTCCAGAGCGTCTGGAGCCGGAGGCGCGGCGGACAAGGCAGCACTGAGCCAGGTCTGGTCGAGCACGCACCACGCCTGTCGTTCCTGCTTCGGGCGCTCCATGCAAGGGACTGGTCCCTGCGTGCGGCGCAGGTTCCCGCGCCGACCACCGCGCTCGCCCGCGTGTTCGCGCGCGGGCAGAGGCCGTGGGCCACCCTTGCGGTGCCGAGCGGCGCGGAGACCACCCTCTGGTTGCCGTCGCGGCTGGCCGGGCTGACCGGGGAGCGCGCCGCGGAAATTTATCGCGCGATGGCCGTCCAACAAGCGACGCGCGCGCACTTACGCACGGCCGATCTGCGCGAGCGCTTGCCGAGCGCGCTCTCCCGGGAAATGTACCTGGTCCTCGAGGCCGAGTCGGCAGACGCCGCGCTCGGGCGCTCGCTGCCGGGCTTGGTCCCGGCGCTCTCCGCGCTGCGCGATGAAGCGCTGCTCCGCCGCCCGCCGGTCGCCGAGTTTGCAGCGAGACGGGTGCCACTCGAGAGCTGGTACTCGAGTCGCGCTCAGGGCGTCGAGCGCGCCACGCCGTTCGAGCTCGAGGCGCTGGTCGACGCCGCCCGGAGGCTCGCCGAGGCAAACCCGCAAGCTTCTGCCGCAGTGCCGTTGTTCAAGGACTGGTGGACGGGCGACTGGCCGTCGCGCGAGTCGTTCGGCTCGTCGTTGTTCCGCGGGGACGCGGCCACGGGTGTTGCGCCCGACGCTCGCAGCGCCCGCCTCGCGCGCCGCCCCAAAGTCCGGGAGCCCGAGCCCGGCGAGGACGACGCCGAACCCGGCGCGTTCATGATTCAGACTGCGCAGCCGCACGAGCACGCCGAGGACCCGATGGGCGCGCAGCGTCCGACGGATCGCGACGCCGACAGCGCCGCCGAGGGACACGCCGAATCCGTCGCCGAGCTCGCGGAGGCGCGGCTCGTGCGGAGCCCGCAGCCTGCTCACGAAGTCCTGCTATCCGACGACGCCCCGCCCCGTGCGCCAGAACCGCAGCGGACCCAGAGCGACGGCGCGGCCGGCGCGATCCGATATCCAGAGTGGGACTACCGGCGCAACGCCTACCGCGACGGCGCAGTCACGGTCTGGCGATCGCTCGCGGCGCCGGGCCCGGACGCCTGGGTAGCGCGAACCCTGGCGGCCCAGCGCGCGATGCACGTGCATGTCCGGCGCCAGTTCGAAATGTTGCGAGCCCGGCGCGTGACCTTGCACCGCCAGGAAGACGGCGATGAGCTCGACATCGACGCTTGCGTCGAGGCCTGGAGCGATCTGCGCGGCGGCGCCGCCATGCCGCAGAAACTCTACCAGCGAAGCGGCGTTGCCCGACGCGACGCCGCAATCCTCGTGCTCATCGACATCAGCGGCTCGACGGACGGATGGCTCGCCGGCAACCGGCGCATCATCGACGTGGAGCGCGAGGCGCTGCTGGCGCTTTCCTTCGCCCTCGACGGCCTCGCGCAACCTTACGCGATCGTGGCCTTTTCCGGCGAAGGGCCGCATCAGGTCGTCGCTCGCGACGTCAAGCGCTTCGACGAACCTCACAGCGAAGCGGTCGCGCTGAGAATCGCCGGGCTCGAGCCGGAGCGCTACACCCGCGCGGGCGCCGCGCTTCGCCACGCCGCGACCCTGCTAGCCGAGCAAACCGCGCGGCATCGCCTGCTCCTGCTACTATCTGACGGCAAGCCGAACGACTGCGACGAATACGAAGGGCGCTACGGCGTCGAAGACCTGCGGCAAGCCGTGTTGGAAACCCGCCAGGCCGGGCTTTCCACCTACTGCCTCACCGTCGACCGCCAAGCGGCCGCTTACCTGCCGCGGGTCTTCGGCACGCACCAGTATGCGCTCCTGCAGCAGCCCGAACGCCTCCCAGTCGTTTTGCTGGACTGGATGCGCCGCTTGCTCAGATAGGCTGCGAGCGCGCGCTCGACTGCCGGTGCAAACGGCGCGCTGGCAGCGTCCCTGGCGCAAATCTCGCGCTGACGCCGCGGGTGCACCGCGCCGCATTTGCTGAACGACGACCCGGGCACGAGCGTTGCACGGTTCGCGGCGTGTCTGCCGCAAGTACCAGCTCCGCGCCGGGGAAGTTCGACGCACGACCGTTTCTCGCGATCTGGGAGACGACGCAAGCGTGCGACCTGATCTGCAAACACTGCCGCGCCTGCGCGCAGGCGGCTCGCAACCCTCAGGAGTTAACGACTGAAGAGGGTAAAGGCCTGCTCGATCAGTTCGCGAGCGGCGGCGTGCCGCTGGTCGTCTTGACGGGCGGCGATCCGGCAAAGCGACCCGACCTGCTGGAGCTCGTCGAGCATGGAATCCGAGCGGGGCTCAACCTCGGACTGACGCCGTCTGCGACGCCGCTCGTGACGGATGCACTGGTCGCCGAGCTTGCCGCCCTGGGCTTGTCGCGCCTCGCCATCAGCATCGACGGACCGACGCCCGCGGTTCACGACGATTTTCGGGGCGTCGATGGCAGCTTCGCGGAAGCGCGGCGCATCCTCGCGGCCGCCAGACGCGCCGGGCTCGCCACCCAGGCGAACACCACCATTCACGCGGGCAACATCGGCCAGCTCTCGGCGATGGCCGCGCTCGTCGAAGAGCTCGGAGCGCGGTTGTGGAGCGTCTTCTACGTCGTTCCGACCGGTCGCGCCCAGGCTGACATGCTCCCGGACGCCGATTCGGTAGAAGCCTCGTTGCAAGAGCTCGCGCAGATCGCGGCGCGGGTGCGCTTCGGGGTGAAGACCACTGCCGCCCCCCATTACCGCAGGGTCCTGGCTCAGCGCGCCAAGCGCGGCGACGGGCGGATCCAGCACGGCACGTACGGCGCCACGGCCATTCGCATCAATGACGGCCGCGGTTTCGTCTTCGTCTCGCATCAGGGAGAGATTTTCCCGAGTGGTTTTTTACCTGTGGCTTGCGGCAACGTGCGCAATGACCCGGTGCTGGACGTCTATCGAAACCATCCCGTCTTCACGGCGCTTCGGGACACGGAGCGGCTGCGCGGGAAATGCGGAGCCTGCGAGTACCGGAACCTGTGCGGCGGGTCTCGCGCGCGCGCCTACGCGTTGACCAACGATTATCTGCGATCCGACGAGCTCTGCTCGTACGTTCCGCCCGGATACACCGGGCCGCTGGGGCTCGAACGCGAGCCGCTGAGGCTGAGGCTCGTCGAGACCTAGCCGGCGCGGCGCGGCGCGGCGCGGCTCGCGCATGGCGTCGGCGATGATCGGAGCACAGAACCCCGAGGCTGAGCTCGCAGGCCGCGGCTGAGCGCCGAAGTTGGCGGGAGCGCAAAGCTTGCGTCCGCCTGCCCCGACGCGCGCGTGGATTGCACCATCGATCCGCCGCGCGACGGATTCGAGCCAACGAGGCCGGGAACGGATTCTGCACACCCAGGCTCGATGAGCATTGTTCGCCTGGCGCGCCGGAGACACCGCACGAAACATCACAGTGGTTCGAAGCGGCCTGATCAAGCCCTCGCGGCTCTCCGGCAACGGCCGCATGAACCTGTGCGGCTTATTCGGAGCGCCGGAATCAATCGGGGATCTCGTGATGCTGCGCGGCGCGCCCTACCCAGTCAACGCAATCGTCGCGACCGATTCCGCCTGCCTCGTGGCCTTGCCGCGGCAGCTCGTGCTCGCCGCTATCGCAGAACGCCCTGAGTTCGTCGAGTCCCTGACCTCGAGCATTACCCCACCCCTGAACGGTTACGCGTTCACCATCATCTCTCCCACGTCCTCATCGAGCGCCGCCTCGCCCGCCGCATCTGCAACGCAAGCGGTTCGTGCGCCAATTCGACGAGGTGGATCGAATTCTCACTGATCTCGCGTCCGAGCGGCTCGAGCCGATATCGAAACTGCTCGGCCACTCGACGGTGGCGGCGAAGCGCGACGCGATTGCGACCGCACCGTGCAGCCGATTCTTCGATTCGCTCTTGACAGCTTTTTGAGCGCACGGGCGTTGCTGGTCGCCGCTCAGGTATTCATCGGCCTACGCACGCGTTGTGCGCCCGTTCTCGGAGCGTTTGCAGGGCGCAATGACTTCGATGCCGTTCGTCGCTGCAATCGCGCATCCGTGCTCGAATACGGGGCTCCGAAATCACGGGTGTACAGTGTCATTCATGAATGCTGTTGAATCGGTGTGTTCAGGCTTGGTCCCTACTGAGCTTTCCGACGGCGATTTGCTCGCCGCCACGCGACGGCTCGTTGGTCGCTCGAATCAGCTCCTGGCAAGCCTGCTTGCGCACCTCGGAGAGGTGGAGGCGCGCGGCATTCACCGCAACCGTGCCTGCGCGAGCCTTTATACCTATTGCATTTACGAGCTTCGGTTCTCGGAAGACGAAGCGTTCCGTCGGGTCTCTGCAGCGCGGCTCGTGCGGCGCTTTCCGGCGCTCCTGGATGCCGTCTCCGCGGGCGAGCTCCATCTTACGGGTTTGTTGATGCTCGGCCCGCACCTCACCGCCGAGAATCTGGCTGAAGTGCTGGCGCGCGCGAAGCATCGGACCAAGAAGGAAATCGTCCGTCTCGTCCGGCAGCTCGATCCGCTGCCCCATGTCCCGCCGCGCATCGAGCCGCTCGGGCCCGAGCCTCCTCAGCTTGTCCCTCCTTCGCCGTGCTGGGAGCAGTTCGCGAGCTCGCTGAATCCAGTCCGCGAATTGGAGCCGGGCGAGCGGCCGCGCGACTGGGCGGAGCCAATGGACGGGACCGAGCAGACGGAGAACGCGCCCGCCAACGACGGGACCGAAGTGCCGCTGAACCCCCCCGCGCCGGCGCGGGTCGATCCTCAGCGGTACCGGGTGCAGTTCGAGGCGGGGGACGAGTACGTGGAGCTCGTCGAGAGAGCGAAAGCTCTGCTGTCTCACGCCGCCCCCGGCACCAGCCTCGTAGAGCTGCACCTCTGCGCAATGCGGTCGCTGGTCGCCGAGCTAGAGCGCCAGAAATACGCCGTCACCCCCCGACCGCGACCGGCCGCCGCCAGCAAGACAGCCACCGAGACGAAGCTCGAGCGCGCACCCGGAGTTCCGCGCCAGCGCGGAAGACACGTTCCCAACGCGATCCGCCGCGCCGTTTTCGTGCGCGACGCTGGGCGCTGCACTTACAGGGCCGAATCGGGGGAACGCTGTCGTGAAACCTCGCGTCTCGAGCTGCACCACACGAAAGCGTTCGCGCGAGGTGGCGAGCATCGGCTGGAAAACGTAACTCTGCGCTGCCGCGCCCACAACGCCTTGGCCGCAGAAGAGGATTTCGGAAGAGGTTTCATGGCCAGGGCCAGCGACTCGAGCTCGCACGAGCCATGGGCCAACGGTGACTCTTGATCCCCGTCACCTGTCGAAGTTTCCGGAGTTTGCTTGCCAAGGTTTACCAGGCGGTGGCCGCCAATAGCACGAGCCCGGATTCGCCAGCGCGCCTCCCCGGGTCGCGCTCAGCCTTCACCCCGCCCGCCGCTTCGTCACCCTGCGCGTCACGGCGGCGCAGGCTGCGAGCACGAACGCCGCTAGTTGAAAGCTGCCGCCGCGACGGCGCGTGCCGAGGGTGCAGGCGCCGGACTCGCTGTTGACGCGGATCGGCTCGGTGCGGGGGCTTTCGTTGCCGGCGGCGTCGAGGGTGGTGACGGTGAGCCACGCCTCGGAGTCGGACCACTTGTCGTCGAGTAGGGTCCAGAGGGCGGGGTCGCCGAACTCGGACACTTGGAGCAGGATTTCGGGGACGGGCGCGGTGGCGGCTTTGGTTTTGGAGGTGGCGAGGTAGACGGCGTAGACGAGCGCGAGGGATGGGACGTGATCGTCGGTGGCGGGTTCGATGGCGACGCGGAGCTCGGTGTATTCGCCGCAGCTGCTGGTGCCGCAGCCATCGTCGTTGAATTCGATGGAGCCGCTCAGGACCTTGGGTGCGGTCGGGGCTTGGTCGTCTACGTAGTCACCGATGACCAGGCCGGCCGCGAGGGCGCCTGCGGGTGCGGGCTCGGTCAGGACGTAGAGATGTCCGCGCCGGGAGCGGCCCATCGGGTACTCGCCGAGCTGCTCCACTTGGAGGCTGAGGGGGTTGCCGTCTTCGTCTTGAGCCTCGAGAAAGGGTGCGCCGATCTCGTCTACGGCGGGTCCCTCGAGCAGGAAGGCCAGGTTCTGCGGGAGCTCGAAGTCGTCGAGCTCGTCGTCGCTGCGCACCACGACGAGCGCGCCGGATGCGGAAATCGACGACTCCGCGAACTCGCAGGCCGAGGCTTCCCGCGTGGGGAGCATCGACGCCGCTGAAAGCAGGCAAACCGAGAACAGAAAGCTCGACCCTCTCGCGACCATCATCACCACCTCCGGCACTAGGAATACACCATCGGAACGGATCTTGCCCACGCGATCTCGATGCTGCACGCTCAAGGACCGCGTCCTTCGGAGATCCCGCAACCGCCGCCGCAGCCGGAGCACGAGCCCCCGGCGAAAGACCCGCCGCCCCGAGAGCCTCCGGTGGAGGAGCCGCCGCCCCCCAAGCCGCCGGGGCCGGAGCCGCCGCCCGCCGGTGATCCGCCCGAAAAGCATCCGCCGACTGGCGATCCGCCGCGCGAACCGCCCGTTCGAACCGCGGTTCGGTGACTTGCCGGGGCGTGGCGCGAATGCGCGAGCGTGCGCGAGCGCCGTGCTGGGCAGCGCACCCTGAAAAATAGCTGGCCGGATTTCTGTGCCTCGAGGGTCCACGGGGGCATGAGTTCATTCCGCTCGGCTCTCGGCTCCAAGCTGGCAACGCGGCTGGCGTCCGGTCTCTCGTTTGGCGTGGTGGCGTGGGCGTGCAGTGGCACGGCGGACGAACCGGCGGACGGGGCTGGGGGCGCGACGTCGACCGGAGGCGCGAGCTCCGGCATCGCGGGGTCGACGGGTGGCCGCTCCGCGGGCTTGCCTTCGGGCGGCGCGGTTTCGTCGGCCACGGGAGGCCTGGGTTCGACTCCGCCTTCGGGTGGTCAACCTGCGGGCGGGGGCGCGAGCGGCGGGCAGAGCGCGAGCGCGAGCGGCGGGAGCTCGAGTAGCGGCGCCGCGACGGGCGGCAGCAACGCGACGGCCTCGGGTGGCGGCACAGGCGAGGGGGCGAAGAGCAACGGTGGCGCTGGCGGAATGCCGGCAGCGGGGGGTGGCCAGAGCCAAACTGAGGGCGGCGCAGCGAGCGGCGGCTCGGGCGGCGGGAGCGTCGCGTTCGGCAAGCCCCAGGGCAAGATCCCGAATCAGGCCCAGCCCGAGTCGAGCACGAACCTGCCCAAGGATCAGTGGCAGAAGGGCATCGTCTCGCCGTCGATGCAGAAGGGGCATCAGATCAACCAATCCTCGGTGGTCAACGGCTATCTGCTCGTGGGCGGCAACGAGGAGTTCTGGTTTTACGACGTGTCGAACCCGGCCGCGCCGAAGCAGCTCTCCACGTTTGCGACGCCGAACCGCACCGGAGGCGAAGCGGAGACGCACAGCATCTCGTACGCTCGCTACGGAGATAGCTTCTACGCCGTGACCATCGGCGGGCGCGGGATCGACACCTGGGACGTGACGGACCCGATGAAGCCGGCGCACCTGCAGCAGCTCAAGATCACCGGTGTCAACTACGGCGACTACACCGAGGCGGTCTGGGGGGTCGCGTGGCAGGGCCAGTACATCTACGTCGGCGCCACCAACAACGGCATCAAGGTGGTCGACGCGGCCGATCCGCGCGCGCTGCGCATCGTGGCGGAGGTGCCGACCTCGCAGTATGGCGGTGTGAGCGCCGGGCCGGTGGACGCGATCGGTAATGTGCTGGTCGTGACGACTCCCAAAGAGAGCGGAGGGATCGCCACGCTCGACATCAGCAACCCGACCCAGCCGAAGCGGCTCGCGTCCTTCACCACGGACAAGGCGTACATCGGCGCGTTTTACCGGCGCTACGCGTTCTTGATCGGCGTCAAAGCCTGGGACGTGCTTTCGAACCCGAAGAGCATCGGCAGCGGCACGACGCCGATCGGAAGCCTGGGTACGGAAGGCGCCGAGTACATGGCGTTCAGCGACGACAACATGTTCCTCGGTCACCTGCGCAGCGAGATCAGCGGCACGCCCGGGGCGTCGAAGATCAGCGTGGAAGACCCGCGCAAGATGAAGGTGGTCAACCGGATCTGGGGCAGGCGAGACCTCGGCAACCTGAATGACGACCAGTTCGTGTTCCCGTTCGGCAACCTGCTCGTGATCGGCGATGACCAGACGCCCTATCCGGGTTGGTTCATCGCTGTGCACCAGGCGGAGCCGGACACGAAGCCACCCGTGATCGACACGGTGATCCCGAACGACGCGTCGACCGCCAACGCGGTCACGTCGCGCATCGGCGTGTCGCTCTCCGACAACATCGAGCTCGCGACCGTCAACGCCGCGTCCTTCATCGTTCGGCCGATGGGCGGCCAGCCGCTCACCGGCAAGTACGGCGTGCGCAACACGGTCATCAATTTCGATCCCGACGAGGAGCTGAAGCCCGGCACCACCTACGAGGTGGTATTGCCCGCAGGTGGTATCGCCGATCTCGTGGGCAACACGCTGGCCGCCACCTGGCAGTCCACGTTCACGACGAACTGACGCTCGTGAGCTTTCGTCTTTCGATGGTCGGGTCCCGACTCGCGCTCGCGGCCTTGTTCCTCGCGTCCTCGCTGACGAGCGCGCCGGCGCTGGCGCTGGGGCTCGACGTGACGAACCCGGGGCCTTCGGTGGTCGGCGAGCCGCACGTTTTCACCGCGGTCGTGAGCGACGCGATGGGCGAGGTGACGTTCGCCTGGAAGCTCGGAGAGAGCGAGCCACAACAGGCCGGACCCGCGCAGATGACGCACACGTTCACGGCGCCGGGGCACTACAGCATCACCGTAGAAGCGACGGATTCCATCGGTGACACCAGCAGCTGGTCGTTCCAGCACCTGGTCCACCACCCGCTCACCGAGAAGCGGCCGACCTCCTCGTCACCGATCATTTACGACAGCGTTCGAAAGCGCGTTTATTCCGCCAATCAGGACAACGACACCGTCACGTCGATCGACGCAGAGGCGCTCGTCAAGCTCGCGGAGCTTCCGGTGTACCGGCGCCCCGAGGCGCTCGCGCTCTCTCCGGAGGGCAAGCTCTGGGTGGTTCACCAGGACGACTACGCGGTCGCCGTCGTCGATCCCGAGCGCTTCGAGATCGAGCGCGGGTTCCGGCTGCCGTACGCGTCGCAGCCAATCGGGCTCGCGTTCAGCCCCACGGGGGACGCGGCGTACGTGAGCCTGATGGCTCTCGGCAAGGTATTGAAGCTCGATCCGAGCAGCGGCGCCGTGACGGGCGAGTGCGAGGTCGGTCCGCGCCCGCGCGGAATCGCCGTCTCGCACGACGGCCGCGAGGTCTACGTGACACGCTTCATCTCCTCCGACACGGCGGGTGAAGTCGTGAAGCTCGACGCAGCAGCGATGCAGGTGGCCGCCCGCATCGCGCTCCCGCTAGACACGCAGACGATGGACGGCCCGCAGGGTGCGCGAGGGCTTCCCAACTACCTCTTCTCCGTCGCGCTCACGCCCGACGGACGCCAGGCGTGGGTGCCTGGGAAGAAGGACAACGTGCTGCGCGGGCAGTTCCGCGACGGCCAGAAGCTGACGCACGACACCACCGTCAGGCCGCTAGTTTCGATTCTCGACGTGCAGGCCGCACAGGAGCTCATCGCCAGCCGCGTCGATCTCGACGACCGCAGCTTGCCCATTCACGTCGAGTTCTCTCCCTACGGGAACCTCGCGATCGTCACGCTGGCCGGCTCGAATCGCGTCGAGCTCCGCGACGTGAACCGACCGACCCAGGTCTTCTCGGCGATCGCCGACGCGGGGAGCTTTCCGCGCGCATCCGTGCTGACACCGAACTCGCGCCTGTTCGTTCAGGGCTCGCTGAGCCGCGACATCCTCGTGTACAACCTGTCCGCGGCGCTCGACTATTACGACAAGGCGTCGCCCAGCCTGGTCGAGACGATCCCCGCGGTCGCAAGCGAAAAGCTGCCGGTGGACGTGCTGGCTGGAAAGAAAATCTTCAATAACTCCGAAGATTTGCGAATGACCGCCGAGGGGTACATGAGCTGCGGCGTGTGCCATTTCGAAGGCACCGACGACGGCCGGGTTTGGGATTTCGGGGACCGCGGTGAGGGCCTGCGCAACACGATGGCCGTGCTCGGGCGTCGCGGGACGATGCACGGGCGGCTCGACTGGAGCGGCAACCTGGACGAGGTGCAGGACTTCGAGCATCAGATCCGCACGCTGTTCCTCGGCCGCGGCTTCCTGCCGGAGGACGTGTTCGCGGCGGGCACGCGTTCCCAACCGTTCGGCGATCCGAAGGCGGGGCTCAGCACCGAGCTCGACGCGCTGGCCGCGTACGTGGCGTCACTCGATCACGTCAATCCGAGCCCGCACAAGAACCCGGACGGCACGCTGACTGCGGCCGGTGTCGCGGGCCGGGTCGCCTTCGAGAAGCTGGGATGCGATTTCTGTCACGGCGGCGCTGAGCTGACCGACAGCGCGCGCGGCGTTCTGCACGACGTCGGGACGCTCGGTGCCGCGTCCGGCTCGAGAGCGAGTGAGCCGCTATTCGGGTTCGATACGCCGACTCTGCTCGGGATCTGGGAGACCGCGCCGTACCTCCACGACGGCTCTGCGGCCACGCTGCGCGACGTTCTGGTCGCCAAGAATCCGGACGGCCTTCACGGTTACGTGGCCGGGCTGTCCGCGCAGGAGCTCGACGATCTCGTCACTTACTTGCTCCAGATCGACGGCGACCAGCCGCTGCGCCGCTTGCCGTTCGAGCCGCCTTTGCCCGCTGGCGGTGGACCGGGCGTGAGCGTCGCCGGCAACGCCGGAGCTCCGGCTGGCACGAACGGAGGCGGTGCGAACGGAGGCAGCGCGAACGGAGGCAGCGCGAACGGAGGCAGCGCGAACGGCGGTGCGCCCGCTGGGAGCTCGGGAGGCCTGGTCGCCGGCGGACAACCGCCTGCCACGCCGGCGCCTGCGGCAGATTCCAGCGCGCGCTGCACGTTCCGCGTTCCCTCCCGCGCCGCGCGCGGTGCCGAGGCGCCCGCGATGCTGGCCTGCGTGCTCCTGGTAGTGGCGGCGGGTGCCCGGCGGCGTCGTTCGCGCCACGGCGAGGGGCGTGGCTCATGAGGCTCCGCGGTGCGCTGTCAGATGCGGGATGGAGCGCGCGCTGCGCCGGTCTCGTAGTCGCGCTGTTGGCGAGCGCGACCGCCTGCGGACCGCAAGATCCGCAAGAGCCAGCACCGCCGGTGGACCCGGGTGTTCCAGCTCCGAGCGGCGGCGGCGCTGGTGGCGGCGGTGGTGCGCAGAACACGGACGCTTGGTCGAGCCTCCCGCCAAACCTGCACACGGACGTCGAGCTCGCACCGCTCGGCGTGCGCGAAGCGACTTACACGCGCGTTTGTGAGCGGGCGCGCGGCGACCAGTTCGCGAAAGCGCTGTGCGGGGTCGGAGGCCGCCCAGAGATTGCGGATCTCGCGGGGCTCCTTGCCCTCGCCGGCCTCGACCAGCAGCGCGCCTTCGCGCTGACCGGCAACTCGACCTCGCTGGTTTCGATGAGCGTTTCGGCGATCAACCCGCGGATCTTGGTGTTTCCGCGGGTCGCTGACGGCGCGCCGCGCCCGCAAAGCATGACCAGCGTCGGTTTCGTGCGCGGCGAGCAATTCGTGGAGATAGTCAGTCGCGACGAGCTCACGGACGACCTCAACTTTTACCTGCTCGCGTTCGAGCAACCGTGCAGCTACCAGCCGAACGGCTGCGACCTGGCGAGCCTGCTCACCGAAGAGATCGAGCACGGCTGGACCGCCTACAGCGTTTACGATCAAGACGATCTCGAACGCACCTCGTTCGATTGCCTGTCGTGCCACCAACCCGGCGGGCATGGCACGAAGCGCATGCTGCGCATGCAGGAGCTCTCGGCGCCCTGGATGCACTGGTTTCCACAGCGCTTCGTGCAACGGACGGAGTCGGATCGCGTGCTCGGCATGCAGTTCGCGGAGGCCCACCAGAGCGACGCTCAGTACGGTGGCGTGCCCATCGCCACCATCGCAAACGCCCTCGACGAGGGCAGCGGTGCTCAGCTCGAGGCGCTGCTGCGGGCGGAAGGCTTTGCCGAGCAACCGAACCCCTTCGACGCGCACATCGCCGCCGAGATGAAGAGCGGAACCAGCGCGACCTGGCAATCGCGCTTCGACGCTCACTTGCGCGGTGAAGCCATCGCCGTGCCCTTCCCCTCGATCGACGTCACGGACGCGGCTCTGCGGACTGCTGCCGTCCAATCGTACCTGAACGTGGTCGAAGGCGGCGCGCCGCGCGAGAGCCTGCTCGACCTGCGCCGGGTCTTCTCTCCGGACGCGGAACGAAAGCTCAGCTTCGTTCCGCAGCCCGGAGCGGACGGGCGCACCGTTCTGCAGCAGATGTGCGCGCGCTGCCACGACGGGCGCGGCAACCCGGCGTTGCGGAAGAACCAATTCAACGTGCTGCGGCTCGCGGAAATGCCGCGCGCACTCAAAGATCTGGCGATCGAGCGCATCGATTCGGAGACCGCGGTCATGCCGCCGAAGCGCGCCGGTTACCTCCCGCCCGAGGCCAAAGAAGCCGCCAAATCGGAGCTACGGAAGTAGCGTGCTGCGTCGATTTTTCTCGGCCACTCCGGGGCGCCGCGCGCGTCACGGGGCTCGTTCGCAGATGTACGGCACCTTGAGCGAGCAAGCTCGGTCGTTCCAATCATCGGCGGGGGTGAGCGCGAGGCAACGCTCCGGATCCGGCGAAGTCGTGCTCTCGTTGTTCGGCTCTCCAGCTTTCCAGAAGCTGAACGCGCCGGGCTCCGTCATCCCGTCGGGGCCGCCCCGCCAGAAGACGGCGCCCGATGGCCAGCTCCAGACCAGCGCGTCGTCGCGCCTGCCGCCCAGCCACCAATCTCCGAGCATCACGCTCTCCGACCGAGCAGCGACGAAGTCGTTTTCCTCTCGAGACTCGAGCGCTGCGAGTGTGGCGTCCCGGCGCGCGCAGTCCGCGACGGCTTCTGCGTTGTCGAGCCGTTCGGGACACACCAGGTACTCGCGCGATGCCGACGTGAACAGCTCGCACGGCGAAAGGACGGGGCCGCCGCCCTCGCCGCCGCCGCCGACCGACACGCTGGGATCGAGCGTGGTCGTGCAAGAGAACGTGGCCAACGCAGACAGCGCGAGCGCGAACCGCACCACACCGAGCCCTGTCAGCGGGGTGAAGTCTGGGAAGCCGCGGGTCTCGAAGCGCATGCGCCGGGATCCGAGAGATGCCACACGACTCGGCAGGTGGACGCAAATAATCGCGTGGAAAAACCGGGCCGTCGAACCCCCTCGCCGGGAGTCCTGCTAAGGTGTCGGCCGTGCGGCGGACGCGCACTTCCACCGAGCCGCAGCCCGAGCAGCGGGTCGACGCAGCCCGGCTCTTGCTGGTGCCGCGTGAAGCGAGCGAGGCGCAGGTCGTTTACGAGCGAGTGGCGCCGGTCGTCAATCGCATGGTCTGGATTTACCTCGCGACCGATCCCGAGCGCGACGACATTGCACAGGACATCTTCGTAGCCATCGCGCGCCGCCACGCCGCCGTACGGGACCCTTCGCGGCTCGAGGCCTGGGCCGCGAGCGTCGCATTCAACACCATCTGTCACGCCTTTCGCCGGCGCAAGTTCAGGCGTTGGTTCTCGCTCGAGGTCGTGCTCGAGAGCGAGCAACCCCGCTACGAGGCCGATCTCGAAGGGCGCGATCTCGTGGCCCGCGCTCAGCGCCTCCTCGAGAAGTTGCCGCTCGCACAGCGGATGCCGCTGACCCTCGAGCTCTTCAGCAGCTCGAGCCAGCCGGAAATCGCCCGGCTGTGCGGGTGCTCGGAGCGCACGTTGAGGCGGCGGCTGCACGCCGCGCGCGAGCGCTTCGCGCTCCTCGTCCAGCGCGATCCAGCGCTCGCTGGCCGGCTCGCGGACGGTTCGCCGGAGGCCCCAGTCGATGGCTGACCTGGACGCTCTCGCGAAGGCGCTCCGAAAGGAGCTCGGCACCCCGCCGGAGGCGTGGCAGAAGGCGCAGCGTGAGCGCATGCGCGAGGTCCTCGCCGCGAAGCCCGAGCGCCCGCTGCTCGTGCGTCTCGCTCCGGTGTTCGCGCTTTCGCTCGTGGCCGCCAGCGTGCTGCTCTGGTTCGGCTTCTCGCGCCCGCACACCGACGGCGACCAAGCTTCGCTCGTTGCGAACGGCCTTGCCGCGCCGATCCGCCTCGAGGACGGCAGCAGCATCGTTCTCGCCAAGGGGGGGCGCGGTCGTCTCGTCAGCGAGGAGACCACGGTGCGTTTCGAGCTCGAAGCCGGCCGCGCCGATTTCGACGTCGTGCCGAACCAGAAGCGAAAGTGGACGATCACGGCGGGAAAGAACGTCGTGACGGTCATCGGCACGCGCTTCAGCGTCTCTTACGAGCCGTCCGGCACGTTCGAAGTCGACGTCGAACGCGGCGTCGTCTCCGTACGGGTGCCGGAGCGGCGGGCGAGCGTCGAGCTCAAGGCGGGCGACCATCTGCGCGGCGCTCCGGGACGGATGGAGGTCGTTCAAGGAGCGCCCAGCGCGCCCGAGCCGGCAGCAGCGGCGAGTGTCCCGGGCGAGGCGCCCGAACCCACGCCGGAGGCGATTGGTTCCGCGGCTCCGGCCGCCCCTGGTTCGAGCGCGCCGCCGAAATCTCCCGAGTGGCGCGACCGTTATCGAGACGGCAAGTACGCCGAGGCGCTCGCGCTGCTCCGGGCGGATCGCGAAGCCGAGCGCCTCGAGAGCCTCGGGCCGCGCCTGCTCGCAGACATCGCGGACGTGGCTCGTCTGGGCGGCGATCTCAAGCTGGCCGCCCGTGCCCTCGCCGTGCTGCTCCGGCAGTATCCTGGGGCCCGCGAGGCGCGCGACGCTCAGTTCCTGCTCGGGCGCGTGCACGCGCTGTCCGGTGATCGCGCCTCGGCCATCCGGGCTTTCGAGGCCTACCTCGAGACCGGGAGCTCGAGGCGATACGCGAATGAAGCGGCTGGCCGCCTGATGGAGCTTTACACCGAGCGCGGCGACACCGAGCGGGCCCGGGCGATGGCGCAGCGCTACCTTGCGAGCGCGCCGAACGGTCCCTATCGCCGACTGGCGCACTCTCTGATTCGATAAGGGGCGTCGAATCGCTGTCATGGTCGGGCCGCGCCGCTCGCTTCTTCATGCCGCAATCGCGGGAACCGCGCTGTCTCTGCTCTGGGCGGGCGGCGCCCTGGCGGATGTCAGCGTCTCGCTTCGCTACGAGTCCGCCGCCGAGCTCGAGCACGCCCGGCGCGTCGCCTCGGAGCTCGCGAGCGAAGGCTACGCCGTCGACCTCGGTGACACACCCGAGCCGTCACCCTGCGACCCGAACGCGCCGCGCCTCGCCAGCATCCCAAGGGACGCCAGGGCGTGGATCCGCCTGGCACCCGATCCGGCGGACGCTGAACGGGTCGTCGCCTTCATCTGCTTTCTCGGAGCGCAACCCTTGCTTCAGCAGGCGGTGCCGAGCGCGCCTCGCTCGAACGGTGAACAGCTCGCCCTGGCCGCTGCCGAGGCGCTGAACGGACTGCGCGTCCGATTACCCCCGGTTCAGAACGAGCCCCGGCGGGCTCCTCCTGCTCCCGAGCCGAGCCCGCCAGCTCCGCTCGCCCCGGATGCGCGCCTCGAACCGCTTCCAAAACGCGTGGTGAACAGCCTGGTGCTCGGCCCGGGTATCGTCCGCAGCTTTCCGGACTTTCCGACCACTCTGGGCCTGTCGGCGCGCGGCGCGCTCGGCATCGTGCCTTCGCTCGGGCTCGTGATCGAAGCGTTCGTCCCCGCCACTTCCGGAGAGCTCGCGAGCGACACGGTGACGTCTGAGCTCCGAACGACCTGGGTGCGCGTTGGCCCGCGCCTAGGCTGGGAGCTCGGCGATTTCGAGCTCTCCGTGGCTGCGCTCGCGGGCCCCGCGTTCACGTGGGCAACGGCCGTCGCCGTTCCGCCACGTCAGGGCACAGCCGACGTGTCCGCGGGCGCGATCCTGACGCTCGGCGCTTTCCTCCAGTACCCCGCGCAGGGCGCGCTGTTCGGCAGTGCTTCGGTGTCCGGCTCCGCGTTGTTGCCGGCGCCGCGCGTGGAGCTCGCCGACGACGCGCGGGCTCCGCGCGGCTATTTCCCGCTGGAAGCGTCGCTCGGTCTCGGCGTTCGCTGGGGTGGCTGAACCGGTTCGCGCCTCAGGTCAAGATGCAGCGTGGCCCCGCCTGAAGAGCCTCATTCCGCGAGCGCCGTCGAGCAGCTGCAGCGCGTGCTCCGCGTGTTGCGTCCGGTGCTCGACATCGTGAGCTCGCCGGTCGAGGACGGAGCGGCGCCCGCTTGGTGCGAGCGGCGCGGCTGGTCGGAATTTTTGTCGTCACTCAGCGACGACGAGCTCCACGCTGGTGAAGCGACGGGGCTCGAGTCGGGCATCCTCGAGCTCGGCCGCGCTCCCGAGGATTTTCGTCGGCTGTTTGCCGAGGTGCGAAGCGTGACCCGCTTGCCCTGGCTCGAGGCCGCACCGCTCTCCGTGCCGGCGGAGGCGCTCCGTGGCGTCCCAGCCCGCAAACGCGAGCAACTTCGGACCTTGTTGGGCGCCCTGGCTCCTTCCGCCGCCCGCGCCACGCGGATCGTCGATGTCGGAGCTGGCAGCGGCCACTTTTCGCGACTCTCGGCGGAGCTGTTTCAGCGACGGACGGTGGCTGTCGACCGCAATCCGGCGCTCGTTCGCAACGGTCGAGAACGCAGCCAGCAGCGCTCGCGCGCCGTCGGTGCGCTCGCCGTCGACTTCCTGACCGCAGACCTCACCTGGGAGCCGCTGACGCTCAGGGCCTCCGATCTGGCGGTGGGACTGCACGCTTGCGGAGAGTTGGGCGACCAGCTCGTGCTCGCCGCTGCCGAAGCCGGCTGCCAGCTCGCGCTAGTCTCCTGCTGCTTGCAGAAAATCGAGGCACCGGAACGCGGGGCGCTCTCGCGTGCAGCAAGCGGTTTTCGACTCCGGAAGGCCGACCTCGGACTCACGAACTTGACGGCACGGCGCGACGGCGTGGAAGCGTCCCTCGCAGAAAACCTGCGCGCGCGCGAAGCGAGGCTCGCATTGCGGCGCCTGCTGCGGGCACGCGGGTTCGACGTCCGGCCCGGCGAGGAGATGCGCGGCGTGAACCGGCGCCGGGCGCACGCGGGGTTTCGGGAGCTCGCAGCGCGCGTCCTCGAGAGCCGCGGTTTGGCACCGGCCACGGACGCCGAGCTCACTCTGCACGGAGAAAACGCTCGTACGGAGCAGCTTTCGATGCGACGATTTTCCTTGCCGCGCCATCTGCTGTCGCGACTCGTCGAGCTTTCCGTAGTGTTCGATCGCGCGGCGTTACTCGAAGAACACGGCTCCGCCGTCCAGGTCTTGCAGCTCTTCGAAGCTGCGGTCACTCCGCGGAACACGCTACTCTTCGCCGAGCAGCGAGCATGAGCGTTTTCCGAGCCACGACCGTACGGGAAGCACTCTCAATCTCCCTTCTTCTCGCGGCCCTGGTCGGGCTTGCTGCTTGCGGCGAGGCGGAGGCGGGGCCAAGCGAGGCGGCGTCCGCGGGGGGCGGCGGCGGAGGCGCGCCCGCTCCGGCGAAGGAGCGCGCGCTCTGCAGCGGAGCCGATGCCTTCACGTTCCAGCGCGTGAACGCCGAAGCGGGCTGGCAGGGCTCGGCGTTCGGCATCCTCTGGCGGAACGGCTACGCGTACCTGCGCGTGGACGGCCATTGTAACTATTACGCCTACGATTCGCATCGGAACGACCCGATCGTCACGGGCGTGCTGACCGGAGCCGAGGCGCAGGCGCTCGCCGCGGAGACTGGTTACGCGACCTGGCCCAGCTACGACGGTCTCGTCGCCAACGGCGGCATCTTCGACGCTTCCACCGAGGTGCTCAACGACGGCTGGCACGAGCTATTTTGTCGCCAGGGTTGTCGCGACTTGCCCGCGGAGAGCGATGTCGAGGCCGCGCGCGTACTCGAACCGATGCTCGACGCCGCAGACGCGTGGCGCGATCGCCTGCTCGCTCGGGGAGTGCCCCTCGGCGGGAGCGTGCGTTTCGCCGTCGCCATCCAGAACGAGGCCGTTCACGGCGGTGTGTTCCTCGAGTGGCCTCTGGCGACGCCGATCGAAGCCTACGCCGTGGACCCGACGATTTCGAAGGAAGACGAGGACTACGACCCGATCACGACCGGCTATCTCGCAGAAGGCGAAGACGCAGCGGCGTTGCGAGCCCTTCGTGCGCAAGCGGTCGCCACTGCGCTGAAGGGCTCGCAGACCGAAGGCTGGATCAGCATCGACGCGCCCGGCGATACCTTCTACGAAGTCGTCGTCGCCGACGTCTTGCCCTACGAAGACGAGACCGGCGTCGTGCCTCGCCGCTTCTCACAGCTCGCTGAATAGGCGCTGCGGGCTCACTGCGGCGGCGAAAACCGCCCGCACAAGCTGGCGATCACGGCCACGAGCTCGCTCGAGGGGGCGGGCTTGGAGACGTGGGCGCTGAAGCCGGCGCGCAGCGCCGTGGCGCGATCCTCGCCGCGGGCGTAGGCGGTGAGCGCGACGACGGGCAGCTGGGCTCCGGCTTTGGCGAGCCGCGCTCGGACTTTGCGGATCAGGGAGAAGCCGTCTTCGCCCGGCATGCCGATGTCGGAGACCATGAGATCGGGGAGCTCGCCCTCGAGCCGCGCCAGGGCAGCCTCGGCGGTGTTGACGGCTTCGATCTTGGCGCCCGCGCTGGTGAGGAGCTGTTCGGCGACTTCTCGACTGTCGTCGTCGTCGTCCACCAGGAGGATGCGCAGCCCGTCGAGCTCCTGCCGGCCGCGGCCGAGCAGCGAGGTGGGCGTGCGGCGCTGGGACTCGGTGGTGGCGTTGCTGGCGGAGCTCAAATAGATGCGGAACGTGGCGCCGCGCCCCGCACCGGCGCTCTCGGCCTTCACCTCTCCGCCGTGGAGCTCGAGCAGGTGCTTGACGATCGCCAGGCCCAGACCGAGCCCGCCGTAGCGGCGCGTCATGCTGCCCTCGGCCTGGCGGAAGCGATCGAAAATGTGGGGGAGGACCTCGGGATCGATGCCGCGGCCGTTGTCGGTGACGACCAGCGAGACGACGCCGTTGCTCGACAAGCGCATGTCTACGGAGCCGTCGGACGGCGTGAACTTCACGGCGTTGCTCAGCAAGTTCCAGACGACCTGCTGCAGTCGCCAGGCGTCGCCGATCACCGTGTAGTTGCCGGGCTCGACGCTGAGCCCGAACTGGATGTTCTTGGCGCGCGCGGTCGGCTCCACGGCGTCGCGCGCGAGGCGCACCACCGACTCGAAATTGAGGGGCTCCATCTGTACGTGGAGCTTGCCGGAGATGATGCGGCTGACATCGAGCAGGTCGTCGATCAGCTGCGCTTGAGCGCGCGCGTTGCGGTCGATGGTCGCGAGCGCGTGTCGAGACTTTTCCTCGGTCAGCGTGCCGCTCTTCAAGAGCTCGACCCAGCCCGAAATCGCGTTCAGCGGCGTGCGGAGCTCGTGCGAGACGACGGCGAGAAAGTCGTCCTTCACGCGGTTGGCCTGCTCGGCGCGGGTCCATCCGTCCTGGGCGTGCGCGAGTAGGCGCTCGCGGTCGGCGTTGAGCGCGCTCAGCCGCTGCCGCTCGGTCTGCAGGTCTTCGTAGAGCCGCCGAGCCCGGCTCAGTCCGCCGACGCGCGCCAAGAGCTCCGCCGGGTCGTACGGTTTGGTGAGGTAGTCGTTGGCGCCCGCCGACAGGGCTTCCACGATGTCGGCCTTGTTGCCCTGCACCGTCAGCATCAGGATCGGCAACGTCGCTTCATCGACGCTGCTGCGGAGGAAGCGGCAAATCTCGAGACCGCTCATGCCGGGGAGCTGTCCGTCCAGGATCAGGATGCTCGGGCCGCCGTGGGTCGAGCGGCGCTCGAGCATCGACGGCCCGTCCGGAAAAACCTCGATGTCGAACCCCGGTAGGGCGCGCTTCACGACCTCCGCCTCGAGCGGGCTGTCCTCGACCAACCAAATGGAATGGCGGCGGTGCGAAGGCGGGGCGGTCTCCAATCCGCTGCCGAGCCTAGCTGACGCCTGAAGCCGGGGGATGAGGAATTTTGCCCAGTCACCCCACCGGTTTGATTCCCTCGTGGTTCCCGGCGAGCTGAGGTAAATAGCGCGAGTGAAAGAGTTGCTCGTCGTCGATGACAGCAAGGTCATGCGCGACATGGTCGTGGCCTGCCTGCGCGGCATCTCGGACGCCCGGTTCACTCAAGCGGCCAGCGGTCTCGAGGCCATCGAACGCCTGTCTCTCGGCCGGTTCGACCTGGTGGTCCTGGATTTGAACATGCCGGACATTTCCGGGATCGAGGTGCTGGAGTTCGTGCGGTCCCAGGACAACCTGAAGGCACTGCCGATCGTGGTGGTGACGACCCGCGGGGACGAGGCTTCGCGCGCCAGCGCCCTGGCCGCGGGCGCCACTCTGTTCATGACCAAGCCGTTTACGCCTGAAGCGATCGTCGCAGAAGCGCAACGCTTGCTCGGCGCCGGGGCTTGAGCGAGGTGGTCGAGGGCGGCTTTCAGGAGTTCGTCGCCGCGTACGTGCTCGAGGCCGAGGAACACCTCGAAACCGCGACCAATCAACTGCTGTCGATCGAGACCGCGCTGCGCTCCGGCGGCGCCAACCTGAAGGGGCTGCGCGAGGCGTTTCGCTCGCTCCACACGATCAAGGGGCTGTCGGCCATGGTTGGTGTCGAGCCGGTGGTGAGCATCGCCCACCGGATGGAGACGCTGCTGAGGTCCTGCGATCGGCGCTCGGCGAAGCTGCCGATCGAGTCGATCGACGTCTTGCTCGGCGGGCTGCGCGCGATCCGGAGTCGGGTCCGCGCCTTCGGCGAGGGCAAGCCAGTGCCCTTGCCGGAGCCGGAGCTGCTCCGCGCGCTCGACGAGCTCGACGACGAGCACGGAGCCGACTCCGCGGAGATCCCGCCGCTCGAGCTCGAGCCGGCGCTGGCGAGCAAGCTCGGAGCGCTCGAGGTCGAGCAGCTCCGCGCGGGCCTCGCCGAAGGCCAGCGCGCCGTGCGGGTGGATTTCAACCCCTCGGTCGAGAAGTCCGCGCGCGGCGTGACCATCAACCAGGTTCGCGAGCGCGTTCAACAGCTCGGAGAGCTGGTGAAGGTGTTCCCGACCTCCAAGCCCCCGAGCGGCGAGCAGCCGGGCGGGCTGGCGTTCGTGATCGTGCTGCTCACTCGCGCGCCCGATGCGGCCGTCGCGGAGGCGGCCAGCGTGGAGCCCGACTCCGTTCAGCTCCTGGCTTCGCCGCCGAGCCGTGAGGCATTGCTCGCCAGCAAGCAGCGGGCGCTCGGCGAGTTCGATGCCAATAACCCCGCGAACGAAGAGATCGCGGCCCCGCAGCGCGGCGTCGTGCGCGTCGAGGTGTCGCGGCTCGACGAGACGGTCGACGGCCTTTCGGCGCTGATCGTCACGCGCTTCCGGCTTTCGCGCGCGGTGCGTGCGCTCCGCGACAAGGGAATCGACACGCGCGAGCTCGAGGAGATCGTCGGTGACAACGGGCGGCAGCTCAGGAACCTGCGCGCGGCGATCTTGCGGGTGCGCATGGTGCCGGTCTCGGAGCTCCTCGATCGCATCCCGCTGATCGTCCGCAGCTTGAAGCGCAGCATGAACCGGCTGGTCGAGCTCGACCTGGACTCGGGCGGGACCGAGGTGGACAAGGCCGTCGCGGAGCGGCTGTTTCCCGCCGTCGTGCACCTGATCCGCAACGCGGTCGATCACGCCATCGAGACGCCGGACGAGCGAGTACGCCGGGGAAAGCCCCAGGAGGGGTCGATCCGCGTCGAGTGCTCGAACCGCTCGAACCGCTGGCTCGAGATGCGCATCACCGACGACGGTCGCGGCATCGATGCGGAAGCAGTGGCGCGCCGCGGCGGCGTCCCGGTGCCTGCGACCTCGGCGGGTCTTTTGGCTTTGATCTGCCGCTCGGGGCTGAGCACGCGGGACGTCGCGACCACGACCAGCGGGCGCGGGATGGGCATGGAGATCGTCGAGCGCATCGTGACCCAGCAGCTCGGCGGCGAGCTCTCGCTGTCGACCGAGTTCGGCAAGGGCACGACGTTCACGCTGCTCGTGCCGCTGACCATCACCGTCGTCGACGCTTTCTCCTTCATCAGCGGCGGTCAGCGCTTCGTGACTCCGGTCGCCACCATCGATGAGATCGTGGAGCTGGATCGGAGCACGCTCCAGGGCCCGACGCTGTCCGGGAAGTCCGCCGTCAAGCTGATGGCGCGGCGCGGACGGCCCGTTCCCGTGCTGTCGCTGGCCGAGGTGTTTCGCATGCCGGCGCCCGAGAATGAGGCAAAAGCCCTGATCGTGCGCTCCGGCGACGAGATCGTGGCGTTCTCGATTGACCGCATGCTCGGGCAGCAAGAGATCGTGGTTCGGCCGCTCAACGACTCCCTGGTCAAGGTCCCCGGGGTCTCGGGGGCCACCGATCTCGGGGACGGAAAGCCGACGCTGGTGCTCGACCTGATCTCTCTCGGAAGCCGACTTGGAGAACGCGGAGGACTTCACGCATGAGCGCGCTGTACGTGGTGTTCGTGGTGGGCGGGGCGGAGTACGCGCTGCCCGCGTCGGTGGTGCTCCAGCTCGAGCCGTTCCAGGGCGCGACGCCGGTCCCCGGTACGCCCGACTACGTCGCGGGGATCGTGCAGGTGCGCGGCCACGTGATCCCGGTCATCGATCTGAGCCGGCTCTTCGGTGGTGAGGCGCTGACCCCGACTTTCGATACACGGATCGTGGTCACCGAGCGCGGCGCGCGCCGCGTGGGGCTTTTGGTCGAAAAGAGCCGCGAGGTGCTGCGCGTCGAGCCGGCCTCGCTGCAGGCGACGCCCGGTGTCATCGAAGAGAACTCCCGCGGCTTCGTCGAGGGGCTGGCTCAGATGGGTGCGCGGACGCTGATGCTGATCAGCTTGAGCAAGGTGATAGGAGAGGACGAGTTGAATGTCGAATCCCCAAAGCATCTCGAACCCGGTTCCAGCGGCGTCCCCGAGCTCCCCGGCGCAGTCGCTGCGGGCGTCGCTCGAAACGATGGCGGCGCTCGTCCAGAACACTGAAGAGACGCTCGGGCGGCTGGTCTCGACGAGCAACGAGAGCGCCGCTCAACGCGAGCAGACGCGCTCCGCGCTCGAGGCGATCGCCGCGGCGTTGCAGCAGGCCGCGGCCGCGGTGCAGAGCCTCGCGGCCGACCAGACCACCGTGGGGGCTGCCGCTCAGACCTTGCAGAAGGGCGGCGAGGAGACGAGCGCCGGTTTGAGGGAGCTGGCTGCGTCGATCGGCTCCGTGCGCACGGATACGGCGGCCCTCGTCGGCTCGGCCGAGTCGCTGACGGAGCTGTTCGGTCGCACGTCCCGCTCCGCCAAGAGCATGAACAGCAACGCCGAGGAGCTCGCGGCGGCGAGCGAGGAGTTGCAGGCGACGATCTCCAGCAGCTCGAGCGTGCTAGCCGAGATGGCCCAGCGCGGGACCAGCGCGGCCGCCACTGTCGAAGAGGTGGCCGCGACGATCGAGGAGATGTCGAAGGGCATCGGCGGGCTGGCCAAGGACGCCGACACCATCTCGGGCAAGATGGGCGAAGTGGCTGGCGCGGCGGCAGCGCTGAGCGAGAGCCTGGGCGCGACCGCGCGAGGCACGACGGAGATGTCCGCCTCGGTGGACTCGGTGACGGCCGCGGTGGAAGAGTCGTCGCGCTCGGTCAAGACCCTGGCCGAGAGCGCCAAGGCGATCGAGACCGCGAGCGCCGAAACGGCCGGGACGCTAGCCGAAATCGCCGCCTCGGTCGAAGAAGTGGCCGCGACCTCCGCCAAGAACGCGAACACGATCGACGGCAACGCGGCGTCGATCGAGCAGCTCGCGCGCTCCTCTCAGCGCGTCGTGCAGAGCATCCGCGAGATCAACGCGCTCGCCGAGACCAGCGCCAGCGCCTCGAGGCAGCTCGAGGAGAGCGCGCGCCGCATCGCAACCCGCGGCGAGGACGCGCGCAACCTCGGAGAACGCGCGGGAGTCAGCGCCAAGGAGGGCGGCGCCACCGTGGCCAAGTCGATCCGCGGACTCGGCACGATGCGAGCGGCGATCGAGTCGTCGGCGACCGTGATGCAGGACATGGGCAAGCGCGCCGAGCAGATCGGCGACATCGTCCAGACCATCAACCTGATCGCGGATCGTACCAACCTGCTGTCGCTCAACGCCAGCATCGAGGCCGCGCGAGCCGGCGAGCACGGCCGGGGCTTCGCGGTCGTCGCGGAAGAGATCCGGATCTTGGCCGACCGCGCCGCGACGGCGAGCTCGGACGTCGCGAAGATCATCCGTGAGCTACAAAACGCAGCGCGCGACGCCACGGCCAGCACGGCCGGCAACCTGCGCATCGCCGACGACGGCGTGCGGCTCGCCAACGACGCCGAGCTCGCCTTGAGCTCGATCGTCGACGGCGTGCAACAGCTCGGACAGGCCGTACGCGAGATCTCCGGGGCGGCGTCCGAGCAGGTGACGGCGGCAGCGGCCCTCGGCCAAGCCACCGCCAAGGTCCGCGAGCACAGCCACCAGATCGCGACGGCGGCCGACGAGCAGGCGCAAGCCACGCAGGTGATGGTCCGGGGCGCGAGCGAGATGCGCACGATGGCGCGCGAGACCACGCAAGCCACGGCCGAGCAGTCGCAAGCCCTGCGGAACGCGGTGCGAATGAACAAGCAGCTGGCTTCGGGGGTCGAGCAGATCGCGCGCTCGGCAGCCGAGCAGTCCGCGGCCACGGCGGACATGGCACGGCTCGCGGTTCAGATGCGCAACGCGACCAAGCTCAACGCGCTCGCCATCCAGGAGCAAACCAAGAACGTCGAGAAGCTCTCGGTCTCGGCGCAGGAGGTGCTGCGCTACACCGAGCGGACCGTGGCGGGCCTGTCCGAGCAGGCCAACGGCGCGCGCGAGGTGGCGAAGGCGATGGACGCCGCCAGGAAAGAGGCGGCGCTCACGGCGCGCTCGATCGCCGAGCAAAACCACGGCAGCGCGCAGATGGCGAAGGCCGCCAAAGAAGTCGCGAAGCTCGCGGCGCAGGTCAGCTCCTCGTCCACCGCGCAACGCACGGACATGGGCGAGGCGGCCCAGCTCACCGAGAAGCTGCAGCTCTTCACGCGCCAGACCGCGCGGGCGCTCTCCGAGCAGACGCAGGCCGTGGACAGCCTGGCGGAAGAGAGCTCGCGCCAGGTGACTGCGCTGAAGAGCGTGGCCATCTCCAGCCAACAACAAGCCACGGCCAGCGGGCAGCTCGTGAACGCGCTCGCGCAGGTCAAGGTTCGGCTGGACGAGCTGATGAAGGTGAACCTGGAGCAGAGCAAGAGCTCGGGCGCGTTGCTCGAGGAGCTCCGCGCCAGCGCGCAACAGCTGTCGCACCTCCGCCAGCTGCAGACCGACCAGAAACACGCAGTGGCCGAGCTCGTCGAACCGGGTTTCGGCCAGGGATGACCCTGCTCACCTCTCCGGACGAGAAAGCCGCCCTGGCCGAGGTCGAGCGCTTCGCCGAGCCGGGCGCGGCCGCCACCGAGCGCCTGATCGAGCTCTTGTCGCACCGGAGCTGGACGGTGCGCCGGGCCGTCGTGGCGGCGCTCTCGCGAGGGAACGCCGAATCCCTGGCGCGGAGCGTGGCCGCGCTGATCGAGCAGCGTTCGAGCGAGCCGGTCGTGGCGGGGCTGGTGGACGCGCTCTCCGCGGCTTCACCAGAGGCCGATCCTTTGATCCGCGCCTTGCTCCTCGATCGGCGCCCGCCCGTGTTGTGCGACGCGATCCAGATCATCGGCCGGCGGCGCGATCGCGAGTCGGCGGCGCGCGTGACCGAGCTCACCGAGCACCAAGACGACAACGTCGCGCTGGCGGCGGTGGAGGCGCTCGGCCGGATCGGCGGCACCGAGGCCGTGGAGCGCCTGATCGGGCTCGCGGAGAGCGGCAATTTCTTCCGCGCGTTCCCGGCGATCGAGGTGCTCGGTCGCTCACGAGATCCGCGCGCGCTGCCGGCGCTGCGCAGCCTGCTCCAGCAGCCGCTGTACGCGCCGGAAGCCGCGCGCGCCCTCGGGCGGCTCGGTAGCCCGCTCGCCGTACCCGCGCTGGTGAAGGCGATGGAGACCGGCTCGGAGTCGCTGCTGCGGATCGGCGCGCGAAGCCTGGTGGCGCTCGACGAGAACGACGAGCACGGCGGCTCGGCGGTGGGCCGCGCCGTCCCGGAGCACGCGGGCCCGTCGTTGCGCGCGCGGGTGACCCGCGCGCTGTCCGACGCCGACGAGCAGGAATCGATTGCGCTCGGGCGCGTGCTGGTGTGGCTGGCGAGCGAGGACAGCATCGACGATTTCGTGCGCTTGCTGGGCGGTCGCGAGGAGGTGTCGGCGCTCGCGCTGGCGGGCCTGAGCAAGCTGTTTGCGCTCGGCGATCAGCGCGTGCTCGATTGCCTCGTACAGGGCGACAGCGAGCTGCGCGCTCGCCTGCTCCCGGCCATGATGGGCATCACCGCGGCTGCCGGCGCGATCCTGCTGTGTCTCGACGACGAGCAGGCGACCGTGCGGACGCTGGCCTGTCACGCGCTGGCACGCAGCCGCGAGCGGGCGGCGGTGCCGCGCTTGTTCGAGCTTTTGGCGGATCCCGATCTGGGCGTCGTCCACGCCGCAGTGGGAGCCATTCAGTCGCTCGGCAGCGAACACACGGAGGAGCTCGCGCTCGCCGCGGTGCGGTCTCCGAAGCTCGGCGTGCGGCGAGCGGCGCTGCGGATCATCACCTATTTCGGCTACGACGCGACGTTCGAGCTGTGCCTGGAGGCGCTCGAGAGCGACGACGAACGCCTGCGCGACATCGCGATCGCCGGCCTGCCGGCGCTCGAAGAGCCGCGCGTGCCGGCGGTGTTGGTGCGGGCCGCTCGGGGCCCGTCGGAGCGCACGCGTGCGGCCGCAGTGCGCGCGCTCGGGCACGTTCCGGCTACCGCCGAGACCGAAGGGCTGTTGGTCGCGTCGCTCGACGACACGGACGCATGGGTCCGCTACTATGCGTGTCAATCGCTCGGGCGGCTCGGGCGCGTCGCCGCGGTGGCCGCGATCGCACGCAAGCTCCAGGATCCGGCCGGGCAGGTGCAGATGGCCGCGATCGAGGCGCTGGCCGCGATCCCGGGCGACGCCGCCGGCAACGAGCTCGCGCGCCTCACGCAGGCGGACGACCTCGAGGTGAGGCGAGCGGCCGTGGTCGGCGTGGGTGAGCGCCGCGATCCGAAGCTGCAGGCGGTGCTGGTCTCCGCGCTTTCGAGCGCCGATCCGGCGATCCGTCTGGTCGCGGTCTCCAGCGTCTCGCGCTTCGAGGGCACGGAGCGGGAGCTCGGCGCAGCGGCCGCGAACGACGCGGATCCGTCGGTTCGCAGCGCGGCGATCGAGCTGCTCGCGCAGCGCTCGAACGACCAGGCGACACGGATCTTGCTCGACCTCTTGGAGCGAGAGCCGACCGCGAAGAAGCTTCAGGCAGCGCTGGTCCGCGAGCTGGATCGGCGCATTCCCGCGGTGATGGCCCGGCTCCAGACGGCCGACGATGCCTACGCCAGAGCCCTCGTCGGTCTGCTGACACACTCCGAGTCGCGGCTCGCGAGAGCGGCGCTGGACGATGCCTTCACCTCGCGAAACGCCCCCGCTCGCCGGGCCGCGGCGCGCGCCTTGAGTCTGGTGCTGGACGACGCGGCGCGCTCCATGCTGGCACGGGCCGCGACCACCGACAGCGACGCAGAGGTCCGCCGCATCTGCGCGGCCGTGCTCTCATGAGCAACCTGCCCGCGCTCACCCCACAGGTGTTCTCGATCCTGAGCGCGTTGATCGAGGACCGCCTCGGACTGTTCTTCGGACCCGATTACCTGGACCTCGTGGCCGAGAAGCTCGGACCCCGCGTGGTCGAGCGCGGCTTCGAGTCGATGCTCGACTACTACTATTTCCTCCGCTACGACCCCGCGGCCGAGGAAGAGCTTCGGGCCGTGGCGGATCTTCTGACCGTCAACGAGACCTATTTCTTCCGCGAGCTCACCCCGCTCGAGGCGCTGATCGGCGAGTTCGTGGCGCCGCTCGCGGCAACGGGCAAGCGGGTGCGGGTCTGGTGCGCCGCCTGCTCGACCGGGGAGGAGCCGATCACGCTCGCCTCCTTGCTCGAAGAACGCGGCTTGCTCGAGCAGGTGGAGATCGTCGCCAGCGACGTCAGCTCGCGGGCGCTCGCCGTCGCGAACCGCGGCGTGTACTCCGGGCGTTCTCTGCGGGCGATCGCCTCGCCGCCGAGCTGGCTCGTCGATCAAGGGGGTCATCAACTCGTCTCCGAACGCCTGCGGCGCGCCGTCGATTGGCGGCTCGTGAACCTGCTCGACG
This sequence comes from Polyangiaceae bacterium, assembly GCA_025937835.1. Taxonomy (GTDB): domain Bacteria; phylum Myxococcota_A; class Polyangia; order Polyangiales; family Polyangiaceae; genus PMG-095. The sequence goes on from JAICQO010000005.1 coordinate 56,544, forward strand.
ACGACGCCGTCGGGGCGCTCGGCGTGTTCGACGCGATCGTCTGCCGGAACGTGCTCATCTATTTCCGCGACGAAACGACGACCCGCGTCCTCGGCCGGCTCCACCGAGCGCTGACGCCGGAGGGTCGCCTGCTGGTCGGGGTGTCGGAGTCGTTGATCCGTCTCGGTACGGCTTTTCAATGCGAGGAGCGGCGCGGCGCGTTCTTCTATCGAAAGAGCCCATGACGATCCGCGTCTTGGTCGTCGACGATTCGGCCTTCGCGCGCAAAGTGATGCGCGACGTGCTGCAAGCCGCGCGCGGCATCGAGGTGGTGGGGACGGCCCGCGACGGCCTCGACGCCCTCGCCAAGATCCAGGAGCTCGACCCCGACGTCGTGACACTGGACCTGGTCATGCCGCATCTGGACGGCCTCGACACCCTGCGAGCGCTCTCCGGCCGCGAGCGACCGCGCGTGGTCGTGGTGTGCATGGCGGAGGCCGACAGCGATCTGGCCCTGTCGGCGCTCGAGGCGGGCGCGCTCGACATCGTCCACAAGCCCACCGCGCTCGCGACCGAGCGACTCTACGACCTGTCGAAAGAGTTGGTCTTCAAGGTGCAGGCGGCCGCCGCCGCGCGCTCGTCCCTGACGCCGGCCATTCCGGTGCCCAATGCAGCCGGAAAGACCGCCGACCCCGCGTCGCTCGCGGCTCGAGCGTGCGAAATCTTGGTGATCGGCGGCTCCACCGGCGGACCGAGCGCCATCACGCGCTTGCTGAAGGTGCTGCCCGTCGATTTCCCGGTGCCGATTGCGGTCGTGGTCCACCTGCCCGCGGGATTCACGGCGAGCTTCGCGGAGCGCCTGGACCAGGAGTGCGCGCTTCAGGTGGTGGAAGCCACGGAGGGCGTCCGGTTGACGCCCGGCAAGGCGGTGATCGCCCATGGCGACACGCACCTCTTGGTTCAGCGCGACGCGCGCGGGCTCTACGGCTCGCTCTCGATCGAACCGTCGTCCCTGCATCGTCCCTCCGTGGACCAGCTGTTTGCGAGCGCCGCCGCCGCGGCCGGCGAGCGCGTGCTCGCGGTCGTGCTCACCGGCATGGGCGACGACGGCTTCGAGGGCGGGCAGGCGTTGCATCGCGCCGGCGCCAGCATCTTGGTGGAGTCGGAGGCGTCCTGTGTCGTCTACGGCATGCCCCGAGTCGTCAAAGAAGCCGGCCTGGCCAGCGGCCAGTTCCCGATCGACGAAATGGCATTCCAGATCTTGGCTCGCCTTTCACGCGGCAAGCCGCCCTGGGCGTGATCCAGAGCTAGCTCGAGTCCCTGGCGATCCGCCCCAGGATGCCCTTGACCGTGACGTCCAGCTGGCTGCCTTCGCGGTAGTCCGCGGGAACGACGAAGTCGGAGCGGTTCTCGGCGATCAGGTTGTAGACGGTGGGCTGCGCCTTCAGCTCTTCCCACTTCTTCGGATCGAAGACGGCGATGGAGTGGCCGCCCTGATGACGGACCATCTTCATCGAGGGAATGTCGGTGTCTCCGTCCCCCAGGTAGATCATGCGGGTGAAGGGGACCGGGCGCCGGTCGACGGGGATCCAGCGGTTCACGGACTCGTCGTCCCACGTCGTCTGGACGCCCTTGTTGATGCGGAACAAGAACTGCGTCTTGGTCGTGTAGTTGACGACGACCGCGGGCCACACCGCGAAGCCGTTCTCGTCGTACAAGTAGCGGGAGCCAAACACCTTCTCGAAATGGCGGAAGATCTCGCAGCCGCGGATGATCTCCTCGTTGCCGGAGGTGACGACGTAGTGTTCGAGGGAAAGGCCCTGTTTTTCCGCATGGCCGTCGATGCGCGAGAACCAGTCGAGCACTCCCGGCATGTACGGTAGCGTCTTGCCGTGCTCGGCCAGGGACGACGCCGTGATCGGCTTGTTCGCCGCGAGGGAGCGGCGCACCATCTCCCGCATGTAGATCAGGATCTGGTCGGCGTCGTGCTCTTGTTTCAGCCGCGCGACGTCACGCCAGAACTCTTCCCTCGTGCAGTTGACGTGGTTCGGCAGGAAGCTGTGCTCCTGCATGTTGTCGCGGACCAGGGTCCCGTCGAAGTCGTAGACGAGCGCGGTGCGAAGCAGTTCTTTCATCTGGGGGCGGATGCGGAGGGTGCGGGCGGCGGAGCGGACGCCGGCGGAGCGGACGCCGGCGGAGCGGATGCGGCTGCGCTGCCCGCCGCGGCGGGCATGGCTGCCGGAGCGGGTGTGCCGGGTGGCGTACTCCCCGTTGCGCCGCCGAGCAACGCAAGCTGCCCCTGCCGCGCGTAGTCGATGGCTTCCGCCAGGATCCGGGCCGCCTCCTGCGGCGCATGGAAGCCCATGCTGTTTTCCGCCGCGATGAAGTCGAGGCGCCACTGCGATTTGCGCTGGAAGTCCTGAGCCTGCCGCAGCCGATCTTCCGGCACTGCCGCAGCCTTGGCCGCCACGTACGCGTCGATCAGCTGCACGATCGCCGCGCCGCCGCGCTGCATGAGGTCGTAGTTTCGCTGCTGGATCGCGTCCACTCGGCTCTTCATTTCCTCTTCGCTCGCGCGATGGCAGGTCTGGCAGGCGCGGTTGACGTTCAGCAGCGGGCTCCGGACCCAGTGGTCGCTGATCTTGGTCGCGCCCTCGCGCATGTACGGCATGTGGCAGTCCGCACAAGACACGCCACTGCGCGCGTGGATGCCCTGGTTCCAGAGCTCGAACTCGGGGTGCTGAGCCTTGAGCACCGGGGCGCCGGTCTCGCTGTGCGAGTAGTCGCTGAACGCTTCGCCGTTCGGGAACTTGGTCTCGTTCCAGAAAGCTTCGATGTCGTCCGCCTTCAGGCCCTTCCCCCAGGGAAAGGTCAGCGGCATCTTGCTCGCGCAGTAGTACTCCACGTGGCACTGCCCGCAGACGAAGGAGCGGAGCTCGTTGCGCGAAGCGTCGCTGTTCGGGTCGTAGGGTCGATCGCGCTTGCCGCTGCGCCAGAGCGCGATCGACGGCAGCGCCGGCACCGCCGCTTCGGAGCTGGCGAGCGCCTGGATCCCGCGGATGAACCCGGGGCGCGTGACGCGCAGCCCCATGTCCTTCGGATCGTGGCAATCGACGCAGCCGAGCGGGTGCCCGTGGCCCGAGTCGTGGAGCTTTTTGTTCAGCTCCTGGTAGCTGAGCGCGAAGGTCTGCTCGAAGCCGGCCATCACGTCGCCCCCGCCGAGCTCTCGATACACGGGGATGATCGAGGCGTGGCAGTGCAGGCACGAGCCGGACTGCGGCTTCGACAAGCGCTTGGTCACCTCCTGATCCGCGAGCATGTGGGCGTGGCCGCGCCGGTCGCGGTAGTCGATCGAGAAGGCGTAGCCGAGGAACATGCGCTTGAGCCACGGGTCGCGCGCGATTTTCTCTTCCGGCAGCGCTTCGCTGCCCGCGTGTCCGCCGAAGCGCGTGCGCGTCGGGAACGCGGTGCGCCGGTAGCCGTCGTACTGCAGCGGCCAGTTGCGCCCCCACTTGGCCGAGTCGGTGTCGTTCTCCCCCACCTCGACCACGCGCACGTAGGGGTTTCGCTGTTCGGACTTGCGCGTGAAGATGTTGACCAGCAGCGCCGTCACCCCTGCGGTCAACGCAACTGCCGCGACGAGCGACAGGACGAGGGCGCGTCGCGTGGCCCAGAACGGAGGAGGCAGGGAAGGGGAAGGATTGGGAGAAGGGTTGGGAGGCGTGGAAGTCATGGCTTCTCCTTCGGATCGAGCTCGCTTCTGAGCAGGCGTCCGCCGAGGCGCGCGGCTTCGCCGTGTCCGACGGTGCGGTGGCAGTGCAGGCAATCGGCCGACTCGCCGTGTCCGAGGCCGGGCGCGTTCATTTCGGCGACCAGAGACTCATGACACCGCACGCAGTTGTCTCGAAGGATCTCGACGCCCGCGGGCTGAACGATGATCGGCTCGACGAAATTTTGGGACGTGAACTTCTGGCTGTGGCGGTAGCCATTCTCCGCCTTGGCCACGTACTTGGGCAGGAAGTCATGCGGCAGGTGGCAGTCGATGCAGACCGCGATCGCGTGGTGGCTGGCCTTTTGCCAGCCGTCGTACTGCGGGCGCATGATGTGGCAGTTCACGCATGCGCGCGGGTCGGTGCTGAAGTACGAGAGGCCTTCGGCGTACCGGAAAGTGAAACCGCCGACGCCGAGCAGGACGCCGAGGGCCACCGCCAGCGCCACGAGCAGGCGCTGCCGCGCGCTGCGCCGCTCGGCCTGGGACGTCATGCGGCCGGCCTCACCTCGAAAACGGCAGCGGTGTCTCCGGCGGCGATCAGCAGGTTCGCTTGCGCGCCCGTCCAGGTCCCCACGTCGATGATCACGACCGGGCGCCCGCCGCACGGTGCCCACGACACCGCAGCCTCCGTGCCGTGTCCCGCCAGGATCACGTCGGCGCGGCGCTCGCGCGAAGCATCGAGCCGCTCCAGCTCGCGCACCACGCAGAGCAGCTGCTCACCCGAGCGGCGCTCCACGAACGAGGCGCACGCCACTCCAGCGGGCAGCGGTCGCTCGTCCATCTGGCGCGACTCGGGCGGCGGATCGGCGCGCAGCGTACCGAGGGATTGCTGGAGCCAGCGCTTTACGGCCGGAGAAATCCGCATCATCTCGACGAGCGCGCAGAAGCTGGCCTTTCCCGGCACGAGCTCCGCAAGCGTCGTTGCCAGAGCGTGCAGGCGCTGCTCGTGCTCCGCCGCCGGTTCGCTGCCGAACACCAGCTCGGCTTCGTGACCATGCAGCGCGTAAACTTTGCCGCCCACCCAAAACCCGAGCCGGAAGCGCTCCGGCTCGTGAGCGCGCAGCGACGGGACCTCTGCCAGGAAGCAGGCGTCGTGATTGCCAATCACGTGCGAGAGCCCCATCTTCGCGTCCAGGCGCAAAATTAGCTCGTAGGCCGCGACGTTTTCAATGCGTGAAATGGCGTCAGCGGTAGAGCCGCCTGCGGCCGTCTCGAAGACGTCGAACCAATCCCCGAGCTGGAGGACGCGTTGTCCCATCGGATGCCGCGCGCACAGCTCGTCGATCGCCGTGAGCGTCGCAGCGAGTCGCTGGGGCTTGTCGGGACCTCCGGACGCGAAGCGATCGTTCGGGCCGCCGTCACCCAGCCGCACGCTGGGCAGAGCTACGATGGCCGTCTCGAACACGGGACGGTCGAACACGACCTTGACCTGCGCGCCCGGAGAACCGCGGACCAGCGCCGGTGCCAGCCGGTAGCCGTGTTTCCCGTGAAGCGTGCAGAGCTCACGCACTGTCTCGTCGAACGCGGTCATCGCGCCCCGAGTTTCCTCCTCCGTCGCCCAGTTGCGACGCGAGCGTGCACCCTACCTTCGGGCACTCGAATGTAAAGCGAAATGATTGCGCGCACGGACCTCGGGTCTCTAGCCCTCAGTCCGTTAGTCGAGCTTTGCCAGGGAGCGCGGGAGTGACTGGACCGACACCAGCATCCACACGCCCACCAGCAGAAACAAAGTCGGATAGCTCGTCGCATTCGCGACCAGGCCGCCACCGAACAGGATCAGCCCGCCACCGAAATAGAACGCGCCATTCAGCAACGTCAGCATCGCGCCGCGCCGCGCCGGATCCGAGCGTTCCGCGGCGAGCGCGACGAGCGACGGATACAACAGGCCGTGAGCGATGCCGAACGCGAAACCGAACAGCTCGAGGTAGCCCGGCACCAGGAAGGCTACGGAACAGACAACGAGCGCGTAAAATGCGAATGAATACCGCGCCACGAGCGCGCGACCGAATCGGTCGGCGGCGTTTCCGAACAAGAGCCGCACCGCGACCGCCGCCACGGTATAGCCCACGAAGAACCCAGAGACGCGCAGCGAGCCCAGGTCGAGGGCGTGGGGCGGCGTGAACGTGAAGAGCGTGGCGAAGCCGGCGCCGTTCAGCAGCGCTGCATAGGTGATGCGCTTGGCGCCGCGCTTCGGGATCGAGACCGTGGCGCTGGCCTGCAGCCGCGGTGTTTCGGGGACGCCGAGGCCGATCGCGAAGGACAGCGCGGCCATAGCGGCCGCTGCGATGAACACCGCGCTCCAACCGAACGTCAGCGCGGCCGACTCGGCGAGCGCCGGCGCCACCGCGTTCGAGACGAGCGACGCCGTGCCCAGCATGCCGATGGCTTCGCCGAGCCGCGCACCGCTCGCAAGATCGGCGGTCGCCGCCGAGGCCGCGTTGAACACCAGCGCGAACCCGACCCCCTGAACGATGCGCACCGAGAACAGCGTGGCATCGACCGCGTGCGCGAACGGCATCGCCAGCGACGACACACAGGTGATCACGCTGCCCAGCAACAGCGCCGGGCGGCGCCCGACCCGGTCGAGCATCGCCGCCACCAGCGGAGTGGCCAACACGCTGGCCCACATCGCGCTCGCGCCCACGGCGCCGATCGCGGCCGCGCCAGCGTGGAGCTCGGTGGTCAAATACTTCGGAAGCAGGAAGTAAACGGAGAACGAAAGGCCGAAACAGAACTGGACCGCCAGCAGCCGCACGAAGGCTGCCGTGTACAGCGTCGGTGGTGGCTCCGGCACGGCCGGCAGGCCCGCGAGGCGCGGCTCGGCCGTGATAGGCAATGGAGTCGGACTTGGAGACGACATGTCGAGGTTTCCCTCGGCCGACAGAGCTCCAAAATCAGCGAACCCTCTCGGCCGTATCGGCGGAGAGGGTTTCGTTCAGACCTTGGCTAAGACCGAGGCACCCTCATCCGCCGCCAGGGCGAATGACCCACTTCTGGGCGGCAAGGTGCTTTCGACAAGCCATGGGCCGATTCAATAGTCTAACGAGAGCGTTTCGTCAATTCGCCGCACGCAGCAAACCCGCGCAAATCCAGTGAGCCCGTAGCGGAGCGCCACGCGCTTCCCGCCGCTGTCGCGGCAGCCGCCTGAATGATTGGCTCGACGAATGCCAATCACGTCGTTACGTTGGCCGAACGATGCCGCCCGCCCTGGGGTCACGCCCGCCGCCTCCGCCGCCGGAAACGCGCCCTCCGCCTCAAAACCAAGTCCCCGAGCCCGGTAACGCTCGCCCGAGCTGGCGAGGCTGGATCGTGCTCGGGCTCTTGCTCGCGACCTTCTACCTGTGGACCCGCTACGCCGCGAACGAAGAGGCGCAGCCTTCGATCGCGTACACCAGCTTCTACAAGGCGATCGAGGAGCAGAAGATCCAGTCGGTGACGATGAAGGGGCAGACCATCACCGGTCGCTTCCTCAAGCCGACACCCATCGAAGGCCGCACCCTCGATACGTTCCGCACGCTCGTTCCGCTGCAGGAGGATCGCGACCTGATGCCGCTGCTCCGCGACAAGGGCGTGGTGGTGAACGTGAAGAGCGAGGAGCAGCCGTTCGGCGTTCAGGTGATCGTCTCGCTCTTGCCGTTCGCGCTGATCATCGGTGCCTGGGTGTGGCTGTCGCGCAGGGCGCAGAGCATGATGGGCCCCGGCGGTCCGCTCGGGATGCTGAAGGGCAAATCCCGCCGTTTCGAGAAAGAGGGCCAGGTCAACGTTCGCTTCGACGACGTGGCCGGTCTCAAGTCGGCCAAGCAGGACCTGGTCGAGATCGTTCAGTTTTTGAAAGAGCCGGAGCGCTTCCGCAAGCTCGGCGGCAAGGTGCCGCGCGGCGTGTTGCTGGTCGGCCCTCCCGGTACGGGCAAGACGCTGTTGGCTCGCGCCGTGGCCGGGGAGGCCGGCGTGCCCTACTTCTCGATCAACGGCTCGGAGTTCATCGAGCTGTTCGTGGGCGTCGGCGCCTCGCGCGTGCGAGAGCTGTTCGAAGAGGCGAAGAAGGTGGCGCCGGCCATCATCTTCATCGACGAGATCGACGCCGTGGGTCGCTCGCGCGGCGCTGGGCTCGGCGGCGGCCACGACGAACGCGAACAGACGCTGAATCAGCTACTTTCCGAGATGGACGGCTTCGATCGCAACGATTTGACGATCGTGCTCGCCGCTACCAACCGCCCCGACGTGCTCGATCCGGCGTTGCTGCGCCCCGGGCGCTTCGACCGGCGCGTGATCATCGATCGCCCCGAGCTCGGCGCACGCCGCGCGATCCTCGAGGTGCACACCCGTGGCAAGCCGCTCGGTCCGGACGTCGACCTGCAGCAGATCGCCGGCAGCACGCCCGGCTTCTCGGGCGCCGATCTCGCGAACCTGGTCAACGAGGCCGCGCTGAACGCCACGCGCCGCGGCGCGGAGGCGATCGAGAAGCGCGACTTCACTGCGGCGTACGACAAGATCGTGCTCGGGGATTTGCGCGAAACCAAGCTCGATCCCCACGAGAAACGCCGGATCGCCGTGCACGAGTCCGGCCACGCCGTGGTCGCGCATTTCTCGCCGCACGCCGAGCCGCTCGAGCGCGTCACGATCATCCCGCGCGGCATGGCGCTCGGCGTCACGCAGTACGTTCCGGGGGCGGATCGCCACCTGATGACGGAGCCGCAGCTGCGCGACAACCTGCGCATGATGCTGGGCGGCTACACCGCCGAGCGCTTGATCATCGGCAACATCTCGTCGGGCGCCGAGAACGACCTCAAGCGGGCGACCGAGCTCGCGTTCAAGATGGTGGCCCACTGGGGCATGAGCGAGCGCGTCGGGCCCGTCTATCACGAGCACAAGACCGAGCACCCGTTCCTCGGTCAGACGCTCGCGACCGAGGGCGGCACCAGCGACGCGACGATTCACATCATCGAGGACGAGACGCGCAAGATCCTCGCGGCGGCGCTGTCGGGCGCCGAGCAGATCCTGCGCGAGCACCGACCCGAGATCGATCGCCTGGTCGCGGCCCTGCTGGAGCGCGAGACCGTCGAAAAGGACGAGCTCGGTAAGGTCCTCGGCCCGGGCCAGGCCGGCACGGAGCGCGTTCCGGCCAGCATCGGGACCGCGACCGTTTGAGCCGCGTTCCGGTATAAAGTCGGCCCATGCCGACCGGAACGTGGCTCGCCAAGAGCGAGCCGTTCAAATACTCCTGGACCCAGCTGGTTACGGACAAGCGGACCACCTGGGACGGCGTGCGCAACTTCGAGGCGCGGAACAACCTGCGCGCCATGAAGAAGGGCGATCGCGTGCTCTTTTACCACTCGAACGAGGGCAAAGAGGTGGTGGGCGTCGCCAAGGTCGTGGCCGAGGCCTACGCCGACCCGAGCGCGCCGGGAGAAGACTGGTCCGTCGTGGATCTCGCGCCGCTCAAGCCCCTGAAGGTCCCCGTCACCCTCGCGACGATCAAGGCCGACAAGAAGCTCGCGAACATGGCGCTCTTACGCCGCTCCCGCCTGAGCGTCGTCCCCGTCACGGCCGCGGAGTTCGAGCGCATCCTCGAACTGGCTCAAACCCGGCTTTGAAAAAACGCTGTGTGGCGTGATACGGGGGATGCAACAGGAAGGTTGGAAGGCGGGAAGATCGGAATGGGATTTTGGGGAGCGAGCCTGCTGCGCTCGGGCTGCAGCGCCCTAGCGGCCGCACGTGCTCAGGCCGCGATGACGGCGCAGTCCCTCACCAAAAAAATCCCCTTCCTGTCTTCCCGGTCTTCCTGTTGCCCCATCCGGGCGCGCCGCGACGCGATGGCCCGCTAGCCGGCGGGCTTGGGTTCGCGGCCCTCTTTGAGCTCGACGAGGGTGCTCAGGGCTTCGATCTCGCGCTTGGTTTGGATCTCGCGCTGGCGTAGCAGCTTGACCTCGGCTTCCATCTTGCGAAGCTCGGCTTCGATCTCGCGCAAGCCGTCCTTCAACGTGTCGCGTTCGGTCTTGAGCAGTTCGAGCTCGATCGGCAAGTGGTCCTCCGGGGTGGGCACCTTTCGTTAGCAAACTCCGGGCGCCCGGAAAACGCATTTGTTCGGGCCGGCCTCGGGCGGGCCGTCGGTCAGCGGTCGGTCAGCCCTCGGCGACGACGCGATTTCGGCCCTGGGCCTTGGCGAGGTACAGGCGCCGGTCCGCGATTCGGATCAGCTCTTCCGCGCTGGGCTTGTCGGTGCAGGTGATGGAGGCGCAGCCCACGCTGAACGTGACGGGAACCGCCTGCCCGTTGGCCATGATCGGGTGGGCCTCGATCGCCATGCGCAGGCGCTCCCCGAGCTTTCGGGCCCCGGCCAGGGTGATGCCGCGCAAAATCACCGCGAACTCCTCGCCCCCGAAGCGGGCGAAGACGTCCTCTGTCCGGAGCGAGCGCAGGGAGAGCTTGGCGACCTCGCTCAAGACCACGTCGCCCACTTGATGCCCGTACGTGTCGTTGACCCGCTTGAAGTGGTCGATGTCGAGCAGCGCCAGTGAGGTATCGGACGAGTGCCGGGCCGCGAACGCGACCTCGGCGCGCAGCCGCTCGTCGAAATGAAGGCGGTTGTACGCGCCCGTCAGCGCGTCGCGCGTGCTCGACTCGTAGAGCCGGCGAAACAGCCGCTCCTCTCGCAGGTCGGTCACGGTGAAGCGGAACGAGGCTTGTGCGCCGAAGCTGAGCCAGGCGCCGTCTTCGATCCGGCGCTTCTCGACGCGCTCGCTGGCGACGAATGTGCCGTTGCGCGAGCGCAGGTCCTCAACCCAGAAATAGCCCTGCTCGTCGCGCGAGATCCGCGCGTGGAAGCGGCTGATGCTCTCCTCGTCGATGCGGAGCGCATTGGTGGCGTGCCGCCCGATCGTGAACGGCAGCGTCTCGATCGCGATCACGAGCCCCGCGTGGACGCCGTCCATGCGCAGCAAGAGCGCGCGCTCGGCTCCCAGGTTCGGGATGCCGGCGAACTCGCTGCGCAGCGAGACCTCGGTCGTGCGCGGCTCGTCGTCGAATTCCGACTCCGGCAAGCTCGGCAGCGGCGGGCGCATCGACTTGTCGGTCACGGCGGAGGAGGCCTTCGGTCGCGTCGGTTCCCCGGGTAACCAAGCCTGCCGCTGGTCGCGGTCCGGCGGTCGCGAGGTCATGGTGGGCGTCCCTTTTACCACGTCACCTCCGGGAACGGACGACCGGGGCGCGCGAACAGAAAGCCTTGGAGTAGGTCGCAGCCGAGCTCGACCAGCGCATCGCGCTCCGCCCGGCATTCGACGCCTTCACCGACGACCATGCAGCCCATGTCTTTGGCGAGCTGGGTCATCGAGCGGACGACCTTTTGTTTCGTCGAATTCTGATGAACGTCGCGGACCAGGCTCATGTCGAGCTTGACGATCTCGGGCTCGAGCAGCGTGAAGCTCGTGAGGCCGGCGTAGCCCGCTCCCAGGTCGTCCACGGCGATGCTGAAGCCGAGCTCTCGCAGCGCCGCTATTCGCGAGCGCACGTCCTTGACCTCGTCGAGCGACGAACGCTCGGTGATCTCGAGCACGACGCGATCGGCGATCGGTGTGAGCGGCGAGCTCGGCGAGAGCAGCACCGGGTCGAGCAAGTCCGTGACGTGCAGGTTGACGAACAGCTTCGGCTCGTCCTTGAGCGCGACGAACGGCTGGGCGGCACGCGCGCGGATCATCCGGCCGAGCTCCTCGAGCCGGCCGAGCCGGGTGGCCGCGTCGAGCACGGCGCCCGGATGCGGCAGCGACGGCTCGTCCGTGCGCAGCAGCGCCTCGTAGCCGAACACGCGCTGCTCCCGCACATCCACGATCGGGTGATAGGCGACCCACAGCTGCTGCAGCGCGCGGTCGAAGCTGGCCTCGATGCCGGCGCGGTCCGCGCCGAGCGCGCTGTTGTTGCCGAACAGCTCGGCGGCTTGCTGCTTGACGCGCGCCAGGCGGTGAACGCGCACCGCCTTGTCGAGCACGCGCTCGAGCGCTTCGTTGTTGACCGGCTTCGTGAGGTAGTGGAACGCGCCGTACTCGAGCGCCTGGATCGCCGTGCTCACGGCTGGGTCGCCCGTGATCAGCACGACAGGGACGTTCAGATCGTGCTCGCGCACCTCGCGCAGGAGCTGGATGCCGTCCATACCCGGCATCCCGATGTCACTGAGGACGACGTCGAACGAACGGTGACGGATGGCGTGAACGGCGTGTTCGCCGTTCTGCGCCGTCGTCACGTCGTAGCCCCGAGCTTTCAGCGCGCGACCGACTGCGCGCAGCACGACCGGATCGTCATCGACGAGCAGAACGCTGCGAGTGCGCGCCCTGGTGTCGGGAACAGGAGTTTGATTCGCGGCCACTCGCACGTGCGTGCTGGACCCCTCGGTCGACTCCTTGTCGAGAGGGATAGGCGCGTGCTCTGCGGATCGGGCCATGTCGGAACGGAACGGACGAACGGACTCGTCCAATAGGGGGGGCGGAGGCGATCCGGAGTGACTACCCAAATTTCGCTGTCCTATCCGCGAATCATCGCAATCGGCGAGGCTTGCGAGCCGCGCCAGAAGGGGCCTCGGTAGGAGCCGCCTCGTGCACGACCTGTCCCGCTCTGCCCACCGAGTATAGCCGTCGAATCGTCTTTTGGGGCGAGGAACGAGTCTTGGTCAGGTGTTCTAGCGGTGTGCGAATCAGCTCCTCTGGTCGCCGTTCGACACACAACAAGCGCGTTCCCTCCGGCAGCTCGAGGCGAGTGTGGCGCCGCCAGACCACGCCCGGACCCGGGCCGCTTTCGAACTCTGTGGTTGCTCCGCCCACCTTCGCCGCAGGCACCCAGCCATCTGCCACGCGCACGAACCAGTTGAGCGCGCAGGTGCCGCGATCGACCACGGTTTCCTGCTCGGTGAGGACGATCCCTGCGTACGCCAATGTGGGTTTCTCGCCGACGCGCCGGCGCTCCTCACTCGAAGCGGGTAACTCCGCCGAATGCATCCTCGAGCATGGCGGACATGTTGTGAGATAGCGGCTCGGGGAGCGCGCTCTGCTCGAACAGGCGCGCCTCCAGAATCTCCAGCGGGTTGACGGGCGGGCGAGTGGGCTCGCCGATTTCTGCCTCGACGACCACGGTGACGGCGTGAAAACGCGGATCGCGATCGGGCCGCGAGTAAACTCCCACGAGCCGACCGAGACGCGCCTCCGTCACGCCCGCCTCCTCTTCGAGCTCGCGCCGAGCGCTCTCCACCAGCGTCTCTCCCCACTCGAGCGTGCCGCCCGGCAGCGCCCATCCGCCGCTGTCGCCGCGTCGGATCAGGAGCACTCGTCCGTCCTTGGTCCGCGCGAACACGGCGCAGCCGACGACGGGGCGCCGCAGGAGGTGTCGAACGACCTCGCGGAAGATGGTCGAGGCTCCGAGTAGCCAGGCGCCGGGATTCATGGCCTAGCAGGATGCCTCGGATCTTGCGCCCGCGGGGGGCGAAGCAGGGCACCACGGCCGGCCCAGAGCCCGATATCCACCCCGAGCGGGTTGCGAAGGCCCCGATCCAGGTGTTAGCGCGGGGGGCCCGTGCGCCTGCTTCCGTTCGCAACGTTCTCGATCCTGCTCGCCTGCTCGCGGCCCGACCCGCCGGGCGCGCTACGAGCGAAGGCGACCCAGCTGGTCGGCTCCCCGAGCTCGAGCGGTTCCGCCGCCGCCCGACCGGCTCCCAAGCTCGGGACGGCCGCGGACGCGCTGCCATTTTCCCCGACCGGTCGGCGACTGGTCAGCATCGCCTGGCGAACCTGGATCTACACGGACACCGAGGCGCGGCGCGAGCGCTATGGGTACCTGCGCGCGGGCGCCGTGGTCGACGCACGCGACCCGCCGATCGTGAATGATTCCTGCGAGGGGGGCTGGTACCGCATCAATCCGCGCGGCTTCGTGTGCGTCGGGATGGGCGCCTCGCTCGACTTGAAGCATCCCGTGGCGGTCGCGTCCACGGTGCGGCCGGGTCGGGGTGCGGGGCTTCCGTACATCTATGGGATGGCCGAAGACGTGGCGCCGCTCCTTTACTTCCGCCTGCCGACTGCGGACGAGGCGAAGGACAGCGAAGGGCCCGGCTTCGAGGAGCGCGTGACGGCCTACAAGGATCGCATCACGCGCGAGGGGCTTTCGACGGTGTTGGGCGAGCTCGGCGCGCCGCCCGATTTTCTGTCGACTCGCCGCGCGCTCGAGAAGCCGTACGGCGCGGTTCAGGGGCTCCGCTATTCGGCGCACATGGGGCGTGCCGCTCCTGGCAGCGGCTTCGCCTTTTCACGCGCTTTCGAGTGGCAGGGGCGCTGGTACGGCCTCACCACCGAGCTCGACGTCGTGGGGCTCGAACGTACCCGACTGGTCAAGCCGAGCCTGCTCCGCGGCGTGGTGCTGCCGAGCGATGCGGGGCTCCCAGTCGCCTTCGTGACCTCGCGTTATAGCGTCCGCTATTCTCAGACGGCCACAGGGGAGTTCAAACCGAATGGCGCGTTCGGCTACCGGGAAGGGCTGCGTCTCACGGGCCGCGGCTCCCCCGGGGGCATGGTGGAGGCGAATGGCGGCGTGTGGGCTGCGGATGCGACGCTGCGCCGGATCGAGCCGCGCACGAACTTCCCGAGCGTCGCGACCGGCGACCGCAAGTGGATCGACGTGTCGATCCAGGACCAGACGCTGGTCGCTTACGAGGGCCGGCGTCCGGTGTTCGCCACGCTCGTCAGCACCGGCATCGGCGGCATGGGCGATCCCGCCACCACCAACGCGACCGTGCGCGGCACCTTCATGATTTATTCGAAGGAGGTGAGCTCCACGATGGACGGCGACATCGTCCAGGCCACCGCCGACTCGTATGCGCTGCGCGACGTGCCGTTCGTTCAGTACTTTCACCAGGGTTACGCCTTACACGGCGCCTATTGGCACGACGAGTTCGGCAAGGCCCGAAGCCACGGCTGCGTGAATCTCGCTCCCGCCGACGCCGCCTGGTTGTTCGAGTGGACGGACCCGGTGGTTCCGCCCGACTGGCACGGTGTCGTCAACAAGGAGCGAGGCACCGTCGTCCACGTGCGCCCGTAGCCGCGCACATTTTCCCACTCGCGTCGCCTCCGCCGCCTCCATTGAAGCGTGGATTTCGTGGTGCTCGTCGGAGATATTCGAGGTTCGGATGAAGCTGACGCTCACGGACCTGCTCAAGCGCGCACTGGCCGTGGGTGCGCTCGAGGTGAAGCTCGTGCCCGGGCGCCGCACGATCGTCGTGCTCCCGCAGGGTGAGAGCGAAGTCAAAGGCGAGCCACAGACCCCGGAACGGATCCACGAGCTGCTCGCCCCGGTGATCACACCGGAGGCCAAGCGGGCGCTGAGCTCCGGCTGGGCAGAGTGGGAGTTCCAGCTCGAGGGGCGCGGCCCCGTGCGCGTGGGCGTCGAGGTGAAGCTCGGCCTGCCGCACGTCACGCTGTTCCTCGATCGCTGCGACACGCCGTCGGCGCCCACGCACGAGCCGGTGCGTGACGAGCCACGGATCGCCGAGCCAGCGCGCCCGGAGCCGGCCGCGATCGCGCGGATCCAGCCCACCCAGCGCGCCGTCCCCGCAAACAGCCTGGCCGCCGAGGAAGCCGCGCGGGCTCGCTCGGTGCTCCCGACCCAGCCGTCGCTGCCGCCGAGCGAGCTCAAGTACGAGGCGCAGATGAGCGCGGGCTCGACCTCGGAGATCGATCGGCTGCTGCTCACGATGCTGTCGATGCGCGCCTCGGATCTGCACATCTCGACCGGCTCGCCGCCGATGGTGCGCGTGGACGGCGAGATGCGGGCCGTGCCCGGCTACGACGTGCAGACCGCCGAGTCCGTGCAGCGCATGCTGTTCCCGATCGTGCCGCCGCGGAACCGCGAGGAGTTCGCCAAGACCCACGACACGGACTTCGCCTACGAGCTCGAGGGCAAGGCCCGGTTTCGCGCGAATTTGTTCGTGGATCTGCGCGGCATGGGCGCGGTGATGCGCGTCATCCCGAGCAAGATCCTGAGCGTCGAGGATCTGAACATCCCGAAGGAGCTGCTCGCCCTTTGCCACCTGCCGAAGGGCCTCGTGCTCGTCACGGGCCCGACCGGTTCGGGCAAGTCCACGACGCTCGCCGCCCTCATCGACTACATCAATCGCAACCGCAGCGATCACATCATCACCATCGAAGATCCGGTCGAGTTCGTTCACCCGAACAAGAAGTGCCTGATCAACCAGCGCCAGGTCGGCGAGCACACGGACTCCTTCAAGCGCGCTCTGCGAGCCGCGTTGCGCGAAGATCCGGACATCGTGCTGCTCGGCGAGATGCGCGATCTCGAGACGATCGCGATCGCGCTCGAGACCGCCGAGACCGGGCACCTGGTGTTCGGCACGCTGCACACGTCGTCGGCGCCGGGCACGGTCGACCGCATCATCGACCAGTACCCCGCCGAACAGCAGAACCAGATCCGCGTCATGCTCGCCAACAGCTTGAAGGGCGTGATCAGCCAGATGCTGTGCAAGAAGATCGGCGGAGGGCGCGTCGCGGCGCTCGAGGTGATGCTGGGCGTGCCGGCGATCAGCAACCTGATCCGCGAGTCCAAGATTTTCCAGATCCCGTCGGTGATGCAGACCGGCAGGAAAATCGGCATGTGCCTGATGAACGACAGCCTGTTCAAGCTCGTCAAGGACGGCCTCGTCACCCCCGAAGAAGCCGTCGCGCGCGCGAACGACAAGCCCGGGCTCATCTCGCTGTTTCAGCAGGCCGGCATCAAGTACGAAGTGCAGCCCGCCGCCTGACCTCCGCACGAAAGCGGGTCAGCGCAGCAGATCCAGCCGATCCGCGATCCCCTCGTAGCGCTCGGGGTTCTCGGAGCCGACGTCGAGATCGAAGGCCACGCGGTGCCCCTCGTCCGGAGCGAGCTCGCCCGCGATCGGCTGTGCGGTTTCTACGAGCACCGTGGGCGGCGCCGCCACAGGGCGCGTCGGGTCGAGCGCGCGCTCGAGGCCGCGGATCTTGAGCCCGAGGTTCTTCTGCGTGACCTTCCCCGCGTTGAACACGCAGGCGCTGGCGCGGCGCCGCGCGCCGTTCCCCTCCACCTTGAGCTCGCAGACCCGAAGCTCGGATTGCGCCTGGATCAGCCGGGTCAGGTAAGGGGCTTCGTCGTCGCGCAGCGCCTCGCGCAGGGACAAGGTGCTCTCCCTCGCGCGCGGATCACCGAGGAAGCTCAGCAGCATGGCTCCGTGCAGGCGGACCGGGCGATTTCTGGCGGACAAGAGCTCGAACAGGCGCTGCGTGGGCGCTGCGTCTTCGCCGTTCGGTCCGATCGTGCCCTTCACCGAGTTCACGACCTCCGCCTCCGTGCCTTCGGCCTCGACGCTCCACTTGATGGCTTGCCCGGGGGCGAGCGTGCCTTCGTAGAACAGCGAGCGATTCGAGACCTGAGTGCGGCGTGTGGAGGGCGGGGGATCGCGCTCGTAGAACAGCACCAGCAGCGAGACCTCGTCGATCGCGTCCTTCGAGTTGTTGATCACCGCGACCTCGAGCTCCAGGTACTGCTTCCGGGCGCTCTCGTCGGCGCCGCGGCCGCGCCGCACGCGCTCGGAGAAGGTGATGATCTGCAGCCTGGGTAGCGGATCGGACCAGAGCAGCGAGTCCGAGCGCGCGCAGCGGCAGTCCCCGGTCGCGACGGCTCCGGCGGGCGCTCTGGGCGTTTCCGCCGCGGTCGCGGTTGCGGCGACGGCGGCTCTCTGCGCGGGCGCCTGGGCCTTGGGTGGTGTGGCCTGGGTCGGCTGCAGAGAGGCGCTGCGCTCTTCCGAGCGGCGCTCCGCCACCTGGCTGGTCGTGACCCAGCGCGCGACCAAGAGCACGCTGAGCGCTCCGGCGCTGAGCGTGATCACGATCGCGAACGTGGTCTTCGGCATCATGCCCTGCAGGCGCTCGATGTCGAAGGCGGCCTTGTTTCTGGGGGGCGGCGCGGGGAGCCGTACCAGCGTCGGCAGGTAGTGCCCGAGCTCCATGCTGAAATGAGCGAGCGCGAGCGCGTTGGGGTTGTCGTCGAAGCGGCGATCGACCAGAAAGCCCAGGCCGATCACCGACAGCGCGCTGATCGCAGAGATCAGGATCGCGGCGAGCGCGCTGGTCTCGGGTGAGAGCCGCACCAGCGTGGCGCCGAGGATCAACGCGACCGACAGCGCCGCCGCGCCCGCTCCGAGCCGCACCAGCATCCGCCGCCGAGCGAGCTCGGGCGTGGGCGCGGCGCTGCCGCTCGCGAAGTTCATGAGCAGCATGCGGTTCAGCGGCGTCAGCTTCGGCTCGAGCGCGATGAACACCCGCTCGCCCTCGAGCCGCGCCTCGTTGACGTTCGACCAGGGCACCGTCAGGCCCGTGCCCGAGGTCAGCGCCCCGGGCGCGTAGCCCTCGCGAAACGCGCCCACGCCGAGGTACGCCACGAACAACCCGTGGGGCGTGCATTCGACCTCTACGGCGCCAACGGCGTTGGAGCGCTCGTTGGCCACCGCCACCGCGCGGTATCTCATCGGGGCGGCGGGAGCCTAGTACGAAGCGCGGAGCTTGCGAAACGCGCCCGCGACCGTCGACGAAAAATTCACTCGAAAGAGAACCGATACCCGACCGAAACTGGCGTCGCGCGAGTCTGCACCCTACAGCGACACGCGCGTTCTCCTGGCTCCGTGGCGGACGGGAGAACCGTGAAACGTTGCCGGCACCCCGGGTTTCCTGAGCACCCGGGGTGCCGGGTAGTTTGAAGGAGATCGAGGCGCGCTCGGCACCGGAAACCAAAACCAGGTGGCCGACCCTAGAGCCGGCCGGCGCGGTCTGGCTAAAGGCAAGAGGAGCGCGCGGCGGGTCTGGCACCGAAACCCGAAAACCAAACTCAAGCACCGAAACCAGAAACAAAACCCACCACGTGCTGCTCGATCAGCTCGAGGTCGTAGTCGAGCGTCGCGACATGGAACGAGCGCTCGAGCACGAGCTCGGTCGTGGTCGCGGCCGTCAACAGGCCGAGCAACGCTCGCGAGTTTTCGGGATCCACACTGTGATCTTGGCGTGAGTAGACGACCAGCACCGGGCAACGCACGCGGGCGAGCCCTTCGCGGATCCGCGGCAGCTCGCGCGTGAACGAGTTGCCCGCGGCCGTCGGCATCCAGCCGTAGGCGTGTTCGCTCACGCCGGGTTTGGCGATGTCGTCTTTGCGCAACCCGGCGAGCGCGGCGGGTGCGCGCGGCAAGACGCGCTCGAGCACCGGACCGAGCTTCAGCGCCAGCCGTTGTCGATCCAGGATCTGCGCGTTGATCGAGACGACGCCCGCGAGCTTCGGGTGCCGCTCCGAAGCCGCGATATCCAGCGAGATGGCGCCGCCCATCGACAGCCCCACCAGCACGACCCGATCGGCCTGGTTCGAGAGCCGTTCGACCGTGGCGTGCGCCGCCGAAAGCCAGTCGGAGTAGCGCGTGCGCGCCATGTCCTGCTCGCTGGTACCGTGGCCCGGAAGCCTCGGCAGCTCGAGCCGGAAGCCATGAGCCGCCAGGCGCTCTGCCAACGGGCGGAGCGAGATCGGGCTGCCGGTGATGCCGTGGATCAACGCCAGCGCCGTGCCGGCGCGCGCGCCCTCGCCCGGAGCGTAGAAAGCCTCGGCGCCGGGCAAGACCCGATGTTCGACGACCTGGTTCATCGGGAGCTCAAAAGAGATTGCCCTGGCGCGTGTCGCCGCGCTCGCCCCGGTAATCGAGCCCGAGGTGCTCGTAGGCGCGACGCGTCGCGATGCGACCTCGCGGCGTGCGGCCGAGGAAGCCTTGTTGCAAGAGGTACGGCTCGTACACGTCTTCGATGGTATCGCGCGGCTCGGCGAGCGCCGCCGCCAGCGTCTCGACACCGACTGGCCCGCCCTCGTAGTGCTCGATCAGGATACCGAGCAGGCGCCGATCCATCTCGTCGAGCCCGCTCTTGTCGACGCCCAGCCGCTCGCAGGTCATCTCGACGATGTGCGCGTCCATCTTTCCGCTGCCCTTGACCTCGGCAAAGTCGCGAACGCGGCGCACCAGACGGTTGGCGACGCGGGGCGTGCCGCGCGCGCGGGATGCCAACATGCGCGCTCCCTCGCGATCGCAGTCGAGACCGAGCAACAGCGCGCTGCGCTCGATGATGCGCTCGAGCTCCTCGGGCGGGTAAAAGTCGAGGCGGATCGACACGCCGAAGCGCTCTTGAAGCGGCTTCGTCAGGAGGCCCGTGCGGGTGGTGGCTCCGACCAACGTGAACGGCCGCAAATCCAGGGTGATGCTCTCGGCGAAGGCGCCGTCCCCGGTCGCGACGTCGATCCGAAAGTCCTCGATCGCCGGGTACAGGAACTCTTCGACCGCGGGATTCAGGCGGTGGATCTCGTCGATGAACAGGATGTCGCCGCGCTCGAGCCGGGTCAGGATGCCGGTCAGTACGCCCTTGTGCTCGATGGCCGGGCCGCTCGTCACGAACAGCTTCACGCCCATCTCCTTGGCCAGGATGTTGGCGAGCGTGGTCTTGCCGAGACCCGGAGGTCCGGACAGCAAGATGTGATCGAGCGGCTCCTTGCGCTTGCGCGCCGCCGCCACGTACACCCGTAGGTTGTCCTTGTGCTTTTCCTGGCCGACGAAGTCGTCGAGGCTGCCAGGACGGAAGATGCGATCGAAGCGCTCTTCGTCGCTCTGCGTCACGCCGCCCACGAGCCGCGCTTCGGAGCTCTCTTCGGGGGACTCGGAAGCGCCGGCTTTTTTGGCCATGGAGGGCGCGACTCTACCTCGTGTGCCGAGGTTTTTCGAGCACCTTGGCCTAGCCCGCCGTGGGACCAGGCGGCGGCCGCGTGCTGGTGCTGGACAACGGGGTGCCCTCGGGGATCGCGTGCAGCGTCACGCACAGCGCGCCGCCGCCACCCTGATTTTTGCGGCGCACGACCTCGAGCTTGCCGTTGTGGAGCTCGGTGACGGCGCGCGCGAGGCGTAGCCCGAGCGCCAGCCCCCGGTGTTCGCCGGCTTCGGGATCGCGGTTCGGATCGAGCATGGCCTCGAGCCGCGACACCGTGAAGCGCCGCGACAGGATCTCGACCTCGATCCGCACTCGATCCTTCTCCGAGCTCGCGAGCAACCGCACCGTGGGAGACTCGGTGGTGCGCAGCGCGTGCGCGACGAAGGTGGCGAGCGCGCTCGGCATGCGCACGCGATCCACGCGCAGGAACCGATTCGGACCGCTGATCTCGATGACCACGGGCGCATCGCGATCGGAGGCGAGCTCGCGGCCCTTTTGTGCGGCCTCGTTGAGCAGGCTCGCCACGTCCATCGGATCGAGCACGAGCGTGAGCTGGCCGGCCTCGACGCGCGCCGCGTCCAGGATCGTCTCGATCAGCACCAGCAGCTCCCGCCCGCGGCGCTCGATCAAATCCAGGCTCTCGACCTGGCCGGGCGTGACGTTCTCCATCTTGCGCGCGAGCTCGGTGAAGCCGAGGATCGCGTTGAGCGGCGCCTTGAGGTCGTGGCTCACGCTCGCGAAGAACAGACCGCGCATGCGAACCGCGCCCTTCCGGGCCTCGATAGCGCGCTCCTGGGCGATCGCGAACACGCGGAAGCGCTGCGCCAGGCGATCGATGGCGCGGCCGAGATCGGCCACCACGCGGAACCGCGCCGAGCGCAGGATGCGCGTGCTGCCGCTCAGCACGGCGTCGGTGCCGAGCTCGCGCACGTTGCGGGTGGCGCCGCGCAGATCCCGCGCCAGCGTCGCGCCCAGCGCGGTGCCGAGGAAGCCCGCGATGCCGGTCGCGATCAGCGCCACGAACACCGCGAAGGAGCTCAGGAACCCGACCGTCGAGCCGCTGAAGCGGACCTCGGCGCTGCCCTGCTCGAGCGGTGCGCGGAGCACGACCACGCCGTCGTCGCTGCGCGTCACGGAATAGCCGACCTTCGACGGATCGAGGCGAGCCGTAAAGCCGCGGGCGCGACCGCGCTCGAGCGCGGCCGCGATGCCCGCGTTGCGAACGACGCCGGGACCCGATTCGAGGGCGGCGCGCGCGAACACCCGCGCCGTCTCCTCGCGGTCGCGCTCGTCGGCGCGGCGCACGTGGGCGTTCACGACCAGCGCCGCGCCGATCGCCAGGAACACGACGGGCATCGTCACCGCCGCCAGCATGCGCCGTGACAGCCGCTGCTCGATGCGCCCCTCGTGCTCGGCCTCTTCCACGACCTCGCGCATGATCTCGTGCGGCGCGAGCTCCAGCGCCCCGAGGAAAGCAGCGCGCACGAGCACGTACAGCGGCAGCGAGGTGACCGAGATGATCACGAGCCCGAGCAGGCACAGCGTGATGCCGGCGGTCAGATCCAGGAGCGGCGGGCGGAGGAGCGTGGTCGATACCACGATGCCGACGATCGACGGCACGAGCCAGAACGTCAGGGTGCGCTGGGGCTCGCTCGACAGCTCGCGGAGCTGGTGCGGCTCGATCGCCGCCGAGCCCACGGCCAGCGAGCGCAGCAGGTAGCGGTAGGGGATGAACCGAAACACCACGTACAGGCAGCCGACTACGCTGCCCGCGATCATGCCGATCGCGAGCGTGGCCGCGCCCTGGATCGCGATCGGGCCGCTCAGCAGCAGAAGGTGCGGCGCGAGCACGCCGACCACCGCGGCCGCGCCCAGCGAGAAGCCGAGCTCGATGCCGATCACGCGCGGGCGCAGGCGGGTGGCAGCGGCGCTCATAGGCCGTCTCCGAGGTCCGACTCCGAAATGGCCGGCAAGCGCACGGAATCCATGGGCCGGCTCGGTGGGGGCGGCGGCTGCGACGGCAGGACCACGCGGAACATCGAGCCCTTGCCGAGCTGGCTCTGCAGATCGATGAAGCCGCGGTGCATCTGCACCAGGCGGCGCGTGATCGCGAGGCCCAGGCCCGTCCCGACGCGCCGGCGCCGGGCGTCGCGCGACTGCCAGTACTCCTGGAAGATGGCCTCGTGCTCCGAGGGCGCGATCCCGGGTCCGGTGTCGATCACCGAGATCGACGCGCCGCCGTCGCGCGGATCCACGCGCACGTGCACGCTGCCCTTGTCGGTGAACTTGACGGCGTTGCCCACCAAATTGCCGATGATCTGGCGCACGCGGCGCGGGTCGGCGAAGGCCGTGGCGGCGCCGCCCGCGACGTGGATGTCCAGCGACTTCGATTTGGCCGTGACCTCCGCCTCGCGCACGACCTCGACCGCGATCGGGTAAACGTCCACGGTGCGGCAATCGAGGCGCAGCTCTCCCGACTCCAGCGCCGAAAGATCGAGGATGTCGTCGATCAGCGCGCGCAGGTGGCCGCCGCTATTTCTGACCTGCTCCAGGTTCTCGCGCGCGTCCTCGGTGAGCGGGCCGTCGACCTCGCTCAGCAGCACGTCGGCGAAGCCCAGGATCGCGTTCAGCGGCGTGCGCAGCTCGTGGCTCAACGCCGCGAGGAACGCGCTGCGATCGCGATCGTAGGCGAGCGCGCCCATCAAGTCGTGTCGGTAGGCGTTCTCCGCCGCCATGAAGCGGTCGACCAGCACGTTGAAGGCGCTGGTCAGGACGCCGATCTGATCCACCGAGCGCACCGGGATGTGCTTGCCTGCGGGATCGGCGCCCTCGGCGGCGACCTCGACGATCCGATTCATCACGAAGCGCACGTCGGACTTCACGTCGCGGGCCAGCGCCAGCGCCACGAGCGCCGCGGCGCTCACGAGCAGCGCCGCGAGCGCGGCCACGGAGGCCACCAACGAACCGGTCGCGAACGGCGTCTCGGGGGCCGCAACCAGGGCGATCAGGCTCAGGTTCTGGTTGGGCGAGGCGAGCGGTGTGGCCGTGAAGCGCGCCGGCCCGAGCTCGGTGCGGGCCTCGCCCTCCACACGCACCAGCAGGTCGACCAGCTCTTTCTGCTGCGGCGCCCCGGACGACACGTCGGCGACGATCGCGCCGTCCTGTTGGACCAAGATGAGCTCCGCGCCGGAGCGGTCGGCGGCGCGTTCGACGAGCGGCTGGCGATCCTCCTCCGGCGTCGCGCTCAGGCGAGCGGCGAGCGTCTCGGAGAGCACCCGGCTGCGGAGCTGGGCGGAGGCGTCGCTCTGGGCGCGCAGGTGCGCGGTGCCGAGCGCCGCGATCGAAGCTGCAGTGGCGGTGCCCACCAGCACCACCACCGCGGGTGCGAGCACCAGGAACGGGAGCTTGATGCGACGTTTCAAGACCGACGCGCCCGGTTCAGCGCTCGTCCGTGGCCAGGCGCGCGAACAGAGCGTGGTCGAGCCAGCGCGAGCCGACCAGCTCGGCCTGGCGTGCGATGCCCTCGAAGTGGAAACCGAGCCGCTGGATCACGCGCAGGCTCGGCAGGTTGTCGGTCGCGGCCGCGCAGCGGATCCGGTGCAGACCGACCCGCGTGAAGCCGAATTGGAGCAAGCCGTTGGCCGCTTCCGTCATCAGCCCGCGCCCGACCGCGTCGCGGCGCAGCCAGTAGCCGAGCTCGCACGAGCGGTGCAGGTGCACGCAGGCGTCGAGTCCGACCACGCCCAGCAGGCCCTTGCTGGTCTTGTCGCGGATCGCGAAGCGCAGCGCGCGCCCCGCATCCCAGTCCACGGCGCACGCCTCGGCGTAACGCAGGCTCGCTTCGGGGGTGTTGTTGTACGGGACCCACGGCAGCCAGCGCTCGAGGTGCCAGCGCGAGCCGTCGACCGCTTCCCACAACTCCTGGCCGTCCGGAGCGTCGATCGGCACCAGCAGGAGACGCGAGGTCTCGACCGGGGAGCGGCGCAGCCCCGTGCGCAGCGGGATCACGAGAGGCTGGGTCGCGGGAACGGAGGCGGGGGCGCTCGGCATTCTCGTCAACGGCACTCGGCTCGTAAGGTGAAGGCCTCGAGGTGGGCGGACTCGAAGTCGCGGTAAGCGATATACCACTGCCCGGGGCGCTCTCCGGGGCTCAGATCCGGGTTCGGCTGAAACCCGCTGACCTTGCTGAGCGTGCTCGGCTTGCCGATGCCGTCGCGCGACATCGGCGCCAGACGGAGCCGCGAATCCTCGAACCAGGCCACGACGGCAGAGTGGTCGTCCTTGGAGACGCTGGGGCGTGAGCCCTTACGCGAGAACGCGCGGTGCCAGAGCGGACCCTTCTCGCGATCCACGTAGGCGGCGACAGCTCCGGCCTTCTCCTCCTCCCAGGCGATGAAGCAGCCCTGGTTCGTGCAGCTGATGTGCGGCTCGGCTTTCTTGCCGCTCGGCACGCTGACGGGTCGCAAGACGCCGAGGTACTCGTCTTCGGGTTCCTTTTCGCGCCGCTTGGCTTTGCGACGGGTCGCGGGCAGGCCCGCCGCGAGCAGGGGATCGTCGAGCGCCACGCTCTGGAGCATGATCTGCACGCGCTTCGGTGCGAGCGCCTTGGCGAACACGATCTGCAGCGCGCCGTGGGCCACGACCGCGTCCGGCGTGCGCGCCTCCGAGCTACCGCTGCGCGGCTGCAGCAAGCGCGTCAAACGCACCGCCTCACCGAGCGGCTCGAGCTCGGGCCCGAGACGGCGCGCCACGATATCGGCGCCGGCGTTCTCGAAGTCCTCTTCCCAGACCGCCCAGAGGTCACCGTTCGGCGCTGCAGTCAGCGTCGGATAGCCTGCCTTGCGCGCCGACGAGAGCTTGCGCGGCGGGCTTTGGATCTTGCCTTCGGAGTCGAGCAGCCGCACGTAGACGCCGGGATCTTTCCCGGTTTCGTCCCAAAATACCAGCACCAGGCGGTTGCCCACGCCGACCAGCTGCGGCTGCCGCACGTTGTGAGCTTCGGGCGTGACCGCGATCGGCAGCGACTTGCGCCGCATCGAGCGGTCGAGCAGCACCGTGAACGCTTGCCGCTCGCGCGGATCGAGGTGGTTATCCACCCAGGAGACCACCATGCCGCGCTCGGTGCGCGCTATCGTCGGCCGCGACGCGGGGGCTTCGAGCTGGAAGGGCCTCGGCCGGCCGAGACCCGTGACGCGGCAGGCTCCGCCGCCTTCCTCGACGGCGACCGAGGCGTGCGACAGCAGCGAACGCGCCGCCGGCATGCTGCCCTGACGGAACGCCGCCTGAAACGCGTCGAGCCCTTGCTTCGGGTCGCGCGCGAACAGCTCTTGCGCCTCGGCCAGCTTGAGCGCGTAGGGCTCGTTTTCTTCGGCGGTGATCGGCTGTTCTTGGCGTTGCTCGCGGCGAGCCGCCGACGACGGCGCCGGCGTCGCGGGTCTGGCGGAAGGCTCGGCACTCTTCGCGGGAGCGGCGGCGACACCGCGCTTGCCGGGCGGGTGCAGCACGTACAGCCACACGGCGTAAGCTCCGAGCGCCAGTGTCGCGAGCAGGAGCAGCGCGGAGATCGCCCGAGACGTGCCGCTGCGGGCGAGCGGCGGCTCCACCGAAATCGCCGACGGTGCGCGGGCGTCCGGCCGCGACGAGCTCGGCTCGGCCTCGGCCGGATCGGTCGTCCCATCCGTTCCGAGCAGCGGGTCGACCGGCGTGGGAGCCGCCTCCAGGCGCGGCTCCGAGTTCTTGCCAGCGAGCGCTTCGGTCAGCGCGTCCGACAGCTCGCGCGCGCTCTGGTAGCGCTTGCCCGGGTCACGATCGAGGGCCTTCGCGAACCAGGCATCGAAGCTCGCCGGCAGATCCGGACGCAGCTTCGAGGGACGCGGGATGGGGGAGTTGGCGATCTGCGCCAGGATCATCGCCACCCCCTGCTCGATGTTCCACACCGTCTGGCCCGTCAGGCATTCGTAGACGATGCAGCCGAGGGCCCACAGATCGGCGCGGTGGTCGACCTCGCCCTGGCCCTTGGCCTGCTCGGGGCTCATGTACGCGGGCGTCCCGAACAGCGCGCCCTCGCGCGTGATGCGCGGCGACTGCGCGTCGTCACCGGTCGGCTCGTAGAATTTGGCGAGCCCGAAATCGACGATCTTGGCCAGCAGCTGGCCTTCCTCGTCCTTGGTGAGGAAGATGTTCTCGGGTTTGAGATCGCGGTGCACGACGTTGGACTCGTGCGCCTTGGTGAGCGCGCGCGCCGTGTGCGTGGCGATCCTCAACGTGGCTTCCACGTCGATCTTCCGCACCCGCGTCATCATGTCGTAGAGGCTCTCGCCCTCGAGCAGCTCCATCACGAGGAACGGGCGGTCCTCGAACATGCCGGAGTCGTAGACGTCGCAGATGTACGGGCTGCGGATCGCCGCGGCGGCGCGGGCTTCGCGCAGGAAGCGCTCGCGCACGATCCGCGAAGTGATCAGCTCCGCTGCGAGGAGCTTCACGGCGACGCGCTTGCCGATGTCGATATTTTCCGCTTCGTAGACCGCCGCCATCCCGCCGCGGCCGATCTCGCGGCTGATCCGAAACTTTCCCTCGAGGATGGTTCCGATCGGGACTTTGGAGCTGGTCATCGTCGCCATGCGGTCGGGGGCGAGGGGCGCCCCGCTCGCTCAAGCGCGGGCATAGGGCGCCAGGGCACTATATGGGCCCTGCCGCGGCGGCGCATCGGCGCGAATCGGCACGCTCACGGTTGCCATCCCCCAGCTCTCCCGGGCGCCTCGAGGGGCGCGTGAAAATTGAGCCGGCCAACTGGCCGACGATCCAGAAATGTCGAGACCCGAGACAGAAACATTTCGGAAACGTGGGGACCGGTACTCCCAGAGCGCGCCGGTGTACGGCGCTTGAGAGCGGTCCCCCGAAGCTCAGGAGGGGTGGCCTCGCGACGGGGCGAATCCCCCGAACGAATGGAGTGCGAGATGAAGAAGGTCGAGGCGATCATCAAGCCGTTCAAGTTGGACGAAGTGAAGGATGCCTTGTCGGAAGTGGGCATCCAAGGCATGACCGTCACGGAGGTGAAGGGCTTTGGACGGACCGGCGGCAAGAAGGAAGTGTACCGGGGCTCGGCGTACGTCGTCGACTTCGTACCGAAGGTAAAGCTCGAGATCGTGGTGCCCGACCAAATGGTTCACCAGGTGATCGACGCGATCGAGAAGAGCGCGAAGACCGGCCGCATCGGCGACGGGAAGATCTTCGTGATGCCGGTCGACGAAGCCGTGCGCATCCGCACCGGCGAGCGCGCCGAAGAAGCGATCTGACGGCGTGCTGTGGCGAGCGCTCGCAGGGGCTGTGTCCTGCGAGCGCGGCCGCGCGTCCGGGACATCCCGGACGAACCCACGTACCCAGGGGGAAACGCTCGTGGCCGAGGCGGGCTGGCCGCGCAGCTGAGTCTTACGCAGCCCTCGGAGTTCCCCTACGCTCCTGCGACCCGCGGCGCTGTGCGCCCCGGCTACCGAGTGACGTCGATGCCCGTCGCGTCGTGACGAGGAGACCAGAGAGCATGGATCCGAAGCAGGCTATCGAACTAGGCAACGAGCACGGTGCCGTCATGGTCGATTTGAAGTTCATCGACCTCGTCGGCAAATGGCAGCACACGTCGGTGCCGTTCCATCGTCTGTCGCCCGAGTCGTTCGACGAAGGGTTCGGCTTCGACGGCTCGTCGATCCGCGGATTTCAACCGATCAACCAGAGCGACATGCTGCTGATCCCGGATTCCGCCACGGCCGTGATGGATCCGTTCACGCGCCACCCCACGCTTTCGCTGCTGTGCACGGTTCAAGACACGATCACCCGCCAAAATTACTCGCGGGATCCGCGTAACATCGCGCGCAAGGCCGAGGCCTACCTGCGCTCGACCGGCATCGCCGACACCGTGTTCTTCGGACCCGAGGCCGAGTTTTTCATCTTCGACGACGTTCGCTTCCACGCGGGTAAGAACGAATCTTTCTACGCCATCGACTCGGTCGAGGCGGAGTGGAATACGGGGCGCGACGAGGGGCCGAACCTAGGCCACAAGATCCGCCACAAGGAGGGCTATTTCCCGGTTCAGCCGCAGGACACGCAACAAGACCTGCGCACCGAGATCTGCCTCGAGATGGAGCAGGTCGGCATCGAGGTGGAGGTCAGCCATCACGAGGTCGCCACCGCCGGTCAGGGCGAGATCGACATGCGCTTCGACAGCATGGTGCGCATGGCCGACAAGTTGATGTGGTTCAAGCACATCGTGAAGAACGTGTCGTTCCGCAACGGCAAGACGGCCACGTTCATGCCCAAGCCGATGTTCGGGGACAACGGCAACGGCATGCACTGCCACCAGTCGCTCTGGAAGGACGGCAAGCCGTTGTTCGCCGGCGATGGTTACGCCGGGCTGAGCGACATGGCGCTCTACTACATCGGCGGCATCCTCAAGCACGCCCATGCTCTGGCCGCGTTCACCAACCCGACGACCAACAGCTACCGTCGCTTGGTCCCCGGCTACGAGGCACCGGTAAACCTCGCCTACTCGAACCGCAATCGTTCGGCCGCGATCCGGATTTCCACGTATTCGCCGTCCCCGAAGGCGCGCCGGCTCGAGCTGCGCTTCCCCGACCCGTCGTGTAATCCCTACCTCGGGTTCACGGCCATGATGATGGCCGGGCTCGACGGCATCCAGAAGCGCATCGATCCCGGGGATCCGCTGGACAAGGACATCTATTCGCTCTCGCCCGAGGAGCTGAAGGACGTCCCGCGCATGCCCGCCTCGCTCGACCAATCGCTCGACGCGCTCGAACGGGACCACGAGTTCTTGCTGCGCGGTGACGTGTTCACGAAGGACGTGATCGAGATGTGGCTCGACTACAAACGCGAGCACGAGGTGCAGGCCAGCCGCTTGCGCCCGACCCCCTACGAGTTTTTCCTCTACTACGACATTTGATACGGCATCGGTGCTCTCCACCGCGACTCGGTCCGCAGAGACCACGGTGTAGGGTGCTCTCCTACCACGCTCGCCGATTGCGCCGGCTCGCTCACCTTCGAAGGGCAGGCGCCCTCCAAACCCCTGGCGTCGGCGTGCCAGCCACGCCAAGGTAAACGAACTTTCGACCTTGTCGGACGACGAGTATCTCGAATCGACCCTCGAGGTCACGATCTCGCGCGACATGCGGAGCGTGCTCAACAACGCCCCGCAGGAACAGGCGCTGCTCATCGTTCTGTCGGGGCCGCGTCTCGGCACGCGCTCGGTGCTCGGCGAAAAGCCCGTGGAAATCGGGCGTAGCCCGGCCTGCCACCTACAGCTCGACGCAGACTCGGTCAGCCGCCGGCATGCGCGCATCGAGTGGAACGGTCAGGCGCATCAGCTGCTCGATCTCGGGTCGACCAACGGAACGTTCTTGAACGGCGACAAGGTCAAGGACGGCGTGCTCAAGGACGGCGATCGGGTAGGGATCGGCAAGCTCCAATTGAAGTACGTGGCCGGCGGCAACATCGAAGGCGCGTATCACGAAGAGATTCAGCGATTGATGCGCTTCGATCCCCTCACGGGTGTCTGCAACAAGCGCCACTTCGAAGAGAGCCTGAAGCTGGCGGTCAACAATGCCAAGGCGGCGCCCAAGCCGATCTCGTTGATCGTATTCGACCTCGACCACTTCAAGCGCATCAACGACGCCCACGGCCACCCGGCGGGAGACCAGGTGCTCTGCGAGCTCGCGAAGGTCGTGAAACAAGCTTCCGTGCCTGATCAGGTCTTTGGTCGGGTCGGCGGTGAAGAGTTCGCGGTGCTGTGGGAAGGGATGCGGCTGGAAGCGGCCGCGGCCCACGCCGAGCAAATCCGCTTCAAGGTCGCGAATCACGCCTTCCGGGTCGAGCGCACCGTGCTGCCCGTCACGGTCAGCCTCGGCGTCGCCGAGCGCAGCGCCCACAGCGACGAATCCCCCGAGAGCCTCTACGAACGCGCCGATGCGCGCCTCTACGCCGCCAAAGCCGGCGGCCGCAACCGCGTCTGCTCGTAGCCCACTACGCCGCGCTCGGCGCGCGGATTCAGTAAGAAGACCAGAAGGTCCAGGCAAAAGGAGGCTTCAGCTCCTCCCGCCAAAAAACCTTCCGATCTTCTTCCCTTCCAGTCCTCTCGTTGCCCGGATCTCGCTACGCCGCCTACGCCATAGCAGAGCCGCGCTTGCCGCCCTTGGCAGGCTTCGCAGCGGGCTTGGCGGCCTTGCCCTTGGCGGCGCCGTTGGACGACTTCGCCGGCTTCGACTTCATGGGGGTGCCGAGCAGGTCGAAGGCGATCTTTTCGGCGCGGTGCGTGCTCTCCCAGCTGAACTCGGAGCGCCCGAAGTGGCCGTATGCGGCGGTGGGGCGGTAGATCGGGCGCAGCAGATCGAGCTCCTCGATCAGCGCGCGCGGGCGCATGTCGAAGTTCTTGAGCACGTAGTCGCCGAGCACGTCGTCGGCGACCTTGCCGGTGCCGAAGGTGTGCACGTAGACGCCGGTCGGCTGAGCCACGCCGATCGCGTAGGCCACCTGCACCTCGCAGCGCGAGGCGACGCCTGCGGCCACGATGTTCTTCGCCACGTAGCGCGCGTAGTAGCAGGCCGAGCGATCCACCTTCGACGGATCCTTGCCGCTGAAGGCGCCGCCGCCGTGACGGCCCATGCCGCCGTAGCTATCGACGATGATCTTGCGACCGGTGAGGCCGGCGTCGCCGAACGGGCCACCGATCACGAACCGACCCGTGGGGTTCACGAAATACTTGGTCTTCTTGTCGAGCAGGTGCGCGGGGAGAGCTTTCTTGATCACGAGCTCCATCACCGCGTCTTTCAGGTCCTTGTGCTTGACGTCGGGCGAGTGCTGGCTCGAAACCACGACCGTCTCGATCCGCTTCGGCACGCCGTCTTCGTACTCGAGGGTGACCTGGCTCTTGCCGTCGGGGCGGAGGAAGTCGACCTTCTTTTGCTTGCGCACCTGGGCGAGCTTGCTGGCGAGCGCGTGCGCGTAGACGATCGGGGCCGGCATCAGCTCGGGGGTCTCGTCCGAGGCGTAGCCGAACATCAGGCCCTGGTCGCCAGCGCCCTGCTCCTTGAACATGCCCTGACCCTCGGTGACGCCCTGCGAGATGTCGGCGGACTGCGGCTCGATGGCGGTGAGCACGCCGCAGGTCTCGTAGTCGAAGCCCATCGACGAGTCGGTGTAGCCGATGTCCTTGATCACGCTGCGCGCGAGCTTCCCGAAATCGATGCTGCTCTTGGTCGTGATCTCGCCGGCGACCACCACGAAGCCCGTCTTGCACAGCGTCTCGCAGGCCACGCGACTGTACTTGTCGCCGGCCAGCGCGGCGTCGAGAACGGCGTCGGAGACGGCGTCGCAAATCTTGTCGGGGTGGCCTTCGGTGACGGACTCGGAGGTGAAGAGGTAGCTGCTCATCGCTGGTTCTCGCGCTCGGCTCGTAAGGGTTTTCCGGGCGCGACCCATCGCGCGCGGGCGGCGGACCCTAGCACGGAAACGGGGGCGGGCCGTGAGCCGTCAGCACCCGGGCGCGCGGATTCCAGCGTGCGCTACGGCGCTGGTTTTTCGTGATTTTTTCGGGGGCCGGGTGGCTCGCTGCGCTCGAGTCGGGCGCGGACCACCTGGTCGTCCCGGACCAACGTCAGTCTCACGGGCTCCCCCAACTCTCCCGAGAGCGCGCCGTGGACGGCCTCGGGGGTCATCTGCCGGGCGTCGCGGCCGTCGATCAGCAGCACCTCGTCGCCCTCCCGCACGCCCGCGCGGTCCGCCGCGAGCCCGGGCGGCACCTCGCGGACGAACAGCCGCCGATCGGCGTCCTGAGCCAGCATTGCGCCGATCGTCCCGCGGCTCGGACCGCACGCGACCGCCCAAAGCCCCGCGACTAGGGCGCAGCCCAACGCGCGTGCGGGGAGCCGCGCCACCGGAGCGTCCAGTCTCACGAACGGTAGTCCGCGTTGACGTCCACGTAGCCGTGCCCGAGATCGCTGGTCAGATAGCGGGCGCGTCCGGGCCCGGCGCCGAGCGAGATCTCGATTCGATACGTGGGTTGCTTCAGGATCTGAGCCGCGCGTGCCTCGGCGTCCGGGCCGAGCGTCATGCCACCGCGCACGAGCTCGACGTCCCCGATCCGCACGCCGGCGAGATCGGGGTCGAACGCGACCCCGGAGCGCCCGGCCGCCGCGAGCAGGCGTCCCCAGTTGGCGTCGCGGCCGTGGAGCGCCGTCTTCACGAGCAGCGAGCCGGCGACGGTGCGCGCGGCCTGCTTGGCTTCCTCGTCGCTGGCGAGACCCATGACCCAGATCTCGGCGGCGTGCTCGGCGCCTTCGCCGTCCGCCACCATCGAGCGCGCGATCTTGTCGCAAACCTCGAAAAAGCCGCGGACGAGCGCCTGCTCCGAGGCCACGCCGGCCTTACCCGAGGCGAAGGCGAGCACGGTGTCGTTGGTGCTGGTGTCGCCGTCGACGCTGCACGAGTTGAAGGTGTCGTTGCTCGCCTCGTAGAGAGCGCGCGCGAGCACGGCCGAGTCGACCGCCGCGTCCGTGAACAGGAACACCAACATCGTCGCCTGCGGCGGTCCGACGTCGGGGTGAATCATGCCGGCGCCCTTGCCGATCGCGAGCAGCGTCGCCGCACCGGAGCTGGTCTCGATCCGGGTGCTCTCGGCCTTTGGCCAGCGATCGGTGGTCAGGATCGCGCGCGAGAAAGCCTCGGCGCCGTCGGGCGACAGCCCGGCGACGAGCTCGCCCGCCTTTGCGCGGATCCGATCGGCGGGGAGCAGCGCGCCAATCACGCCGGTGGAGGCGGGAAGCACGGTCTCGGGATCGACGCCCAGCGCTTCGGCCACCGCGGCGCTCGACTCGCGCACCGCGCGCAGCCCAGGCTCGCCGGTGCAGGCGTTGGCACACCCGCTATTGACGAGTACCGCGCGGGCGCCGCCTCGGGCTAGCCGCTGCTCGGCGATCAGCACCGGCGCCGCGCGCACCAGGTTACGCGTGAACAGACCGGCCGACGTCGAGCCGGGCGCGGCCTCCGCCAGGGCGACATCGATGCGCCCGTCCTTGCGGATCCCCGCGGAAACTGCCGAAAATCGAAAACCAGGCACCGCCGGCAACATGGCGAGTCCTCATATCACGTGTGCGCCGGGCGGCAATCCGAGCGCTCTCGAGATCGCCGCTGCGGAGACGCTTCCAACCAGGCTACCCTGCCGGACATGGTCCCTGTGATCCCGAGCACCGCGCCGGGTGCCGGCAGCGCCGAGCGCCGGGTTGCGCTCCTGCTCACGAGCATCGACAACGACTACGAATGGTCGGTGCGCGCCGGAGTCCAGGTCGCGGTCGCCGAGCGGCGAGCCGCGCTCGTCAGCGTGTTCGGCTCGGCCGTGCGCGACCCGAATCCGGAGCAGAGCGCGCGCAGCTTCAGCTTCGATTTGCTGAACGAGCGCTCGATCGACGCGATGCTCGCGCTGTCGGGCACGCTCGGGCGCTTCATCGGCCCGAGCGCGATGGGAGAATGGCTCGAGCGCTACCGCGTCCCCACCTGCAGCATCGGCGCGCTGGATCACGTCGCCAGTATCGTGATCCAGAACACCGAAGGCATCGCGCGCCTGGTCACGCACCTGATCGCGGAGCATGGCTACCGACGCATCGCCTTCGTACGCGGTCCCGAGCAGAGCGCGGAGGCCCAGGCGCGGTACCTCGCCTACCGCGAAGTGCTGGCCGAAAACGAGATCGAGGAAGATCCGAAGTTGGTGCTCGAAGGCGACTTTACCCGCCCGTCGGGGGTGCGCGCCGCGCGCCGGCTGTTCGACGAGCACCAGCTGACGGCCGACGACGTGGACGCGATCGTCGCAGCCAACGATCACATGGCGATCGGCGTGATCGAGGAGCTCGTCCACCGCGGCGTCACGGTGCCCGACCGCATCGCCGTCGTGGGCTTCGACGATTGCGAATCGGCGCAGAGCATCCACCCCTCGCTCACGACCGTGCGCCAGCCTACCGAGCGTCTCGGCCGCGAGAGCGTGCGCTCGTTGTTCGCGCTGCTGGACGGCCAAGGGCACGTCCCCACGCGCTCGCTGCCGACCGAGCTGATCTTGCGCCGCTCCTGCGGCTGCACGCCGACCGACGGCCCGCCCACGCCCACGGGGTTGCCCGCCGATCTCGAGCGCATCGCGCGCCGTACCTATGCTTCCCGAGGCGACGGCTGGGACACGCAGCTGGTCGAGGCCTTGTTGCGCGAAACACGGGGTCGCGGGGGCGACTTCGGCCGCACACTCGAGCCGCTCCTGCAGCGGCTCTTGCACGCCCAGGCAAACCTGGCAGAGGTCCAGGATCTGCTCACGGTGCTGCGCGCCCGGGCGCTCGCCGACAGCATGCACGATCCG
Organism: Polyangiaceae bacterium; assembly: GCA_025937835.1. GTDB lineage: Bacteria > Myxococcota_A > Polyangia > Polyangiales > Polyangiaceae > PMG-095. The sequence continues at coordinate 91,468 of JAICQO010000005.1, forward strand.
AGCTTGCCCGCGCGCATCGAAGACGCCGTACACGCGGCGCGCATCACGGTCAGCCGCCTTCAGGCGCGAGCAGGGGTGCACGCTGCCGTGTCGGACGTGACGCGGATCAACGCGCTGTCGCACGCCCTCAACGCGCGCATGTTCGGGCCGCCGGCGCCGATCTCTGCCGCCCTCGTCGAGCATTTGCCGGCGCTCGGCTTCGACGGCTGCGTGGTCTCGGAGCTGATATCGAAGGGCCCCGACGGCGAGCTGGAGGTGGCGTTCGGCTTCCACGCGGAGGACGTTCAGCCGAAGGCCGTCCGCTACCCGGCGCACCAGCTGATCCCGCCGGATTTCTCGGGCATGAAGCGGCAGTCCGTGGTCGTTCTGCCGCTCACGTACGGCCCCGAGCCGCTCGGGATCGCGATTCTGCCGGCGCGCTCGAGCGAGCGGCGCAGCTACGAGCTCCTGCGCGACGTGCTGGGCACCGCGCTGAAGGGAAGGATGCTCGCGCGGGCCGCGCAGCGCGCGCCGCGCGACTGACTTCAGCTCCCTGAAAAACCGAGCTCGGCGAGCGCGGTCTCGAGCGCTCGGCCCACGCGCTCGGCCCATTGTCGCTGCCCTCGCTCGTCGACCAGCAGGTCCTGACGCATCTCGAGCTCCACGTAGAGGAGCCCACGGCGCTCCGCGTGCTGCACCACGCCGTAGTCCGTGAGCTCGCTCACGAAATAGGGCTCGTTGTCACCCACCTCGAGCCCCGGCTCCCGCCGCAACACGCCGAGCAGCGCCTTCGCGAGCCGTCCGTCTTTTCCGTACAACACCCCCGCGTGCCAGCGTCGGTCTTTCCCGAGATAGCGCGGAGTGAAGCTGTGTACGGCCACGTACACGCTCGGCATCTGCGCGAGCCTTCGCCGCTCGAGCTCCTGCTCGATACGCTGGTGATACGGGTAAAAGATCGCCTCGGTGCGCGCCTGCCTGTCCGCCTCGGAGAGCTGCTGATTACCGGGGATCGGCGTGTCTTCGCTGAGCTTCGCGATCGAGCTGTCGACCGCGGGCGGCCGATTGCAGTCGATCACGAGCCGCGAGTACGTCTGCCAGATCGCGAACGCGCCGAGGTCTCTGGCGAGCAGCTCGGCCACGCCCGCAGCTCCGATATCCCAAGCGATGTGCCGCTCGAGGTCCGCCGCCGAGAGCCCGAGGTCACCGAGCGCTCGAGGCAAGCGTTTTCCGGCGTGGTCGCAGGTCACGACGAACGGCGAGCGCGGCTCGCCTTCGAGCACTCGGAACGGGGGAGGGTCTTCAGGGCCGAGCAGCGGTGAGGGCAGAGCGATACCGGTCACGGCCGCAGTTTGAGCCGGATCCTTGCCGCAATCCAAGGATCGGCGCACGCTTTCCGCCGTGCGAGCCGTGATCCGGAACCTTGCGCTGTGCGCGCTGCTTTCGTCGGCGACGCGCGGCGCCTCTGCCGAAGACCCGGCGCCGCGGCCGCCACACCCCGAGCCGCGCGGGATCGTTTCGGTGGTGTCTCTCGCCGGCCCCCACGAGCGCGACCAGGTCGAGCGCCATGCGCGCCTGGCCTGGGGCAAGATCGTGCGCTGCTACAAAGCCATCGACCGCTCGGCGCGGGGCAGCGTTACCGTCGAGCTCGCCGTTCGCGGCAGCGGAACGTCCAGCGGCGCACGCCGGCTCGGCGCGACCTTGAAGAACCCCGCGCTCAGCGCCTGCCTCACGCGCATCCTCAACGGCTTGAAAATGCCCAAGGCTGCTCGCACCTCGTTCGCCAAGATCGAGATCCGCGTGGCCCCGGGCGATCCCTCGTGAAACCAAAACGGGCGACTCGTGCGAGTCACCCGTCGATTCGGAGCCAGCTTCGGGATTTGAACCCGAGACCTACGGTTTACGAAACCGTTGCTCTACCACTGAGCTAAGCTGGCCAGGGGGCGCGGACAGTACCAGCAATCTTGCGAGATTCAACCCGCAAGAAAAGCGGCGATCGTGCGCCCTCCGGCCCGCGGTTCCGGACGTGCCCTTGGGGCTCAGCTCGGCGGGGTAGTGCTCCAATCGCGCATGGCTTGGTCGCCCGGACGGTCGACGTGCACCTTGTCGTCCACCGCTGTGACCCAGCTGAGCGGGATGTAGTGATGGAGCCCGCTGCGGTCCTTGGCGAGCTTGATGGCGTTCGTGCCCTCCAGGTGATCGACGACGGCGAACTGCCTCTCGTTCGAGCAAACGACGGGCATGTGCGGTTGGATCTGCGCGATGTCGATCATGACGTCTCCTTTCGGTTCGAGGTCAAGAGGCGCGCCAGCGGCTTCTGGACCGCCGCGCCCGCGCGGGTGTTCAGCACGCTGGCCATGACCGCTGCCGAGACATCCCCGAGCGCCGAGCGAGCGCGACGCGATGCGGGACCGACGGTGCTGGGCGGCGTCGGCTCGGTGAGGTCGGCGGGCTCCTCGTTGCGCGGAGGAGCGGAGCTCAGAGTACGGTGAATTCGTGGAAGCGCTTCGCGCGCGGCAACGCTGCCGTAAGGCGCAAGCGCCGCAGCCAGCTCGGCCACGTCGGCGTAACGCTTGTCCGGTTCCTTCGAGAGGCAGCGATTCACGATCTGCGCCAGGCCCGCGGGCAGCGTCGGCACGAGTTGCGTCAGAGAAATGGGCTCTCGCGCCAGCACCTGAGCGCAGATCGACATCGCGCTGTCACCCTCGAACGGCGGCTCGCCGCTCAAGAGCTCGAACAGCACCACCCCGACCGACCAGATATCGATGCGGTGGTCGCTCGCGTCGGGCGACGAAATTTGTTCGGGCGCCATGTAATGCGGCGAGCCGATGCCGTAGTCCTCCCCGAACTTTCGCTCGCTTGCGCCCTTCACGTTGGGAGCCGAGCAAATCCCGAAGTCGAGCAGCTTGACGCTGTCGCCGCTCGGCGTGCGCGCCAGCACCAGGTTCTCGGGCTTGACGTCGCGGTGGACGATCCCGAGGGAGTGCGCCTCCGCGAGCGCCTCCAGCAGGCTCATCATCCAATCCACTGCGCGCGCCGGCTCGATGCGCTTCTCGCGATTCAGCAGGACTCGCAGGTCCGTCCCGTCGAGGTACTCGAGCACCAGGTAAGGTGCGCCGTCTTCCAGCCGGCCGGCATCGAAGATGCGGCACACGTGGTCGTTCTGGAAGCGACTCAACACGCACGCTTCGGTGAGCAGCTTTTCGGCGGCGTCGGGATGCGCGAGCAGCTCCGGCCGCACGACCTTGAGTGCCACGCTCCGAGCGATCATCGGTTGGCTGGCGCGGAAAACGAGCCCCATTCCGCCGCGCGCGATGAGCTTCTCGATCCGATATTTGCCGGCGACCAGGACGCCCTCACGTAAATCTCGGGAACCGACGCGGGGCGCTGCGAACGCCAATGACGACTGCTGCATGGTGTGGATTCGTGGCTGGAGAGGCGCGAGGTCCAGTGGCGCCTAGCCCCCACTGCTGCACCCGACGTGCCAGGTTAGCCCTCACCCGCGCAGCACTGCAAACGCTCTCTGTTGGGTAAGATCACCCAGCCCTGGCGCGGCGCTTTGCACCCGTTGTGGCGGCGCTGCGTGGCGCAAAACGAGGGGTGAGTGGTTCCCGCTCGCAATGCTCCAATCGCTCTCGGTGGCCTAGGGCTTGCAGCCACTCACCCCCAAGGAGTCGGATTTTGGCGTTCAAAGTACTGATGATGCCGTTAGCGACCGGTGGAGCACTCGCGCTCGGCTTCGTGGTCTACGCGAACCTGCGGCGCTGGCTCGATGCTCGCACTCTCGAGAGTGAAGCGTGGCGCCGTCTGCGTGACGCGCGCTCGCCAGAGCGAGAGCGCGATCCGGTAGGTCCCCCCGACAGCCGTCCCTCGCGTCCGAGCCATCCGCTCCGCGTGACGACCGAAGCCGAGGTGGCAGCTGTGATCGGCGCCGAGTGGCCGCTCCCGCCCGTGCCCGACGCGTTGATCATGGATCACGCCGCTCGGAACGCCGAAGTTGCCAGCGCCGAAATCGACGCGTGGCTCACGGACTCCGAGTTCCCCGACGAAGAGACCGCGCCCACGCAGCCAGGGATGCGTTTCGAACACGACGCGCTCGAACCCGCGAAAGAGGGCTTGCCCTCCTCCCGCGGCTCGTCGAGCGACGGCTGAGCCCGCGCGCCCGGCAGCTCGAAGGTGGGAGTCGAACGCCACCGTCTAGCTGCGCGTGATTGATGCGGCTCGAGCGGATTTGGTGCCAGATTTAAGAAGCGAATCGCTGGTTCGAGACGCTTTTTCGCCGACCCTTTTGCAGCGCTGGGGGTTACCTTAATCGGCGAACATCGTGGCTGCAGATCTGCGAGTAACCGTGGGGCGGCCGAGCGTCGGCTGGCTGTTGTCGGTGCTGTGCCTCGGCGCCGCCTGCACCGGAGAGATCGGCTCTACCGGTTCCCCCTCAGTCGTGCCTTCCGCGATGTCTCCGACAGTGAGTGGCACGCCGACCGCTCCGGCTGCGGTGCCGTCCATGCCCGGTACGACGCCGCCGTCTCCGATGGGGCCCGCGCCCGGAGCTCTACCGTACGCGCCCCCAGCACCCGCGGCTGCCGAGCTTCCCGCTCGCGTTTGGCTCCTCACGCCAGAGGAGTATGGCCTCGCCGTTCGTAGTGTGACGGGCAAAGGCATCGACGTCAGCGACATCGATCCAATCCCCGACACCGGCGTTTACCCGAACATGTCGAGGAGCGGCGTGGTGCGCGTCACGCTCGCTCAACAGCTCGCCGAGAAGGCCGCGCTCGCCGTCGATGGCCTCACGACGCCAGAGCTCACGGCGCTCGTTCCCTGCGGAGCTCTGGAACGGAGCTGCCGCGACGACTTCGTCGCGAAGATGCTGAACCGTGCGTTCCGACGGCCTGCGACGGACGAAGACAAGGCGCGCTACGCCGAGATTTTCGAGCTGGGCGCCGAGGCCGAGCCCGAGCTCGGATTCCGCTCGGTGATCCGTGCGCTCCTGACCTCGCCGCATTTCCTGTATCGCACCGAGGTCGGCGCGGCCGCCGACGCTCAATCGCCCTCGTTCTCACTGACGAACCACGAGCTGGCGAGCCTGTTGTCGTTCAGCGTGACGGGCGCGCCGCCCTCAGCCTCGCTGCTCGCCGCGGCCGATCGCGGGGAGCTCGTGGAGCCGGCCAAGCTGCGCGAGCACCTCCAAGCGTTGATGGCAGAGCCGGCTGCGAGCGAGCGCGTCGCGGCCTTCCTGGTGCAGTGGCTCCGGCTTCACCGCTTCCAAGACGAGGTGGAAAAATTCGAGGACGTGTTCCCGGGCTTCGACGCCGTGAAGATCGCGATGTTCGGCGAGACGACCGAGTTCCTCGAGACCTACGGCACCATGAAGGGGACGCTGAGCGGTCTCTTGACCTCGCCCGTGCCGACCACGAGCACGACGCTGTCTTCCTTCTACCTCGCCGAGCCCTCGACGCCTGCATCGGGTTCGCGCATCGGCCTGTTGTCGCTCGGCGCGGTGCTTTCGAAGAACGCCAAGCAGTATCTGACTTCACCGACGCTGCGCGGTCTATTCGTGCGTGATCAGCTGCTCTGCCAACACATCAGCCTGCCGGAGAACTTCACCCCGCCGCCGATCGAGGTGGCCGAAGCCCAGGCAGCGCCGAAGACCACGCGAGAGCTCTACGAGCTCCACGCCAAAGATGCTGCCTGCGCTGGCTGTCACTCGTTGCTCGACTCGGTCGGCTTCCTGTTCGAGGGCTTCGATGGTGCGGGGCGCATGCGCACGACCGAGACCTACCGCAGCCCGACCTTCACGAACACGGCGCCGACGCCAGAGCCCATCGACTCGACCGGGGAGCTCCTCGGTACCGACGTGGACGGCAAGCTCACGTCGGTGGCGGACCTGGCTCAGGCTCTCGCCAAGAGCGACTGGGTACGAGAATGCGTGGCGCGCCAGGCCTTCCGCTTCTACTTCGGCGAGGTCGAGCCCGACCGCGGCGTGCCGCCCGTCGTCGCCGGTACCGCGGCGCTCAAAGGCTCCGGCGTGCTCGGTGACCTGGTGCAGGCGCTGCTCACCACCGAGAGCACGACCCGAAGGGTCAGGTAGTCAGGAGCAGGGAGAGAGCATGCCGAAACGCTTCGAAGTCACCCGCCGCGATCTGCTTCGCACGGCTCTCGGCGGCGTGTTGCTGGCTCCGTTCCTGCGCGAGCGCGAGCTCGAGGCGCAGACGGCGCTGCCGAAGCGTCTGGTCTTGATGTTCAACCCCGACTCCCACCCGCCGGAGTGGTGGCCTTCGGGCAGCGGCGGCAGCTTCGTGCTGAACGAGCCGCTGGCCGACTTCAAGGGTCTCGAGAGCCAGCTGTTGTTCCTGAGAAGGCTCGATCACGCCTGGACCTTCGACAACCATCACGAAGCCGGGATGGCTCAGCTGTTCACCGGCGCCAAATTCTTCGACGAGGCCACGCATCAAGCCAACGGCCCCTCGATCGACCAGATCCTGCTCAAGGAGTCGGACATTCGCGGGGGGACGCCGCTCGCGAGCATCCACCTCTGCGCCGCCGATCGGGGCCTGGCCGACAAGCGCCACATCCTCTCGTACAGCGGGCCCGGGCAACCGATGGTCCACGTCGCCGATCCGGCCAAGGCCTTCAAGCAGATCTTCGAAGGCGTGACGTTCGGCGTGGCTCCGGCCACGCCCCCCGCCACGACGCCGACCTCACCGCCCATGCCTGACGCGGCGGCCGAGGCCAGGCGCGCCGTCGATCAGCGCATTTTGCAGGTGAACACCGCCGAGCTGAAGTCGATCCAGCAGCTCCTCGGTCAGGTCGAGAAGGAGAAGCTCGAGCGGCACGTCGAAGCGCTGTTCGAGCTCGAGCAGCGCATCAACGCGGCACCGCTACCCACCGGCGGCGGAGGGGGCGTCGCACCGCCGGCCGCCGTGGGCGGTGCGTGCGAGAAGACCGACACCTCGGGCTTCAGCAACAGCCTCAACAACGCCACCACCATCACGCGCTGGGCACGGATCCAGGCCGACATGATCGTGAACGCGTTCACCTGTGACCGGACTCGCGTCGCCGACTACAGCTTCAGCTTCTCGGGCGGCCACCACGAGGGGCTGCTCGGGTTCTCGCAGAGCTGGCACGACATCGTCGCGCACGTGAGCAAGACGGACGATTCGGTCACGGTCGACGGCAAGGCCATGACCACCCGCGAAGCGTTCATCAAATTCGACCGCTTCTGGGCGGGTCACATGGCCTACCTCGCGCGCCGCCTGTCCATGATTCAAGAGGGGAACGGCAGCATGCTCGACAACACGATCCTGATCTGGGGCGTCGAGAGCGGCACCAACCACAACCACAGCCCGCGGGACATGCAGTACCTGATCATCGGGGGCAAGAACCTCGGCGTGAACGTGGGCCAGTACGTCAACGGCTCCACGACCCAGAGCGCCAATCAGCTGCTGGTTTCGGTGATGAACGCCCTCGGCCACCCGGCAAAGGGCATCGGCATCGAGCCCGACTGCGGGCCGCTCCCCGGATTCTCGGTGTGACGCCGAGCTCGCTCGGCTAGCGACGCTTGGGATCGAACAGGTAGCGGAACAGCTCGGAGTCGGACGACAGGAGCAATGTCGAGGACTCGTCGAGCGAGCGCTCGTAGGCGTCCAGGCTGCGCACGAACGAGTAGAACTCCGCGTCCTTGCCATAGGCTTCGGCGTAGATGCGCGTACTCTCGCCGTCGCCCTCGCCGCGCAGCTTTTGCGCGGTCTCGTAGGCCTTGGCGAGCAAGATGGTCTTTTCCTTGTCGGTCTCGGCGCGGATCTTGGCGGCTTCTTCCTCGCCCTCGGACCGGTACTGCTTGGCGACCCGGTCGCGCTCGGCGCGCATGCGCTGGAAGACGCTCTCTTGCACCTCGCGCGGCAGGTCTGCGCGCCGGATCCGCACGTCTATGACGTGGACGCCGAAATCCTTGGTCTGAACGCGCACGCGCTCGGCCACCTCTTGCATCAACGGTTCGCGCGCGTGCCCGACGATCTCGTCGAAGTTGTGGCTGGCAAACTCGCGGCGAAGCTCGCTGTTGACGATGTCGTCGATCCGGGCCTTGGCTCCGTTCTGATCGTGCAGCTTGGTATAGAACCGCAGCGGGTCGGTGATCTTGTAGCGGCTGATTGGATCGGTCATCAGCCGCTTCTTGTCGAGCGTCAGGTACTCGGCGGGCGGCGTGTCGCTGGCCAGGATCCGCGCGTCCATCACCTGCACCGATTGGGTGAGCGGGATTTTGAAGTACAGACCCGGAGCGGTGACGCTGCGCTTGTACTCGCCGAACTGGGTGACGATGCCCATTTCGGTCTCGTCGATCTGAAAGGCGCTCGACAGGCCGACCAGCGCTGCCAGGACGAGGATGGCGATGACGCGCGTCACTGCTTCTTCTCCGGGGTGGCTCCGCCGGGCGGGGAGGTGAGCAGCGGCAGCACCGCGCCCTTCAGGTTCTCGGGGATCAGCGTCTTCTTCTCTGCGCGCGCCAGCACGCGCTCCAGAGCTTCGAGGTGCAGGCGCCGGCGCGTGACGTCGGCCGCCTTCTGATACTCGGTGAGCTGCGCATCGAACTTGGCGGCGTCACCGCGGGCCCTGAGTACGCGCTCCTCCTTGTAGCCCTCGGCCTCTCGCTCGATCTGGCGGGCCTCGCCGCGAGCGCGGGGGATCAGATCCGCCTGGTAGCCCTTGGCCTGGTTGATGAGCTTCTCTTTCTCTTCGCGAGCGCGGACCACGTCGTGGAACGCTTCCTTGACCTCGTCCGGCGCGTCCACGCGCTGCAGCTTGACCTCGGTGATCGAGATCCCGCTCTGGTATTCGTTCATCAGCTTTTGCAGCCAGTCGCGCGTCTCGGCCTGAACCGTCTCACGGCCGGTGGTGATCACGTCGTCGATCTTGGTGCGCCCGACGCTGCTGCGCAGCGCGACCTCGGCGGTGGCGCGTAGAGCTTCTTCCGGATCGCGCAGGCGGAACAGATACTTGGCGGAGTCGGAGATCTTGTACTGGATGATGATCTGCGCCTCGACGATGTTCTCGTCGCCGGTGAGCATCAGGGCTTCGCTGGGCACCGCCTTGTCCTCGCGGAAGCCGACCTCGATGCGCCGGATGTTCTCGATGTTCACGACGTCCACGTCCTGGACGATCGGGATCCGAAAGTGGGGGCCGGGACCGGCGTAGCCGCTGTGCTTGCCGAAGGTACGCAGCACGCCCTGTTCACCGGGGCCGACCACGAAGAAGCCGCTGACGCCGAGCGCCACCAGCACCAACACCAGCACGATCGTCCCGAGCTTGCCGCCGAAGTAACGAAACGGGCTCAGCGTTCGCGAAAGCATGTCGGCGACCGACTCGGATCGCGGATCTCTCTGTCCGGGTCTTGCCATGCTGATCTTTGCTGATTCGTGGGCGGTCTTCGCCCGACTCGGGCCGTGACCGACACCCGCTCGGCCGACTAGCTTTGAGCCGCGCACCGCCTGCTGTCAAGCGAAGCGCCCGCCAGTAAAGCCACGAGGCGATGCGCGTGGGATACTCTCGCGGCGATGTCGCAGGCTCCGTTCCATGGCCTCGGGACCCACCTCGGAAACCTGTCGCGGCTGTCTTCGGCGCGTACGCGCTCGGTGAGTCCGGAAAATCCGAGCGGCGGCAAGGGAGAGGGAGCACGCGAGGAGCCGACCGGCGATCACCACGCGCGAGCGCTCGGTCGCGGTTGGAAGGTGCGCCCGTCGATCGAGATCGCTCCCAGCGAAATCGCTTTGCTAGCGGACATCGAGGGGCCCGGCGCGGTGCAGCAGATCTGGATGACGCTGCGGGGTATCACGCGCTTCGCGATCCTGCGCGTGTACTGGGACGACTCGCCGCTGCCGGCCGTCGAGTGCCCGGTCGCCGATTTTTTCGCCTCGGCGTTCGCAAAGTTCGCCCAGGTTTCGTCGCTGGCCGTGTGCGTGAACCCAAGCCGCGGCTTCAATTGCTACTGGGAGATGCCGTTCCGCAAGCGCTGCCGGATCACGCTGGAAAATCTGAGCGACGCGCCGATCACGCTCTACTATCAAATCAACTACGCCCTCACCGATCTACCCGACGACGTCGCCTATTTTCATGCGCAGTTCAGGCGCACGAACCCGCTTGCGGAGGGCGAGGTGCACACCTTGCTCGAGGGCGTGCGCGGCCGCGGTCACTACGTCGGTACGTACCTCGCCTGGGGCTCGAACAGCCCGGGCTGGTGGGGCGAGGGCGAAATGAAATTCTTCCTCGACGGGGATCAGGAGTTTCCGACGATCTGCGGCACCGGCACCGAGGACTACTTCGGCGGCGCCTGGAACTTCGACGCCGGTGGCTACCGCCCGTTCACGGGTCCGTACACGGGCCTTCCGCACGTGGTCCGCCCCGACGGCCTCTACGAATCGCAGCTGCGCTTCGGCATGTACCGCTGGCACATCCCGGATCCGATCCGCTTCGAGCAGGACCTACGCGTGACGGTACAGGGCCTCGGCTGGCGTAAAGACCGGTTCATCCTGCTTCACGACGACATCTCGTCGGTCGCCTACTGGTACCAAGAGCTGCCCACCCCCGCTTTTCCAAAGCTCCCAACCCGCCACGAGTTAGAACTAGACGAGTGAGTGCCCCCGACGTCGGTGGTTCCACGAATCCCTTCGATGCGCTCCAAGGGTGATCGGAGCGAGAGTACTTCGACTCTCATCGAAGCGCAGAGCTCACCCCGAAAAACCTGGCGCCCGTGGCGGTCCGTCTGGCGCCCGTGGCGGTTCCTCTGGAGCGTTCGAAGACTCCCCGCGCGGGGTTAGGCGCTGACGCCGGGCAAGGGCGTTCGGCCCATGGGATCACCGAAGCCGGCGTAGTTGGTGATGCCGATGGCTTCGAGGGCGCTGATGAGCGCCTGCTGGTGGAAAGCGCCGCCGCCGTCGAGGTAGCGGCCGTTGGCGCTCTTCTTGAGGTAGCCGCCGGCCCCGCCCGAGAACACGAAGCGCATGTTGCTGCCGTCGTGCTGGACGCCGTCGCCCATGTCACGCGCCCACAGCATGATCGTCTGGTCCCAGAGCGTGCCCGCGCCGTCCGGTGCCGGCAGCGACTTCAGCTTCTCGGCGGCCTTGACGAACTCCTTGCACAGCCACTTCTCGAGGTTCACGAGCCGCGTGCGCGGGTTGTCGCTGTGCATGAAGCCGTTGTGCCAGTCGCCGGCCATGCCGACTTCCGGAATGTTCACCTGCGTGTTCTGGTGGTGGCCGAACTGCACGGCCGCGACGCGCGTGATGTCACAGCCGAACGCGCTGATCGCCATGTCGAGCAGCGCCGCGCTGTTCGGCAGCGGATCCATCGCGCCGCCCGGGGCTGCCGGCTTGCTGCAGTCCACCGGCATCACGACGCCACCGCCGCCCATGTCACCGCCGCCGGTTTGCTGAGCCAGGCGCTCCTCTAGCTGACGAATCGAGTCGGCGTGTACCTCGAGCTTCTGCCGCTCGAGCGAGCCCAGCGTCTGCGACAAGGCGGTGAGCTCGGCCTTCATCGTGTCGAGCACGCTCTTCCGGCGCCGCAGGCGGTTCTCCGCGTCCATCGCGGGCATGCTCGGAGAAGTGGGGTTCGACGGCGGAGGCAGCGCTCCACCGAAGATGGCCTGGTACGCCGAGCTCAGCGACGAGATCGGCGTGAGCGCGCGGCTGTCCCGGTAGAACGTCGTCTGCTGCTCGCTCGGCACGCTGCCGAGGATCAGGTTCGGGATCTGGGTCCTGATGCCCGCGGCCTTCAGCTGATCGCCCGCGTACTGCTCGAGCGAGATCATGTTCTGCCCGCCGTAGTTGAAGCCAGTGAGACCGCCCGGCGCGCCGTGGCTCGAGGCCGTGCCGTTGCTCGTCAGCTTCTCGACCAGGATGATGTCGCTCTTGATCGGAGCCAGGTTCTCCGTCATCGGGCTGAACGAGATGCTGCTCTCGGACGAGCCCTTGGGGGACCAAGCGGCCACGTCGGTGCCGTTGGTGAAGAAGATCAAGAGGTACTTGGCCTTGCCGGCGGCGGCGCGCGCCGGCTGGGCCTCGATCATCGACAGGAACGGAGAGAAGAGCGCGGCGAGACCGAGGTGTCTCGTGAAGTCGCGGCGAGTGTAGTTCTTCATCGGCTATTGGTCCTTGACCCGAGTCGTGAAGGTGGGCGCGTGGATGATGCCGCCCAGGATACTGGTCAGCGTGTAGTTGCCGGCCGCGGCTTCCTTTCGAACCGCGTCGTGATTGCAGATGCGTTGCTCCCAGTCCATGCGCCCGTGCGCGTAGTACGACCAGTAGCGCACGAGGCAGGAGCGAACGGCTTCGTTCCCGACCAGGTATTTCGTCAGGCTCTCGGCGCCGTCGAGCGGCACCTCCGTGCCGTCGGGGGCCGAGTAGATCGTGCCGGTTGCGTCGATCGGCATGTTGCCTTCCGTGTCGCGGTAGCGCCCGAACGCATCGTAGTGCTCGAGCGCGAAGCCGACCGGGTCCATCATCCGGTGACAGCCGGCGCAGTTCGCGTTCTTGCTGTGCTCGGAGTACCGCTCGCGGTTGTTCTTGAACGAGGCGGGGCCCGCCAGGTTGGTGTCGAGGTCGGCGGGCACCTCGGGCAGGTCCTGGCACAGCAGTCGTTCACGGATCACTCGGCCGCGCTGCACGGGCGACGAGTTCTCCGGCTGCGCGTGAGCCGTCAGGAACGCGGCGTGTCCGAGCAGCCCCGGAGCGCGCGTGCCGGCAGGCAGATCGACTCGCTGCGAGGAGCCGTTCACGTTATTGATGCCGTAGAACTGCCCGAGCTCGCGGCTCACGAACGTGTAGTTGGCGCCGAACAGGTCATCGACCGTTCCCTGGCTCGAGAACGCATTCAGGAAGAAGTCCGATGTCTCGTGGAGCATCGCCTCGCGCATCGCGTGGGTCAGGTCGTAGACCGACATCTCCTTCGCCTTCTCCGGCAGCTCGGTGAGCTCGAGCCAGCCGTAGACGAAGTTCTTCAGCGGTTCCTTCGCCTTCTGGTCGTTGAGCAGGCGGTTCTTGGCCTGATCGATGCCTTCCCGTGTGGCGAGCTTGCCGCTGGCCGCGTCGGCGAGCAGCTGCGCGTCGGGCGTCGTGTCGAGCAGCAGGTAAGACAGCTCGCTCGCGATCTCGTAGCCGGTGAGCTGGAAGACGCCGTTCTTCTCTTCGCCGAGCTCGCGTCGATAGAGCAGGTAGGGCGACTGGAGGAACGCCGTCAGCACGACCTCGAGGCCCGCGTCGAAGCTCTCTTCACCCGCAAAGAGCTTCTCGTACTCGCTGACGCGCGCATCGGGCAGCGGCTCGCGCTGCACCTTGGTGCCAAAGCTCTGGATCACCTGGCGCCAGCACTGAGCGTCGTGGTTGTTGCAGTTGGCGATCTGCCCCTTCTTGTTCTGCACCGCCCACGAAGCGACGCTCTCCGCGTAGTTCATGAGCAGCTCGGCGGTCAGCGCCTCGACGACCGGGGCGTCCGCGTCGACGAAGAAACCGAGGATCGCCGGATCGGTGAGCGTCTCCGCTTCCGGAACGTTCGGGTCCTGGAACAGGTCGACGAGCGAGTTGCGGTACTGCGTCGCAGTCAGGCGGCGGATCAAGCGCGGGCCCGGCGTGGCGCAATCCTGCAGCGGTGCCGACGGCGGCGGATTCGGCGTCGTCGAAGTCGGAGTCGGGGTGGGCGTTCCCGGGGTGCCCGGAGTGCCTGGCGTGCCCGGAGTGCTCGGTGTTCCCGGTGTTCCGGGGGTGCTCGGCGAGCCGGGTGTTCCGGGGGTGCTCGGGGTTCCCGGCGTGCCCGGAGTGCTCGGTGTTCCCGGCGTTCCGGGGGTGCTCGGTGAGCCGGGCGTTCCCGGTGTCCCCGGTGTTCCCGGTGTTCCGGGCATGTCGCCCGGCTCTTGCGCAGTGATCTCGCCGGAGCATCCTGCCGCCAATGCCGCGAACAACGCGAGCCATGCGGCGCGCGCCGTTCGATTCACCAGCCGCGCGTTCGATCGTTCTTCGAGTCCGCTCATTGCGTGTTTGCCTACTAGGGGTGCTCGCTGTTCCGACCGGACTGTCCGTAGCAGACAACCCGAGCTGCTTTGCCTGAACCGAGTCGACCAGCGGGGTGCGTGTGGCGTGCACCGCTCGCTGACTTCGTTCCTGTTTATAGCTCAGCGCACGGTTTTGCGAAACCGAGTTGGTGATCGAGAAGAGCCCGCTGAAAGTTTTCGTCGTGATGCGAACTACAGACGGCGAAACCCGCGTCTCATCACTCACATGGGTGAGTGAGTGCTCGCTCTGCGCCGGATCGCGCACTCGGGATTTCCGTATATGCGTGGGGAGCGCTCAGCGCTGCTCCTCACGGGCCGAGGCGTTCGGCGGCTGACTGGAGCGGCGCCTCGAGCAACCGAGAAACGGAGCAGATTCTCGGAAAAAAACCGCTCACCTGCACGCAGGCACGCAAGCCGCGCGCGCTCACGCAAGAAACGTCAGTCGAGTTAACAAACTCGTGTCGGGTGTGATCACTGGGGAGAAGACCGGGAATATAAGAGTCGATAGTTACCGTGATTTACTTTGTGCTCGAAAAGTTCAAAAGTGCAGTCCGCCTGCTGGAACGGCCTGGATCCGAGCGATCCGCGGCCGATTGGCCAGCAGGGACGCGCCACTTTTGTACAGAGCTAAGGAGCGTCCCGTGACGGCATTGACGACGGCAGAGGCGGATTCCGGCAAAGGGGAAGAGGTGCTACCGGCCTGGCGCTCCAACGCCGAGGAGCTCGACTGGCAGAAGGCGGCCCGCCAGTCCGGAATGTCGAACCTCAAGGTTCGGGATCGCGATGCGGGCGGCGAAAGCGGGCGCCCGAGCGAGCCGCCGCAGCCGTATTCGCAGTTATTTACGCGACGGTCGGATTCCACTTCTCCGGAATCCAATCGCGGCACTTTCCTGGGCAGCACTACCCGCCGGTTGGTCCGCTGGCTCTCGGCAGCCAGCGAAGGCTCGGTGCCCTACGTGCCGGTCGAGAGCTCGCAGTGGCGGGGAGTGTTCTCGGTGCTCGCCGCGGTCGACGAGCTCGGCACCTACTCGGACGTGGAAGCGATGCTGCGCCGCGCGGTGGAGATCGCCGTCGAGCGCTTCGGCCTCCAGCGTGTCGCGCTGTACGTTTCCGATCCACCGGCGGGCCGTCGCCACGTGCTGCGCGGGACGTGGAGCGCCGGCGTGAATCAGGAGCGCGCCGACGAGCGCGGCCTGTATCTGGAAATGACCGAAGCCGACTACGCGCTCCTGCGCGGTCTGCGCGGAGACGGTCCGCGCTGGCTCTACTCTCAGTCCGCGAGCGCGACCGGTGGAGAGTGGCAGGTCGTGACTCCGCTGCTCTCCGGCGAAGAGCTGGTCGGTGTGCTGTTCAACGACGGCGGCACGGGGCGCGTCCCCATGGATGAAGGCCGCCAGGTGCAGACCATGTTGTTCTGTAGCCTGCTCGCGGGTTTGATCTTGCCGCGGCGCGGGGCTGCGGTCTGGCATGCGCTGCGCGGTGCGGCAGGGCACAGCCCGGTGGTGCAGCGCGTACTCGACGCGCTCGGCGAGCAGCCCAAGATCAGCGCGCAACGCCTGGCGCGCGATCTCGGGATTAGCTCCGGACATCTGGCGCGCCTGTTCCGCACGGAGATGGGCCTCTCGCTCGTCGAGTACCGCAACCGCTTGCGCATCGAGCGCTTCCTCAGCCTGGCCGACCGTAGCGGCGTGAACTTGCTCGACGCCGCGCTGGAGGCGGGCTTCGGCAGCTACGCGCAGTTCCACCGGGTGTTCCGCAAGCTGGTCGGGACCACCCCGCGCGAGTACGTCGCCGGTGTGCGTTTGCCGTCGTCTTTCCCCGAGCGGCGCCGCAGCCGGCCCCCCGCCGCGGCCGAGAGCTGAGCCTGTTCTAGAAGCGCAGCGTCGGAGGGGACTCGCCGTAGAGCTCGAGGTAGTCCTCCTGCGACGCTGCGATCACCTTCTGTGCGTGATCGCGGTCGTAGACCTGGCGCACGCTGACCTTGCCGGGGCTGCCCGGCACCAGCTTGTAGGTGGTGAAGTAGTGGCTCAGCCGCTCGATCAGCGCCCTGGGCAGCACCTCCATGCTGTCCGCTTCCCCCCAGAACAGATCGTTGTCGAGCACGGCCACGATCTTGTCGTCGGCCTCGCCGTCGTCGACCATCTGAAGCCCGCCCACGACGCGCCCGCTCAGCACGATCTCGGAGCGTGTGATCGGCCGCTCGCTGATCACGCAGATATCGAGCGGGTCCCCGTCGGCTCGCGAGACGTCTTCCGCGGACAGCTCAGCGACGCGCGGGCCGCAGAAGGTGCGCGGAATGAAGCCGTAGAGCGTGGGCGGCTGCGAAGAGCCGCGCTGGGGGCGATCGACGCGCAAATAGCCGGTGGTCTTGTCGATCTCGTACTTGATGGTGTCGAACGGCGTGATCTCGATGTAGGCGTTGACGACGGCAGGAGCGTTCGGTCCGGCGTCGAGGCCATGCCAGGGATGCGGGCGGTGGCGGTAAAAAGGCGGGGGGAAGCTCGTCGACATGCGACGCGCATCATAGGCTGCTCTGTTCGGTTTTTTCGAGCCGATCCGTCGCGCGAGGCGATTCGTCGAGGCGTAACAGCTGAAGGTTGACGAGCGCGACGCGTTCGGCGGGCTCCGAAGCGCCGATCACGCGACGGAGCTCCTGGAAGTAAGCGATGTGCATTTCACGCAAGCGCTCCCAATCCTTCTCGGAAACCGTGAAGAGGTTGTACGAGAACAAATCCTCGCCAGCCGGTTCGAGGCTCGGCAAGCGTTGCTCGGCCACGCGCGCCCAGTGACCCTTGAGCGCTCTGCCGGCGGCGGGGTTCTGGCGCGTGTCCACGGTGAGGACGCTGCTCACGGCGTAACGGCCCCGGCGCCGCACGATCAGCCGCGACTCGACCAGCGCTTCGAGACACGCACGCTCTTCTTTTTCCGAGATCCCGAGCCGCTGGGCGATGAAGCCGTGCTCGTGTTTCGGAAGCTTCCGGTAGTCGGCGAGCTCGAGCACCCGCAGCACGGCGTGGCTCCACGGCAAGAGGTAGGCGACGCGGCGCTGCGCTTCGAGCCGCTCCCAGGCACCCCGCGCGGCGGGCAACTCTTGCGGCGGCGCGAACAGCGCGACGAAGTCGAGCAAGCGCAGCGAGCTCGCCTCGATCAAGCGCAAGAAGTCGGGCAGGCGCGGCTCGGCCTCGCCCTTGAGCCAGCGCCCGACGCTGACGCGGTTCTTGCCGACGCGCGCGGCGAGCTCCACGAGCGTCGTCCCTTCCCCGAGGTGCGTGAGCAGCGCGGCCACGCCTTCGCGCGAGGCGAAGCTCTGACCCTGTACCGGTTCCGGTAGCCCGCCGATGAACGTCGCGACCTGTGCGTCGATGTCGACGCCGACGCGTTTGGCGAGCTCCATGAAGCCCGCTGCGGTGGGGGCTCGAAGCCCGGCTTCCCAAGCGTAGAGCACGTTGCTGCGCCGCTTGAGCCGGCGGCTGAGCGCGACCTGGGAGCGACGGCCGCGCAGCGCGCGGATCAGCTCTTTTGCAAGGGCTTCGTGGTCCATATCTAGCAGAATCGTACATAACGGACCGCTTCTGCGCCATGAAATGTTCGTTCCTGCTCTGGTGGTTCACGGGGCGCCGGCGCATAGTCGCGGCATGCGCTTCCGGGAGCTTGCTGTCGTGCTTGCCGCTCTGTGCGTGGGCGGCTGTAGCAGCTCGACCGAGTCGAACGATTCGGGCGCTCCGCTGCAGCCTCCGCGCGAATCATTCTGGGGCGGTCAGACCGGATCTCTGACTCCGAAGTGCGGCCCCTCCGTGGCGGAGCCGGTACCCGAGGGCGCGTCCGGGATCGTGATCGACACGCGCGCCTGCGCTCGAACGCCGACAGACTCGGACGTACAGCTCACGAGCGAGGACGGTCAAACCATCGAGGCGGAGTGGATCCCGCTCGGTGACGGGCGGTTCCTGGTCCGGCCCGCACAGTCGCTCGGCCGGGGAAAGTACCAGGTATCGGTCGCCGGCAACGCTCAGTCGATCCAGGTTGGCGCGTCTTCACCGAAGCCTGCGCGTCTCGGGACGCTGAGCTTGCTGCAGCCGAGCGGCTGCAACCTGAGCGCTGAGCTGAAGCTCGATGACTCGGTGTTGCCGTACGTGTCCTTGTTGCACGTCGAGGTCGAGCTGGACGGCGTGGCGCACGAGGTTGCCGGATATGGTGCGTTGTCGATGCAGAACATGGCGCTGCCCGTCAGCTGCACGAGTTGCCTGGTTTCCGGGCGCCACACGCTCGAAGCCTACGGAGAAATCGCGGGCGAACCGGGGATGCTGGTCGCGGAAACACTGGCGTTCGACGCGACGTGCAGCGACCAGCAAGCGTACCCCTCGCAGGGCTACGGACGAGATTCTGGCTCGGGCTGCGGCGTGACGCGCGTTCCGGGCTCGGGCGCTGGTGGAGCTTGGGGCGGGATGGTCTTGGGGCTGCTCGTGCTGCTCAGGCGGTTGCGAGCGAAGAAGTCGGGAGGTTCGTGATGGTCAGTGGGTTGAAACGAACGTTGGCGGTTTGGGGTTCGTTGGCGCTGGTCGGCGGCTGTCTCGGGTGCAGCAGCGGCATGGAATCGTCGGATGCGGCGTCGCTTCACGGGGGCGCGCCGCCGCCGGGGGCGACACCGTCACCGACGGGGACGAGCACGCCTCCAGCCGGGGGCAGCAACGTGAGTCTCGGGGGGTCCCAGGACGCGGGGTTCTTGCGGGAGCAATTGCAGGCTGGGTTGGTGCCGGCGCCGGCGGCGCTCGATGCGGCAGGGTTCTTCGCGGAACACTACATCGAGCTGCCGCCGGCGGCCTGCGGGGAGAAGCTGTGCTTGCAGCCGATGATGGCGGTAATGGGGAACCTGTTCGACGGCGGCAACTGCACGATGCTGCACATCGGGCTGAAGTCGCCGCTTGCGGCCGATCCGGGCGCGCGTCCACCGTTGTCGTTATCGGTAGTCGTGGATGTCTCCGGGTCGATGCAAGGGGAGAAGATCGCGCTCGTGCGCGAAGGGCTCGGTCTGCTGATCGACGGCATGCGCGACGAGGATCGGCTGTCTCTGATCTCGTACAGCGACGGGGTGAGCGTGCTGTCGCCGCTCACACCGGTCGAGACCGGGCGGGCCAGCCTGCGCCGCTTGGTGGGGGGTCTGATCGCGAACGGCGGGACGAATCTGGCTGCGGGGCTCGAGGCCGGATACCGCACGATTCAGGACGGCTACGAGCCCGGGCGGCAGCACCGCCTGATCTTGCTGAGTGACGGCGTTCCGACCGCGGGCGTGATCGATCCGAACGCGATCTTGGCAGCGAGCCGCGCCTACAACTCCGACGGGATCGGCCTGACCACGATCGGCCTGGGCAGCGACTTCAACGTGGCGCTGATGCGCGGGCTCGCGCAGCAGGCCGACGGCAATTTCTACTTCCTCGAAAACGTCGGCGCAGTGAAGGAGGTGTTCGAGGAGGAGCTGAGCTTCTTCCTGGTGCCGCTGGCGTTCGGCGTCTCGCTGAAGGTCGAAGCGGGCGACGATTACGACTTCGGTCGTTCGCTCGGGTCGCCGTTCTGGGCGAACACGGCTCGGGGCGGCCGGCTCGACGTACCCAGCGTGTTTCTCGCGCATCGTGAAGCCGACGACGACGTGACCGAAGACGACGGCCGGCGCGGCGGCGGCTCGTCGCTCTTGGTCGAGCTGATGCCCCGGGCGAGTGTTTCGGGCGAAACCGAGCCCGTGGTTGCCACGCTGGAGCTCAGCTTCCGCGATCCGGAGACCGACGAAATGGTCGAGGACCTCGTCACCGTGACCTATCCCCATCCCGCAGACGTGCTCGAGTCCCGCGGCTACTTCGAGGCGCCAGAACCAGCGGCGATTCAAAAGAGCTTCGTGATGCTCAACATCTTCGTGGGCATGGAGCGGGCGATCCTCGACTTTCACGCGCGCACCTTTTCCGCGCGCACGATCGCCGAGCTCGACAACCTGATCGCGGCGGTCTCCGACTACAACGAAGAGATCGAGGACAAGGACATCGAGCTCGACCTCGAGCTGCTGGACCGCTTGCGCGCCAACCTGGTTCGAAACGGCGTTCCGGACTCGCGGGCAGGCGTGCCGGCGAATCCGTGGCCGGCGGATTAGCCTCGATTCAAAACCGACTGGATGCGGCTCGGGGCGCGGCGGGTTAAGCTGCGCCCCATGTTCCAGGACGCCCAGGCCGAGGCGGCGGTCTTTCTGGCCAACGAGAGCTTTTATCGCGCCTTCAGCGACGGGGATTACCAGGCGATGAGCAAGCTCTGGGCGCAGCACGTCCCGGTGGCTTGCTTTCACCCCACCGCGCCCGCCTTGATCGGTCGGGAAGCGGTGCTGCAGAGCTTTCGTCAAATCTTGCGCGGAGCGCCGACCTTCGCGTTGCGCTGCGAAGCGGCGGTGGTCACGCTGGTGAACGATACGGCGATCCTCACTTGCTACGAGGGCGCAGGGGACGAGCCCGCACACCTCGCGGCGACCAACGTGTTCGTGGTCGAAGACGGCAACTGGCGGATGGTGCACCACCACGCGGGCCCGTTGTCTCGACCGCTCCGGCGGTCCGCCCCGCCGATCGTTCACTGAGCCAGGTGCGGCGACGCCGCCTGTCCGATCCGCGAGGTCGGCACGATCGTTGCTGCCGGACAGGCCGTGCTCACCCGTACGGACAGCAGCGGCTGGAAAATCGAGCCTTTGGCGCTCGGCGTGTCCGCCCGCGTGTCCGTGTCCGTGTCCGCTCACTCGGGTCGGCGGACACTTGTCCGCTCCGCTGCCTGCGAGTCGGCCCATCGGTCGCGGGCCCGTGATTCGAGCACGAAAGGTTCGCCGTCACCGTGAATCATCGCGAAGCTCTGGAAGAGGTCATGGTCCGCTATGCGCGCGGTGAGGACGCGGCGTTTGCCGAGCTCTTCCGGCAGCTCTCGCCGTTGCTCGCAGGCTATTTGAAGCGGCTGTGCGGCTCACGCGAGCTGGCCCGGGACCTCGTGCAGGAGACTTTTCTGTGCATCCACCGCGGGCGAGCGCAGTTCGAGAGCGGGCGCGGCGTCGAGCGCTGGGCGTACGCGATCGCGCGCAATTGCTTCGTCAGCCACCTCCGCCTTTCGCGGTCGCGCTTGGCGAGCGTCAGCCACCCGATCGACGAGCTGCCGCTCACATCGAGCCTCGATGGCGACGGAGAGGCCGTTCTGGCGGCGCGGGAAGCAGAGGAGCGTGCGGTGGTCGCTCTGCAAGGGATGCCGCGGTCGCAGCGGGAAGCGTTCGTTTTGCTGCGCCTGCAGGGCGCGAGCGTGCATGACGCGGCGGAGCGGCTCGGTATTTCGCAGAGTGCCGTGAAGCTCCGTGCGTTTCGCGCGGGCGAGTCGATGCGCGAGGCCTTCGGACAGCAAAGCGCGGCGTAGCTCCGTCCGGAAAGAAGCGCTCAGCCGCCGGTTTCGAAGCCGGGGTACAGGGTCATTCCGCCGTCCACGTAGAGCGTGGCGCCCGTAATGTAGTCGGAGTCGTCGGAAGCGAGCCACACGGCGACGCGGCCGATTTCGCTGGGCTCTCCGATGCGCTTGTAGGGGATCAACGTCATCAGCGAGTTGTAGGCGTCGCGCGTGCCCCAGGCGTCCATGTTGATCGGCGTGCGGACGGCGCCCGGCGAGATCGCGTTCACGCGGATCCGGTGCGGCGCCATCTCCTGCGCGATGCTCTTCATCATCATCGACACCCCGCCCTTCGAGGTCGCGTAGTTGACGTGGCCGGCCCACGGGATCACGTCGTGCACCGAGCTGATGCACAGGATCTTCCCGGCGCTGACCGAGACGTCGCGCCGGATCCCACGGCGCTTGAACTCGCGCACGGCAGCGCGCGAGCACAGGAACTGACCCTTCAGGTTGACGTTCATCACGAGCTCCCAGTCCGACAGGCTGAGCTCGTCGAACGGCGCGTCCTTCTGCAGGCCGGCGTTGTTCACCAGGATATCGACGGTGCCGAGCTCCTCGATCATCGTGGCGAACAAGTGCTCGACGTCGGCCTCGGAGCTGACGTCGGCGCGGTGCGCGTAGGCGTTGGCGCCGCAGCGCCGCACCTCGGCGACGACCTTCTGCGCCTCCTCCTCGCGCGTCACGTAGTTGACCACCACGTCCGCGCCCGCGTGGCCGAGGGCGACCGCGATCGCCTTGCCGATCCCGGAGTTGGCGCCGGTGACCAGGGCTTTCTGGCCTTTCAGGCTCTTGACGATCGGACAGGCGGGGGCTTCGTCCGCTGCTCCCTGCTCGCTGAAATAGTCGCGCATCCTGGTCTCCTCGGCTCTCGTGACGCCACGCCTTCCTGACGGTTACTCCGTAACCAGCTCCGCGCAACCGGGCTATGCAGGCCACGGCACACGACAACGAAGACGCGGAGAGCCCGGCGCTTTTCCGAGGATGCCCCGCGCGAGAAGACCTGGAAGCGCTGGGGCGAAGACGGCCTGCTCGGCTTCAGCGATCGCCAGGCGCTGCTCTGCTTCTCGATCGCGATCTAAAGCGAGGACGAGTTGTCCGGCCCTCGTCCGCTCGCCCGTCGTAGCGTTTGGGGCAGCCGCTCCACGGAGGTCGATAAGAATCATGAGGGAATTCCTATACATCTGTCGAGCCGGCGCGCATTCTCAGGCCCTGGACTAATCTCGCGCACTCGACTTGGCTGGACGCGTCTCGATCGAAACCCGCGACGAGCTACTCGGCGTTACCGCGGCGCTCGGTGTGGCTGAAACGGGCGCGCTCTCGCCGGCCGAGCAGCGGCTGCTCTCGCGCGCGCCTCGGGTCGACCGAGCGCTGGCGGCGGCATGCCGGCGTGCCATCGCCAGCGGCGAAGATCCGCTCGGGGAAGCGTTCGGGGTCGTCGCCTCGCGCGCGGAACGCCGGCCGCTCGGTGCGACGTACACGCCGCAGACGATCGTGCGGGCGATGCTGGACTCCAGTCGCTTGCGCACGCCTTCGCGCGTGGTCGATCCGGGAGCCGGTAGCGGGCGGTTCGTCGTCGCGGCGGGCCGCAAGTTTCCCGACGCGGAGCTCGTCGCCGTCGAAATCGATCCGCTCGCCAGCCTTTCGCTGCGCGCCCATCTCGCGGCCGCGGGGCTTTCGGCGCGCGCTCGGATCGTCACGGCCGATTACCGGTCTCTGCGGCTGCCATCGATCGCGGGACCGACCTTGTTCATCGGCAACCCGCCCTACGTCCGCCATCACGACATCGAGCCGCGCTGGAAAGAGTGGCTGGTGAGCGAGGCGCGCGGCCTCGAGCTGACTGCCAGCCGACTCGCGGGGCTGCACGCGCACTTCTTTCTGCAAACGGCGCGTCTCGTGCGAGCGGGTGACGCTGGCGTGTTCATCACGGCGGCCGAGTGGCTCGACGTGAACTACGGCTCGCTGATCCGCCGCTTGTTCCTCGAGCGGCTCGGCGGATATGGCCTGGAGCTGCTCGACCCGCGCGTGCGCGCCTTCTCGGACGCGGACGCGACGGCCGTCGTCAGCGGTTTCGAGGTCGGCG
Source organism: Polyangiaceae bacterium (assembly GCA_025937835.1). GTDB lineage: Bacteria > Myxococcota_A > Polyangia > Polyangiales > Polyangiaceae > PMG-095. The sequence goes on from JAICQO010000005.1 coordinate 115,002, forward strand.
CTCGGCCTGCGGCGGTGAGCGTGCGCCGCGTGCACTCGGTCGCAGAGTTGGGACGCTCGGGCACGGGGGGCCGCGTGCCGCGCGAGCGCTTGGAGCAGGCTCCGCGTTGGTCCGCGCTCACGCGTCGGGCTCGCACGCCCCCCACGGGCTTCGTGGAGCTCGGCGAGCTGTGCCGCGTGCATCGCGGGCAGGTGACCGGGGCCAACCGGGTCTGGATCGCCGACGCTTCGGTCGAGCTGCCGGAGCGCTGCCTGTTTCGCAGCGTGACTCGAGCCCGCGAGCTGTTCGCAGCGGGCGGCGCGCTTTCCGACTCCGCGGTCTTGCGTCACGTGATCGACCTGCCTCGCGAGCTGGACGAATTTTCTGCGCCGGAGCGCCGCCTGGTGGAGCGTTTTTTGCGCAAGGCCAAGCTCGCGGGAGCCGACCTCGGCTTCATCGCGCGGCATCGCAAGGCCTGGTGGTCCGTGGGGTTGCACGAGCCGGCACCGATTCTCGCGACGTACATGGCTCGACGGCCTCCGGCCTTCGTGCGCAACCTGTGCGGGGCGCGCCACCTGAACATCGCGCACGGGCTGTACCCGCGCGAGCGGCTGTCGGCGCGGGTGCTCGACGCACTCGCGCAACATTTGTCGAGCGCGACCGAGCTCCGCGACGGTCGCACCTATGCCGGGGGGCTGACCAAGTTCGAGCCGAAGGAGATGGAACGCCTGCTGGTCCCCGCGCCGGACCAGTTGCCGAACGGCGCCGACCAGCGTTAACTTCCGAACGCATGAAGATTGGCATCGTCGGCATGGGTTGGGTCGGCGCGAGCGTTGCCATCTCCGTGCTCCAGTCCGGCTTCGCAGAGGAGCTTCTGGTGTCGGACGTGAACCGCGACCTCGCCGACGGCGAGGCCATGGATCTCTCGCACGGCGCGGCGTTCTATCCGGCAGCGCGCGTGCGCGCAGTCGACGTCGCCGAGCTCGCCACGGCGGACGCGGTGGTGATCGCCGCGGGCCGCGGCGGAAAGCCAGGAGAGTCGCGGCTGAACCTGCGCAAGGACAACGCCGCGATCGTGCGCGAAATCGCCAAACAGCTCTCCGCCCTGCGCGGGTTCCTGGTTCTGGTGACCAATCCCGTCGACGTGATGACCTACGTCGCGCAGCGCGCTTCCGGCCTGCCGCCGGAGCGCGTGCTGGGGACGGGCACCATGCTCGACACCGCGCGCTTGCGTCAGGTGCTGGGGCGCGAATTATCACTCGAGCCTCGCAGCGTGCATGCGCAGGTCGTCGGCGAGCACGGTGACTCGGAGGTCGTGCTCTGGTCGAGCGCTCACATCGGAGGCGTCTCGCTGCGCCGCTGGCCAGGCTGGTCGGCGGAGCGGGAGCAGCGCGTCGCGAGCGAGGTGCGGCTTGCCGCCCAGGAGATTATCCGCCGGAAGGGCGCCACCAACCACGCGATCGGGCTCGTCACCGCGGCGCTGCTCAAGTGGGCGTTGCGCGGGGAGCGCCGCGTCCTCACCGTGTCGCGGGTTCAAGACGGAGCCTGCGGCTTGCGCGACGTGGCGCTATCACTGCCGGCAGTGGTCGGGGCCCGCGGCGCAACCCACGTGCTCGAGCCGGAAATGGACGCCGCGGAGCTCGAGGGCTTGGCGCGTTCGGCGAATCTCTTGCGCCAGACACAGCTCGAGGTCGAAGCGGCGAGCAACGCATGAGCCGGCCGCGTCTGCCTCACCCGTAGCCTTGTGCCACGCGCACGCGGCGCGATGCGTTCGAGCGTTGTCGCGGGTTTCGCGTCGTGATCGCGCTCTTCGAAACGCGCTCGCGTGGCGAGAGTCCGGCGCGATTCCTGCACACACCTGCGCACAGGCACCGAGCTCCGAGGATCGAGCGATGAACACTCCCGTCAGCGCTGGCGCCGTGATCGGCGGAAAGTATCGAATCGAGCGGATTTTGGGGTCCGGCGGGATGAGCGTCGTGGCGCTGGCCCGTCACCTCGATCTGGAGCTCGACGTGGCGATCAAGTTTCTGAGCGCCGAGCTCGACCGGGCGGAGTGCGCCGAACGCTTCCGGCGGGAGGCCCGAGCGGCGGCCCGTATCCGCAGTCAACACGCGGCCAAGGTGCTGGACTTCGGCACGCTCGCCGATGACCAGCCCTTCCTGGTGATGGAATACCTCGAGGGTAACGATCTGGCGCAGGAGCTCGAGCGGCGCGGCACGCTGCCGGTGCGGGAGATCGTCGACTACGTCTTGCAGGCGATCGAGGCATTGTCGGAAGCGCACGCAGCCGGCATCGTCCACCGTGACATCAAGCCGGAAAACCTGTTTCTGGCCCATTTGCCGGACCGCACCCGCTCGATCAAGGTCCTCGACTTCGGCATTTCGCGCTCGCTTCCCGGTGGCCCTGCCAACGACCTCTCCCTGACCCGTACCTCCGCGTTCATCGGCTCTCCGTCGTACATGTCGCCCGAGCAGATGAGGTCGCCGCGGCTCGTGGATCACCGCGCGGACATCTGGGCAATTGGCGTGGTTCTGTACGAGGCCGTCAGCGGTCGGCTTCCGTACGTCGCGGACACGATCCCCGAGCTTTGCACGCGCGTCTTGCAAGAGCGGCCGCCGCCGCTGTCCGCGCTGTGCACGGATTTGCCGGACGGCTTCGAGCGAGTGGTATTCCGCTGCCTCGAAAAGGACCGCGACCAGCGCTATGCGAACCTTGCGGAGGTCGCCCGCGCGCTCTCGGCGTTCTGTCCGGGTTCCTCTGCCAGCGTCGAGCGCGCCTCGCGGATCCTGACGTTCTCCGGGAACCGACCCGCGCTGCAGGGCACCCTGCACGGGATCTCACCCGTCCCGAGCGAGGCGCTTCGAGCGGCCGAGCCTGCGCCCGCACGCCGTTCTCGCCTCAAGCCTCGGACCGAGCCGCGCCGAGCGCGCGCCACGGCGTCTTTCAAGCCATCGCGCACGCTCTCACCGGTGGGAAGGACCGCGCCGCCCGTTCGCGACGAACCCAAAAAGGTGCGACCCTGGGCGCTGGTGCTGTCGTTGCTCGGTGCCGCGGTCGTGGCTGCGCCGCTGTTCTCGCCGCAGGCCGCACCCGCGGCTGCGCCCGTCGCGGCAGCTGCTCCGGAGCCCAAACAGCACACGCCCGTCGTGCTGCCCGCGGGCATGGTGGCGGAACCCCTCGTCGCCAGTGCGCCGCCCGCCCAGGGCCCGCTCGCTCGCTGTCCGGAATCGAAGGCCGAGTCGGACGACTGCGCATCGGCCAGGCCGGAGCGCCGCGCGTCGTGGTTCCCGCCGAGCCCCGCCGTGCCTCCCAGTCCGCAACGTGTCGCGCAATCCGCGCCGGTCGTCGAAACTGCGACGCCGCCACGGCCCGAGCCTCCGCCGGCCAAAAAGTTCAACCCGTGGGATCCATCGACGTTCGGCGGCCGCCAGTGATGCGCGCCCGGTCTTTCTCGACGGTTCTCGGGGTTCTCGCGCCAATGCTGATCGCTCCGGCGCTCCACGCGCAGGTGACCGCTCAGAACAAGGCGATGGCCGAGGCGCTCTTTCGCGAAGCCACCGAGCTCGTCGCCCAGGGGCAACACGTTCAGGCCTGCGAGCGCTTCGAGGCCAGCCAGCGCGCGGAGCCTGCGCTCGGTACCATCCTGCACCTCGCTGACTGTTTCGACCGCATCGGCCGAACGGCGAGCGCCTGGGTGTGGTTCGTCGAAGCGCGAGAGCAAGCGCGGGCCGCGGGTCAGACCGAGCGCGAGCAGATCGCGAGCCGCAGAGCCTCGGACCTCGAGCGGCGCCTATCGACGATCCGCATCGAGGTGCCTCCGGCAGCGCGGTTGCCGGGGCTCGCGGTGGAGATGAACGGCACCCCGGTGCCGGCATCCTCGTTCGGCGTGCCCATCCCCGTCGATCCAGGCCGCTCTTACGTTCGGGCCGTTGCGCCCGGCTATTTCCAGTGGACTCAGGTGCTCTACCTCGAGCCCGGTCCCGATCGTCGCAGCGTGGAGCTCCCGTTGCTCTCGCGACAAGCTTCCGAGCCCGAGCCCACCCGAGCGAGCGAGTCAGCCCAACCGGGCCCGCCGCGCTGGGTCGGCTTCGTGCTGGGCGGCAGCGGCCTGTTCGGTCTGGGTGCAGCGACGGTGCTCGGCATTCGGGCGCACGAGCTCGACCGGCAATCGCGAGACGAGTGCCGCTCGGACGCCGGCAACGCCTGCAACGCCGAGGGCAAGTCTCTGCGGGACCGCGCGTTCGGCGCGGCCAACGCGGCGACGGTAGCGGCAATCGCGGGTGGCGCGCTGGTAGCGGCCGGCGTCACCTGGGTGGTGCTCGTACCTACCTCCTCATCGGAACAGCCGCGCACCGTCGAGCTCGGGGCGCGAGTCACGAACGGCGGCGCCAGGCTCGAGATCGGAGCCGCCCTGTGAAAGGACCCGTCGCCATCCTGCTCACCTGCGCTCTCTGCAGCGCCTGCTCGATGCTCCTCGGCCTCGACGAGGCCGAATTCGATCCCGGCTTCGAGAACGGCGGGAGCGGTGGCAGCCGGGGGGATGCAGCGGACGAGAGCGGCGGAAGCGGCGACGTCGTCGCAGGCGCAGCCGGCGCCGGGGGCGCGACCGATGAGTGAACGCTCAGCGTTCGATGGCGCGGTTCTGTTCCGGCTCCGAGCCGTCGAGCCGCGCGCTCGCGGCGACCAACCGCAGCGGCCTCGGGATCGACGCGTCCAGCTGCCAGTCGCCGTTGTAGGCCGAGAACTGACCGCGCAGATTCGGAAACGTGCGCATCAAGCAAGCGGTCGTGTGCGCGAGCACGCCGCTCGGATCGTGCCGACGCTGGTACTCGACGATCGCGTGCTCTCCGCGGATCCGCGTGTGTTCCGGCCGGTACACGCCCCGATCGACACCGGACAATCGATACACTTCGAGCTCCCAGCCGAACTCGTCGCGGCGAAGGCGTAGGGGCAGACTACCGTTGCTGAGGCACAATCGTTTCTATCTCCTCGGGGTGCTCTACGGCCTCACGGGCGCCAGACTTTAGCTTCTGCGCGCCGAACGCCCAGCCTCGCGTGCGGATTTGATTTCTGGGGTTTTTCGCGCCCGGATTTCGCCGTGCAGAGCGTGTTTCTGGTCAGCTGTCGAGCTGCGGGCTATGCCGCAGTCGATGGCGGACTACCCGGTGACGATGGCGGTTCGCGTACTACGGCAGCACACCGTGCCGTTCGAGCCCTGCCTCTACACCTGGGAGCCGCGGGGCGGCACGCGCGTGTCGGCGCGTGAGCTCGGCGTCTCCGAGCACGAGGTGGTCAAGACGCTGATCTTCGAGGACGAAAAGAAGCAGCCGCTGTGCGTGCTCATGCATGGAGACCGCGAGGTCTCGGCCAAAAACCTGGCGCGTCAGCTGTCCAAGAAGAGCGTGGCGCCGTGCGTGCCCGAGGTCGCCGATCGGCACTCGGGCTATCAGGTTGGCGGTACCTCGCCCTTCGGCCTGAAGCGCCCGATGCCGATCTACGTCGAACGCTCGATCCTCGAGCTGCCGCGGATCTATATATCAACGGCGGGGCGCGCGGCTTTCTGGTCGCGATCGAGCCAAAGGCGCTCGTGTCCGTGCTGCGTGCGTCCGCCGTCGACGTGGCGATCGAGCGTTGAGCTCGACGCCTCTCGCGTCTCAGCGCAGCACGGCCGTCGGCATGCTCAAGATCTCGTAGCGGAAGCCGATGTTGGCCGAGACCGCCGGATCGCCGGCTTCTAAACGCCGGACGGCCGCCTCGCCGCCTTCGAGCTCGAGGATTCCCACACCCCAGGCGCCCTTCGGATCGGCGACCGGGCCGAAGGCGTGCGCCGTGCCCGCGGCGAGCAGGCCGCGCCAATACTTGGCGTGCTCGTTCATGATCCGCCGCTCCTCCTCGCTCATATCGACGATGAATGTCGGCCGCGGCGGCAGTAGTCGGACGAGGAAGAACGAGCGCCGCGACGGAGCGGCGAGGTGGTCTTTCAGCCATTCCAGAACGCGCATCCAACCGTTGCCGTGGCTCTGACACGATTCGCGCGACTCGAAGCCTTCGTGCCGGACCGTGACGCGCGTCCCACCCTCGATGCTCTCGAGCCGGTAGGTGACGCGAGTCGGCTGTCCTCCGCCCCAATCGGGCTCCCAGGTGTGCGACAAGAGTTTGGGTGCGTTCGTCTCGAGGTACTGGCCTTTCACCTCGAAATCCCGGCCGTCGGCGCCTCTGCCAATCACTCGCCAGCGCCCGCCGGGCCGCACGTCGCCCTCCCACTTCTGCGTGCGATACAGATCGTCCGAACCCCACCATTGGACGATCTCCTCGGAGGCCAGCGCTCGGTACACGCGCTCCGGCGGGGCGGCGATTTCGACCGTCGCGATGATAGTTCCTGCGGCCAAATCGGCGACTGAGCGGGCCTTGCTATCGACCATGGGGATCCTCTCACTTTCCTTCTAGGTAACGCTTTAGGTTGGACAGGCTGACCTGCCAGAAGCTGCGGTAGCCCTCGACCCAGCCGGCCACGCGTTGCAGAGGCATCGGGTCCAGGGTGTAAACACGCTCGCGCCCGGCCCGCTGCTCACTGACGAGCCGCGCCTCGCGGAGCACGCGAAGGTGCTTGGAAATAGCCGGCCGGCTCTGTTTGAAGTCCGAGGCCAACGCGCCGGCGGGCGCGGGCCCGGCGCGGAGGCGATCGAGGATGGCTCGCCGCGTCGGATCGGCGATGGCTCGGAATACGTCCTCGTGGGCTTGGGCGCGCGCCATTGTGTAACTGATTGGTTACGTATCACGCGGCCCGAGTTCGGTCAAGACGCGCCGCCACGATCGGCTGTGTCATGCTCGGTGCGTGAGCCGCGCGTTCGTGAAAGAGGACCGGGCCGATGCGCCGCTGATCGTCCCGCGGGTCCCGCTCCCGGAGGGAACGCCGAACTACGTGACCGCACGCGGTCTGTCGTTGCTGCGCGCGGAGCTTGCCTCGCTGGAGCTGGAACGCGCGAGGCACCTGTCGAGCGGAGAAGGGGACGCTGGTTTCGGCGAGCGCATCGCAGATCTCGAGGCGCGGATCGGAGCGGCCGTGCTCGTCGACCCGCGTGCGCTCTCGCAAGACGAGGTTCGCTTCTCGGCTCGAGTCACGCTCCGCTCGGCCGCTGGCGTCGAGCGCCACTATCGCATCGTGGGCGTCGACGAGGCGGAGCCGAGCTCGGGGCGCATCGCGTTCATCGCGCCACTCGCGCGCTCCTTGCTGGGACGGCGACTGGGCGACGTCGTGCTGCTCAAGACCGCCGGGGTCGAAGACGAATTCGAGATCGCCGCGATCGACTACCAGCCCGAGAGCTAACGCAACCAGAGGGTGCGTGTTTTGCGCAAAGTTCTGGTGTGAGTGGCACTCACGGACGACTGGCGTGCAGCGTCAATGCGTCATACTCAGGGCGCCGTGCGCCACCACCTGATCCTCTTGCTCGCATTGGTCCTGCCGAACTGCAGTGAAGGCGGCGGCGGTCCCTCCCAGTCCGGCAGCGGGGGCGCCTCAACAGCCTCCGGCGGCGGCGCAGGCGTTGCCACGGGCGGCAGCACACTCGTGCCGAGCGGCGGCAAAGCTTCCGCAACCGGCGGCAGTGGCGGAAGCACGCCGACGGGCGGAAGCCGGGCGACCACGGGCGGTGGCACTTCGAGTGGCGGTGGGGGAGGCGCTGCCGTCACCGGCGGTGCCCCGAGTGGAGGCGGCGCGGGTCCCGTTGCGGGTAGCGCGAGCGGTGGTGCAGCCCAGGGCGGAGCGAGCGGCGGAGCCAGTGCGGGTGGTAGCGGCGGGGCGACGCCGAGCGGAGGCAGGGCCACCTGCACGCCCCCGGCCACGTATCGGAACCTGTTCTCGGAGCTCTTGCAGAAGAGCGACGCGGACAGCCAAGCCAAGATCGACACCGCGTTTCAGTCGCTGTTTCACGGCGGCAACGACAAGACCATCTACTACGAGTCGGGCGACACGGCTTACATCCTCGACGTCGCGAGCAACGACGTCCGCAGCGAGGGCATGTCGTACGGCATGATGGTCGCCGTTCAACTCGACAAGAAGGAAGAGTTCGACAAGCTCTGGCGCTGGGCGCGGCAATACATGCGGCAGCAGAACGGTCTGTTCGCCTGGCAAGCGAACACGAACGGCACGCTGCGCAGCACCGGTTCCGCGCCGGACGGCGAAGAGTACATCGCCACCGCGCTGATCTTCGCTGCCAAGCGCTGGGGAGACGGTGCGGCGCCGCTGAATTACTCGGTTCAGGCGCGGGACGTGCTCGACGCGCAGCTCACGGCCAACAACTTCCACCGCGAGAGCAAGCTCGTCCGCTTCGTCACCGGCTCAAACTACAGCGATCCGTCCTACGTGCTGCCGGCCTTTTACGAGGTCTGGGCCTGCTTCGACGAAAAGAACCGGGACTTCTGGGAGGACGCGGTGGTGGCCGGGCGCGCCTTCTTGCAAAAGACCACGCATCCGACGACCGGTCTCGGGCCCTACCTCGCGAACTTCGACGGCTCGAACTACAACAACTCGACGTTCAACTCGGATGCTTGGCGCATCGTTGGCAACATCATGATGGACCACCATCTGTTCGCCGAAGATCCCTGGCAAACCACGTTCGCAGCGAAGTACGCTGCGTTCTTCGCGAAAGCGCCGCCGACCGCCGACGAGTTCCGGCTCGACGGCAGCGTGGTCCGAGAGTTCGCGAGCGGCGCGTCCAAGGGCCTCGTGTCGCAGAACGCGCTGGTCGCTTTCGGTGTCCCTGCCGCCGAGGGCACTCCGTTCCTCCAGACGTTGTGGGAGATGCCGGTGCCCACGGGTCAGTATCGCTATTACGACGGCCTGCTGCACCTGTTCGCGCTCCTGCACGCGAGCGGCAACTTCCGTCTGTGGTACTGACCACTCGCATGCGCTGGTGGCTGCTCGCTGCGCTCTCGCTGCTCGGCTCGAGCTGCTCTCGGCGGGACACGGCTGCGGTGAGCGCGAGCTCGACGCCGCCCAGAGCGTCGAGCGCCGTGGCTCCCGCGCCGAGCGCTTCAGCCGCAGCTGTGGGTCTGACGCTCACGCCGCGCGAGCCGGGCTTTTCGACGGCGAAGGGGCGCCTCGGGCAACACGAGTGGCACGTGGCACGCATCGATTTGCGTCGCGCACGGCTCGGGATCCGCGCGCTCGAAAGTCGGAAGCTCTCCGACTCGCTCGACGCTCCACGCCTGTCGATGGCGGTCAACGGCGGCTTCTTCGATCGCGATTTCTCCGCCTCCGGTTTGTTGCTCACCGGTGGAACCAAGCTGGCAGAGCCGCGGCGCGGCGGCGGCTCCGGGATCCTGACCGTGCACGACTCACGCGCCGAGCTCTACGCGCGCGATGACGTGCTGCCGCCCAATCTAGACTTTGCGGTGCAATGTGGCCCCCGGCTGATCGAACGCGACGGCAGCGTCGGCATTCACAGGAACGACGAGAAGCGCGCCGCGCGCACCGTCGCCTGCATCCGCGACGCTGGTCGAACACTCGATCTGCTCATCGTCTTCACGCCCGAGCTTCCCGGTGATGGACCGACGTTGTTCGAGCTCTCACGCCGCCTGTCGACGCCGCTCGTTGCAGGTGACGATTCCGGCTGCGGCTCCGCTCTGAATCTCGACGGTGGCCCCTCCACCGGGATGATCGTCCGCGCGGCGCCCGAGCTCCGCTACGACCCGGTCGGTCCCGTGCCGTTTGCGCTGGTGGTGGAGACCCAGGGCGGCGCTTGAGTCATAATCTGTGACACCAATTTATATTGGTGACAAAACTTATGACAGTTCAAAAAATTGCCTAATATCCTCGCGTGACTACAGGCCGCGCGTACCGCAGTCCCCTGCGTTCTCGGGCGAAAGAGGACACTCGAGCGCGGATCCTCGCGGCCATGGTGTCCGTGATCGTGGACGAGGGCCTGCACGCTTTCACGATGCAAAACGTCGCCGACCGCGCAGGGGTCGCGCACCGAACCGTCTATCGATATTACCCGTCGCGCGAGCAGCTGCTTCGCGGGTTGTCGGAGTCGCTGTCGCAGCGGCTTGCCGAGGCGGGGCTTCTGCCTCCACAAGAGCTCGACGCGTGGACTTCGTACGTCGCGCCGTTGTTCGAAGAGTTTCGCGAGCTGGGGCCCGCACTGCGGGCTTCGTTGATCGCCTCGGTGGCGCTCGCCGCGCAGACTGAGTCCGATGCCGCTCTGACTTCCGCGATCTTCGATGCGCTCGCGATCCGCTTTTCCTATCTGAGCGAGGAGCAGCTGCACGAGGCCGCCGGCGTGTTCCGTGCGCTCGTCGGTCGCTTCACTTGGTACGTGCTGTCCGTCGAGTTGAATCTGGAAACCGCTGAAGCGAGCCGCGGCGTAACCTGGGCGATCGGCGCTCTGCTCGACGATCTGGAGCGGCGGAACGATGCGGCGGCGACGAGCCCGACCTGACGCAGATTCTGGCGCTCGCCTCTCGCGCGAGCTCGAAGAGCGATTCGAGGGCTCGATGGACGACAAGGCATCTGAGTCGCCTCTTCTAGGCATGAAGAGCGTTTATCCATCCCCTCACTGTTGAGGGCCGAGACGACGAGCGACGCCGGCGGAAAGTTCAAGCCGGAAGCCGTCTAAAAAATCTTCGAGATTCCGGGTTCTCTCCGCGGTTTAGCGCGGTATCTGATATTACACGGGGTGCGCTGCTCGGCCTCGAACGGACTTTTAGCGCCCGTTCTCACAGGTAGTGCCTGGCGCCTAGCTCTCCTGACACTAGCTAGAGGTTATCTGCGAGAGGTGATGCGATGAACACCTGGAGGATCGGCCTTGTCGTGGCGGCCACGCTATCAGCGGGCTGCACCGGAGAAATTGAGGAAGGGGACGCCCAGATGCCGGGCGACCTGGACCCGTCGGCATCCCCGACCCCCGGCGGGACTGCAGGGCCGAGCGGCACGGCGGGTCCCGGTGGCACGGCGAGCCCCGGCGGCACAGCGGGTCCCGGTGGCACGGCGAGCCCCGGTGGCACGGCGGGCCCGGCCACTCCACCTCCCCCGGCTCCTCCTGGCACTCCCACGGTGCCCGCCCCGACCTGCTCCGCTGGCATCCCGGGTACCTCGCAGATCCCGCGTCTGTCCAACGTGCAGTACGACCGCACGGTGCGCGACTTGTTGGGGGTGACCGTGCTTTCCGCCTCCGGCAACGTCGAGCCTTCGGTGCTGCTCGCCACCGATCAAGAGGGAGGCCTCTCCGACCTCGGCTGGAGCGCCTACCAGTCGGTGGCCGAGAAGATCGCGGCGCAGGTGATGAAGGACCCGGCCTCGAAGGCCAAGTTCATGAGCTGCACGCCGGCGGCAGACAACAGCTGTCTGCACGATACGATCGTGTCGTTCGGTCGCCGCGCCTTCCGCCGCCCTCTCTCGCAAGAAGAGGTCGCGGGCTTCGACGCCTTCGTGGCGAAGGGCAAGGCCATCACCCCGACGGGTGCTCCCGAAGAGCTCGCGGAAGCGCTGCTGTTCGCGTTCCTGGTGTCTCCGTCCTTCCTCCAGCGCTCGGAGATCACGGAGGCCGCCGACGGCGCCGGGCACTACACGCTGTCGGGCCCCGAAATCGCGTCCCGCCTCTCGTACATGCTGTGGGGTTCGACGCCTGACGCGGAGCTCGATCTGGCTGCGGACAGCGGGCAACTCGCGACCCCGGAGCAAGTCGTGGCTCAGGCCGATCGCATGCTGAAGGATCCCAAGGCGCGCGACATGATCGCCTCCTTCCACAGGAACTACCTGTTGATGGGTACGAACACGCGCTGGGACACCGCGAATCGCGACACCACGCTCTTCCCCGCCTTCAACAAGGGTCTCTTGCCGGTGTTCATGGCGGAGACTGAGATGTTCTTCGACGAGATCGTGTACGCGCAAAGCGGGGCCTTCCAGTCTCTGCTCACGAGCCCGGTCGCGTTCGTCAACGCCTCCACGGCCCCGCTCTACGGCTTGAACGCGGCGGACTTCGGCGCCGAGCTGAAGAAGGTCGAGCTCGATCCGGCACAGCGCCCCGGCTTCCTGACCCGGCTCGGGTTCTTGAACGCATATTCGAGCTACACGCGAACCTCGCCGATCCTGCGTGGCGCGTTCATCACCAAGCAGGTGATCGGTCTCGAGATCGGCGCTCCCCCGCCCGGTGCCGAGATGACAGAGCTGCCGAGCGGCGCCGAGTACGACACCAACCGCAAGGCGGTGGACGCCCAGACGGCCGGCGGCGTGTGTGCCGGTTGCCACCACAACTTCATCAACCCGCCCGGCTTCGTGATGGAGGCGTACGACGCCGCCGGTGCCTGGCAGACCAAGGAGCGGGTGTCCGGAGCGCCAATCGACACGGTGGTCGATGCGGTGATCGACGGACAGACCGTGCACATCACGAACCCCGCCGAGCTGATGGCGCGCATCGCCGCGTCACCCTCCGCTCAGAAGGGTTACGCCTCCAAATGGGTTGCGTTCGCCTTCAATCGCGCGAGCGACCCGGCCGACGCATGCACGGTCGAGCAGCTCACGTACAAGATGAACAGCCAGACCTACCCGGTCTTGAACCTCATCAAAGATTTGACCCTGGCCCCGTCGTTCCGCGTTCGGGCCCTCATCTCGGGGTAAGCCAATGAAGCGCCGTATCTTCCTCAAAGGTGTTGGTGGCGTTGCCCTGGCGACGCCGTTTTTGAGCTCGATCGCCGAGCAGCAGGCCAAAGCGCAAGCGGCGGCCGCCCCGCCCAAGCGCCTGGTGATCTTCTACACCCACAACGGCTGCCTCACGAACCGTTGGTTCCCGAAGGTGGAAGACGGAGCGCTGACCGCGGACGCGCTCGCGGGCACCACGCTCGAAGGGCTGACGCCGTACGTGAGCAAGCTGCTCGTGCCGCGCGGTTTCCGTTCCTTGAACGGCTACGCCGTCGGCCAGAGTATCGACCCCCACGATCAGGCGATGGGCTCGAAGCTGACCTGCGCGACGATCGACCAGGCGAAGTCTCGCTACGCCACGGCGGTGTCCCTCGACCACGTGATCGCCAAGCAGATCAACCCGAACAAGAACGATCCGCTCGTGCTCTCGGTCGGCGCGGCCAGCACCAGCATCAAGGAGATCCTCTCCTTCTCCGCTCCGACCACGCCGTTCCCCGCGAACGTGAACCCGCTGACGGTGTACACGCAGCTGACTGGCGTGTTCAAGTCCGGCGGTGGGGCCACGACGCCTCCCACGACGCCCGTCGGCGGCGACCCGGGCCAGCCGCCCGCGCCCACCGAGGCCGATTGGCGAGTGGCTCGCGGCCAGAGCGTGATCGACCTGGTGAGGGCGGATCTCGGCCGCTACCAGAAGCTCAACATGAGCCAGGTCGACAAGGATCGCGTGCAGGACTGGCTCGACCTGCTTCGCACCACGGAGGTCGGCGTCGTGAACAACGGCGGCGGCATGACAGTGACGCCGGCGGCGTGCTCGAGCGGGACGGCGGAAGCCGCGCCCTTCAACGTCACCGAAATGCTGGTTCAGGCCGCGAGCCCCACCGGCAAGGTCACGGCCGGCGCCTTCGCGGGCGGCGGCAGCGCCGAGGGCGACAAGAACCTCGCCACGTCGTTCACGCTCGGCGGCGACATGATGCTGAACCTGATCGCCCTGAGCCTGATCTGCGACACCAATCGCATGATCATGATGCTGTATCCCGGCTACGTCGTGTTCAACTGGGACGGCATCAACCACAACCACGATCACCACGGCATTTCGCATCGCACCGGCGACTTCAGCGTCGGCGGCTCCTGCAAGGTTGCGGGCGTGCTCGACATGATCCTGCAGATCGACAAGTGGTACGCGAGCAAGTACGTGAAGCTCGTGTCGCTGCTCGACAGCATCGGCGAGGGTGGCGGCAAGCTGCTCGACAACACCGCGACCATGTGGCTGCCGGAGCTGTCGGACGGCGCGGCCCACAACCTCAACAACCTGCCGATCGTGATCGCCGGTAGCGCCGGTGGCTACTTGAAGCAGGGCGCGGTCGTGAACGTCGATTCCAAGGCGCCCGGCTTCGGCAACAGCGAGGGCTCCTGCAAGGACGGCGGCAACATCGGCAACACCGGCTCGCAGGGCGGCAACGTCCCGATCAACAAGCTTTACTGCACGTTGATGAACGCCGTCGGTTGCACGGACGAGAGCGGCAACAAGGTCTCGAAGTTCGGCGCCTTCGACGGCACCGGCACGAGCGGCGGCATCACCAACCCGGGTGAAGTCGCGAAGCTCACCGCGGCAGGCTGAGCGCCGGCTCGCGACCGGTGCAGGCGAGGCCCCCGCTGCTTCGGGGGCTTCGCCGTTTCTACGGCTTTTCCGCTGCTTCTACTCGGGCGGCCGCTCCAGCACGCCGCTCACCGCGCGCATGGCTTTGTCGGCGTTGAGCTCACCGCTGTACGTCGCTTCGAACGCTCGCCGCCCTGCAAGCCAGTCGGAGCGCGCCGGTTCTGCACCGGTGAAGAGCGCGTGCATGGCCGCCGTCAGCTCGAGCGGATGCATGTCCAGGCGGTAGAGCTCCGACAACGCGAGCTGCAGGCCGGCGCTGATCGCATGAAACGCGCGGATCGGCTCGAGGAACGAGTGGCTCCCGAGACCGCTCTCGAGGAACCGCGCTCGCGCGGCGGGCTCCCGCAAGCGTGTCGCGCACTCGCCGGCGTCGAGTGAGTTCATCCCGCGGCAAGACAGCGGGCGTGCCTCGTAGATGGTGCAGCGCCCGGAAGCGACCTCGAGGAAAGCGCACGGGTGATCCGGTGAGAAGCGCTCCGCCGAAGGCTTACCCCGGCCCTTTTCGTAGAGCTCGGCGACGTGATTGGCGAGCTCTACGAGCTCCTGCTCGCTGCGGGTGCGTTCGAGGTGCTCGAAGATCGCGAACGCCTCGGGCGGAGTGATGCCCACGACCTGGTAGCAGCAATGATCGCAGCCGGCGCGGCACGCGACCGAGCCTTCGGGCGCGCGAGCGAGCAGCCCTTCGGCGAGCCGCGAGGTCGCGCTCATGGCGCTCCCTGCGAGCTCGACCACCCTCGCGACCGTGGCTTCTCCCGAGAGCAGCTGGTGTGCGGTGTTCGCGGCTCCGGCCAGGATCTGGTTTTGCCAGTCTTCGGCGAACACCGGCTGCCTCAGCTCGATGTATTCGGCGCCGCTCTGCGAATCGCGATGGAGCTCCAGGTGCAGGCGACCTCGGTCATCGCGCCGGGCGCGCGGCGCTCGTTTCTTTTCCGTGCGGCGACTCACGGAGCTGGGTGCCCTCCGAGGAACATCGGCAGTTGGTTTCCGGGCGGGACGGCGCGAGCCTTGACCTCACGCTCTGCGATCGGGCGCAAGCCTTCGTCGCAGGTCGTGGGATCGTCGGCGCAGGCCTGGGAAAACACCGCCGCTTGCCCGTCCGGGTTCGAGTCGAAGATGCCGAAGCGGATCAGCACGCGCGCGCGCTGGACCGGATCGGATTCGCCGATCCGATCGAGCTCCGAGCGAAGCATCTTTTTGACCGAATCCTCGCTGCCGAAGGACCAGGAGGCGTTGGCAACCGCCAGAGCGGGCACGGCCTCGAGCGCTTCTCTCTCTGCCGGTGACAGCGCCGCGACCGCGTCGAAGAACTCGCCGCGCTCACTGCCCGCCCGCGCTTTGCCGACCAGGCCGGACAGCAAGAGGAGCACGAGCGGTCCGGCGACCCAGCGCGCCAACCTGCCGACCTTCTCGTTCACGGGCGGCTCCTCTTCTTGAGCGCCTCGAGCGCGCCCCGGTCGCACTTCGGCCACGCGAGCCCTTCGCAGAGGCGCTGGGCCTTGTCCCAGTCGGTGGTGCCGCCGCTCTCGAGCCCGCGCAGCGCCGAGACGAGCTGGAAGACCGGTCGATCGCTCTCGGGCAGCGAGTCGTGAACCAGGGCGACGTCGCGGCGGAGCCTCTCCCAGCCCTCGGGGCTTGCCCTGGGCGTTGACTCGCGCAGCGCGAACCCGACGCGCGCACGCGGCGTCGCTGCCGCGCTTCTGGTCTTGGAAGCGCCGAACGCGCCCTGGGTGCCGGCGAAGTACCCGACGAGCGCTGCCGAAAGGTAGATGGCACCCAGCGCGGCCCGGCTTCGAGTGTCAGTCATTCGGGGCACCCTTGGCGATCCAGCTGCCGATCATGTTCCAATCTTCTTCGGTCGGGCAATACATGGTCTTGCAAACGGTGAACGGCGGCATCACGAAGTTACCGCAATGCCCGCCGATCACGTTGTAAAGCGCGCTGCCCGTGGGGTTGTTCGGAACGACGAGCGGCGCGTCGTCACAGTAGGGGATGCCGCGCTTGGACATCAGCGTGTCGTACAGGTTGTTACCGGTGAACGCGGTTTGCGCCGAGCCCGCGCCGTGGCAGCTCGACGTGGTGGCGCAGCTCTTGCCGAGTAGCGCCGCGACTTGTTTGAAGGTGCCGGCTGGCGCTGCGCCGCCGCTACCTCCGCTACCTCCGCTTGCTGGCGCGCCGCCACCGGTTGGAGCGGAGCCGGCCGTGCCGACGCCGGCGATCCCTGGGTGGCCTGCGCTCGTTGCTCCGCCTCCGGTCGAACCCGCTTGCGAGACGACGGAACCGCCGGTGCTGCCGCCGCTTGCGAGCGCGGGCCTTCCGCCGGTTGCACCGAGTCCGCTCGGGCTACCGCCCATGGAAGCGCCGGAGCTCGCCCCTGCGCCGCCGGAGCCAGCTCCGCCGCTGACGAGCGAAGCGCCGCCGCTACTCGATGCTCCGCCGGTCGCAACGCTCGCACCGCCCGTCGCCGGGACCCCGCTCGCTCCACCGTAGCTGAACGGTGCTTGCGTGCTGCCGGGTTCCGAGCAAGCAGGCGCCGCGATGCAACACCAAGCGCTGACGAAAACCGGTGAGAGCAGAGGGCGGTGGGCGACTCGAAGAGCGCGGCGTTTCATCTCGCGGGGAGCGGCGTGCGAAGAGGCTACCGCGAACCTGTTCTAGAACCGCGGCGCGCGTCGGTCCACGACAACACCGCTGAGTGGACTCGTAGCGAATGTCGAGTTGGGACAATGGAAAGATCCAATCTGGACTCGAGCTCACGCGGCGAGAGCAAAGCGCTCGAGCTCGTTGCTGGTCGAGGGCTCGGCCCGGCAACGCTCCAGTCGCGCGGCCAGCGCGGTTGCACCCGGCGGGCGAGCGTCGGGAGCCTTCGCGAGGCACTCGAGGACGACGCGCTCGAGCGCGGCCGCGCAGCTGGATCGCCGACCGAGGGCCAGCGGTCGGGGCTCGGAGTACAGGTGCTGACAGCACACGTCGAGCAGCTCCGAGCCCGGAAAGACGGGCGCGCCCGTCAGCAGAAAATAGGCGAGGGCGCCGAGACCGTACAGGTCGCTCTGTGGTCCGACGCGATCGGGAGCCGTGATCGCCTCGGGCGAGAGGTACAGCGGCGTGCCCACGACCGTATCGAGCTCGCCGCGAGCTTCCACCGGGGTCGCGAGCTCGTGAACCAGCCCGAAGTCGACGAGCGTGACGCGCTCGATCCCCTCGCTGCGCGTGATCAACACGTTCTCCGGCTTGACGTCGCGGTGCACGAGGCCTGCGCCGTGCACCGCGGCGAGCGCAGCGCTCAGTTGAATCAACCAATCGCAGACCCGCTCCGGGCTCTGCGGGCCCTCGCGCTCGACCAGGTCGCGCAGCGTGCAGCCTTGGACGAGGTCCATGGTGTAGAACGGCGTACCGTCCGCAGCCATGCCCCGCTCGAGCACGCGCACCGCGTTCTGGTGCCGGACGCGCCTGCCGAGCGTGGCCTCGCGCTCGAATCGCTCCCGCTGCTCCGACGACGCGCGCGCCGGCAGCGTCTTCAACGCAACCCAGCGCCGCTGCTCGCGATCCCATGCCCGGTGGACCTCGCCCATCGCGCCGGCCCCGAGCAACTCGCCCACCTGATAGCGCCCGAACCGAGCGGGGCGAAAGAACCGAAGGAGTCGAAGCAGGCAGGACATGAGGCGTTTCCTTTCCGAGTCGCGAGCGACCGCGACCAGACGAAGCTATCGCCGCCAACTGTCAGCCTTGTGTCAGGATTGTTCTTATGGATAAAATGCCAACGGTTCCGCACACTTGAGGTGCCCAGTTGTCAGTCGCGGCGCGGCCACCGCGCAGCGATCGCGCGCGCTCGCCGAACCTAAAAGATCCCACCTAACCCAAGCCGCGCCGCGCGGTGTCGTCCAACGCCCGTGTCGCTGAACCTGGCGCGGTGGGTGCCTACGTCGTTTCGAGCGGGAACCAACGTGCGCGCTGGTTGTCGAAGCAACGGCGTGAGGTCGGTGGTGAGCGCCACGGTTCAGTCACACACGTTGCCGGAGCGGGTCGGGAGGAGCCAGGGTCCCCATGCACAGGTTGGGGCGCGGGTTGGATGGGCTGCGCGTGTTTCCCTGAAGTGGTGGTTCGGGGTGCTGTGCGTGGGGGCCTGGCTTCTGCTCGCTTCGAAGGGCGAGCCCGTCCCAAGGCGCGAAAGCGTGCTCGCGGTGGCCGAGGTCGCGCGTCCGTTCAGCGGAAGCGGCCGAGTGCTGAGCGCCGAAGGCACGCCGGTCTCCGGCGCGAGCGTCACCTTGCAATCGCCGGATGGCGACGCTTGGTACGAGCGCGCGGTCACGCAGCCAGACGGTCGCTTCACGTTCCGGCAGGTACCACCGCACTTTCGGGTGCTGGCGCGCCACGACCTCGGCGAGGTGAGAAGCCCCGTGCTCGACGCGGACGAGCTGGTCGAGACGCGCTCGGATCCGCTGATTTTGGTGCTGGTAGCGCCGGTCGAGTTTACCGGCAGTGTCGTCGACTCGAAGGGCGATGCGGTGGCGCACGCGCAGCTCAGCCTCTCGCCCGCGGGTTCGAACCCAGAGGCGCGCGACGTTTCAACGGTCCGATCCTGGGCGACTTCGGACGAACAGGGCCGGTTCGGTCTGATCGCGCCTGCACCGGGGGAGTACCTGGTGAAGCTCTGGGCACCAGGCTTCGTGCCGCGGGAGATGCTCGTGCAACTGTCCGGGGCCTTCGACAGCGAGCGCTTCGAGCTCAGTCCGTTTTCGGACGTGCGCGGCGTGGTGGTCAACCCTGATGGCCGCCCACTGGCAAACGCAGTGGTCCTGGCTTGCGACGGCGCGACTGAGCTCGTGACCGCCGCCGACGGGGGCTTCGTCTTGCCCGTGAGCACGGTCGGCTGCACGGCGGTCGCGCACCACCCAGAATTCTCGGCCTCGCCCGCCGCGGTGATTCGTGGAGGGCACGGACTGCGCTTACAGCTGAGCTCCGGTGGAGCCGTCCGCGGTCTCGTCACCGATCCGAGCGGAGGCTTCGCTCCCGATGTCGAGGTCCAGGTCACCGAATACCGTCCGGCTGAAGACGCCTACGCGTTTCCAATCGAGCGTTTCTCCCAGACGCGACGGGTGCTTCGCGAGTTCCGGCTCGGGTCGCTTGCGCCGGGGACGTATTCGCTCCGCGCCTTCCGAAGGGGAGACGATGAAGGGAGTGGCAGCCTGGCCGTCGACGTAGAAGGGATTGTGGTGCAGGCGGGCGCAACGACGCGCGGCGTGCACGTGGTGGTTCCCGCAACGGAGAGCAGCGAATGAGTCGGATCGAACGGCGCGCGTGGTTCGGGGTATTGGGGCCGCGCTGCTCGGTGCCACCGGGCGAGGCCGCCGCCCTGGGCGTGACGTGGCTCAGAAGGAGCCGCGAGCGCTTCGGAGCCGCCACAGCCGAAAGCACAGAACGCTGAACGACAGCACGCTCGCCCAGAAGATCGCCGACATCAAGCCGGTGACGCCCTGGCCGCGAACCTCACCGAGAACGTAGGCGACGGACGGCATCACGACCGCGTAGGCGAGCAGGTGGCTTGCGGTCGGAAACCAGTTTTGCCCGTGCGCGCGCAACGCAGCCGCCGCGACCGCCTGACCGCCGTCCCACGGCAAGATCAGAGCGACCAGCCACACCAGGCCGGAGACCATCGCGGCAAGCGCCGGGTTTGCCGTGTAGGCGTGTCCGAGCGGGCCCGAGAATCCGACCAGCAGCAGTGCTGCCAGCAGCATCAGCAACAGCACCAACCCGATACCGCTGAAGCTCGAGCGACTGGCGCGAGCCGTGTCGCCGCTGCCCACCGCTTCCGACGTCAACACTGCGGTGGCGCTCGAGATCCCGAGCGCGGCCATGAACAAGATCGCCATCAAGTTCAGCAGGATTTGATAGGCGGACACGGCGTCGGGCCCGAGCCTGCCCGCGAGGATCGTCATCCCGGAAAACGCTCCGGACTCGGCGGCATGACTCACGCAGGCGGCGAGCCCGACGCGCAGCAAGGCCGAATACCCGGGGCCGCGAGCCGGCCTTCGAACGCCGAGCATTTCGGCGTCCGGCAGGCGAAAGACCCAGACCAGCAACAGCACGGCGAGCCCGAGGCGCGCACCGACCGTGCACCAGGCCGAGCCCACTGCGCCGAGCTTCGGTACGAGCCACAGGTTGAGCGCCAGGTTCAGCGCGTTCGCGACCCACATCGCGATAGTCGAGGCGAGCGGTCGCTGAATCGCCTCCAGAAAGAAGGCGGTGGTCACGTAGAACAGGTGGAGCGGCACCGAGAAGGCCAGGATCCGAGCCACCTGTGTGGATGGGCCCGCCAACTCCTCGGAGATGCCGAAGGCCGTGAACAGACGCTCGCCAAGTAGCCAGATCGCCGCCACGGAGAGCAGGCCCGCGACCGTGGAGACGACCAGTCCGCGGCGAAGAGCCCCTCCGGCTTCCGACGGCGTGCCTGCTCCGATCGCCCGAGCGCCCAGCACCTGAACGCCCGTCAAAAGGCCGATCGACGTCACCATCAGTACGGCGATCGGTGCCCAGCCGAGCGCCTGATAGGGCAGCTCTGCGGAGGCGAACTGCCCGACGACCATCACGTCGACGACGCTCATGCCCATGATACCGAGCCGGGCCAGCGCGGTCGGCCAGGCCAGGCGCAACAACCTTGGGATGAGGGGGCTCGAGGTCACGGCGCTGCCAGGGAGAGCCGCGCCTCGTACTCGGGGACCCGCCGAAGCTCAAGCGCGAACGGGGTGGCGGCTCTTTCTCGAGGAAAGCAGCCACAGCAGTGCCGCGAGCGCGAAGCCGAGGGACAGCGCGGTGCCGAGCGCGAGCTTCGGTGCGCGGATCTGCAGCGCAGCGAAGTACCCCGTTTTGCCGACCGGCGCGAAGGCTGCGAGCCAGCGCGCCCCGCTCACGTCCAGGGGATCGCGATAGTCCTGGAGTAGGAGCGGCTTCGCTGCGCCTTCTTGCAGCGCTTCGGCGACTTCGGTCGGCAGCAGCACGCCGCGGCGGGGGCCGAGCTTCGGGTGAGCGACGAAGACCAGCCCCGGATCGATCACGATCGACTCTTGCCCGAGCTGCGTGAGCCCGAGCCGGTCGAGCTCGGCGCGATCACGGCCCTCCACCAGCAAAGCGGTCAGCGCGCCGGCGCGTTCGGTCGATCTGCGCCCGAGCTCGCGGAGCGCCTCGCGTTCGCGCAGATCGCGCGCAAAGTAGACCGCCAGCGTCGAGAGCGGGATCGTGAACGCGCACAACAAGACAAACGACAACAATCGGCGCCAGAACACCGTCACTCGTGCCTGGATCGAAGCCCTCGACGTATCGATTCCTGCCGAGACTCACAGGAAACGAGATCGGTGGGAATCGAAATCCTCGGGGACTTTTCCCCGGTGTCGGCTCGAGCGACGTGCCCGAGATCGGTCAGAGCTCACAAGGTCTGCGCAGTTCCTCCCCGGAATCTCCTCGAAAGCGCCACGGGAGTGGAGCGTGTTCAGAGCTCAGGATCCGCCGGATGAAGGTCAAGTTCATCCTGCCGGCGTTGATCGAGGCTGCGGCGCCGGGCTTTGCCGCGGACCAACGCACCCGGCGGCCGATCAAATACTCGTTATTTCCCCCGCTCGGGCTGGCCCAGCTCGCGGCCTTTTTATCCCCGGACGACGAGGCGGTGCTCGTGGACGAGCACGTAGAACCGCTCTCGCTCGACGATTGCCCCGACTTGGTAGCCATCGAGGTGTACATCACCAACGCGCGGCGCGCGTTCGGGATCGCCGACCAGTATCGAGCGCGGGGCGTGTTCGTGATCCTCGGGGGCTTGCACGTGACCTCGTTGCCCGACGAGGCGGCCAAGCACGCCGACGCGATCTTTCTCGGGCCTGCGGAACAGACCTTTCCGGAGTTCTTGCGAGATTTTGCGCGCCGCGAAGCGAAGCCGCGTTACGCCTCGACCGAGGGGCGAACGCTCGGCGACGTGCCGTTGCCGCGGCGCGAGCTGATTCGGCGCGAGTTGTACCTGGTCCCGAACTCGCTGGTCGTCTCGCGCGGCTGTCCGCACCACTGCACGTTTTGCTACAAGGACGCGTTCTTCGAGGGCGGGCGCTCGTACTACACGCGCCGAGTCGACGCGGCGCTCGCCGAGATCGAGAGTTTGCCGGGGCGACACCTGTACTTCCTCGACGACCACTTGCTCGGCGACGCACGCTTCGCGAAGGGGTTGTTTTCGGGGATGCGCGGGATGAACCGCCTATTTCAGGGTGCCGCCACCATCGACTCGATCCTGCGCGGAGACCTGATCGAGCGCGCGGCCGAAGCAGGGCTGCGCAGCCTGTTCGTGGGCTTCGAGACTCTCGGCAGCGGCGCGCTGAAAGAGGCGCGCAAGTTTCAGAACCTGGGCCAGGATTACGATCGCGCGATCCGCCGGCTCGACGATCTGGGCGTGTTGATCAACGGCAGCTTCGTGTTCGGCCTGGACGGCGATGGCCCGGACGTGTTCGAGCGAACGCTCGACTTCGCGATCAGCCGCGGCATCACCACCGCCACCTTCCACATCGCCACGCCGTATCCGGGTACCGCGCTCTACGAACGGCTCGAGCGCGAGGGGCGCATCCTGCACCACGACTACGACCGCTACGACACTCGTCAGGTCGTGTTCGAGCCGCGCGGCATGACTCCCGCCGAGCTGGAGGCCGGCTATCGTCGCGCGTATCGGGAGTTTTACTTGCTCTCGAACATTTTCGAAGCGTCGCGCGCTCACGGGTCACTGTCGCGCTCGCTCAAGCACTTCGGCTACGCGACGGGCTGGAAGCGCTTCGAGGCCGCGTGGGATTGGGCGATCCGCGCGCGCGCGATGGGCCGCGCTCGGCCCCTGCTCGAGACGGTGCTGGCCACCGTGCGACCGCGGCCGGCGCCTACGGCTCTCGAGGCACC
>JAICQO010000078.1 GCA_025937835.1 Polyangiaceae bacterium
AAAGCCTTCACGAAAGTGCGCGCCGCGAACCTTCGTGACGTAGATGCGGCGCCGCGAGCGACCGTAGAGCGGCATGTGCCGTTCCAACACCAGATTGCCGCCCACCAGGCTCTCCGGCTGTATGCTCTGAAAAGCCGCCGTCCGGTCGTCGAGCAAGAGCGCCGTCACGCCCCGGCGCGCGAAGTGATGCTTGAACGAGAGCAGCGTTCGGCGGTAGCGCAGCGGATCATTCGAGAGCAGCCGCAGCTCCGACAAGCCGTCGAACACCACGCACTGCGGCTTCACGCGATCGATCTCGTCCATCAGCCGCTTCGACAGGTCGAAGAGCTCCGTGTCCGCTGGGTGGAACACGGAGCCGCAGCCCTCGGCCTCGAGGTCTTCTCCGGAACGCGTCAGATCGCAGATCTCGATCCCGTCGAGCGTCCACCCGTGCGACGCGCAGGTGCTCTCCAGGTCCGCGCGCGATTCCGTCAGCGAAAAGTACAGGCTCTTCTCGCCCGCACGGCAGCGCTCTCTCGCGAACTGAAGCGCGAGCGTGGTCTTGCCCGAGCCGGGATCCCCCTGAACCAGGTAGCAGCCCGCGCGCACGAACCCGCCGCGGAGAATGTCGTCCAACCCGGCGATGCCGGTGCTCATGTACTCCGGCGCTCGCGCTTCTACCGTCATATGCCGTTCTTTACCGCGGAAAAGGTCGCGCGCAGAGCGCGTTAGTGATTTTTCACGGGGCGAATTGCCACTCGACACTCGACCGGGTTACTTCGGGCGGACGAAGCCAGCGACGATCGACGCGAGCACGGCGGGTTCGATCGGCTTGGCGAGGTGGGCGCGGAAGCCCGCCGCCAGGGCTCGGGCGCGGTCCTGTTCCCGAGCGGACGCCGTGAGCGCCACCACCGGAACCTCGCTCCCGCCGTCGAGAGCGCGCAGCTTCGCGAGGAAAGCGAAGCCGTCCTCTCCGGGCATGGAGATATCGCTCAGAATCATGTCGGGGATTTGGCTTCGATACGAGTCCAATGCTTCTCGCGCCGAGCCGGCTGACGCCACCACGGCTCCGGCTTGCTCCAACACCGCGACGATCACGTCCCGCGCATCGGGCTCGTCGTCCACCACCAGCACCCGGACCCCCTTTAGCGGCGTCGTTTGCGCCTTCGGCTCTGCGTCGGCCGTTCGCAGCGGGCGCTCGGAGCTCGGCCGGCTCTCGCTCACCGGCAACTGAATCGTGAACGTCGCGCCCTTGCCGCGGCCGGCACTGACGACGTCCACCGTGCCCCGGTGCAGCTCCACGATGTGCTTGACGAGCGCGAGACCGAGGCCCAGGCCCCCCGCGCTTCGCGTGGACGCCGGATCGGCCTGCCGGAACCGATCGAACACGTACGGTAGAAAGCTTGGTTCGATCCCGACGCCGGTATCCGACACCCGCAACGTGATCGCCTCGTCCGTCTGCCGAACGGACACGGAGATCGTCCCGCCGGAAGGCGTGAACTTGACCGAGTTCGACAGCAGGTTCCAGATCACCTGCTGGAGGCGCTCCGGATCGGCGACGAGCAGGCACAGCTGGCGCTCGAAGCTCGTCTGGATCGTGACCGACTTGGCAGCGGCCGAAGCGCGGACGGCGTCGACCGCCTGGTTCACGATGTCCACCAAGTTCGACGGCCGAGGCTCGATCGCGAACTTGCCGGCGATGATCCGCGACACATCCAGGATGTCGTCGATGATCCGCACCTGGGCTTTGGCGTTTCGGTGGATGATCTGCAGGGGTTTTGCGACCTCGGGATCCGTCACGCGGTCCTTCAGGATCGTGGCCCATCCGAGGATCGCGCTCAGCGGCGTGCGGAGCTCGTGCGACACCGTCGCGAGGAAGTCGTCCTTGGCGCGGCTGGCCTGAGCGGCGGCCGCTGCCGCGCGCTCGTTCTCTTCGGCCTCGCGGCGCTCGGTCAGATCGCGCGTGATCTTGGCGAAACCCCGGACCTTGCCCTCCGAGTCGCGCAACGGCGTGATCGCGACATCGGCCCAGAACCGGGTGCCGTCCTTGCGAACTCGCCAACCTTCTTCCTCGAAGCGCCCTTCGCGGCGCACGGTCTCCAGGATCTGCTCCGGCCGCCCGCGCTCGCGATCTTCCGGCGTATAGAAAACGCTGAAGTGTTGGCCGAGGACCTCCTCGGGCTCGTAACCCTTGAGCCGGTGAGCCCCGACGTTCCAGGTCGTGACGTGGCCCTGCTCGTCCAGCATGAAGATCGCGTAATCGACCACTGCGTCCACGAGTGAGTGGAAGCGCTCTTCCGATTCCCGCAGCCGCTCCTCGGTCGCCCGGCGATCGGACAGGTCTCGCGTCACTTTGCCGAACCCGCGCAACAGACCGGAGCCGTCCCGGAGCGCGGTGATCACCACGTTGGCCCAGAAGCGGCTGCCGTCTTTGCGGACGCGCCATCCTTCGTCTTCGACCCGCCCGACCTTCGCCGCCACCTCCAACAGCCAGCGGGGCTTGTCGGCCGCGATGTCTTCCTCGGGGTAAAACGTCGAGAAGTGGCGGCCCACGATCTCTTCGGCCGTGTAACCTTTGATCTTTTCTGCGCCGGCGTTCCAGGTCGCGACGTAGCCGTCCACGTCGAGCATGAAGATGGCGTAGTCGAGGACACTCTCGACGAGCAGGCGACAATCGTCCCAGCTGAGCAGCGGGATGGTGGGCAGTCGATGGAGATTCGGCGCCATGTGAGCTGTTTTTAATGCCTCGACTGGCCCCGATCCATCGGGAAAACGCCGGGGCGATGCGTGAAAACACTCTGTCCGTCGCGGCCTCAGGCCGACTTGCGCTTCTTCTCCGGAGCCTTGGCGGGTGCCTTGGTCTTCGCCACAGCCTTTCGATCCAGCGTCGCGTCCACCGGCTCGGTCTTCAGAGCGCCCGCCAGCACCTGGCGCAGGTTCTCGAACAGCGGTCGTAGATAGTCGCCCTCGCGCTCTTCCTGGAAAGCCTCGTCGAGCTCGTCGCCGAGGGCATCCAGCATTTCGCCTCCGAGCGCCTGTTCCACCTTCGGGAAGAACTCCTTTTCTTCTTCCTCGACGTGATGCTCGACCAGCTCCTTGAGCACGGTGACCTTGTAGTCGAAGTCGTCTTCACCGAGGGCTTGATTCGCCTGGTACAGGCTGAATTCGATGACCCCGTGCTCCACCAGGGCGGCGCCCAGTAGTTCCTCGAGGCCGAGCTCCTGTTCACAGGCCGGGTAGAAGATTTTGCGTTCGATCCCGTCGTGCGCGACCAGGTTCGAGGCAAGCTGCAGGAAATACGACTTTTTCTCGGCGCGATCCTCGGTGTCTTCGATGGCCTGGAAGAGTCGGGAGACCTCTCGGTGCTGTTGCTTGAGGAGCTCGGTGGCTTTCATGCCGCTCGCGAGAGCAACAAGCATGCCCTGGGCAATCTGGCCGTGCGGGGTCGTTTGGTGACGGTGTTGTCGAGACAATAGGTCGCAGTGGGGGGCCGTCTGCCCCAGAGCAAGCAGTCTTGTGCCGCAAAGGAAGCCGGCATGAGACGTGCTTTATCGCGGCGCAAAGCATGAGCCTCCGGAATGCGATCTTGGCGGTGGGTGCGCTGGCGTTGGTCTGGAGCGCGGTCGCCTGTAGCGACGACGATCCCCCCACCGAACCGGCCCCACCGGACGAAACCGGCGGCACGAGCGGGGCAATCGCTGGAGCAACGGGGAGCTCGGTCGAAGACGCGGGATTCGACCCCACCGCCGACGTCGAGGTGCGGGGCCACATTTTCGAGCCCGAGCAGCTCGAGCCGCTGGACCCTTCGGCGCTCAGCGTGCCGGACGGCTTCGTCGTGACGAAGGCCGCAGAAAACCTCGGCAATGCGCGGATGATCGCCGTGGCCGACGACGGGACGGTGTACCTCACGCGCCGCCAGCAAGGCGACGTCCTGATGCTCAAGGACGAAGGAGACGGCAGCTTTGCGCCTCCGGTGCAGGTCGCGGCACGTCCGGGCCTCCACGGCCTCGCGCTCCACGATGGGAAAGCTTACCTCGCCACCGCACACGAGGTGTTCCGCGGCGACGTGCTCGAGGACGGCAGCTTCGGCCCGCTCGAGATGATCATTCACGACTTGCCCGCGGCCGGGCAGCACAATACGCGCACGCTCGCGGTCGGCCCCGACGAGATGCTCTACATCAGCATCGGTTCGACCTGTAACGAGTGCGAAGAGTCCAATCCGGAGAACGCGACGATACTCCGCGGCTCGCTCGACGGTAAACAGCGCTCGATCTGGGCGACCGGCCTGCGCGACACGATCGGCTGGGGCTGGCACCCGGAGACCGGCGAGCTCTGGGGCATGGATCACGGCATCGACTGGCTGGGCGATGGCATTCCACCCGAAGAGCTGAACGAGATCGAGCGCGGCAGCCGCTATGGCTGGCCCTACTTCTGGGGCGACAACGGCATCAACCCGCGCCTCGACCCCCCGCCGCCGCTGACCAAGCAAGAGCTGATGGAAACGGCCGTTCCGATGGTGCTCGGATACACGTCCCACGCGGCGCCGATGCAGCTGTCCTTCTACGACGGACCGCAGTTTCCCGAAGAGTATCGCGGCGACGCTTTCGTCTCGATGCACGGCTCCTGGAACCGCAAGCCGCCCGCCGGTTACGAAGTGGTGCGCATTCATTTCGAAAACGGGCGGCCCCGGTCGATCGAGCCCTTCGTGACCGGCTTCGTCACCGCCGAGGGCGAGCACGGCAGGCCCTGCGGCAATGCCGTCGCGCGGGACGGCTCGCTGCTGTTCACGGACGATCGAAATGGCGTGCTGTACCGGGTCGAGTACACCGGAGAGGGCAACGGATTACCGAAATCGATGATCCCTGCGGGGCCGATGCTGGAACAGGCCGCGCGTGGCCACGACGTCCCGCTCGCGATGGATCGCCCGGAAACCGCGGCGGAAGAGCTGATTGAGGTCCGCTCGCCGGCCTTCTCCGACAAGGACGCGATCCCGGTCGAGTACTCCGCATACGAGCAAAACGTGAGCTTCCCCCTCAGCTGGTCGCCCGGGCCAGACGGCACGCGCTCCTACGTGCTGATCGTCGAGGACCCGGACGCCGCGATGCCGAAGCCGTTCGTGCACTGGGTGGCGTGGAACATCCCTGCAGAAGTGACCGAGCTGCCCGAGGGCCTGCAGAAGCAGGAAATGCTGAGCGAGCCCGAAGGGCTACGGCAAGGCGTGACGTCGCGGGGAACGATCGGCTACCTCGGCCCGCGCCCGCCCGCAGGCGACGCGGCGCACGCCTATCACGTCCAGATCTTCGCTCTCGACCGCGTTCTCAGCGTGCCGCTCTCGGGAGCCGATCGCGATCAGGTCCTCGCGGCCGTCAGTGGCCACGTCCTCGCCCGCGGCGAGCTCATCGGAACTTTCGCGCGTCCCGACGAGCAGGTCTCGCGGCCCTGAGCTTTCTACCAAGACGGACACACCATGAGCACACCCCCTGAGCCCAAACCGCCCGCAGAGACCCGCAAGCGCCAGACGACCTATCTGGTCGGAGCCGCCGTGATCATCGCCTCCGCCATCGCCGCGCTCGCCTTGTTCGATCGCAGTGGCGCGGAGCGTCAGGAGAATCAAGGCCGCTCGAACGAGGAACAAAAGGACAAGCCCGGGGCCGTCAACCCTGCCGCAAGTGCCGAGTAGCTCCGAGCGAGGCAAAACGCGCCACACCCCGGAGTGAGATCCGCGCTTGTCGGCTCGGGCGGCCCGCGTAGAGTACGCCCGCATTGACCGGATCCGTCGCTCAAGTCTCGGAGCTCCAAAGCTGCATTCGCGATCTACTGAGTCTGCTCGCGTTGCCGAGCCTTTGGTCCGGGCGCGAGCCGCGCGAGGTGGCGGCGCTGCTCTTCGACTCACTCCGCGCGATCCTGCCCATCGATTTCGCGTACGTGCGCGTCGGGCAGCCCGGCTCCGACGAAGAAGTCGAGCTGCTCCAGCTCGGCGACCGGGATGAAACCCTGCGTGCCACCGAGTTACTCTCGTCGCTCGGCGCCGCGCGCACGGGCGGCGGTACGATCCCCGACGGCCCGCTGCGCGGAGGCCACGTCTTTCACGTCCCGCTCGGGTGGTACGGCGGAACGGGCGAGCTGTTGATCGGCTCCCGCCACCCCGAGTTCCCGACGCCGATCCACGTCGTGCTGATCCGTGCGGCTTCGAGCTTGCTTCAAGGCGGGATCCAGACCGCCAATTTGAATCGAGCGAGCGTGGCGGCGAGCCGCGCCAAGGACGAGTTTCTGGCCATGCTCGGGCACGAGCTCCGAAACCCCCTCTCCCCGATCGTCTCTGCGCTCGAGCTGCTCAAGAACCGCGACTCTCAGTCGAAGGAAGTCGTGATCATCGAGCGACAGCTGCAGCGCGTCCTGAACCTGGTGGACGACTTGCTGGACATCGCGCGGATCACCCGCGGCAAGGTCGAGCTGCACAAAACCCCGGTGGAGCTCGCCACGATCATCGGCGGAGCCGTGGAGATGACCGCCGTGCTGATCGCGGAGCAGCGACACTCGTTTTCGGTGGACGTGCCGAGCTCCGGCCTGGTCGTGGACGCGGACCCGATGCGCCTGACGCAGGTGGTCTCGAACCTGTTGTCGAACGCAGCCAAGTACACGCCGCCCGGCGGCCACATCCGGATCGCGGCCAAGGCTTCGAACGAGCAGATCGACCTCGCAATCAGCGACACCGGCGTCGGCATCCCGAAGCAGCAGCTGCCGACGATTTTCGACCTGTTCGTGCAGGGCAAGACCACCATCCACCGGCGTGAAGGCGGGCTCGGCATCGGCCTCGCCGTGGTCAAGAACCTCGTTCAAATGCACGGGGGCACGGTCGAAGCTTCCAGCGAGGGCCCGGGCAAGGGCAGCGAATTCCGGATCCGGCTGCCGCGCTCGAAGCAGTCCGCCTCGCGGCCGCCTCCGCCGGTGGCGGGCCTGCCGGGTCCCGCTGCTGCTCGGCATCGTATCCTGGTGGTCGACGACAACCAGGACGCGGCAGAGCTCTTGACCGAGGTGCTGCGCTTGGAGGGGCACGAGGTCGAGTTCGCGCTGGACGGCGGGCAGGCCCTCGAAAAACTTTCGAGCTTCCGCCCGTCGGTCGCGATCCTCGACATCGGGTTGCCGGGCCTCGATGGCTACGAGCTCGCCGATCGCGTCCGGGCGCAGCTCGCTCCGCATTCGGTGACGTTGATAGCCCTGACGGGTTACGGGCAGGCCCACGACCGCGAGCGCAGCCGGCGTGCCGGATTCGCCGTACATCTCGTGAAGCCGATTGATCTACGAAGTCTGATTACCGCGCTGCCTTGATGGTGAAATCGCCCACGGCGGACGGCGCGGGCCCGTGCGACACTCCGGCGCATGTTGCCGAGTCGCTCACTCGCTGAAACGCAGATGCGCGGTCACTTCCATGCTTGTGCCTTCGTGCGCGGACCCGAGGAGGAGCGCTCGATCATCGAGCCCTTCTTCGTCGAAGGCATGAAGCGCGGTGAGAAGGCCGTGTACATCGTCGATCCGGAGCACCGCGCCCGGCACGACGAAGCGCTGCGCGAGCTCGCGCCCAAGGACGAGCTGCTCGACGTCACCACCTGGGACGAGGCCCACCTGAAGGGCGGCCGCTTCGACGCCGAGCGGATGATGGCGCTGCTCGAAGAGGTGATCACGGCCCACGCGGCGATGGGTAATCCGCCGATGCGTCTGGTTGGTCAGATGGGCTGGGTTTTCTCCGAGCCCCCCGGAATCGAGGATCTGCTGGCTTACGAGGCGACCGTAAACGAGGTGCTGAATCGCGGTAAGACACCGACGGTCTGCGTCTACGACGTGACGCGGCTGCGCGGCTCGATGGTGATGGACTTGCTGCGCGCGCACCCGCTCACGATCATGAACGGCGTCCTGCACGAGAACCCGTTCTACACGCCCGCACCGCAGATGCTGAGCGAGATCCAGAGCCGCCGCGAAGCCCGCGCCTCCTAGAACGCCGATCAGTTCCTAACCGCTTGTCGCTCTAGGCTCAGCTCAACGGCGCGGCCGCAAACAGGTTCGAGCTCTGAAACTCGCGCTGCGGGCGCCCGAACAGGTAACCCTGGAGCAGGTCCGCGCCGAGCCCTTCCAGTGTGTCCCGCTCGGCCTTGGTCTCCACGCCTTCGCAGACCACGCTGGTTCCCAGGTCTTCGCGGCACACCGAGATCATCGATCGGACGATGCTCGCCTTCTTGGGTGCGGTGTCGATGCCGCGGATCAGCGACATGTCGAGCTTGGCGATGTCGGGCTCGAGCTGGCTGAAGCTCGCGAGACCGGCGTAGCCCGCGCCCAGGTCGTCCACCGCGATGCGAAAGCCCAACCGGCGCAGCTTGTCGATGCGTTGTCGTAAATCTCCGATCCGGTGGAGCGACGCTCGCTCGGTGATCTCGAGCACGATCTGCTGGGCAAACGCCGAGAGCGGCGAGGATTCAGAGTAGAGGTCGTCGTCGGCGACGTCGATGGCATGCAGGTTCACGAAAATCGTCGCTGCCTCTGGCGCGGCAGGGATGCAGCTGGCGACGGAGCGACGGATCGCCCGGCCGAGCTCCTGCATTCGGCCGAGCCGCTCGGCGGCTTCCAGCAACAAACCGGGGTTGTTCAGGGTCGGCTCGGTCGAGCGCACGAGCGCCTCGTAGCCGTACACGGATTGCTCGGACCATTTGACGATCGGCTGGAAGGCGATCCAGAGCTCCTCCAGAGCGCGGTCGAAGTGGGCATCGAGGCCGGCAGCGTCGCCGATCAACCACACGCCTTGTTCGCACAACTCGAGCGCTCGCCGCTTGAGCAGCGCCAGGTGATGCATCCCCACCGCCGAACGCACGACCTCGACCAGCTCGTCGTTGCTGAAAGGTTTCGAGAGGTAGCGGAACCCGCCGTATTGAACGACCGACATCGCGCTCTCCAGCGTCGGATTGCCGGTGATGACGATCACGGGCACGTCCAGATCCCGCTCGCGGATCAGCTTGAGGAACTCGTCGCCGTGGATCCCAGGCATGTTGATGTCCGTGACCACCGCTTGAAATGCCTTGCCGGCTTGCAAGACGGTGAGCGCCGCCTCCGCGCTCTCGACCCCCTGCACCGCCATGCCGGCGCGCGATAGCACGCGCGAGATGGCCACTCGAACCGGCTCCTCGTCATCCACGACCAGGATCTTGTTTTCGCTCATCGGCCCCTCCGAGAAACGTCTGGTTGCGCTCGACGGTAAGCGCCGAGCCAGAGCTCAGTCTGAGCGATCTGGCCGCAGTTTCAAACCCCTACTCTCCGGGTAGGAGGTCGCAGGTTGTGGGCAGCTCGGTTCAGGCCGCCGTCAGAGCCTGGATCGGGAACGCCGCAAGCCCACCGCGGGCGAGCGCCGTCTTCAGCGCGGCGAGGAACGCATCGCGCTCGGAATGAGACGTGACCTTCCCGTCCAGCGCCAAGCTCGCGACGCTCACGCCCATCGCAACCATCTTGGACGCGACGAGCACGTGCACGCTCTCGAAGCGATCCAGATCTCGACGCAAGCGCTGAGTGAGCTGCGTTCTCAGCGCCGAGTCGTAGGTCGAGAGCTTTTGGCCTCGAAGAAGACTCGCACGCGGCGGGCCCGCCGCAGGGATTCATCGATGGCCTCGACGATCGGTAGCGCGAGCGCGGCATCGCCGTGCCCGCCGAGTCGCACGATCAAGAGGCCGCGCGCCGGCAGCCAGATCCCGATCCGGCCCCGGTCGGAGACGTAACCGGCCCCCCCGCTCGACAGCACTTCCCGCTCCATCGAGCAAAACTATCATGGGCTCCCAGACGCGACCGGGCGTGATCGCCAAAACAACCGGGGAATTCCACCCATGCCGCGGGGTACGACGCTTGCTAACTCCGCGAGCAGATGACTACGGAAATCGTCGGATGGACAAGCTCGCTGGTTTTGCTGCTCACCATCCTGACGCAGATCGCCAAGCAATGGCGGGAGCGCTCGGCGCGCGGGGTTTCCTCTTGGCTCTTCTTCGGCCAGATCGCGGCCTCTATCGGGTTTACGATTTACAGCTGGCTCGTGCACAACTGGGTCTTCGTCGTCACGAACGCGCTGATGCTGGTGTCCGCGATCGTCGGCGCGGTGATGACGGCGCGGTTTCGAAAACAGGGCCCGAAACCCGCGGCGGCCTGAGCCCCGCTCAAGCCTTCTGAGTCTGTCCGACGCCGACTTCCCCTGCGTCCTTTGCGTCCTTCGCGTCCTTCGCGTCGTTCGCGTCTTTCGCGGGCATTGCGTGCTCGTTCGGTCGCACCTTGCTCCCGAACTTCCGTGAGTAAACCTGGGTGAACTCGGCGCCCAGAAACAGGATCTGGCTCGAGTAGTAGACCCAGAGCACGAGCGCCACGAGCGAGCCCGCGACGCCGAAGGACGAGGTGGTGCTCGACTTCCCGATGTACATCGCGAGTGCAAAGCGGCCGAGCGCGAAAAGGACTGCGGTGAACAGCCCGCCTATCAGCGCATCTTTCCAACGCAAGATCACGTCGGGCACGATCTTGAAGATGAGCGCGAACAAGAGCGCCGTGACCGCGAGCGCGACGGTGAAGTTCACGACCTGCCACAGCGCCTCTCCGCCGGGCAGATACTGCTCGAAGAATTTGCCGGTGGCGGCGAGCCCCGCGTTCACGATCAACGAAACCAAAAGCAAGAAGGCGAGCGCCATCACCATCGCGAACGAGAAGAAGCGGTGCCGAATGAAGCCGCGAATGCCCTGGTTCGGTTTCGGCTCCACTTCCCAGATCGCGTTCAGCGCGCTCTGGAGCTCGAAGAACACACCCGACGCGCCGAACAGCAGCACGACCAGACCCAGGATCGTGCTCAGGATCCCGGCGCTCGGCTCCTTGGCGTTGGCCGCGATCGATTGGATGGCCCCGCCGGCTTCGTTGCCGACCACCGCGCCGATCTGGTTCACGATCTGCCCGCGCGCCGCCTCCTCGCCGACCGCGAGGCCCGCGATCGCTACCGACAAGACCAGCAGGGGCGCGATCGACAAAAGCGTGTAGCAAGACAACCCCGCAGCCAGGCGTGAAGCATTGTCGTCGCTCCACTCGCTGATGGTTTCTTTCGCAACGGACCAAGCCTGGCGCAGACGCGGGTGAGAAGACGCGGCCATGCCAGGCGGGGGAGCAACTTTCGTGCTCACCGCGATGAAGCATCCGCGCCGCTCAGTCGCGCGTGATCTCGTAAACGCTCGCGCAAGCGCTGCCCCACGCTAGCCCCGCCAGGTAGCCGCCGATCACGTCCGTGGTCCAGTGACGCGACAGGACCAGCTTACTGCCGGTGACGGCGAACGACAGCATGGCCAAAGGGCCGCCCGCCCAGGGCGCGCTGCCTTCTCGCCACAAGACGTAGCTGGTAGTCACAGCCGTTGCGGAGGTGCGAAGCGCGTGACCACTCGGGTAGCTCTGCTTCGACGGATCATCGTGCTCGGGATGCTCGGGTGGCGGCCGGCGCAGTGGCACGACGCGCTCGAGCAGCGGGCTCAGCGCGGCGGAACCGACCGAGGCGCCGACGATGGCTCCGGCCGCTGCGCGCCGGCCCGTGAACAACAAGCGCGTCGCGCCCGTGAGCGAGGCGCCGACTTGGGACCACCATTTGCCGAGCGGCGCGCTGGCGAGCGCAGCCCTCTCGGACGATTCGGCCTCGCTTCCCCAGGAACGGATCCGAGTCTTCGCACGTCTATCCCAGCGGCTGGTTCGGCCGCGGGCGACGGCCAGCGTGAGCGCGGCGAAAGCCAGGGTGGCTACCCCGGAGGTGGCTGCCAACCAGGCCGCGTTCCGGCGTGCCTCGTTCATTGCGCCCTCCGCTGCTTCGGCGCTCGTTCTTCGCGTGCTTCAGCGCTCGCGGCGCTCGACAGATTGCTCGCGGCGGGGCCGTTCAGCACCTTTCCGTAGCAGTCGAAGCGGGAGCCGTGGCACGGGCAGTCCCAGGTCTTTTCTGCGCGATTCCAGGACACCACACCCCCGAGGTGCGGACAGGTCGCCGACAGCTCGTGAAGCGCCCCCGCCGGGTCTCGATAGACGGCGAGCTTCTTCAAACCGCGCCGCAGGATCATTCCCTCGCCCGCGGGCAGTGTCTCGGTGCTGGCCGCGTCCCCGGGCCGCAACCAGTCGAGGTACTGAGCCGCCACGTTGGCCTGGCCACTCACGTAGCTGGCCAAGGCCGAGACCGACTTGGGTTTGCGGCTCGGCTCGAAAATCTCCGCCCAGGGGTTTTCGAGGCCGGCGATCCGATCTGCCAGCACGAGCGCGGTGATGGCCGAGTACGTCATGCCGTTTCCCGAGAAGCCGGTCGCGATGTAGACCTGGGAATCACCCGGGTTTTGCCCGATGTACGCGAGGCCGTCGACCGGCTCGAGCACCTGACCCGACCAGCGGTGGGCAACGTTGCCGGCGACGGGAATTCGCTCGCGCGTCCAATCTTCGAGGCGCGTCCAGCGCTGCTGCGGGTCGTCTTCCTGCCCCACCTCGTGGTCCTCGCCGCCGACGATCAGCAAGCCGTCCGCGGTGGTCCTCACGTAGTGATAAGGGTCTTCCATGTCCCAGTAGAGGTCGTGCCATTGCACGCCGGGGATCTCGAAGGACAGCGCATAGGTGCGGTACGCCGTCTGCTTCGTGTGCATCTTGAACGTGTCGTTGATCGGGGAGTTGCTGGCGACGACCACGTTCCGCGCTTCGACGACGTCCCCACCGTTGGTCGTGACCCGGCACAGGTCACCGGGCTCGACCTTTTCGACGAGCACCGGCGAGACCACGACGCAGCCCAGCGCCTGCAGCCGGCGCAGCACTCCTTGCGCGAACTTGGCCGGGTCGAACTTGGCCTGATCCGGGACATGGAGCGCGACGCCCGCCCCCGACGGCAAGGGCGCGTTGCGTAGCAGCTGGCAACCAAGACCAGCGGCGTGGCTCACGGCATGTTCCCGTTCCAGCTGCCGAGCTTGTTCTTCGGTCTCCGCCGCGAGAAAGGCGCTGACGCGCTCGAAATCACAATCGATGTCGTGCAGGTTCGCGACCCGCTCGAGGTGCGTGATCGCTCGCCGGTGGCTGTCGATGATCCGCGGAACCGCCGCTTCACCGTGCATTCGCGCGAGCTCGAAATAACGGGTGTCGAGCACGGCGGTCAGGTGTGCGGTGGTCTTGCCGCTCTCGCCTGCGAGCGGCCGGTCTCGCTCGAGGACCACCACCGAATAGCCGCGTTCGATCAGCTCGAGCGCAGTGAGCAGGCCAGCCAGGCCCGCGCCGACGACGCACACGTCCCACGGACCGCCTCGCACCGCTTGCGCCAGGTCGACGGCTGCGAGCGATGCGACGGGTGCGACCGGTGAACGAGCGCTGCTCGGAAGCTGTTGCCAGGGCGGAAGCGTGTCGTGCGGATGGGGCATTCGCACGCGTGAAGCAGCTTGCGTGCCGGAGCAGATTGCGCGTGCTGACCCGTGCCGAGAGTCACTCGGGAGCGATCTGCGACAAGCTCGCGCCCGCGCTTCCCCAGGCGTCCCCTGCCAGGTAACCCCCGGCGGCGAGCGCGGCGGCCAGCACGGCAGCTCCCGCGATTTCTGCCCCGACCAGCCAGGCGTCGCTCACGCCCGGATGCAGGCTTCGATGCGAACGAACCCGAGCGCGGCTGCCAAAGAGCGGCACCTGCCAGGACGGAAGCGTGTTCAGTTGGGCCATGTGTGGGAACAAGCAGCTTGCGTGCCGGACGCAGGGCCGCACGGTATGCGTCTTGCCGTACGGCTCACGGCGAGCGGCGCGCGCTGTTTTCAGCGGGATTGCGCTCGTGCTCGAGCAGGCGACGGCCGGCCATCACAGTGGCGGGAGTGCTGCGGACGAGGCGTAACGCCATGGTCACGGGCGCTTCTTCGCTCCGGATTTTCCGCAGACCGGCCCCTTCGCGAACCCCGCCGGGGGAGCTTTCTTGAGCCGCTGTTCCGTCGCAGCGCTGTAGCGCCCGTCTGCCGGGATCGGGTCCTTTGGGTTGTTGCGGTTCCAGAGCATCTGAAAGGCGAGCACATCCGTGGCCGACTTCGAGCGGGAGCCCGCGCCTTTGTAGTCGAAATGCACCCGGTCCGAGGCGCCGAGCCAACGAAACTGCTGCGCCGCGAGCGCTGCCTTCCACTGGTTCGGCTCGGCGATGTCGACTGCGGTTCCGATCTCGTGGTTGCTCTGTCCGGGCCGCGTCGCGAGTTGCACCCCGCAGCGCTTGCCCGCGCCCCAGCGCGACACCAGGTATTGCTGTGCCACGGTCCGGAGCGCGCTGTTCAGGGTCATGCGCTTGGTCGGGTTCGCGTCGAGCGCACGCACCAGGCCGTTACGAGCTTCGAGCTCCAGGTACGGAAACACGTTGGAAGAGACCACCAGGTTCTTGCGTGGCGGCAGCGGGACGAAGGCGTTGGGTTTGATGCAACGCGCTTGTGCGATGATCTGCTTGCTCAGGCCCTCGACGCTCTCGGTGGAGCAGCTCTCGGTGGCCGCCTGGTGAACGGTCTTGTAGCGCTTGGGAGGCGCGCGTTTTTCGCTGCTGGGCTCACCGTCGTCCGTCTCGCCGATGAACTCGGGAGCCTGTCCGGGCGCAAGCGAAGGCGCGGGCTCCTGCTCCGCGGGCGCCGGGGCCAGCGCGGGCGCCGCGGGTGTTGGCGGCTCGCTCGCGCTCGGAGCGGGCGCGGTTTCGCTCTTCTCCACGGCGCGGATCATCGACCAGACGCCGAGGGCGATCACCACGCAGGGGACGAGGAACGCTACCGCGAGGACCAAGCCGCGAGGCGGTGGTCGCCGCTCTGGCGGGCGCGGCGGCTCGGCCGGGCGCCGCGGCTCGACGGGTCCGGGCGCCGGAGTCGGGCCCAGAGCCGCCTGCCCGGCATCGGCCTGCGGCGTTTCCTCGTTCGTGGGCGTATCCGCCACGGTCGCCTGCGTACCGCGATCGTTCGTCACGGGCAACGCCTGAGAACGGGGCTGTTAGGTTGCTCCGAGGGCTGTCACGTGATTGCCTACGCCGCCGCCTCGGTCGAGCGGCCTTCTCAACCCCGAGTAGGAGCAGTCAACGGTGAAGCATTGGATGCGGCGATTGGAGCAGGCGCTCGGTGCCGCCGCAGTTCGCAGTCACCGGCGTCCCTGGCTCTCGCTGTTATTTGGCTGCGCCCTGCTGCTCGCCGGGTCGTTCTTCGCGCGCTCGCTGACGCTCAACGCCAACCTGGTCGACCTGCTCCCCGAGAGCTTCCAGAGCGTCCAGGACATCCGGCAGCTGCGCGAACGCTTCGGGGGCATCGGCTTCGTCGCGGTCGTCGGTCAGGGTGCCGACGAGGCGACCCTGAAGCGCTTCGCCGACGAGCTGTCGCCGGTGCTCGAGCGCCTGCCGGGGGTCCGCTCGGTCGAGCACCGTCGCCCGGCGGAGTTTTTCGAGAAGCGCGCGCTGTACTTCCTCGATCTGAAGGACCTCGAGACGATCGAGGAGCGGGTCGAGGATCGCCTGTCGTTCGAGCGCGACAAGCACAACCCGATGTCGCTCGGGCTCGAGGAAGAGAGCGAAGCGCCGTCGCTCGACTTTTCGGACATCGAGCAGAAGTACTCGGGTAGCGCCGAGCGCCGCCTGAAGGGAAACGGCGAGGTCTACTACTACGGCAAGGACGAGGGTCTGATCGCGATCCTCGTCAAACCGGTCGGTAACTCCGCCGACCTCGGCTACGCCAAGCGCATCGTCGGTGAGGTGGAAGAGGCGATCGGCAAGCAAGATCTGGCCAAATATGGCCCGAATTTTCGGTGGGCCGTCACCGGCACCTACAAGAAGAAGGTAGACCAGCAGATCGAGATCACGAGCGACCTGGCGCGCGCGTCGCTGATCGCGTTCGCGATCCTGATCGCGTACGTCTTGTTGCACTTCCGGAGCTTCGTGGCGGTCGGGCTGTGCTTGTTCCCCGTGGCCGCCGGGCTGAGCTGGACCTACGGGTTCACGGCCATCGCCTACGGGCAGGTCAACCTGCTGACCGGCTTCCTCGGGGCGATCCTCGGCGGCCTCGGGACCGAGCACGGCATCCACCTGATCGGACGCTACGGAGCGCTCCGCGACGAGGGCTGCGACTCGGAGTGCGCGGTGCGCGACGCGTTTCGCCATACGGGCGTCTCGGCGCTGATCGCGGCGCTGGTCGCGGCGCTGGTGTTTTCGGCGCTCGCGATCTCGAAGTTTCGCGCCTTCCGCGAGTTCGGCGTGATCGGCGCCGTGGGGATGATCGTGGCGGTTCTGGCCTATGTGCTGCTCTTACCGCCGATGCTCGGGCTCGCGAGCCGCTGGGGCTGGCAACCGACGCGGCACGCCGCGGTCACCGGCCACAACGCCTTCACGCGCGTCGTGGCTCGTCTGCGCGGTCCGATCGCCGCCGGCGCGCTGCTCGTGTTCGCGCCGCTGGCCGTGAAGGCGACCGACGTCCGCTTCAACTACGACTTCTCGGCACTGGACGACGTGTCGTTGCCCTCGGTTCAGCTCGACAAGCGGGTCAACCGCGTGCTCGGTTACTCGCAGACGCCCGTCGTGGTGCTCACGGACACCGCCGAAGCGGCGCGCGAAGCCGCGAACCAGCTGGAGCTTCGCAAGCGCCAGCGCGGCGAGCGTTCGACGCTCGACTTCGTCGCCACGATCGAAGACGTGATCCCCACGCACCAGGCCGAGAAGCGCGCGGTGCTGGCGCGGATCCACGAGAACCTGAAGCAGATCGATCCCGCCAAGGTAGAGGGCGACCAGCGCCGAGAGCTCGAACGCGGGCTCGAGCTGACGTCGGCCGTGCCCTTCGAGATCCAGGATGCGCCGCCCTCGTTGCGCTCCCGCTTCGAGACTGCCAAGGGCGAGGTCGGCCGCTTCGTCGTCGTCTACACCCGCATCAACATGGGGGACGCCGAGCAGCTCCGCGAGCTCTCGAAGGAGGTGCGCAACCTGCACCTCGGCGGCGGCACCCACATTTCCGCGGCCGGCGAGGCGATGATCCTCGTCGATATCCTGGACATGGTGGAGCACGAGATCCCGATCGTGCTCGGGGTTTCGATCACGTTTGCGCTGCTCACGACCTGGCTCACCATGGGCAGCCTGGCAACGGCGCTGCTCTGCCTGTTGCCCACGGCGTTTTCGGTGTGCGGCTTGATGGGCGTGATGGCCGTCACCGGTTTGCGCTTCAACAGCCTCAACATCGTGGTGGTTCCCGTGCTGATCGGCACCACCATCGACGCCGGCGTGCACCTGATGTCGTGGTTCGGGCTGTCGGAGACCGAGTTCGCCAAGGCCTACCGCGAGACCGGCCGCGCCATCGTCGGCGGCCTGGTCACGAGCGCCGTCGGCTTCGGAGCCATGATCATGGCCCGCCACCCCGGTCTGAATTCGATCGGCACGCTCGCCAACCTCGGCTTCGGCATCAACCTGGTGATCACGCTGGTGGCGTTCCCGGCGTTGTTGTTCTGGTTGGCCCGGCGCCGGGCAAAATCGGAGCCTGAGGTCGAGGCCGACCCGGCAAGCTCGTGAGCTGATCGTCTGGCCTGGGACCGGGGGCGGGGTAGCTCCGCGGTAACGCATGCCCGTCCGGATCGCGAACCAGCACCTGCGTGGAGGACCTCGCGGCGGGCCGCTCCGAGACATCGCCCATCAAGGCGCTCTCCAGCCGGGGATCAGCACCTCGAGGTGCGCGCCGCGCTCGCTGTCCTTGAGCGCCGCCATGCCGCCGTGCACCCTCGCGATGTGACCGACCAGCGCCAGGCCCAACCCATGGCCCGGCTCCGAGCCAGTGCGCAGCCGCCGGAACGGTTCGAAGACTCGTTCCC
The DNA here is from genome assembly GCA_025937835.1 of Polyangiaceae bacterium. Classification (GTDB taxonomy): domain Bacteria; phylum Myxococcota_A; class Polyangia; order Polyangiales; family Polyangiaceae; genus PMG-095. Next base: position 17,812 of record JAICQO010000078.1, read on the forward strand.
GGAGCTCGGCCGGAACTCCGGGGCCCTGGTCCTTCACCTCGAGCGCGACCAGCACGGGGATCGTGCTCTCGGGGGCTTCGCGCGTGACGATCCGGAGCTCGACGCTGCCTTCCGGCGCGAACTTCAGTGCGTTTCCGAGCCCGTTCGCGACCAGCGAGCGCAAGAGCTCGGGGTCACCGTGGACGATGCCCTCGTCCACGGCCTCGAGCCGCACTCGCTCGCGCTGCGCCGGGGGAAGCTCGGAGACCACGTCCTCTGCGACCTCGGAGAGCGCGACGGTTTCGAACCCCGACGACAGGTTGCCGGTCGGAAGCGCCAGGATCAACAGGCGGTTCACGAGCTCGGTCAGCCGCTCCACGCGCGCGATCACCCGCGTGAGCGCTGCCGTGTCGTGCGCACCTTCTTCGAGCATGAGGTCGAGCTCGGTGCGCATCACCGTCAGCGGTGTGCGGAGCTCGTGCGCGGCATCGGCGGCGAAGCGCGAGGTCTGCTCGAGCAAGCGCTCGATTTCTCGCGCGCGATTGGCGAGCGCCTCGCGGATCTCCTCGACCTCCCGCACGTCGCTCGGCTCGCCGAGCTCCAGCACGTGAGCGCGCCCCGGGCGCGAGCCGCGGAGCGCGCTGGCAAGCGCCTGTAGCGGCCCCACTGCCCAGCGCGTCAGCCGGCGGCTGGAGAGCGCTCCCGCCAGCCCTCCGAGACCGAGCGACAAGAGCAGCGAGAGCGCGTAAATCGCGTGCAGCCGCAGCTCGTTGGTGGGCTGCGCAGCGACCAGTGACCAGCCGCGGTAGCCCCGGGCGCAGGCGCGGATCCGGCCGTTCGAGCCGTCGAACGTGCCGCACAGCCCGTGTTCGATGGCCGGCACGGCCGTATCACCGGCGACGACCCGTCCTCGCTCGACCACCGCCATGCGAATACCGCTCGTGAGGATCTCTTCGTTCTCGTCCTCGAGGACCTCGCCCATCACGTCGCGCAGCGGGCGCTTGCGGTGCTCGTCGAGCTCACCGGCCAGGGTGACGGTGGCCGCGAGCAGGCGTTGCGCGGCTTGCTCCGCGATCAAGCGATCGACGGCGACGATGGCCGTGGCCGCTGCGACGAAGCCGCCCAGCGCCGCACACACGATCGCCACCCGCGCCACGCGCGCCCCGACGCCGCTCGGGGCCCGTCCGCGCTCATTCTTCGCCGAACGCATAACCCTCGCCGCGCACGGTGCGCACGATGCCCTCGCCGAGCTTCTTGCGGATCCGTCCCACCAGGACCTCGAGGCTGGCTGCGGCGGAGTCACCGGCGTCGCGCCAGATCCGCTCGAGCAGGGCCGAACGCGGGACGACCCTGCCGCCCTCACCGTGGAGCATCGAGAGGATTTCCCACTCGCGCCCGGTGACGGGCACTTGCTTGCCGTTGGCGAGGGCCCGGCGGCGCGCGAAATCGAGCTCCACGCCCTGGCTCGGGATACGGGCCAGCGGCACGGAGCGCGTCCTGCGCGAAAGCGCTCGCACCCGCGCCCGGAGCTCGGCCACGGCGAACGGTTTCGTCAGGTAGTCGTCGGCGCCCGCGTCCAGGCAGCGCACGCGCGAAGCCACGGCGCTCTCGGCGGTGAGGATCAAGATCGCCGCCTCGCTGCCGCGGGCTCGCAGCGTCCGGCAGAGCTCGAGGCCGGAAACCCCGGGCAGGCCCAGGTCTACGATCATCAGCTCGACGTCGTGCTCGGAGAGCATCGACAGCGCCTGCTCTGCGCTCGAGGCCGTCGACACGTGGTGCTGATCACGCATCAAGGCGCGGCCGACCAGCTCCAATACCTCTTCGTGATCATCGACCACGAGGATCCGCATCCGGCCATTCTACATTTCGCGAGCCAGTGTGGGCAGATCGCCCGTTTGGGTACCGTTTGGCGGCGCTCTTGCGGAGAGCGGGGGCCGGACGGAGACTTCTCGCCATGAAGTGGCTCACGACGTTCACCGTTCTGCCCGCCCTGTTGATTTCGTCGAACCTGGCATTCGCCGGGGACGACCTCACCTTCGAGGAGCTCCCGAAGCCGGTCCAAACCACCGTTCAGCGCGAGGTCGGCGCCGGAAAGATCTCTGAGATCGAGCGCGACGTGAAGCGCGGCCAGACCGTGTACGAGATCGAGTTTCAGGAGGGTGACAAGAAGTGGGAAATCGAGGTCGCCCCCGACGGCAAGCTGCTCGACCGCCGCCCCGACTGACGCCGCGGCCACGACCGTCACGCGGAGAGCGCGAGCCCAGCTTCGCGCCGACGACTGGCGCTGGCGGCTGACAGCCGCTCGGAGCTACCGCCGCTGCACGTCGAAGACCGCGATCGTGTCTTCGGCGGCGAGCAGCAGGTTGGCCTGGTCGTAGGCCCACGCGCCTGCGTCGACCACGACCACGGGTTTGCCCGAGATGTCGGTCCAGGCGGCGCCGGGGACGTGGCTATGGCCGACGATGATCACGTCGGCTGAGCGGCCGTTGGACTCTTGGAGCGCGGCCACGCGCTGCGCGATGCCGGCCAGCTTGTTGACCTTCTCGCGCTGGACGAAGCGGCCGCTCTTGACGGTGTCCGGCAGGGTTCGCTCGTCCTTTTCGCGCGCGGGAGGCTTCGGATCTTCGCGCGCCTGGAGCAGAGAATCGACGAGCCAGCGGCTGATGCCCGGGCCCGTGCCCAGGCGATCGACGTAGCTCTCGAAGCGCGTGACGCCCGGTACGAACTTGCCGATCACGGTGGCGAGCCAGACGGCAGTCTGGTCGAAGGTAGAGTTGGGTGGCGGCTCGATGTCGCTCTGGTGGCCGTGGAGGGCGTAAACGTTGGCGCCCAGCCAGAAACCCAGCCGAAAGAACGCCGGCTGCGCGGCGCGCCGGTCAGGCAGGCTGTTCAAGAAGCCGGCATCGTGGTTGCCGATCGTGTGCGCGAGGCCGATCTGCGCGTCCAGGTCGAGGATCTCGCGGAACGCCACGACGTTCTGAATCTTGCCGTAGGTCATGTCGCGCGGGTCGTTGCCGACGACGCGCCAGATGTCGAACCAGTCGCCGAGCTGAATCGCGCGCGACGACATCGGGTGTTGCGCCTGGTAGGTCTTGATCGCGTTCATCACCGCGGCGAGCTTCTTCGGCTTCTCGGGATCGCCGTGGAGGAAGATGTCGCCGCCGAGGCCGTCACACAGATGGACGTCGGGGATGGCAAAGATCGGCGTGCCGAAGGGAGGGGTCTTGAACACGACCTGGGTGTCGGTCGCCTTCAGCGTGTAGCCGCGGGGCGCGAGCAAGGCCTGGAAAGCAGCGACGGTGTCGTTGAATCGCGGCATTCGTCATTCTCCGTCGATCGCCACGGCGATCTGCGAGACCGCTGCCTGGTTGTTGCCGCAGCCGTTGAGCACGATCCGGATCACGACTCGGTCGTGGCAATACCAGCGCACTTCTCGCGGTGGCGGGTGATTGCCGCAGGTCGGATCCAGCGGGTCGCAGCCGGCCCCTGGCGGCGGCACCGGCGCCGAACCGCCGCCGCTGACCTGCTCCGAAAGTGGGACGTCCCCGCCTCCTCCTTCGGTCTCGTGAGCTTCGCAGGTGGGTCCGAACAAGCCGTCCAGCTTGTCGAGTGGAAAGCAAGCGCCGCCCTCGCTGAGCGTGATCGGGTTGGCGAGGCGCGGGGTCGAGGCCTTGCCGACGCCCGCTGAGTCGCCTGCCGCGTACACCCAGCGTCCCGAGACCTTGGCCACGGGCGGCGGCGCACACGCCAGCGACGAGAGCCCCACGACCAACGACGCACTCCAGCAGAGCCACTTCGGGCAGCCCGGTCTTCCCTCGGTCATTCGCTCCAGGATACAGACTCACGCCCAAGCTGGCACTCGTCAGACGTCGAAACAGAAACAAATGACCATCAGCGCCGGCGCGCGGTCGCCCTGCGCTTGCGTGTCGCGGCAGCAGCACGCTCCACGGCTCCGAGCAGCCAGGCGATGCCCGGATCGGCGAGCGCGACCTCGGGCACGATGGCGAGCATCTGCCAGCCCCGGAGCGCGAGCGGCACTCGCACGCTCGAGAGGCCGAAGCGGGCTCCCTGCTCGGCGAGCAGGCTATTTGGCACCGCCGACACCAGGTCCGTACTGGAGACCGCTGCGAGCGCGAGGAAAAAGTTCGGCACCGTGAGGGCCACCCGGCGCGACAGCCCCTGCTCCGCCAAGACACCGTCGATGTAACCCACGCGCTCACCCGTGAGCGACACGAGCACGTGCGAGAGCTCGCAATAGCGTCGCAGGGTCGGTGCGCGCAAGAAGGGGTGCCCTTTGCGGGCCGCGATCACGAACTCTTCTTGCGAGAGCACCCGTGTCGCAAAGCGCGCGGGCACGTCGTCCAGCGCCAGGAGCGAAATATCCAGGCTCCCGTCCTCGAGTGGGCCGAGCCCGCTCATGGGCAGCAGGTGCTGAATGCGGAGATCGATGCGCGGCGCCTCACGTTGGAGCAGCCGGAGCAGGTGCGGCAGCAGCACCGCGAGCGTCGCGTCGGCGGCGCCGATCGAGAAGCGGCGCGTAGACCGCGCGGCGTCGAACGGCTCGATGCCTCCGACCACTTGCCGCACCCGTGACAACGCCTCCCCGATCGGCTGCGCGAGCGCCTCGGCGCGTGCGCTCGGCACCACGCCCTTCGGGTTTCGCAGGAACAACGGATCGTCGAACAGCTCGCGCAGCCGCCCGAGCCCGTGGCTCACGGCGGACGACGAGACGTGGAGCTGCTTGGCGGCGCGGCCCACGTGTCGCTCGCGGTACACCGCCTCGAACAGCACCAGCAGGTTGAGGTCGACCCGACTCAAATCAGTTTCATTCATCGACTTCGTGAAATCGTATCATTTGATTCACCGTGACCCCGGCCCTATTTCATGGGCGAAGGAGCACGCATCATGTGGATTCATCAGTCATCGATGTTGCTGGCGGCGGCGGTTTTGGCCGCGTGCGGACGAGGTCCGGCCTTTTCGGCCGCGCAGGCCGGGGGCGAGGCGGAGGCCGAGCGCGTGCGGGCGCCGGTGACCCCGCCCGAAGCGCTCGAGGTCGTGGAGTTCTGGAAGCAGGCGGGGCCGGAGCTGTGGTTCGCGAAAGACCCCGAGTTCGACCGCCGATTTCGCGAGCGTTTCCTGACGCTCCACGAGGCGGCAGCCCGGAGTGAGCTCGGAAGCTGGCTCGAAACACCCGACGGAGCGCTGGCGCTCTGCATCCTGCTCGACCAGTACCCGCGCAATTCGTTCCGCGGGACGCCCCGGATGTATGCAACGGACGCGCTGGCGCGAGCGGTAGCCGACGCCGCGATTCGGGCCGGCCACGACCGCGCCCTGTCGCATCCGCTGGCGATGTTCGTGTATCTGCCGTTCGGCCACTCCGAGGAACCCGCCGACCAGGAGCGCTCGGTCGAGCTCGTGCGGCGCCTCGGACAGCCGCACCTGTCGCACGCCGAACGCCACCGCGACATCGTGCGCCGGTTCGGGAGGTTCCCTCATCGAAACAGCATCCTCGGCCGGCCGATGCGACCGGAAGAGCAGCGCTACCTCGACGAAGGGGGTTTCAAGGGCTAGATCGGCCGCGGAGATTTACGACCAGTATGCGTATCGAGGCCATTTCGGTCGGCGCAAACCCGCCCGAAGAAGTGAACGTGATCGTGGAAGTGCCGGTGGGCGGCGAGCCCATCAAGTACGAGCTCGACAAGCGCGCCGGCACGCTGGTCGTGGACCGCTTCCTCTACACCTCGATGCGTTATCCGGGGAACTACGGGTTCGTGCCGCACACGCTGTCCGGAGACGGCGACCCGATCGACGTGCTGGTGGCGAATCAGCGCGGCATCGTGCCGGGCGCCGTGATCGCGGTGCGCCCGGTCGGCGTGTTCCTGATGCAGGACGAAGCCGGCGTGGACGAGAAGATCATCGCCGTGCCGGTCACGCGCCTCACGAGGCGTTACGAGAGCGTGCAGGACTTCACGCAGCTGCCGACGATCACCATCGAGCAGATCCAGCACTTCTTCGAGCACTACAAGGATCTCGAGCCGAAGAAGTGGGTCAAGCCGCTCGGCTGGGGCGATGCCAACGAGGCGCGCCGCTTGATCATGGAATCGATCCAGCGCGCCAAGACCGGCGAGCGCAAGCCGAGCTCCCCGTACAACATCGCCGTCCCGCGCGAGTGACTAACGGCCGCGGAGGGCGGCGTCTGCGGGGGGGCACGGCACCTTCAACGGCTCACCGGGCGCGCCGGCTCTGGGCAACGCGAGCAGCGCCGCGGTGATCGCGTCGCGGTCCGGGAGCAGCACGGCCTTGCCGTCGTCGGTGGCGTGGGCGCGCGTGAGCGGCGGCGAAAGCACGAGGCCGTGCAGCTTACCGCGATCCAGCGACAGCACGCGGCGCGCGAGGTCGACCAGCTCGTAGCGGCGTAGATCGGTCGAGATCGACTCCTCGACGGCCGAGTACAGCTCGGGCACGCGCACGAAGCCGCCAATCGACAGCAGCCGATCGCGGAGCCCGAGCAGCACCGCTTGCTGCCGCCGCGCTCTTCCGAAGTCCGAGCGGCCGTGGCGCGAGCGCACGTACATGGCAGCGGTAGGCCCGTCGAGCAGCGCCAGTCCTTCGGCGAGGTCCAGCTTGCGGCGGCCTCCGGGCATGCGCGTGTCGTGAAACGAGTCGATGATCGGACAGGGCACCGCGACCTCGACGCCGCCGACCGCGTCGACGACCCGCTCGAAGACGCCGAGGTCCACGAAGATGCCGTGGGCGATCGGCAACCCGAGCGTGTCCTCGATGACACGCGCGAACAGCTCCAGCATCGGCTTTTTCTGGGCCCGCGCCACGCTCGGGATGACGTTGATTCTGTTCTCGCCGTAGTCCGGGATCGTCACCCACAGGTCGCGCGGGATGCTGACGACGCCGGCCCTCTGCCGTGTCTCATCCAGAATCGCGACCAGGATCGTGTCGGCGAGCCCCGCACCTTTTGCGTCCGGGCGGCGATCGATGCCGACGAGCAGCGTGGTGTTGGCTCCCGCCGGCAAGCGGATCACGGGCTTTTCTGGCGGCGGCGCGGGCGGAACCAGCGGAATGCTGGCGATTGGAGCCACGGACGGAGAGCTCGTCTCGATCGCAGCCGCTGCGACCGAGGAAACGAGCTTGGGCCGCGGCTCGAGCGTCGTGTCGACCCGCAACTCTTGCGCTTGGGCTGGTTGGTACAGCCACCACGCAATCACACCCAGGCCAGCGGCGATCGCCGCCGCGAGCGCTCGCCAGCGCGGCAGCGTGGACGAGAGAGCGGCGAGACGATTTCGATTGGATACGCTTGAGGTGGTCAAGGCGACTCTGGCGCGGCTGGTGCAAGCGCCAGGCCACGACTAGCTCTTGCTGTCGGCGGCGCGAAGCGCAGAATGCAAACCCGCCGAGAATGCTCAACCGTAAGTCGCTGCTCGATCTGTTTCCCCAACGTGTGCGGTCCCTCGATGTTCCGATCGCCACGGCGATGCGCCGCACCTGGGCGCAGGGCTACGACGGCGCGGCGTTCCGAGCCGATCTGCTGGCGGGCGTCGTGGTCGGAATCGTGGCGCTGCCGCTGTCGATGGCGCTCGCGATCTCGGTCGGCGTGCCGCCGCAACACGGTTTGTATACGGCGATCGTCGCCGGCGTCGTGGTCGCGCTGACCGGCGGCTCGAAATTTCAGGTCACGGGACCCACCGCTGCCTTCGTGGTGATCCTGGCGCCGATCGCCTCCCGCCACGGGGTCTCTGGCCTCTTGACGGCGGGGTTGCTCGCGGGCTTGCTGCTGCTGGCGATGGGCGTGGCCCGGCTCGGGCGGCTGATTCAGTTCATCCCGCACCCGGTGACGACCGGCTTCACGGCGGGCATCGCGACGGTGATCGCGACGTTGCAGCTCAAGGACGCGCTCGGCTTGCACGTCGCGCACATGCCGGAGACGTACCTGGAGAAGGTGCGCGCGCTCTGGCAAGCCCGGCACGACGCCTCGCTGCCCGACGCGCTGGTGGCGCTGACCACGATCCTTCTGCTGCTCGAGCTCCCGAAGCGCTTGCCCGCGCTCAGCCGGCGGGTGCCCGCGCCGCTGATCGCGCTGAGCCTGGCCTCGCTCGGGGCGTTGCTCGCCCATCAGCTGCGCCCGGAGCTCGTGATCGAGACCATCGGCACGCGCTTCCAGTCGACGATCGACGGACAGGTCGTGCAGGGCATCCCTCGCCTGCCGCCGATCCCGCGCTTGCCCTGGGGCGAGGGCGGGCTGTCGCTCGGCGCGATCAGCAGCCTCGGCTCGGCCGCGTTCGCGATCGCCATGCTGGGCGCCATCGAATCGCTGCTGTCCGCGGTGATCGCCGACGGCATGACCGGCAAGCGGCACGACCCCGACGGCGAGCTGATCGGGCTCGGGATCGGCAACATCGTGGCGCCGTTCTTCGGCGGGATCGCCGCGACGGGTGCTCTGGCGCGCACCGCGACCAACATCCGCGCCGGGGCGCGCTCGCCGCTGGCCTCGGTCTGCCACGCGCTGGTGGTGCTGCTGGCGGTGCTGGTGTTTGCGCCGCTGCTCGCTTACGTGCCGATGGCGGCCCTGGCCGGGCTGCTGCTGGTGGTGGCGTGGAACATGTCCGAGCGCCGGCATTTCGTGACGATCTTGCGCATCGCTCCGAAGAGCGACGCCGTGGTCTTGTTGGCCTGCTTCGCGCTGACCGTAGTGTTCGACATGGTGGTCGCCGTGTCGTTCGGCGTGGTGCTGGCATCGCTCTTGTTCATGCGCCGGACCGCCGAGCTCACGCACTCGAGGCTGCTCGACGCCACGAGCGGCGAGGACTCCGAATATCCGTTGGCGCCCGGCGTCGCCCTGTACGAGGTCGCGGGGCCGCTGTTCTTCGGCGCGGCGCAGAACGCGATGGGCGCGCTGCACACGGTCGGGTCCCAGAGCCGCGTCGTGGTGCTTTCGCTGGGCCGTGTACCCTCGATCGACGCGACCGGGCTCGTCGCGCTCGAGAGCGCGCTCACGCGCTTGCGCGCCGCGAAGAAACAGGTGGTGCTGACCGGACCCCTCCCCGAACCGAAGCGGGTCTTCGATCGGGCGAACCTGCTGAAGCAACACGATCACGTGCACTTCGCCGAGACGGTCGAGGACGGCCTGGCGCTCGCCGCCACGCTGGCCGCCGCGGCGCTGGCACTGCCTGGCTCGGCCCCGCTCAGCCGGCGCGAGCCCAGCACGAATCACCCATGAAATCACAGATGTTGCTCGATCGAGAAACAGCCTGGGCGCTCGCCGAAGACTGGGTGCGCGCCTGGAACGCACACGACCTCGAGCGGATCCTCGAACACTACGCTGAAGACGTGGTGCTCGTCTCGCCGGTCGCCGCCGAGCGCTTCGGCGACCGGAGCGGAACCGTGAGGGGCAAGACAACCCTCCGGGACTACTTCCGGCTCGGTCTCGAGAAGAACCCCGAGCTCCGCTTCGAGCTTTTGGACGTGATGTGGGGCATCGGCAGCGTGGTGCTCTATTACGAGAACCAGCGCGGCACGAAGACGGGCGAAGTGATGGAGCTCGACGCGGCGGGTAAGGTCCGACGCGTGCTCGCGAATTACAGCGGCTGAGGCGGGTCCGCGAGCGCTTCCAGCGCGCGCCTCAGCTCCGGGATCCGCGCTCGGCGCGCCTTCGGAACCGCAGCTTCGCTCGCGAACAGCGCGAGCGGAGTGACGAACGGCGCGTCGAACAACGACGTCGGCCGCTTGCCTTGCACCAGCACCTTGAACACCGGGTTGCCGAGGAACTCGCGCACTCGCTCGTGTCCTCGGCCCGATACCAGAGACAGCAAGCCGGGCCCGCTCGCGTCGCGCTCCGGCCCGAAATGCTGAACCAACAGGCCCGAAAGAGCGCCCGCCCGCGCGAGCGCCGTGAAGTTCACGTCCGCCGTCAGGTCCTGGGTGCCCGGAGCGGCGTACGGATCGTTCGGTCGCGGCTGGTACTCCTGCCACTCGCCGTAAACCCTGAACGGGAACTCACCGCAGCGCGCCCCTTGCACCAGACCGAAGCTGGTCTCTCCATAGTCGATGGTGACGACGTGCCCGGCGCCGAGGCACGCGCCGAGCTCACGGATGAAGCGGTCCCCGTGCAGGTTCACGTACTGCACGACGCCGGAGCCCTCGGCGGCGAGCGCCGTGGCGTAGTCGGCGGCGTTGCTCGAGAGGTGGGCAGCGAGCTCGGGGATGAAGGCGGCCGGCAGGTATGCCTCCTCGAACCAGAGCCGACCGAGCAGCTCGTCCTGAGCCGCGGCCGCGCGCCGGGCCAATTCCCGAAGCACGAGCCAGAGCGTCTCGGCGTCGAGGTAGTGCTCGCCAGCGCGATCTTCGAGCGGGAATCGCTGCCTCAGCGCGGCGTCACGCTCACCGATCTGCCGGGCCAGCGGCGCTTCGAGGTGCTCGAGGAGGCGACCCTCGACGCGCGGGACCACCAGCGCGACCCAGGCGCGCGCGTCCGCGCCGAGCACGATTTTGTGGACACCGAAGGCGTCCGGCACTTCGTTGGTCAGCACGAGACCCTGGACCCCGCCCGGAAAATCTCGCGCGAGCGCGCGCTGCGGGTGGCGCGCGTCTCCCTCCGCGACGATCGCTCGGTCGCCCAGGAGCTCGCGCTGCCGCTGCCGCAAAGACTCGGACCGCTCGTAGATGCGGTACTCGAGCCGGTCCGAGAAATGCTTCCACTCCCGGCGATGCCGCGGCGCGGTGTCGTGCTTCGCGCGCACGGCGTCGACGAAATCTCGAGCCAGGCGGCCGTTCCCCGCGCCGAACTCCACCACCTGAAAGCGCGCCTCCGCGGACAGCTCACCCCGCTCCCGCATTTCGGCGTCGGCGCGAAACGCGAGCTCGGCGAGCCAGCCCCCGTAGTGCGGACTGTAAACCTCCGGGTGCGTCTCGAAATGGCCAGCCAGGCCGATCGACACGCGCCGGGCGTAGTAGCCGAAGTCGGGATCGTGCAGGGCGGCCTCCATGTACGCTTCGAAGCTCGGAAACGCTTCTAGCGCGCTTCCCTCGAGCCCCGGAGGCACGACCCAGCCGCCGAACACCTCGCAGTTGGCGATCGCCCGCGAAGGCCGGCTTTGCGTCTTCGCTTCGAGGCTTTTCAGAGTGCCCTCGTCCAGGGACGAGACGACACGGCCGAACGAGAGCTTCCGTTCGAAGCGCTCCAGGCCGCGCGCCTCGGGAACGCGCGCGAAGAGCTCCGCAAAGTCTCGATACGGCCAGGCCGCAAACAGCCGCCCGAGCAGCGCGCGGGGCAGGTTCGCTCGCTCGAGAACGCTCGCGAGCTCGCGTCCGTCCAGGTCGTTGATCCGGAGCTGTGTCGGGTCTTCCTCGAGCGAGCAGCCGAGCTCTCGCGACAGGCCGTCCAGAAGCGCACGGAGCTCTCGAGCGAGCTCGTGCTCCGCTGCCTCGGGCAGTACGCGGCCGACGATCTCGAGCGCCCCGAGGCGCGTCTGGGCCGGCGTCAACCGCCACCAGTGCTCTCGCAGATCTTCGCCGAACCCGAGCGGCAGCCGCTCGGCGAGAAAGCGCTCGACCCAGGGGCGGTAGGCGCGGCCCTCGCGGCTCCAGCCGAAATCGCGGATCCACGCGCGCGCCTGCTCGAGCGCGTCGTCTTCCGAGCCGCCGAGATCTCGCGCGCGATAGCGGAGACCTCGCACCAGGCCGTGGAATGCAACCGACGGGTTGCTGATCGGCATCGGCAAGCCGAAAAGCTCCTCGCCTACTTCCCAGTCCTGATAAGCGAGGAGCTGCACCAGGTAGAGCAGCAACAGGCTCGGCCCGACACCGGGGTCGAGGCTGCGCGCAGCGGTCAGGCGGAGCTCGAAGGAGCCGTCGCTGCGGCGCTTCACGACGAAGTCTCCGTCGTTGACGGCGACGTCCGTGATCGCGGTGCCCCCGTCGCGCTCCGGTTCGTAGTGATAGACGAGCGCGGCGACCATCTCCGCGAGCAGCTCGGCCGTCGCTTTCCGGCCGAGTTGGATGCCGAAGGATTGCTCCCCCGCCTCGACCTCGACCTGGAGCGCGCCGAGCGCGAACGTCAGCGCACGGTGCTCGGGCAGACCGGAAAACAGCGCCGCGGGCACATCGCCGGGGAGCCTCGAAAGCCCTCTCGGTTCGACGGCGAAGCGAGCCAGGCCGCGCGAAAGGAAGCCGCGCAGGTTCTCGACGTTGCGCCGCGGCACCAGGCACCTGGCCCGGCCACGCTGGCCGACCTCGTCGATCGCGAGCGGCACCTGCAACACGAGCGGCCCGTCGCCACCCTCACAAGCCACGTCCCACGTGAACACACCCATCCGCCCGGCGCCGAGCTCGACGCGATTTTTTGCCTGAAATTCGCTGACCAGACGTTCGAGGGCTCCGGCGTCGATTCGTTGCAAGATCCGCCCGTCATAGAGCCGCGCGGGGTGCGCCGTGACGAGGTTGTCGCGTGACCAACGACTCGACAGGAGTGAGGACGGCGCCGGCAGCTCGCACAACCGCGACGTTCCGGGGGCGATGTCGGATGACTCCCGATCGCGCGGGCCGTTTGCCATCGCCGGAACGTTTGCCGACAATGCAGCGACGGGCAAGACTTCTCGGTCTCGATGGCTTCCCAGCGCGTCTTTCGATCACTGCCCACGCTCGCTTGTCTCCTGCTCGCGGGCTGCGGGAGCTCCTCGAGCGAAAGCCCGGGTCCCGCGGAGGCCATGGAGAGTGGCGGTCAGAGCGCGAGCGGTGGCTCGGCGACGGGCGGTCTCGGCGGAAGCGAGAGCGCGGGCGCGGGCGCAACCAGCGGTGGAACCATGGAAACGGGCGGCTCGGCGCAAGCGGGAAGCAGCCCCGGAGGCGCGCCCGCGAATGGAGGCATGCCCGCGAACGGCGGCTCGCCCGCCAACGGTGGGTCCCCGATTGGAGGCGCGGGCGGCGTGGGCGGTGCCTCGGGCGGCGCGCCAGCGGTCGACTCAAGCGCGGAGCTGTACGACGAGGACAACCTGCCGCGCTTCGACCTCGAGCTCTCGGAAGCGTCGCTGGCGGCGCTCGACGAGGAGCCCGAGGTCTACGTCGAGGGCTCGCTCGGCTACGGCGCCGAGACCGTCGCGCGGATCGGCGTTCGCATCAAAGGCGAAGGCAGCCGCCGGACGCTCCGGGAAAAGGCCGCGTTCAAGCTCAAATTCGACGAGTTCGTGGATCGTCAGGCGTTCCGCGGCCTGCGCCGGATGACGTTGAACAACATGGTCGAGGATCCGTCTTTTCTCGCCGAACGCCTCGCTTACCGGGTGTTCCGCGAAGCGGGCCTGCCCGCGCCGCGCTGCAACAACGCACTGCTCTACGTCAACG
>JAICQO010000079.1 GCA_025937835.1 Polyangiaceae bacterium
CCCGGCGACGCTGTGCAGGTTGGTGCATTCGATGGCTTCGTCGAAGGTGAGCGGGGGCAAGATGCTCGGCAAGAGGCGAGCGAGCAGCGTCTTGCCGCCGCCGGGCGGACCGACGAAGAGCAGATTGTGACCGCCGGCGGCAGCGACCTCGAGGGCGCGGCGCGCCGTGGCCTGCCCGCGTACGTCCGATAGATCGCCGTCGGCGGGAGCATCGCGAGGCTCGAAGGGCGTGGGGCGCGGGCGCGGCAGAGCCTTCTTTCCGCACAGGTGATCGATGATGTCGGAGAGCGACGTGGCGAGGCGCACGTCGAGCCCGGCGCCGAGCCCCGCCTCGGCCGCGTTGCCGGCGGGCACTAGCGCTCGCGTCAGGCCGCGCTCGCGCGCGCCGTGCAGCTGCGCGAGCACGCCGCGCGCCGGTCGGATTTGTCCCTCGAGCGAGAGCTCGCCGAGCACGAGCGTGCGCTCGAGCGAGCGGCTCGGGATGCGGTCGAGCGCGCCGAGAATCGAAAGCGCGATCGCCACGTCGAGCGTGGCCCCCGACTTTCTCTGATCGGCAGGCGCGAGGTTGACGGTGATCGCATGCTCGTCGATCAGCACGCCGAGCTTGGCGAGGGAGCTTGCGACGCGCACCCGCGACTCGCGCACCGCGGCCTCGGCCAGGCCCACCATTTGAAAGAGCGAGGGCCCGCGCGTGCAGCACACCTCGACCTGAATCGCGCGCGCTTCCAGCCCGACCAGGGCGCTGGCGTGTGCCGTCGCCGTTCCGAGGGGAGCACCGCAGATGCTGAGCGTGGTCGCGAGTGTCGGCATGGCGGCGCCCTGCTGCACGCGCCTTGCCAGCCGTGAAATTCGGGCTTTCGCGGCGGCGCCGTGCTGGCCGCCGCTGGCCTCCGCCGGCGAGAACCTACGGCGAGAGGATCCGCACCTGCGCCAGGTGCATCATCGTGCGGCGCGTCGAGCGGATGCGGACGTAGCGCGCCGCGACGGGCTCGAATTCGACGCGCCAGGTACGGAAGCCCTGGTCTCGACGCGCGACCTCAGTGAATTTCTGCTGGTCGCGGCTGATCTCGACCACGAGCGGCACGCTGCGCTCGGCGCAACAATCTTTGCGGTTGTCGACGCGCAGGCCGGCGATCGTCTGTGGCTTGCCGAGGTCGAACTCGATCCACGGTCGATCCTGTTCCTCGGTGTGGAAGAAGTAATCGGGGCTCGATTCGCAGGATTGCTGCGGTGACTTGCAGCCGTAGCCGCCGTAGGCGGAGCTCGCGCGCCAGGGCTTGCCCCCCGCCAGGTCGCGCCCGGCCTCGCGCTTTTCTCGGCTCCAGAGCACGCCCAGCACGACCAGCGCGGCGATGACCAGGACGGCCCCGAGGCTCAGCGCGCGGCGCAGCCAGACCGCGTCGATTTGCTGTCTAGTGGTGCGAGAGGCGTGCAGCAGCTCGGTCGCCACCTGCGACAGGCGCCTCGCCGTCCGCACCTGTTCTTCCGGCGGCAGCTCGTGGAAATCAGCAAATGACTTGGTGCAAAAATCGTGGCGGGCGCGCTCGAGCAGGAGAGCGTCCCGCGTCGCGAGCGTGGCCTTGGTGGTATCGGGCAGCTGCGCCGTCCACAGCCGCTCGAGCGCTTCCGGGCTCGGCGGCTCCGAGGTCTGCTCCACGCTCGGACCGCGTCGCTCGGCTTCGAGCTTGCGGAGCGCCCAGTAAATCGACTGACAGTAGAGGTGGCAGGCGATGGCGTCGGCCCGGCCATTGACGAACAGCTCCGGAGGATCGAGCGTCACCCGCGCGTAGTCGCTCGCGAGCCGGGCGTGGCGCTCGAACGGCTGCGAGTGCACCGCTTCCCAGCGTTGCCGAGCGCGCAGCTCGCGCATGCGCGCTCTACCCCAAAACCAACCGCCCGAACGCGGTTTCGGCGCCTCGACAATCGGCGGCGCTGGGGGCTGGGGCTCGGTCGAGCTGGTTTCCACGGCGCACAGGGAAGCAAAGGCCCTGTGCCGGGTCAAGGCGGGGCCCAACCCGACTGGCGCGAATCAGCTGCGCGTCGCGATCGTCATGGTTTGCGCGCCGAGAAACAGCCACCCCAGATGCGGCTCGAGCGGGCGGAGCGCGGCCAGCTGCCGCGGGAAGAACAGCACGAAGCTCTGACGGACCTCGGCCAGGCCGGTCGCGGCCAAGAGCCGCTTGACCTCGCGCGGGGAGAGCAAGATCGCGTCGTCGTCGAACGGGCAGGCGGCCACCGCTCGGCGCGTGAGCGGATTGTACGGGTTGTGCTCGAACACGACCAGACGCCCGCCCGGTGCGAGCTTCTGGGCGACGGTCGAGAGCAGCGCCGGGCGCTCGGCGGGGGGCACGTGGTGCAGCACGCCGGCCAGAACGGCGGCGCCGAAGCGCGCGTCGGGGAGCTCGGCCGGGTCATTCGTGAACTTGGCTTGCGGCGCGCGCTCCCGTGCGATCTTCAGGCTCTCGAGCGACGGGTCGAAGCCTTGAACGTCGGCGTAGCGCGGGCTGAGCTGACAGGTGAGGTTGCCGATGCCGCAGCCGTAGTCGAGGAGGGAGGTCTCGGGACCAATCCCGAGGCGGGCCAGGCATTCCACTTTGTGCCGGGCGAAATACTCGGCGGATTCGCCGCTCGCCTCGACGCTGGCGTCGTGCATCGCCGAGTACTCTCTGGCGTAACCGTCGAACTTGGTGCTTGCGGTATTCCCGGCGCTCACCGGGCCGAGTATAGCCTGAATTCCCGCTCGCGCCGGCCGCCCGCTCGGGGGCGGCCTTTACCGCGCGGGTCCCCTTTGCTAAGCGCCGTGCTCCGAAAGTCGCCGATGCTGCGTCCCAAACTCTCGCTGGTCATTCCCGTCTACAACGAGGAGGAGACTCTGCCGGAGCTCGATCGACGGCTCAGCGAGTTTCTGTCGCAGCTCACCCTGGTGGGCAACGACTGGGAAGTGGTGTTCATCAACGACGGCTCGCGCGACCAGTCCCTGACGTTGCTCGAGCGCATGGCAGCGCGCGAGCAGCGCTACAAGGTGATCTCGTTCGCTCGCAACTTCGGCCACCAGATCGCGATCACCGCAGGGCTCGATCGCGCCGAAGGCGACGCGGTGGTCGTGCTCGACGCGGATCTGCAGGACCCGCCCGAGGTCGTGACCGCGATGCTCGAGAAGGCCGCCGAGGGCTACGACGTGGTCTACGGCGTGCGGCGCAAGCGCCAGGGCGAGACCATCTTCAAGCGCGTTACGGCTTCGGTATTTTACCGTTTCATCCGCGCCATGACCGGCGTCGATATCCCGGTCGACGCCGGGGATTTCCGGCTGATGCGGCGGCCCGTGGTGCTGACGATGCGGGCTCTCCGCGAGCAGCACCGGTTCGTGCGCGGCATGGTCGCCTGGGTCGGTTTCCGACAGACGGCCGTGCTCTACGATCGCGAGGCGCGGTTCGCGGGCGAGACCAAGTACCCGCTGCGCAAGATGATCCGCTTCGCGATCGACGGCATCACCTCGTTCTCCGTGGTGCCGCTCAAGCTCGCGACCTGGCTCGGCCTGATCGGCGGTGTGGCCGCGGTGTTGATGGGCCTCGCGCTGCTCGCGATCAATTTCTTCGATTTCGGCCAGGTCCCGGGCTGGACCACGATCATGGTCGTGCTCACCTTCGGCTTCTCGGCGCAGCTGTTGATGACCGGGATCCTCGGCGAGTACGTGGGCCGCATCTACGAGGAGATCAAGCGCCGCCCGCTGTACATCGCCGCCCGCGAGCTGAACTTTCAGGGCGACGGCCACGCAGTCCGCGCAGTGCACGCCGATCGCGAGCACGACGGACCGGTCAACTCCTACTAGCTCAGCGCATCTTCTTGAAGGCGGCGGCGTTCTGCGATTTGTCGTGGCCGCGCTTGGCGAGCACGAAGCCGCCGCGCAGCTCGACGACGCCGAAGTCGTCGTTCAGAGCCCGGTTCGCCGCGCTGTATTCCTCGCCGCCGACGGGCGTCTGGAACAAGAGCCACTCGGCGTCGAACACCCCCACGCGCAGCGTGTAGGCATCGGGGCGGCTCGAGACGTGCGGCACGATGTTCTCCGAGCTCACGATCTTCGCCATCGGCGGGACCTTGGCGATCAGCGCCATCAGATCGCGGAAGCGCCGCCGATCCTCCTCCGTGTGCGTGAATCGATACGGGCCGAAGCCGCCGCGCACGGTGTTCTGCTGGAGGATCGCGCCGTACTGGTAGCTCGTGACCAGCGTGGACAGCACGATCGCTCCCACCCAGGCGCGTTGCTTGATGCGACCGAGCAGGTTGCCGTCGGCCGTGGGCTTGCGCAGCGCGGCCAGGTTCGCGACCACGGCGATGAACAAGAACGCCGACCAGTGCGCCGTGTACTGGAACGAGATCTGCACCAGCGGCAGATACTTGGTCGACAGCAGCGTGAAGAAGAAGCCCGGCAGCGATAGGAAGTAGCCGATCGGCCGGCGCCACGGGAAGAAGCAGAGCGGCGCTGCGATCTGCACCGCGTACAGGTACTTCTCGGGCTCGAGCAGGCTATTCAGCGTGAAGACCGGGTTGGCGAGCACGGTCATCAGCACGCCGCCGTAGCTGCGCGCGCCGTCCGGAACCAGGCCCTGCCACTGGTGGATGAAGGATTCGCCGCCCTGCTGCACGTAGGGCATCACGATCATCTTCAACACCACGAAGTAGACCGAGGCGATCCCCGCCACCACCGCGCCGGCCCGCGGCTTCGAGCCCGCGAGCACCAGGTAGGCACCGATGATGATCAAGCCGGCCGCGACGTCTTCGCGCACCGAGAGCGTGACCACGATCGCCAGTGCCGACAGCTTGTACCGCCCGCTCTCGATCAGGTACAGCACCAGCCACAGGAAGAACACGCCGAGCGGCAGGTAGTGAAAGTCGTACAGGTTCGAGCCGTGGACCGGCGCGTAGAACAGGTACGCCAGCGCGACCACCGCGGCCGTCCAGCGGCCGACGTGGCGCTTGGCGAAGCCGTAGAGCGGCAGTGCCGCGAGCCCGATCATCGCGGACTGGTAGACGAGCAACGTCTCGGGCTTCTGCGCGAGCACGTAGATCGGCGCGATCAGGTAGGCGAAGAACGTGGCGTGGTAGCCGAAATGCGTCCCCGGACCGAGCGGGGACGACTTCATGAACGGCCCGCCGTGGACCAGGTTCCAGAGCAGGTTGTTTTCGAGGCCGAGATCGAAGCTCGCGGTCCCGAGGTTCCTGTGGTTCTGGATCGTGTAAAACGAGAAGAACGCCGTGTAACCGGCGATCCCGAGCAGCACCACCAACAGGGGCAGGTACCCGCGAGTCCGAGAGAGCGCGCGCAGCGCGAGACGGCGCAGGAACGCGCTGTAGTTCTCGGAAAAAAGTGGTGGCGCGCGCAGCGCCATCAGGAACGCGGCGTACGCGCCGAACGAGTACAACGTCACGAACACGCCCAGCGCCAGCTCGCGCGTCTGCCAGAGCTGCCAGCGGAACAAGAACGGCAAAAAGCCGGCCAGCATCAGCGGTGCGAGCCGGCGCGCGATTTCCGAGGCGCGCCACAGCCCGCTCAGGCCGCGTCGCAGGTACAGCCCGAGAGCAGCCAGCACGCCGAGCCCGCCGAGCCCGAGCATCATCCCGACCAGAACCTTGCGCTCGGCGATCGGCAGCTTGTTGTCGACCGAATAGGGGACGGTGGCCGGGCCCGACAGCAGCGCCCACAGCAACAGCCCGAGCGAGAGGCCCTCGCCGACGATCAACAGCGCGGTGCGAGCCGTGAGCGTCAGCGGCGCCGTCTCGCGATCCCGGTCGTCCAGCTCGAGGGAGCGGACGGGGTCGAGCTCGACGCCGCGGGGCGCAGTTGCTGCCAAAATGCTTGCAACTTCGGGCGTCTGGACGGCCATCGGGAACGTACCGTTACCAGAAATCCCCTGCGAGCTGAAGCTCGGCCACGGCCGCCAGCTCAGCTCGGTGTCCCGCTCGCGTCGCGACGCGCGTACCCCCGGCAGCGCTGCACGGGCAAGCGCGGATACTTCGGGAATTCGCCGGCGAGCGCGGGATCGTCAGCGCGGAGACAACGCCAGAATTCGCTGCCGCGCGCAGACACGACGCGCCGCGCGTACCGGCAGTCGGCGCACAGGCCGACCGCCGCGTTCACGGTCGAGCTCAAGCGAACTTCGGCAGCGGGGGACGAAGCCGTTCGAACAGTTTGCGGATCCAGCGCATCGGACTGCCTCGCTTTCCGTGTCGCGCACCCGGCGCGGACGAGCGCCTTGGTAGCGGACCTCGTCTCGGCTGGCAAGGGACGCCGGGGCCTCGCATCGGTGCCGCTGTGCGTTACGCGAACCCCTCGGGAAATCAGCGGGTTAGCCGATTCCGCTCGGGCGGCACGATCCCGAACGCTGCGCTATAGCGGCGGCGTGCTCGTCTCGGGTCGTCGCCAGTTCCTCTTCGCGTGCGCCGCGCTCGCAGCCTGCCGGCGAAAGTCAGAGCTGCCGTCGCTCGGTGTGTTGCCCGCGTTCGCGCTCACGGATCAAGATGCAAAGCCGCTCGGAAGCGCCGAGCTTCGCGGCAAGGTCTGGGTGGCGGCCTTCATGTTCACGCGCTGCCCGACGATCTGCCCGCGCATCACGCGCCGGATGCGCGAGCTGCAGCTCGAGGCCGCGAAGCGCAAGCAGGAGCTCTTGCTGGTGAGCTTCAGCGTGGATCCCGAGAACGACACGCCCGAGGTGCTCCGCGCCTACGCACAGAAGTATCAGGCCGACCCGGCGAGCTGGCGGTTTCTGACCGGCGATCTCGAGGTCGTGAAAAAGACGGCGGTCGAGGGCGTCAAGATGGCGCTCGACGGCAAGGCCGATCCGAGCAAGCCCGACTTCGGCATCTTGCACGGCACCTATCTGGCGCTGATCGATCGCGAGCTCGGGCTCCGCGGCTACTATCGGACGGAGTCGCCGGAGGACACGGCGCGCCTGCTCGACGACGCCGCCACTCTGTAAATCTCAGCCGGTTCCGGGCATTGCAGACAAGGTGGCGATCCGAGCTTCGAGCTCGCTCGCGCCGGTCAGCGTGACGTGTCCGAGCTTGCGACCCGGGCGCGGCGACTTGCCGTAAGCGTGCAGGTGCGCGCCCGGCACCCGCAGCACCTCTTCGGTGCTCGGCATCTGCCCGACGCAGTTGAGCATCGCGCACGGCTCGGGCACCGCCGTGGAGCCGAGTGGCCAACCCATCACGGCGCGCAGGTGGTTCTCGAATTGGCTGGTCTCTGCGCCCTCGATCGAGAAGTGCCCCGAGTTGTGGACGCGCGGAGCGAGCTCGTTCGCGATCAGCTCGCCGTGACGCTCGAACAGCTCGAGCGCGAGCACCCCGACGTACTCGAGGCGCTCCATCAAGCGCCGCACGTAACCCTCGACCAACGTCTGGAGCTCGGCCGTGAGCCCTGGCGCCGGGGCGCGCGTCAGCCGCAGGATGCCGTCCCGGTGGTGGTTCTCGACCAGCGGGTAAAACGCGGTCTCGCCGCCGCGACTCCGGACCGCGATCAAGCTGAGCTCGCGCTCGAACTCGATGAAACGCTCGAGGATCAGGGGTGACGCGCCAAGCTCCGCGAAGGCGAGGGCCGCCTGCTCCGCGGAGCGTAGGACGCGCTGACCCTTGCCGTCGTAGCCGAGGCGGCGCGTCTTCAGCACGCACGGATAGCCGAGCTCGGCGACCCCCGCGCGGAGCTCGGCCTCGCTGCTCACCGCGAAAAAATCCGGAGTCGGGATGCCGAGCTCGCGGAAACACTCCTTCTCGCTGAGTCGATCTTGCGCGACGCGCAGCGCTTTGGAGGGTGGCGCGACGCGGGCCCGGACCTCGAGCGCTTCGGCGGCGACGACCGGCACACTCTCGAACTCGTAGGTGACGACGTCGCTCGCAGCGAGCCACTCGAGCGCCTGGCTGTCGGTGTAGCTGGCGACGATCTGCGGAGCGAGCTGACCCGCGGGCGCATCCGGCGCCGGATCCAGAAAGACGAGCTCGAGCCCGAGCGCGTGCCCGGACAGCGCGAGCATCCGGCCGAGCTGCCCGGCGCCGAGCACGCCGACGCGCCCGGAGTGCGCGATGCCGGCCTCAGGATCGCGGGTCGGGGGATTCGAGGACTGTCTGGGTTCGCGCTGCACGGTATCGTCCTAAGGCTTCGCGGAGCTCTGGGTGTTTGGCGCCGAGCATGGCGGTGGCGAGCAGCGCGGCGTTGATCGCGCCGGCCTTGCCGATCGACAGCGTGCCCACGGGGATACCCGCCGGCATCTGCACGATCGAGAGCAGGGAATCAATCCCCGACAGCGCGTGGCTCTGCACGGGCACGCCGAGCACCGGCAGGCGCGACTTGGCGGCGACCATGCCCGGCAAATGCGCGGCCCCGCCGGCCCCGGCGATGATCACCTCGAGGCCGCGACTCTCCGCGCTCGAGGCGTATTCGAACATCAGGTCGGGGGTTCGATGCGCCGAGACCACGCGCACCTCGTGCGGCACTCCGAGCTCGTCGAGCGTGGAGGCGGCGTGCTGGAGGGTGTCCCAGTCGCTCTTCGAGCCCATGATGACCCCGACGAGCGGTGCGGACGCAGGCGATTCAGTCATTTTCGGCCGGCCATTCTAGCCCTGTTCGGAGGGGCGGCACGCGCCGCCTCTCCCCGCCGAAGTGAATTCGTCGGGGCCCCTCCCCACGCGCTCACCTTTTTCGTCCGAGTTTTCCGCCACTCTCCGCAGATTCCTAACTGTTTGCCGCTCTAGCGCGGGTCCCCGCCGTATTGCCTGCGATACGCCACCACCCGCTCGTAGGTCGCCTCGTCTACGACCACGCGGCCGTCGATCGCGCGGCCGCGCAGCGAGTCGATCACCTCGTCGATCGTCACGATCGCGAAGGCTGGCATGCCGTAGCGCTGCTCGAGATCGGCGAGGGCGTTGAGCCGGCCCTGCCCGCGTTCCTGCCGGTCCACGGACACCACGAGACCGGCCAGCACCACGTTCGCGGCCTTCTTCAAGAGCGGTACCGTCTCGTGAATGGAGGTGCCCGCCGTGGTGACGTCTTCCACGATCACCACGCGTTGCCCGTCTTTCAGCGGCTCGCCGATCAGCGTGCCGCCCTCACCGTGGTCTTTCTCTTCCTTGCGGTTGAAGCAGAAGGCGCTGTCCTTCTGGTGGCGTTGCAAGAGGGCGATCGAGGTCGTGGCGACCAGCGGGATGCCCTTGTACGCGGGGCCGAACAACACGTCGAAATCCGCGCCCAGCCGGTCGACGATGGCCTCGGCGTAGAACTCCCCGAGCGCCGCGAGGTCCGAGCCGCGCCGGTAGCGCCCCGTGTTGATGAAGAACGGGGTGTTTCGCCCGCTCTTGGTCACGAACTCGCCGAACGTGAGGACGCCGGCGCGCACCATGAAATCGACGAACCGCGCTTTGGTGGACTCGGACACGGCGCTGCCCTTGCCCCGGTTGACTCGCCGCGTAAAGGCCGATCCCGCCCTGGTGCAGTGCAAAAACTGCGGTGGGTTGCCAAAAGTCCGACTTTTCCCCGGGAAATGACGGAACCATGACTACCGCGGACGCCGCGGACGACGTACCCTCGGCGCCACCTCGGATGGCTATCCTCATCGCCTTCTTCGCCGGCCACTGGCTGAGCTCGGTGTTCTGCCAGACCTTCTTCCTGCACCGCTACGGCGCGCACCGTCAGTTCGACCTCTCCAAGGGGTGGGAGCGCTTCTTCCACCTGCTCACCTACCTGACCCAGGGCCCGAGCTACTTGAACCCGAGGGCGTACGCGATCTTGCATCGCATGCACCACGCGTTCAGCGACACCGAGCGCGACCCGCACTCGCCGATGTTCCACAAGAACGTGTTCACGATGATGTGGGAGACGAAGCACCGCTACGACGACTTCGCGTATCGGCGGGTCGAGCCCGAGGCGCGCTTCGCGAGCGGGACTCCGGAGTGGCCGATGCTCGACAAGCTCGGGCAGTCGTGGCCGGCGCGCATCGCCTGGGGCGCCGCGTACACCGCCGTGTACGTGGCGTTCGCGCCGAGCGCGTGGTGGTTCCTGCTCTTGCCCGCCCACTACATCATGGGCCCGATCCACGGCGCGATCGTGAATTGGGGCGGTCACAAATACGGCTACCGGAACTTCGAAATGGGCGACAAGTCGCGCAACACGCTGGTGTTCGACTTCGTGACGCTCGGCGAGCTGTTTCAGAACAACCACCACGAGTTCGCGATGAGCCCGCGCTTCGCAGCGCGCTGGTTCGAGGTCGACCCGACCTACCCGGTGATCCTGATGCTCGAGAAGCTCGGTATCATCACCAACCTGAGCCCGCAGCGCGCCAGTTTGCGCGCGCGCGCGGCCGACGCGAGCCCGCCGCCCGAGCCCGTCGCCGGCTCCTGATGCGCGCTCTGCCCCAGCCCGCGAAAAACTTTCGCGCTGCTGGTTGGTCGAGAGCCCGAAAAACTGCAAATCGTGAGAGGCCGTGGTAGGCGGTCTCTCATCGTGCGTTCGTTGATTTCGGTGGTCGGATTGGTCGTCGCCTGCGCGAGCGTGGGCCTCGGTGCGCCGCGCGCCGAGAACTCGAAAGACTCAGGCGCCAAAGTCGGCCCGGCTCTGCCGAAGCCCGCGCCGGGACCCGCGCCGAGCGGCTCTGCGCCGGTGAAGCCGAAGCCGAAGCCGCATCCGAGCGGCTCTTCCCGGCCCGGGCCGATCCCCAAGCCCGGGCCGAGCGCGCGCCCGCTGCCGGCGCCGTCCGGCGCGGCGAGCGCCGCCAAGCCGAGCACCCCCGCGCCGGTGGCGAAGCCAAAGCCGGAGCCGGCGAGCGGCGCGTGCCCGACGGGAATGCAGCTGGTCGACGGGGACTACTGCAGCAAGGTCGAGCACAAGTGTCGGAAGAGCTGGTTCGACACCTCGAACAAGAAGACCGTCTGCGAGGAGTTCGAGCCGGTCTCGAAGTGCGTCGGCGGCCGGACGCACAAGCGTTACTGCATCGATCGCTACACCTGGCCCAACGAGAAGGGTGCCCGCCCCGAGGTGATGAATCGCTTTCACCAAGCGCAGCTCAAGTGCGCCGCCGTGGGCAAACGTTTGTGCACCGAATCGGAGTGGACGCTCGCCTGCGAGGGGCCGAAGATGCTGCCGTTCCCGTACGGCTACACGCGCGACACCAAGAAGTGCCACGGTGACATGCTCTGGGATTCGCCGGACATGAAGAAGGTGGCCGCGCGCGACCCGGAGGAGCTGGCGCGGCTGTGGAAGGGCAAGCGCAACGGCAGCCAGCCCGAGTGCACCAGCGACTACGGCGTGGAGGACCTACCGGGCAACGTCGACGAGGTCGTCTCGAACGAGACCAACGACGGCACGTTCCGTTCGAAGTTCGACAGCGTGCACACCGGGGGCCCCTGGTACAAGGGCGTCCGCAACCAGTGCCGGCCCAAGATCTACACGCACGACGAGGGCTTCTATTATTACTTCCTCGGCTTCCGTTGCTGCTCGGAGCCTGACGGCAAGCCGACCGATCCGCGCACGCCGCGTCAGATCAAAGAGGGCTGGAAGCTGTCGCGCGTCGAGCGCTCTGCGGGCTTCACGCTCGAAGAAATGAAGAAGAAGCTCCAGCTGAAGAAGAGCGGCCAGTGCCAGTGCCAGGACAAGGACATCCTGTGCAAGACGATGTGTGGCACGCTGCTCGCACCCTCCGCCCGGGACTACTCCGAACCCTGAATCGCGGGAGCCCCGGTCCAAAATGACCGAGGCCGAAACGGACAGGTGTGGCGGACATGCGTCCGCCGGCGGACACGTGTCCGCACGAGAACACCCGGCCGGTGCGCCTCAGAGCAGGAGCGAGAGGCCGCGCGCGACGACGCCTGCGGCGATGCCGGCGAGCACGTCGTCCGCCATGATGCCGAGGCCCCACGGTTTCAGGCGCTGAACGTCGTCGATGATGCCGGGCTTTGCGATGTCGAAGGCCCGAAAGGCGACGAACGCCACGCCTTGAGCCAGCAAGCCTCCGGGGGCTGCAAGCCCGAGCGCTATCAAGGTCCCCGCGACTTCGTCGATCACGACCGAGCTCGGATCTTCGTCGCCGCTGGCCTCGGCCACGCGTTGAGCGGCCCAAACACCGCCGATCGTGATCGCGATCGTCGCGAGCGCGTGCGGTACGGGACCGAGCGCGCGCAATCCGAAATGCAACGGCAACGCGCCGAGCGAGCCGACGGTGCCGGGCGCTACGGGAAAGCGCCCGCAGCCGAACCAAGTTGCCAGCCAACGGGCCGAAACGGGGGCTACAGCCATCACGAACAGGCTACTACGTAGCAAGCAGTCACAGAGTAATTCGGAGTTCGCTTTCGTATGCGCACGACAGTTCGCAGCGGCGCGTGCCGCCCTCGTCAAAAGCGCTAGCAATCACGCCGGTTTTCGTCGGCACGGCGCTTGCGACAGAGACGGTGATGCCGCATGTAAGGAGCCGCGTGCAAACTTTCAGTGACTTGACCGCCCCCGCGCCGAAATGGACTCCGCCGGAGCCCGAGAAGAAGTCAGCCGCGACGAACCGGCTGGCTCGCACGGTTTGGGAGAAGAACCAGATCGCAACCTGGGCCTACCGCGGCTTCGTCGCGATCGGCACGCGTTTGGCGAAGATCGGCGTGTCGGCGAACGGCCTTACGTACACCTCGCTGTTGCTCGGCGTGGTCGCGTTCGGGTTCGCGGCGCGCGGCCAGTTCTTGTTTGCGGCGGCTTCGGTGTTCGCGGGCGGCGTGCTCGACGCGCTCGACGGCATCGTGGCGCGTACCACCAACACGGTGAGCCGCTACGGCGCGCTGCTCGACTCGACGGTGGACCGCGTGACGGACGCGCTGCCGTTGCTCGGCGTGTTGCTCTTCTACGGGTCGTCCGTCCCGCTCTCGATCATCACGGCGCTGGCGTTGGTCGGCTCGATCGTGATCCCGTACGCGCGCGCTCGCGCCGAAGCGCTGGGTGCGAAGTTGCCGACCCTGTTCATGCGCCGCCCCGAGCGCGTGGTGCTGCTCGTCGCCTGCTTCCTGCTCGGCGAGATAGACCTCGGCCTCGGCTTCCCGGCGCCGCTGCTGGCGCTCGGCGTGTTCGTGCTGGCCGTGTTGAGCTCGGTGGGCGCGATCTCCGTGTTGCGCGCTGCGCGGCGCTCGCTCGCCGCGGGCGACGGCCCGGAGCCGGTTCGCTCCTGAACCGGGGCCGCGCCGCAGCCTATTGCGGCTCGTCGATCAGCTTGCAGAACTCGGCGCGCCCGACCCACGGCGGGCCGTCGGGGTCGCTCCAGGAGTGCTGCGGGCTCCAGCGCAACTTCACCTGACCGAGGCGGCCGATGAACTTGAGCCGGCACTCGACCGCGAAGCGAGCGAGCTTGTCGGGCAAGATGCCTTGCGAAGGCTCCTGATGCACGCGGAACGCGACCTCGGGCTGTGCCCAGAGGCCCGCGACGAACACCAGCTTGTTGTCGAACCAGGTGCGGTACGGCTGAATGATGTTCAGCTTGTTGTCGTCCGCCGGCGCGTTCGGGTCGCGCGGCCACTGCTCGCTCGTGGTCTTGTACTGGCAGTGCGTGCCGTCGAAGCTTTGCTCGGAGGCGCACGCGAGCAGGTTCTGATCGGCCGTGACGAGCGTGATGCGCACGGTGGACGTGACGCCGGTGGCCCAGGTGTCGACCGCCGTCGGCTCCGGACCCTTCGGCTCGATCGCGTCACCGAGCCAGCGGAACATCGGAATGAACGTGCCCGCGAGCACCAGCCCGGCCGCGATCAAGAGACGGCCGCTGAACACCGGTATCTCCTCGTCGTCGTCGCTGGGCCGGCGCTTGCGGGGCCGGTCTTGTCCCTTGGGCGGGCGCGTGGAGGATGCCGGACGCTCGCTGCGTTCCCGGGTCTTGGTGTCGGCAGTCGCCATGAGGGGCCTGACATACCAGGCACTCCGCCCCCCATCCAGCACCGCGTGGGGTGACGCGGTTTCTGGCGAATTCCAAGCCGCTCAGGGGCAGGGGGCGAAGCTCGGAGCCAGGGCCTGACCGAGTCGTTTCTGGCCTTCCGGGCCGAAGTGCAGCCCGTCGCGGAACGGGGCCTGGTACTCGGGGCAGAGTCGCTCGGGCTCTCCGCAAGAAAGCGCCGCGCCGGAGTGGACGACGGCTTCGAGCTCGCCGCTCGCCGCACGCCCCGCGATCCAGTCATTGATGATGCGGGTCGATTCCGCGCGCTTCGGATTGTAGTAGCGGGCAAAGCCGGCCCAGGGCGCGATCGTGATGGCAATCACGCGCGCGCCGTGGCGCTTGGCGAGCGCGTAGATGGCTTCGAGGTCGCGGATGATCTTCTCCGGAGTGCGACCCGCGGTCTCGTCGCTGTAGACGTCGTTGACGCCTCCGAACACCACGGCATGGCTGAAGCGCCCGAGGCTCGGCTCGACGCGCTCGAGATCGCGGCGCATCTGATTGACCATCCAGCCGCCGCGCGCGCGGTTCACGAGCTCGGCGCCGGGGCAAGCGCGCAGCGCCTCCTTCAAGTACCCGCCGCCACCCGCCTTGGTGTCGCTCAGCGAATCTCCAACGACCAGCACGCGGGTCGGCGCGAGGGGGGTCGCGAACGCGGGAACGGAGGCAGCCGCGGGCGGCGAGGGCGCAGCGGCGGGCGGCTCGGGCGCAGCGCTCGCCGATTCAGTGGGCGGGGGCGGCGCGGAGGCCCGGGTCGTGACGGACGGCGCGCGGCTCGCGGCATCGCTGCCGCTCGGAGACCGGCAGGCGACGGCGAACCAGAACGCCAAGAACCAGAAACGGGGGGAACGGGACAGCGTGATGTTAGGCTCCCTCAATGCGCGCACGCGAGATCTACACCAAGTCGCGCAAGCCCTCCGACATCTTCTGGAACGCCTACGTTTGCAGGCCGGTCGCGGCGTTGCTGCTGTCGTTCGTCGCGAACAGCCGGATCACGCCCAATCAAATCACGCTGGCCTCGCTGTTCGTGGCTGGGTGCGCCGTCGCGCTCTGGCTCGCCGTGCCGGGCTACCTCGGGCTGGTGCTCGGCGTTTTGGTGTTCGAGCTGTCGTACGTGCTCGATTGCGCGGACGGCATGCTGGCACGCGTGCGTGGCATCGCATCGCCGGCCGGGCACTTGCTCGATTTCCTGATGGACGAGCTCAAGGCCTTCGCGGTCCTGGCGGCGATCTCGGTGCGCCTCGCGGCCGATCACGACGAGCTCCGCTACTTGCAAATCGGCCTGTTCGGTCTGGTGATGCTGGCGAGCGGCACGGCGCTCACCACCTTTTTGCGACGCCCAGAGATCGCGGGCCCCGCGCCGGCTCCCGCCACGCAAGCGCGGGCTCTCGGCCCGATCGCGCTCCTCGAGCGGATCGCGAAATTCTTCATCCACTACCCGTCGTACATCTGGGCAGCCGCGCTGGCGGGCCGCCTGGAGTTTTACCTCTACCCCTACGTGATCGTGAACGCGCTCTACGCCGCGAGGACTCTGGCGGGCGTCGCGCTGAGGTTCGGCCGCGCTCGCTGACCAACGGCCCCCTACGCCGAGCGCCGTTCGCGTTCCATCTCTGCCAGGCGGCCGACCACGCCGCGCGCGACGATCTCGAGCACGCGCTCCACGAGCTTCTGAGCCTTCTTCGGGTCGCCACCGAAAACGAGGCGGCTCCTGGCGCGCCGTCCTCCGGGGAGCTCGCCGCGCGCGCTGCAGCGGACCTCGAGCGCGTTGCCCTTGGGCACGAGCGAGAGCTTCTCGACCGTAAAGCGCAGCGGGATGCGGTTGTTCCTGCCCGCTCCCCAATCGACGCGTCGCGCCTCACGGCGCAATACGGACTTCAGGTGCCGCACGTACCGTTCCGAGCCGGCCATCGCGGGAAAGGTCAGCCGGTCGATCGAGATCCGGGGGCGACCTGGCGGCGTGCCGAACGTAGGAACATCTTCAGCCAACGCGGCACGGGGGGAGGCCAAAATCCCTGCGCTGAGGAACAGTGCCAACACTGAGCGGCGCGTGAGCTCGACCATGACGGGACTTGACCGGGTCGTACCGACCCTTCCACGAGCCGGGCAAGTTCGAGGCACGCCACGGAACCTTCGATTTTTCCGCCGATTGGTGAAAAAAACGCGAAACGTTCGATTTTGAAATGAAATCGCCGAGCCGGCGACACTCATTGTCGTGAGCATTTCGGGAAGGCAAACCCGCTCGGTCTCCCCATGGGCAATGGGGAAGGCCGGGCGCTTGCAGTCGCGTCGGGGCGAACCTTTGGGCAGGGGTTGCCCGACAACAGCGACGTGACCAGGCGGGAGGTCCGGGGAAAGGCCGCGCGCGCCGAACATTAGCGTCGGCGCGCGCGGCGGGGGCCTTTCGGCGGCTCCGTAGGTTTGGCAGTGGCCGAACCCCCGGCGTGCTACGAAAGCTAACGATGAGCGCTCCCGCGGACGGCCCGTTCGATCGGGACGTGATCGTGATCGGAGGCGGGGTCAACGGCACCGGAGTCGCGCGCGACTGTGCGTTGCGCGGGCTGACCGTCGCGCTGTTCGAGCGCAACGACATCGCCTTCGGCGCCAGCGGCAACTCGAGCGGGATGATCCACGGCGGTCCCCGCTACCTCACCAACGATCCCGACGTCACGTACTCTTCCTGTCTGGACTCGGGGCACATCCAGCACGTCGCGCCCCACCTGTTGTTCCGCATCCCGTTCTTGATGCCGGTGTTCGGCTCCGGCCTCGGCGCGCGGATCCTGCTCAACGGCTACGACGCGTTCTTCTCCCTTTACGACAAGTACCAGCCGCTCAAGCGGGGAAAGCCGCACGTGCGCCTGGCGGGGGACGACCTAAGAAGGCTCGAGCCCGGGCTGGTGGGCGGGGTGTTCGGCGGTGTCACCTTCGACGAGTGGGGCATCGACGGCGCGCGGCTCTGCATCGCGAACGCGGTCGACGCCGTCGAACGCGGCGCTCGGGTCCACGTCCACACCAGCGTGACCGAGATCTTACGCCGCGACGACGGCAGCGCGTACGGCGTCGCTTACCGGAACCGACACACGGGCGAGATCGGTCGCGTCACGGCGCGGGCGGTCGTCAACGCCACCGGCGCCTGGGCGCCCATCACGGCCGGCCTCGGCGGGCTCGAGCGCACCACGACCCCGATCCGCCCGGGCAAGGGCATTCACGTGTTCCTCGACCGGCGGCTCACCAACTACGCGATCATGGCCAGCAGCATCGACGGCCGTCAGGTGTTCCTGATGCCCTGGCAGAACATGAGCGTGCTCGGCACCACGGACGACGACTACTACGGAGATCTCGACGACGTGATCGCCTCCCGCGACGAGGTCGAGTACCTGTTTCAGGCCGTGGAGCGCGTGTTTCCCGCGGTGCGCTCGGCGCGCGCGATCGGCACCTGGGGCGGCGTCCGGCCCACGCTCTACGGCTGGGGCGGCAACGAAGACGAGCTGTCGCGCGAGCACCGGATCGTCGATCACGCCGAGCACCGCGCCGACGGCCTGTACTCGATGATCGGCGGCAAGCTCGCGTCGTACCGGCTGTTCTCGGAAGAGATGACCGATCTGCTCGCGAAGCGGCTCGGCAACGATCGCCCCTGCAGCACGCACAGCTCGCCATTGCCGGGCGGCGCCGAGGCCGTCGATCCGATGCAGCTCGTGCTCGACGGCGGAATGGAAGCCGTCACGGCGACCCGGCTCGAATACCGCCACGGCGCGCGCAGCCTGCGCGTCCTCGAGCGGATGCAGAGGAACCCGCGGGAGGCGGCGGTGGTTTGCCCGTGCGAACCGGTCACTGAAGCCGAGATCCGCTACGCCGTGGAGCACGAGCTCGCCGCCACGGTCGACGACGTCTCGCGCCGTACGCGGCTCGGCCTCGGCTCCTGCGGCGGGATGCGCTGCGCGCTGCGCTGCGGCCGGATCGTGGCCGACGCGCGCGGGCTCTCGCCCGAACAGGGCACCAAGCTGTCGCTCGCGTTCTTGAACGGCGCGCGCCGGCGCAGGCTCTCCCTGCTGAGCCCCGATCAAGCGCGCCAGGAGGCCCTGTCACTCGCCAGCTTGCGGGCGGAGCTCGGTCCGGACGGGCAGCGAACCGGCGATGACTGAACCGGTCGTGATCGTGGGCGGCGGGTTCGCGGGCGTGGCTGCGGCCTGGGCCGTGGCGCGGAGTGGCGGCGCCGCGGTCCTGCTCACCGATCGAGCGGGAGCGAGCGAGCTCTACTCCGGGATCTGCGACGGGGACGCGCCGAGCGACGACGTCAGCGCGCTCGCGCAATCGCTCGGGCTCGTCATCACTCCCGAGCTCGGCGCGGTCGCGACGCGCGAGGGCTTGATCCGGCGCGTTTACGGCCGCGACAGCGCGCTCCTCGACCTCGAAGAGCAAGCCGGCAAGCAGCTCGGCGTCGTCGATCCCGGACGCGACGACTGGGACGGAGAGCTGCTCGCGCGGAGCTTTTCTGCGACGCGCTGGGCCAGGAGCACGAACACGCGCTTTCGGTGCGTGGCTCTGCCGCTGCTGAAAAGCGGTGCGGAACGCCGCATGGCCCCGTACGACTTCGCGAGGCTGCTCGAGACGCCCGAGCGCGCAGCCGAGCTCGCGCGCACGCTCGCGGAGGTCGGGGGCGGCACGGACGCACTGCTCTTCGGTCCCTGGCTCGGAGTCGAGCGCGAGCTTGCCGCGCAGCTCTCGAGCGCTGCGGGTCGCCCCGTCGGTGAAACGGCGTCCGGGCCGGGCGGCGTGGCCGGCGCGCGCTTCGGGCGCAGACGAGAGGCCGTGCTCGCCGCACACCGCGTCGAGCTCCGCGCCGGGGCCGCTCGCGCCGTCGAGGAGCGCGGAAGCACGCTCTCGGTCGTGCTCGAAGACGGCAGCGCGCTCGCGGCGCGCGCGGTCGTGCTCGCGATCGGAGGCTTCGTCGCGGGCGGTTTCCGCGTGAACGACGGCGGCGTGGGCTCGGCGGCGAGCGCGTCGCTCGAGCTGCCGATCGCGCTCACGCTCGAAGGGGAGCTCATGGATCGTGCGACGTCGCTCGCGGGGCAGATCGCGCGGCACGGCGGCTTCGAACCGCTCGAAGCGCTGGGGCTGGCCGTCGATGAGCGGTTCGCTGCCTCCACGCGGCTGCCGCTCTTTGCATGCGGCGACGCCCAGGCTGGCAAGCCGAGGACCGTGCTCGCCGCGCTATCCAGCGGCATTGGCGCCGGTCGCGCTGCCGCGGGCGTTTTCTGAACGCAAGACCGGTCATTTCTGCGAAGTTTCGGAATCTACACCCGCGTCTTGTTTTCAGCCCCGACCCGCCTTCAATTGCGCGCTGTCGCGCAGTGGAGTAGTGCGGCGACAGGAGTTTCACGTTGACTCGATCTCTCGATTCCTTTGGCACGCGCACGTCTCTTCAGGTCAACGACCGGACGCTGACTTTTTACAGTTTGCCGGCCCTCGCCCAGGCGCTCGGAAAGGAGCTGACGAAGCTTCCGTTTTCGCTGCGGATCTTGCTCGAGAACCTGCTTCGAAACGAAGACGGCAACGCGGTCTCGAAGGCCGACATCGAGGCCCTCGCCGGTTGGACGCCGAAGGCCGCGCTCGACACCGAGATCGCCTTCCACCCGGCGCGCGTCGTGCTCCAGGATTTCACGGGAGTTCCGGCGGTGGTCGACCTGTCGGCGATGCGCGATGCCATGAAGCGCATGGGCGGCGATCCGAAGAAGATCAACCCGCTGTTCCCGTCGGAGCTCGTGATCGACCACTCGGTGCAGGTCGACGCCTACGGCAGCAACGACGCTATCCAGATCAACGCCAAGAACGACTACGCGCGCAACGAGGAGCGCTACAAGCTCCTGCGCTGGGCGCAGAAGGCCTACCAGAACTACGAGGTCGTGCCGCCCGCGACCGGCATCGTGCACCAGGTGAACCTCGAGTACCTGGCGCGCGTCGTGTTCGAGCAGGACGGCGTCGCCTATCCCGACACGCTGGTCGGCACCGATAGCCACACCACCATGGTCAACGGCCTCGGCGTCCTCGGCTGGGGCGTGGGCGGCATCGAAGCCGAAGCCGCGATGCTCGGGCAACCGGTGAATCTGCTCGTTCCCGAGGTGATCGGCGTGCGCCTGCACGGCCGTCTGCCGGCGGGCGCGACCGCGACCGACCTCGTGCTGACGATCACCCGCCTGCTCCGCGACAAGGGCGTGGTCGCCAAATTCGTCGAGTTCTACGGAGACGGCCTCGACGGCTTGCCGCTCGCCGACCGCGCCACGATCGGCAACATGAGCCCCGAGTTCGGCTCCACGTGCGCCATCTTCCCGATCGACCGCGACACGCTCGAGTACCTGCGCCTGAGCGGCCGCGCGCCGGAGCGCATTCGCCTGGTCGAGGCCTACGCGCGGGCCCAGGGCTTGTTCCGCGAGAAGGGCTCGCCCGATCCGCACTTCACCGACTCGCTCGACCTCGACCTCGCCAGCATCGGTCCGACGCTCGCGGGTCCGCGTCGCCCGCACGACAAGGTCAGCTTGCGCGACGTGCGCACCAGCTGGACCAAGGTGCTTCCCGAGTTGGTTGCGACTGCGCGCAAGACCAAGGACGGCGTGAAGGGCCTGACGCCCGACGCGCTCACGACCAAGGTCCCGACCGAGCACCTCGGCGAAAAGTTCGAGATCGGTCACGGCCAGGTGGTGATCGCGGCGATCACCTCGTGCACCAACACCTCGAACCCGTCGGTGCTGATGGCCGCGGGGCTGCTTGCGCAGAACGCCGTCGCCAAGGGCCTGTCCTCGAAGCCGTGGGTGAAGACCAGCCTCGCGCCGGGTTCGACCGTCGTCACCGAGTACCTGCGCTCGGCCGGCTTGCTGGGCTCGCTCGAAGCGCTGAGGTTCAACGTGGTCGGCTACGGCTGCACCACCTGCATCGGCAACAGCGGCCCTCTGCCGGAGACCATCAGCAAGGCCATCCACGACGGGGAGCTCGTGAATGTCAGCGTGCTGAGCGGCAATCGCAACTTCGAGGGCCGCATCAGTCCCGACGTGCGCGCGAACTACCTCGCGAGCCCGCCGCTGGTCGTGGCCTATGCGCTCGCCGGCCGCATCGACATCGACTTCGACAACGAACCGCTAGGCACGGACAGTGACGGGCAACCGGTGTTCCTGCGCGACGTGTGGCCCGCGCCCGACGTCGTGGCGCGCTACGTGGCGACGCACGTGACGAGCGAGCTGTTCCAGAAGCAATACAAGAACGTGTTCCGCGGCGACGACCGCTGGCGCGCGCTGCCAGTGCCCGAGGGTGATCTGTTCGCCTGGGACGAGTCGAGCACCTACGTGCGCCGTCCGACCTTCTTCGATGGCATCGGCCCGCAACCGGCGCCGCTCGTCGATATCGCGGGGGCACGCGCGCTGCTCGTGCTCGGCGACTTCGTCACGACGGATCACATCTCTCCCGCGGGCAACATCGCCAAGACCTCGGCGGCGGCGAAGTACCTGATGGAGCACGGCGTCGAGCCGAAGGACTTCAACCAGTACGGCGCCCGCCGCGGCAATCACGAGGTGATGATGCGCGGCACCTTCGCCAACGTGCGCCTGAAGAACCTGCTCGTGCCGGGCGTCGAAGGCAGCGTCACGCGCCACCTGCCCGACGGCGAGCAGCTGAGCGTGTACGACGCGTCCGTGAAGTACCAGGCGGCGGGCGTGCCCCTGATCGTGATCGCGGGCAAGGAGTACGGCTCGGGCTCGTCGCGTGACTGGGCCGCGAAGGGCACCTTTATGCTCGGCATCCGCGCCGTGATCGCCGAGTCCTACGAGCGCATTCACCGCTCGAACCTGATCGGCATGGGCGTCATCCCGCTCCAGTTCCAGGCGGGCCAGAACCGCGAGTCCCTCGGCCTCACCGGCGAAGAGACGTTCTCGATCGAGGGCATCGCCAACGGCCTTGCGCCGCGCAAGGTGCTCGACGTCGTGGCGCTCGCCGCCGACGGCAGCCAAAAGCGCTTCTCCGTGCTCGCCCGCATCGATACCGCGGTCGAGCTCGAGTACTACGCGCACGGCGGCATCCTGAACTACGTGCTGCGCGGCCTCGCCAAGCCCGCGGCCTGAGCCGAGAGCGCTCCGCGCGCATGTCGCCGACCGATCCCCCGACGCCGCCGCCCCTGGGCCTGATCGTCGTGGGGATCGGCGTGGCCGTGATCGTGCTCGGCCTCGTGATCTGGTCCGGGGCGCTCAACTGGTTCGGGCGCCTGCCGGGCGACATCCGCTACGAGAGCGGCTCGACGCGCGTGTACTTCCCACTTGCGTCCATGCTTCTCGTTTCCGTCGTGCTCAGCGTGATTGCTGCCCTGATCCGGCGTTGGTTTTGAAACGCGCTCGGCACAGCGGCGCGCGTTGGTAACCGCGGACTCCGGTAAACAGGCAATCGACTCGCTCGTTGCGAGTTGTCACGCACCGGGATTGCAGATCCGAAACGATCCGTTGCGTTTGCCCGTTACGCGCTCGTGAAATCTTGGAGCGCGGCGCGAACGCACAAACGCCCCCAAATAATGGGGGGATCCTTGTCCTACCCGCGTCTATAGTGTGCGCCGACATGCGCAAGCTCTACGTGCTCTCCATCCTTGGTTCCCTCGGTATCTCGGCCTGCAGCGGAGACGAAGGCACAGACCCGCCCACGCCTCCTCCGACCACTGGTGGTGCCCCGGCGGCGGGCTCTGGCGGTAGTGCCACGGGCGGAGTCAGCACCGGCGGCACGTCAACCGGCGGAGTTGCGACGGGCGGCGTCGCCACGGGCGGAGTCAGCACCGGCGGCTCGACGGGCGGCACAGCACCCGTAGCGGGCGGCGGCGCTGGCGGAGCAAAGGGCGGCGCGGGCGGCGCGCCCGTAGCGGGCGGCGGCTCAGGTGGATCGCTCGGCGGCGGTGGCGCGGGTGGCGGCGGAGTTGGAGGAACTGCGGCGGGCGGTGGAGGGAAGGGCGGCGGCGGCGCGGGTGGCTCGGTTGGCGGAGCTGCGGGTGGCGGGAGTGGTGGAGCGGCGGTTACGTTCGGACAAGTCGCGGACCTGCTTGGAAAACGCTGTGGAAATGCGGCGTGCCACGATCACGACGGATCAGAGAAGAATCACACCAACTTCTCGAACACCGATTCGATGTTGCACGCGCGCTTGCTCGGCATGCCGCCTAGTGGGGCGTCAAAGGGCTGCACCATGCAGACGCTGGTGGTTCCAAACATGCCGGAGAAGAGTCTGCTCATTGCGATGGTGGGGGCGGACAACGGGCCGCGAAACGGATGCGCATCGCGTATGCCGTTCGGTTGCACGCCCAATGGCAACGGCGATATGAAGTGCTTGACGGATACCGAGATCATGACGCTGCGTAGCTGGATCGCCGCTGGCGCTCCGCAATAGGTATCCCGTTAGGGGTCATCGCGCGTCTCACGGTAGGCGCGCGATGAAGCCACGAACAACCTGGTTCTTGTCCAAGACGTTGCCGACGACGATCTTTCCGTCGTCTGAGATGCCTGACGCTCCCGCGGGAGGGAGCCAAGAGTGCGATGAGAGATCGACGCCTTGCTCCTCCAAAATTGGGACCATCCACCGCATTCCCTGTTCCCTGGTCCACACGATCGGCAGCTCTAAATACTCGCCTTCAACGCTCACGTCTCTCGCGTACCCTGCCGCGGCCTCGCCCGAGGCGCTGACAACATCGAGCTGAATCTCAGGGTTTTGCAGGAGATTCGGGCTCGGGGGCTCGATCTGGGTGATCCCACCGTTCGCCCAGAGCAGATTGACCATTTTGGGTCCTTCGGTGAGCCAGCATGCTCCGAACGTAGTGGCGCCGTCCGCACTAACGCCGTTCGGCCCGCATGAGTCCGAAGCAGGAGGGAGTGAGAGGAGCTCCAGCTGTCCATCCCGCCATTGAAACGCATACCCCTTGCCAGAGCGAGAAAGCATTCCTACCAAGACTCGTCCGTCCGCGCTCACGCCGTTGGCATAGGACTCCGTTGAATCGAGCTCCAGAAACGTCGCCGGGCCGCCGCTCCAAACGATGGCGGCGCTCTTGGCTCCCACGTAGGTCCGCCCGACGGCCACCGACCCATCGCGTGAGGACGCAAAGACGGCTGCCGAGCTCCAAGTGTCGGGTATTGGCATCAGGCTAGGCTTCCCGTCTCGCCAACGAGCTGGGAGGTACCTCCACTGCGAAGACGCTTCGGTGTCGCGGTAGCCCAA
This sequence comes from Polyangiaceae bacterium, assembly GCA_025937835.1. Classification (GTDB taxonomy): domain Bacteria; phylum Myxococcota_A; class Polyangia; order Polyangiales; family Polyangiaceae; genus PMG-095. The sequence goes on from JAICQO010000079.1 coordinate 24,153, forward strand.
TGCTCCGAAAAGCGTCGTTCCGTCGCCACTCACTACGTCGACCCATGCGTTGGTAAACCCTTCGGGGATCGCCAGCATGTCAAGAACCCCGTCCTTCCAGACGAACGGCCTCTCACTCTCCTGATCGGGCAAGATGAACAGTCCGGCGACCGTCCGACCGTCGGCGCTCGCTCCCTGCATGAACGTCCGGTAGACCGGCAACGTCGGTTCTATGATCTCGAACCGCGGCAACTCGCAGTTCGTCCCGGTGTATTGCCCGGGGCAGACGCAGCTGTACTCGTCGATGCCGTCGTCGCAGCGGCCGCCGTTCCGGCAGGGGTTCGGCGTGCAATCGTCGATGTTCTTGTCGCAGAGGTCGCCGCTGTAGCCCGCTTCGCAGGCGCATTCGAAGCTCGCCCCGAGTGGCGCACAGGTTCCGTGCGCGCAAGGTGAGGGCGTGCAAGCGTCGGTCTCGATTCCTGGCTCGCCACCCGCGGGAGTGGACGGCTCTCCGCCGCTGCCTCCGCCACCCATCGCGGGTTCTGCGTCGTCTCCACCCGAGCCCGCTTCAGCCATCGCGCCGCCCGTCGCGTCGTCTTTCCCACCCTCTCCGAAACTAACCGAGCCCGCGCGCCCGCCCGTGGCCCGCGGCAGGAGGCCCAGGTTTCCGCCGATGCCCGCTGCTTCGACGGGCGCCGGGGAGCCACCGCAGGTTCGCTTCTCTTCGCAGGAGCTCTCGATGCAGCCCTGTGCGGTTACGATCGCGAGCACCGCGCACGAAAAACCAATGCTGATCCGCTGATCCATCGATGCATCCCTCACTTGCAGCCCTTCGAACCGGCCCCTCGGACGGTTGCCGAGAAAAGTCGCCGCCGCTTCTGGCCGCGCGACATTCCGCGATCTCGCGGATGCGGGCAAGCGTCGATGCGGCGTTTCTGCGCGGGAGCTTTACAAGGTGGGCTCCCGGTTGCATCGATAGGGGGCTCGTGACCGAACTCGCCCAGCTCTCGCGCACCGCGTACCAGGCCCAACAAATCGCGCTGCGCCTGTCGATGGCGGCGGCGCACGCCGGGCTGCGGCTGGTCATGGGGCGAAAGCGCATCCCGTCCGCGGCAGATCTTCTAGCGCTGCGGCGGAGGCTGGAGGAGCTTCACGCGCGGGATCTGGAGCACGTCGAACGCGGCGACTACCCGCGCGAGCTGCTCTTTCAATTGCCCTTGCGCGAGTACGCCTCGCACGTCCCGAAGCTGAGCGCTGAGGTGCTGCGCATGCTGCAACGCGCGAAGCGCGGCAAGGTCCGCGATTTCCCGCCGCAGATCGACCTGTCGCGTTACCCGGAGTACTTCCGCCGCAATTTCCACTGGCAGTCGGACGGCTACCTGAGCCGGCGCTCGGCCGAGCTCTACGACTTCGGCGTCGAGTTCCTGTTTCTCGGAACCGGCGACGTGATGCGGCGCCAGGTGATCCCGCCGATCTCGCAATTTCTGCGCGAATCACCGGGCGAGAAGCGGATCCTCGACGTCGCGTGCGGCACGGGTCGCATGCTGCACCAGCTGTCGCGGGCGCATCCCGATCACCGCTACTCGGGCGTGGACCTGAGCCCGTTCTACGTGGACCGGGCACGCGAGCTGTTGAGCGGCCTGGGTGTGTCGCTGCTCGTCGACAACGCCGAGACGCTGCCGCTCAAGGAGGCGAGCTTCGACGTCGCGCTCAGCGTCTTCTTGTTCCACGAGCTGCCGCGGCGGGCGCGCAAGAACGTGCTGCGCGAGATGCGCCGCGTGGTCGATCCTTCGGGGTTGGTCGTGATCGAAGACGCGGCCCAGCTGAACGACTCACCCGAGCTCCGGGTCTTTCTCGAGAACTTCTCGCTCGAGATGAACGAGCCCTTTTTCTCGGGTTATCTCGCGGAACCGCTAGAGACAGACCTCGAGGAAGCAGGCTTCCGTGTCGAGTCGGTCGAGCCCGCGTTCCTGTCGAAGGTCGTCGTCGCGCGGCCGGTCTGAAGTTCAGCGGTGACTCAAACGAGTTCGACTACGGGTGCCGTACCGAGCTTTCTGGCGCGCCGGGCAAGTGCTTTGTCGAACGTATAGAAGCCGTCGATGGCGTCGGCGGAGCCTGCAACGTGTAGCGCGTCGGCAAAATCCATCCCGTCCGAGAACCACGTGAGAGCGCGCGCAACACCCGCTGCGTCCTCCACCGTGACGGACGGAACGGACAAGAGTCGCTCGAAGGCTTGATGAATCGCGGGTCGGGGAAGCTCGTAGGCGACGCGGAGCACCCATTCGACTTCGAGCAGAACGGTCCGCGACACGAAAATGTTTTGCTCTGCGAACAAACGGGCAGCGCTGCGGCTCTGGACCGGGTCGTCGTTGGTCACCAGCCGTACGAGCACGTTCGTGTCGACGGCGATCACCTTCGCCTCTTTGCCTCGCGCTCCACCGCCGCGCTCATCTCAGCCAGGGAACGCGTGGGACCCCGGTACCCCGTGCACCCCAGCAGGCTCTCGGCCGCTCGCGCCCGCCCGAGCGACTTGGGGCGCAATATCGCTCCGTCCGCGGTCGCTTCGACCTCGAGCTCGAGCCCGGGGCGCCAACCGCTCGCCTCACGGATGGCCTTGGGGATCACGACTTGGCCCTTCGCGGACAGGCGCGTGGAAGCTTTCGTGCCGACCTTCATCTTACGTCTTACTTGTAGTCTTACCTAGGCGGCCGGTCAACGGGCCCGGGTCGGCTACCTGAGGAACCTCCCGCTCGGGGACGCTCAGCGCACCGTGACCACGGGCACCGACGACAAGCGCACCAGCTTTTCGGCGACGCTGCCGAGCAGCAGGTGCTTCAAGCCGGTGTGACCGCGCGTGCCGAGCACGACCAGGTCGTGGGCCCCGCGTTCGAGCTCGGCGACGAGCGCCGCGGCGGGCTCTCCCGAGAGCAGCCGGTGAGCGGGGAGCTCGCCGCTCGCCGGCCTGTGCTTCTCGAGGAACTGCAGCATCTCGTTCTCGGAGTTTTCGCGGACCAGCTCGCCGAGCGACCGGCGCTTGCCTCCGCTCTCGATGTTCACGTCGTTGGGCACGAACGAGGGTCGATCCCAGACGTGCACGACGTCGACCTTGGCGCCGAGGGGTTGGGCCAAAAATTGCGCGTAGTCGAGCGCGCGCCCGGAGGCCTCCGAGTAGTCGACGGGGACCAAGATGCAGCGGATCTGCAGGGGGGGCTTCATCGGAGACCTGTTTTAGCGCGGCCGGGGTCGGGGAGGAATCAGTGCGGTTCACGCACGGTGATCACGGGGCAAGTCGCGGTGCGGACCACGCCCTCGGCGACGCTGCCGGCGAGGGAGCGGGGGCGCCCGGTGCGCCCGTGGGTGCCGAGCACGATGGCGTCGAAGCCACCTGCGGCGCGCGCCACGATGCGCTCGCGCGTGTCGCCCGACTCGATATGCTGCGTGAGCGGAACCGAGGCAGTACCCGGCACGCTCGCGACGAAGCGCTGGAGCTCGACGGCGTCCGCCGCTTGCGGAGGCGAAGCCGCGCCGCTCACGAACAGAACCTCGACGCTGGCGCCGCAGGTCGTGGCCAGCGAGCAGGCAAACTCGAGCGAGCTCCGCGAGCACGAGGACAGGTCGACGGGGGCCAGGATGCGTTGAATCGAGCGGTTTGCCATGGGTGTTTCCTCTCCTCAGGGACGTTCGACACGAAGCAAGCGCTGTACCGTCGCGGCTCGAGCTCGAAAACCAAGCGAAAGGGAGCGCGATGGCGGAAGCCAGCGCGCGGATTGCGGCGCTCCGGGCAGTGCGCGCAAATCGTGCACCGTTTGCTGGCACTCAGCGAAGTGGGCCGCCTACTTGCACGCGGCACCGATGTTGCACCGCGTGGTGTCATGGCAAAGGTGCTGATCGCGTATCTCAGCCGTGAGGGCCAGACCACGAAGATCGCTCAGCGCATCGCGGAACGGCTCACGCAGCGCGGCCACGGCGCCGAGCTGTTCGATATCGAGCACGGTCGCAGCACGCTCGAGCCGTCGCGCTTCGACGCCGTGATCCTGGCTGCTCCGATCTACGCCGCGGGCTATCCGCGCGCTGCGCTGGCCTTCGCGAAGAAGCACCGAGACACCCTGGCGCGCGTCCCCTGTAGCTTCGTGTCCGTCGGGCTCGCGGTGATGAGCCGCACCCACGACGGCAAGGCGCAGACGCGAGCGGTCGTCGAGCGCTTCTTGAAGCAGTCCGGATTGAAGCCGCGCCGCGTCGAGCTCGTGGCCGGGGCGCTCCCGTACACCCGCTACAACTTCTTCAAGCGCTGGGTGATGCGGCGGATCGCTCAGGCTGAAGGTGGCGACGTCGATACCTCGCGCGACCACGAGTACACGGACTGGGCAGCGGTCGACGCGTTCGCGACCGTGTTTTCGCAGGACCTTTCGCCCGAGTCCCAGTCGGCCGCGCTTTCGGCCTAGAGAGGAGGGCCCAGATGGGCGCAATCGAGGAAGTCTGGCCCGGCCTCGCGTCGGGCGAGGCGCTCGAACGCCTGCGTGCGGAAGGAGAAAACGCGCTCCCGGCCGCTCGCCCGCGACGCCTCCACGAGCGCGTGTTGTCCCAGCTCGGGACCGCCCTTTCGCTGTTGCTCTTGGGTGCTGCGGCGCTCGATCTCGGGCTCTGGCTCCTGGACGGCACGGGTGATGTCCCGATCGAACCGCTCGCGATTCTGGCCGTGCTCGTGATCAACACCGCGCTCAGCGTGCTGCAAGAGTACCGCTCCGAGCGTGCCCTGTCGGCGCTGCGCAAGCTCGGCCAAGCTTTCAGCTGGGTGTTTCGCGACGGCAAGCTGGTGCGGGTGCCGTCGCTCGCGCTGGTGCGGGACGACTTGCTGCGGCTCGAAGCGGGCGATCGCGTCCCGGCCGACGGCTTGATCGTGCAGCAGGCCGCGCTGGCGATCGACGAGTCCGTGCTCACGGGCGAGTCGATCCCCGTCGAGAAAGCCGGCGGGGACGCCGCGTCGAGCGGCACGCTCGTCGTGCGAGGCAGCGCCAGCTTGCGCGTCACCGCCACGGGCCCGCGCAGCGCCATGGGAAAGCTCGCCGAGAAGCTCGCGAGCATGGAGACGGGAAACACGCCACTCGAGCGGCGCATGGGGGCTTTCGGCAAGAAAATCGCGACGATCGCCTTCGCGATCGTGGCGCTCCTGGTCGGTCTGGGACTCGCCAGCGAGGGGCTGTCCCGGCTCGGCAGCGTGGTCACGTTCGCGATCGCGTTTGCCGTGGCCATCGTGCCCGAGGGGCTGACCGCGGTCGTCACGCTGACGCTAGCCGTCGGCGTCGAGCGCATGGCGAGGCGCAACGCCGTGGTGCGCCGGCTCTCGGCAGTCGAGGCGCTGGGCTCCGTGAACGTGATCGCTACCGACAAGACCGGCACCCTCACCGAGAACCGGCTCGAGGTGCTCGCCGTCTTCGCGGACGACGAACAGGCGTTGATCGAGGCAGGCGTGCTGGCCAACGACGCCGAGCTCGACGGGGACTCGGGCGATCCGCTCGACCGCGCGCTGATCGTCTACGCCTGCGCCCGAGGCCTGGACGTCGGGGCGCTGCGCCGGAGAAATCCACGGATTTCCGAGCGCCCCTTCGACAGCTCCTGGCGCTACTCGAGGGTCACGGTCGATGGGCCCGGCGGGATCACCGGCTATTTCAAGGGCGCGTTCGAAGTCTTGCTGGCGCGCTCGTGGAACCCGGAGCTCGACGCCGAGCGCTGGACTCGCATCAACGAAGAACAATCGGCGCTCGGCAGGCGGATGATCGCCATCGGCCGTGTCTCCGGCGAAGGCGAGCAGGGGCTCGAGTTGCTCGGCTTGGTGGCGATCTGGGATCCTCCGCGCGAGGGCGTGCGCGACGCCGTGGCCTCGGTGCTCGGGGCGGGGGTGCGGGTCTTGATGATCACGGGCGATCACCCGATCACGGCTCGCGCCATCGCCCGCCAGGTCGGGCTGCCGTCGGACACGGTGGTGAACGGCGAAGAGCTTCGAGAGAGCTCCCCCGCGGAGCGCGCCGAACGCCTGAAGAGTGGGGGGGTCATCGCGCGCGCGACCGCGGACGACAAGCTGTTGATCATCGAGTCGCTGCAGAAGGCCGGCAGTGTGGTGGCGATGACCGGGGACGGCGTCAACGACGCGCCGGCCTTGAAGCGCGCCGACATCGGCGTGGCGATGGGACGCCGGGGTAGCGACGTCGCGCGCGAGGTGTCCGATCTGGTGCTGCTGGACGACGATTTCTCGACGATCGTTCAGGCCATCGACGAGGGCCGGAACATCCACGACAACATCCAGAAGTTCATTCGCTTCACGTTCGCCACCAACGTGGCGCTCGCGGTCGTGGTGCTCGGCGGCGCGTTGGGCTCGTACCTGTTCGGCGTGCGCGACGCGAGCGGAGCGCTGGTCTTGCCCCTGTCGGCGATGCAGGTCCTGTTCATCAACTTCATCGGCGACGGACCGCCGGCCCTGGCGCTGGCGTTCGATCGCAACCCGGTGGCCATGCTGCGCGCGCCGTCGCACGGCGAGCGGCCGCTGCTCGACCGCGCGGCGTTGCGCTTCATCGCGGCAGTAGGCTTGATTCAGGGGTTGGTCGGGCTCGGAGCGCTCGGCGTGTTGCCGCTCTGGGGCTTCGATGTGGCCTCGATCCAAGCCGCGGTGTTCCTCTACGAATCCTGGGCGAAAATCGTGTCCGTCTACCCGGCTCGCCGCGTCTCGGGTCGGGCGTCGTCGAACCGCGCGCTGTATGCGGCCACGGCTTTCGGTGTGCTGTTGAGCCTGGCTTGCCTGTACACGCCGGCCCTGCGTAGCGCGCTGTCCCTGTCGCCGCTGCCGCTAGCCGTCGTGTTCGGCGTCGCTGCCTGTGTGATCGCGACCTGGCTCTTGTCCGAGCTGCTGGTTCTCGTGGGAAGGCGGCTCGAGCCGGGACGGGGCCCGGAGTAGCTCGTCGAGCGAGCGGCCGGCGTGCTGGTGCCGGTC
>JAICQO010000041.1 GCA_025937835.1 Polyangiaceae bacterium
CACGGCTTTCTGAGCTTTTGTCGCCAAGGCGCCAAGGAGCGCCAAGAGTCGCCAATTTTTTTTTTGGTGAACAGTGCGCGCACAGCGCGTCTGAGCAACGTCGGTTTTCGACCCTTCACTGCCGGACCAACAAACAGAACCGCGCCGTCCCCGACGGCTTTCTGAGCTTTTGTCGCCAAGGAGCAGAGGGGCGCCAAGAGCCGCCAAGTTTTTTTGGGGGTGAACAGTGCGCGCACAGCGCGTCCGAGCAACGTCGGTTTTCGACCCTTTACTGCCGGACCAACAAACAGAACCCTGGCGTCCGTGGCGTTCTTTCTGGCGCCCGTGGCGGCAACTCCGGGCCGTATCGAGCGTCGTAGGCCTGCGGCTGGAATCGCCGTTGTGCGGCGTTACTCGGACGCGCTGAGAGCGCAGTGTTCCCCCAAAAAAAACTTGGCGACTCTTGGCGCTGCTTAGCGCCTTGGCGACAAAATCTCACAAAGCCCTGCTCCGAAATGGCCGAAGCGCGGTGTGACTCGGACGCGCTGAGAGCGCAGTGTTCCCCAAAAAACTTGGCGACTCTTGGCGCTTCTTAGCGCCTTGGCGACAAAATCTCACAAAGCCCTGCCCCGAAATGGCCGTTGTGCGCTGTTACTCGGACGCGTTGAGAGCGCAGTGTTCCCCCAAAAAACTTGGCGACTCTTGGCGCTTCTTAGCGCCTTGGCGACAAAATCTCACAAAGCCTTTCCCCAGCGGGGGTGGGTTAGCGTTTGAGAATGCCTTGGAAGTCGCGATCCATCACGGTTTTGCGGTTGGCGGCGGTGGCGTTCTCGATGGCTTGATCGGAGATGCGGCGCAGGTGATCCGAGAGCACTTCGATCACGCCGTCGGACGTGGACATGCCGGAGCGGGCCTTGATGTACGCCTTGAGCTTGGACACGACGACCAGCACGTCTTCGGGGACCTCGCCCTCGGGCTTGGGTGGGGAGACCACGCGCCGCGCGGGGGCGGCCTCGGCGGCTCCCGTCGTGGACTCTTCCTTGGCGAGCTCGGCGAGGTATGTCGCGCGGCTGGGTGCCTGGGCCTGCTCCGCCCAGGCGTCGCGGTGGCGCTGCTCGGGCACGTGCGCGTCCCAGCAGGGGACGGAGCAAAAGTAGTAGGCGACGCGCGCGCGATTGCAGGTCGACACGCTGCAGCGGTAGTACGCGCCCTCGAAGAAGATCGGCTTCTTGCAAGTGCTGCAGACTTTGAAAGTGCGGTCGTCGAGGTCCTCTGCCGGCATGGGCGCGTAGGATACACCGCCTCGAGCCTCGTGTTATAGCCCTCCTCCGATGTCGCACCCCGTGCCTTTGCTCAGAAGCGCCGTTCAGCGCGCCGTCACCCTCGAGTTCGGGGACGAACACTCGCAAGTCGACCCCGCGGTGCACCGGTCCCAGTTCGCGGACTATCAGGCAGACGTCGCGCTGCGTCTGGCGCGCGCCGCCAAGCTCCCGCCGCTCAAAATCGCCGAGCGCATCGCCGCGCGGCTCGAGCTCGGTGAAGTTTGCGAGCAAGTCTCGGTGTCTCCGCCGGGCTTCGTGAATTTCACGCTGCGCCGCGAGTTCCTGGAACGGGCGCTGTCAGCGCTGTTGGGGGACGAGCGCGCGGGCGTTGCCAGAGCCGAGCGCGTCGAGACCTTCGTCATCGATTACTCGGCGCCGAACGTCGCCAAAGAGATGCACGTCGGCAACATCCGCAGCACCGTGATCGGTGATGCGCTGTCGCGCACGCTCGGCTTCCTCGGGCACCGCGTGATCCGCCAGAACCACATCGGGGACTGGGGCACGCCGTTCGGAATGTTGATCGAGAACCTGATCGACGGCGGCGCCTCCGCGGACGAGATCGCTTTCGGCGATCTGAACGAGTTCTACAAGGCCGCGCGCGCCAAGTTCGACGCGAACCCGGACTTCGCCGAACGCTCGCGGCAGCGCGTGGTGGCGCTGCAAGCGGGTGATCCCGAGACGCTCGCGCACTGGCAGACGCTGGTCGCCGCCTCGCGCCGCTATTTCACGGCAATTTACGACAAAATGGGGGTCCTGCTCGAGGACACCGACGTGCGCGGCGAGAGCTTCTACAACGACGACCTCGGCAAGGTCGCCGCCGAGCTCGAGCAGAGCGGCATCGCGAGGGTGGACAACGGCGCGCTGTGCGTGTTCCTCCCTGAGTTCAAGGGGCGTGACGGCGAGCTCGTGCCGCTGATCGTGCGCAAGCAGGATGGCGGGTTCGGCTACGCCGCGACGGATCTTGCCGCGCTCCGCTATCGCGTTCGCGAGCTCGGCGCGACGCGGGTGCTGTACGTCGTGGGCGCTCCGCAGCAGCAACACTTCGCGATGGTGTTCGCCACTGCGGAGAAGGCCGGGTGGCTCGCAGGGGCGCGTCCCGAGCACGTCGCGTTCGGGTCGATCCTCGATGCCAACCGCAAGATGTTTCGCACGCGCAGCGGTGAGAGCGTCAAGCTCGGCGCGTTGCTCGACGAGGCCATCGAGCGCGCCGACCAGGCCATTCTGACGAAGAACCCGGAGCTGCCGGAGGCCGAGCGTAAGAAGGTGGCGCGGGAGGTCGGCATCGGCGCCATCAAGTATGCGGATCTCTCGAGCGAGCGCGTCAAAGACTACGTGTTCGATTGGGCGCGCATGTTGAGCTTCGAGGGCAACACGGGGCCGTATCTGCAATACGCGCACGCGCGCATCTGCTCGATTTTGAGGAAAGCCGCGGAATCGGGGATCGAGCTCGGAGCGCCGCGCGTGCTGGTCGCCGAGCCCGCCGAGCGTGCGCTCGTGCTCGAGCTGTTCGACCTCGCCTCAGCGGCCGAGGCCGCCGCGGCCGGGCTCCACCCGCACCGCTTGTGCACGTACCTCTACGAGCTCGCCTCCAAGTTCACGGCGTTCTACGAGGCGTGCCCCGTGCTGCGCGCAGACAGCGACGCGCAACGCGACAGCCGGCTTTCGCTGTGCGACCAGACGCGGCGCTCGCTGTCGCTCGGCCTCGGCCTGCTCGGCATGGCCGCGCCCGAACGCATGTGAGGGGCGTCGTGGCGGCCGACTCGAGCGAAGCCGCGCACCAGATCGTGCTGGTTCCCGGGTTTTTCGGCTTCGGCCGCCTCGGCGACCTCACCTACTTCAACGGGGTCGCTGCTGCGCTCGAGCGGCGCTTCGCGGCTCGCGGAGTATCCGTGGTCATCACCGAAGTCACGACGCTGCCAACGGCGTCGATCCGCGTGCGCGCCGCGCGCGTCCTCGAGACGCTCGCGAGCGTTGCGGCGCTCGGCACGGGTCCGATCCACGTGATCGGTCACTCCACGGGCGGCCTCGACGCGCGGCTCGCGATCGCGCCGACGGCTTCGTTGCCGACGAATGTCGAAGGCTTCGACTATGCCCGGGTCAAGACGCTGGTCAGCGTGTGTTGTCCACACTTCGGGACGCCGCTCGCCACCTGGTTCAGCGGCACGTTCGGAAAGCCGATCTTACGGCTGCTAGCGCTCTACTGGATCTGGGTGCTGCGCCGCGGCCGCCTACCGCTCAGCATCGCCCTCAGGCTCTGGTACTGGGTGGTACGCTTGCGCGACCCGTTCCGCAGGCACCGCGGCACGTTCGACGAAGTCTACGAGAAGCTGCTGAACAACCTGACCGATGAGCGCCGCGCCGAGCTGATCGCGTTCCTCGAGGCGGTATCGACAGATCAGTCACTGTTGTTCCAGCTCACGCCCGCAGGCTGCGATCTGCTCAACGCCTGCACCGCCGATCCCGAGCTCCGCTACGGCTCGGTGGTAGCGCGCTCCCCCGGCGCCACCTTCCGGCGCTTCCTGCGCAGCATCCGCGATCTCTACCCCCAGATCGTCTACCCCATCTATTCGCTGCTCCACGCCCTGATCGCGCGCGGCGAGAACCAGTTCGTCCCTCCTCCGGCTCCCCCGCAGCGCGAGCGCCTGCTCGCATCCTACGGCGCGCTCCCCGAGCCCGGCGACAACGACGGCATGGTGCCGACCAACTCCCAAGTCTGGGGCGAGGTCATCCACGCCGTCTCCGGCGATCACCTCGACCTCGTCGGCCAATTCGGCTTCGAAGACGAATCCGGATTCTCCGGCGATTGGCTGCCCAGCTACGCCGGCTTCGATCGAGCCCAGTTCGAAGAGCTCTGGACCCGCGTCGCCGACTTCCTCGTCGACTCGGTGAACCAATCCCCCACCGACAACGTCGGCACCGAACGCACCAAACAAGACGTCACAGACCCCCCCCACTAACGGCTTCTGTCGCCAAGGCGCAAAGAGGCGCCAAGAGTCGCCAAGGATTTTGTGGGGGAGCACTGCGCGTCTCATCCGGTCGCGGGAAAGGCTCTGACGGCTTCTGTCGCCAAGGCGCCAAGCCAAGGATGTTGTGGGGCGCAGTCTGCGTCGGAGTCGCGCGTGGAACAGTCGGGTCGCGCAGACTCACGAGTGTCGCGACGACCAATGCGCCTCCAAAAACCCTTGCGAGTCGCTGCCGCCCTTTGCGCCTTTGCGCCTTTGCGGCGAAAACCAACTGAGCCTTTTCAATGCCGACAAAGGCATGCAGCGCGACCCCCAAAAAACTTGGCGACCCTTGGCGGCTCTTGGCGCCTTGGCGACAAAAGCCGTCAGGGCCGTCGGGGTGAGGTGGCGAGGCCGTCTACTAGGACGCCGTCTCCGGAGGGAGGGGGTTCGGCGGATTCGGCGCGTTGCTTGGAGTGGTCTTGGGCGATGAGGACGTAGATCGACGGGACCACGAGCAGCGTGAAGAAGGTGCCGATGGTCATGCCGCCGACCAGCACGATGCCGATCGAGTTGCGGGCGATCGCGCCGGGGCCGTCCACCAGTGTGAGCGGGAAATGGCCGACGACGGTGGCGGTCGTGGTCATCAAGATCGGGCGTAGGCGGGTGAGGGCGGCCGCGCGAACGGCGTCGATCTTGCTCGCGCCGCGGAGCTGCTCGGCGTTCGCGAACTCGACGATCAGGATGCCGTTCTTGGCGATCAGCCCGACCAGCGTGACCAGACCGACCTGCGAATAGATGTTCAGCGTCGTGGTCCAGCCTTCGGTCATCGGGAAGCTCACGCCGGGGAACGCGTTGAACTTCAGAAACGTGAAGATCATGGCGCCGAACAGCGCGAGCGGCACCGAGCCGGCGAGCACCACGAATGGGTCGCGGAACGAGTTGAACTGCGCGGCGAGAGCCAGGAAGATCAGCACGATCGCCAGACCGAGCGCGGGCAGGAACTTGTTCCCTTCCTGGCGGAGCTGGCGCGATTCGCCGGTGTAATCCACACGGTAACCGGCGGGCAGGATCTTCTTGGCCGTGTCTTCGAGCACCTTGAGGCCCTGATCCACGGACTGCGGAGCGACACCGGAGATCTTGACCGAGTTCAGCTGCTGGAAGCGCGACAGCGAGCGGGGCTCGATCGTATTGCGGATGGTCGCGAGCGAGCTCAGCGGGATCAGCTCGCCGCCCGGGCCCGTGATCTGGATGTCCTGGAGCTGGTCGGGGGTGAGCCGGGCGACGCGCTCGATCTGCGGGATGACCTTGTAGCTGCGACCGTCGAGGCTAAAGCGGTTCACGTAGTTGCCGCTCAACATCGACGACAGGTCGGCGCCCACCGATTGCATGCTGAGACCCATCGACGCGACCTTGTCGCGATCGAGCACGATCTCGCTCTTCTGCTGGTCGATCTTGACGTCGACGATCGGCGGGAACGCGAACTGGCCGCTCTTGGCAGCTTCCTCCACGAGCTGCTGGGCGAAGCCGAGGATCTCCTCGTGATCGGCGGTCGAGGCAATCACGACCTCGACCGGGAAGAAGCCGGCGCTCGGGAGCGCGGAGGGCAAAAACACCGGCGCGCGGATGCCGGCGATCTGCGAGGTCTTACCGTAGAGCTCCTCCTGAATCGGGAAGATGCTGCGTTCGCGCTCGGCCCAGGGCTTCATCAGCGCCCCGCCGAAACCCTGCCCTGGGAAGGTGATCTGGAAGCTCTGGTAGAACTCCGGCACCGAGGAGAACGCGTCGTTGACCTGCTTCGTGTAGGGGACGAGCTGCTCGAGCGTCGCGTTCGGCGGCACGTCGATGGCGCCGAACACCACGCCCTGGTCTTCGTTCGGAGCCAGCTCCTTGCCCGAGAACATGTACATCGGCACGCAGGCCAACGTGAGCAGGATCCAGGCGGCGTAGACGGCGCCGCGCGTGCGCAGCGTGAAGTTCAGCATGCGCTCGTACGTCGAGCGCACGGCCTCGAAGGTGCGGTCGATGCCGCGCACGAAGAAGTTCGGCTTGTGCTGGGCCTTGAGCAGCCGCGACGACATCATCGGCGAGAGCGTCAGCGCGACGCAGCCCGAGATGAACACCGCACCGGCCAGCGTGAACGCGAACTCGCGGAACAGCGAGCCGGTGATGCCGCCCTGGAAGCCGACCGGCGCGTACACCGCCGCCAGCGTGATGGTCATGGCGATGATCGGGCCCACCAGCTCGCGCCCGCTCGTGAGCGCGGCTTCCATCGGCGATTTGCCCTCGCGGATGTTGCGCTCGACGTTTTCGACCACGACGATCGCATCGTCGACCACCAGGCCGACGGCGAGCACTACCGCGAGCAGGGTCAACAGGTTCAGCGTGAAGCCGAAGACCTGCATCAAGAACACGGCGCCGATCAGCGACACCGGGATCGAGACGATCGGCACGAGCACCGTGCGTACCGACCCGAGGAACAGGAAGATCACGCACATCACGATGAAGATGGTCTCCATCAGCGTGGTCGTGACCTCATCGACGGCGTCGTTGATGTACTTGGTCGAGTCGAACGCGACGGTCGCGCGCATGCCGGTGGGCAGCTCGGCCTTCAGCGTCTCGATCGAGTCGCGAACGTCGCCGATCACGTCCAGGGAGTTGGCGTTGGGCAGCACCCAGACGCCCATGAACACCTCGTTGCGGCCGGAAAGCCGCACGTCCTGGTCGTAGGTGTCGGCCCCCATCACGACGTCGGCCACGTCTTCGAGTCGGATCAGCGCGCCGTCCTTCTCGCGGATCACGAGCTTCTTGAATTGCTCGACGTTGCTGAGGTCGGTCGTGGCCGTGAGGTTCAGCTGGATCAGCTGACCTTTGGTCTGGCCCACGGCGGACAGGTAATTGTTGTCCCTGAGCGCCTTGCTGACTTCGGCCGGGCTGACCTGGAGCGCCGCCATGCGCTCGGGCTTGAGCCAGGCGCGCAGGGCGAAAGTGCGGCCGCCCAGGATCTCGGCGCGCTGCACGCCCTCGATCGCCGACAGGCGCGGCTGCACGATGCGGATCAGGTAATCGGTGACCTGGTTATCGGCGAGGATGTCCGAGCCGAAGCTCAGATACATCGCCGCGATCATCGAGTCCGACGGCTCGATGCTGATCGCGGGGACCTCGGCCTCGGGCGGCAGATCCGCACGGACCTGGTTGACGCGTGTGCTGATGTCGGCGAGCGCGCCGGCGGCGGGGAAGTTCAACTTCAGCCGCACGTTGATGGTCGACAGACCCTGGACGCTCTGCGACTCGATGAAATCGATGCCGTCGGCCGCCGCAATGGAGCGCTCGAGCGGTGTGGTGATGAAGCCGCGCACGAGCTCGGCGCTGGCTCCGACGTACGCCGTACGCACGGTGACCGTCGCGCTCTCGAGCTTCGGATACTGCCGTACGTTCAGCGTCCGAATCGCCTGCAGGCCGGCGATGATGATCACCAAGTTGACGACGATCGCCAGGACCGGCCGTCGGATGAAGAGATCCGTGAATTTCATGGATAGCTGCCGCGAAGAGCTAGGCGCTCACTTGTTCTCGGGCGTGGGCGAGAGGCTCGGCTTTTGCGCGCCGTCGTTCTTGATCGCGATCGGTGCGCCGTTGCGGAGCTTGAAGGCGCCGGCCGTCACGATCTCCTGACCGTCCTTCAGGCCTTCCTCGACCGCCACGAAGTCCCCGCGCATCTCGCCGAGGCGCACGAACTGCTGGCGCGCGACGAAAGCGGGCTTGCCGTCGTGGCCGTTCTGCGGCTTGCCGGCAGCGTCCTTCTTCGGCTCCACGATGAACACGGAGTCGCCGTAAGCCGCGTGCACCACCGCCGTCACCGGGACCGCGACCACGTCGCTCTTCTCGGGTAGCACCACCTTCACGCCGACGAACATGCCGGACCGCACCTTGCCCTCGGTGTTCTCGAGCAGGGCCCGCACCTTCACGTTGCGAGTCACCGGATCGACGGAGGGCGCGATCGCGTCGATCGTGCCGACCGCGATCTGCTCGGTCGAGCCCTCGCGTGACACGCGCACCTGCATGCCGTTCTTGAGGACGGGCAGGTCGCGCTGCGGCAAGGTGAAGTCCACGTACTCGGACTCCGTGGTCTCGAGCACGGTGATCCGCGTGCCGGGCGCCAGGTACTGCCCGAGGTTTACCGCGCGGATGCCGAGGCGGCCCGAGAACGGCGCACGCACGATCTTGCGGTCGATCTGGGCGGCGAGGGCCTTGGCGTCGGCGCCCAGGCTATTCAGCGTGGACTCGTCGGTGTCGAGCTGCGCCTGCGCCGCCGCCCCCGCTTCGACCAAAGCGCGTGAACGCGACGCCTGCGTCTCGGCAAACTTGTGCCGGGCGCGGATCGAGGCGAGCTGAGCGCGTTCGACGCTGCTGTCGAGCTCGACCAGGACCTGACCCTTCTTCACGACCTGACCGGACTCGAAGCGGATCTTCGAGATCACCCCCGGCGCGTCGTTGCTGAGATCGACGCCCCTCGAGGAGGTGACGGTTCCGACGGCCTCGAGCGTGCCTTCCCAGCTCTGACGCTGGGCGCGGACGGTGCTCACCACCTCGGGTGGCTGGCCCATCGCCTGCATCTTCTCGCCGAAACCGATCAGAGTGCCGATCTGCTTGGCCTTGATGCCGGCGAGCACCGCGATCACGGCGATCGTACCCACGATGATGATGACGTAACGCATGGTCCTGAATCTTCGACCTACGCGGCTGCCGCGCGGTGCCTGGATGAAATCGTTGTGAAACTTCGAGGGTCCGCGCTCCCGTTCGGATCCAGCGAAGCTGAATTCAGCGAGTGAATCGCAGTCGACGGTCGAAGCGAAAGTCGTGCCCGTTCGGCGGTCGCAGTTTCACGCGCAATGCCTAGTGCGGCCTTTGGAGATTCGCCACCCCCGAACCGTCAGAATCGAAGCGAAGTTTGCCCGACGCTCGGCTCCCGCGCCGGCGCAGCCCATTCTGAACGCTGCGGATGCTACCCCCATCGAGCTCGGAGCGCGAGCGGCTCGGCCCGCCAGCTCGGCCGCAGGGGTTAGATCACTCGCGATCGCCGGCGCGGCGGCCGAAGCTCCGCCGCCGTCCTTCGGGTCGGACCGGGAAGACGCGGCGGTCGAGCGGTGAACGCCGCGAAACCAGCGACCTTCTCCCGAGTGGCTCGGGAAAAAGCCCGCGCAGCGCGGACAACGTGGTGATCCCGTCTTCCACGACAGCGTCGGCGTGCGCGTCGCACAATGCCACGATTCGATCCTCGATCAGGACGCGCCTCAGCTTGGGTCGCCCCGAGCCTCCGACCGGTTCAGCCGCACCGAGAGCCGCGCAGACCTCGCAACATCGGGCCATCGGCCACGCCTAGCCGGGTTCGATCGAGTCGGCCAAGTTTCGGGCGAAGCAGTTCTGTGTCGAGGGCTCCGCGGCGAGCGGCGCTAGTATCCGTGGCCATGGCCAAGGCCCCGAATCGGCTTGATGCAATGCGCTACCGCTCGTTCGCGCTGCTGCTCCTCGCCCTGGCGCTGGTGCTCGGCTGGGCAACTCGAGCGCCAGCCCAGGAGGCTCTCACCCCCGAGGACGAAGAGTTCGGAACGCCGCGGCGGGCGCTCTCCACGCTGAACGGTGCCGTGAGGCGTGGCGACCGCGCGCTGGCGGCGCGTGCCTTGAACGTACCGAAGAACGCCGGGAGCGCCCGGCTGGACGCGGCCTTCGAGCAAGCCGAACGCCTCGATTACCTGCTCTCGCGGGCGCTCGACGTGGACCTGGACGCGGTCTCGGACGAGCCCGACGGCAACAAGGCCGACGGACTCGATACCGAGCGGATCGGGGAGATCGAGCTCCACGGCAAGAACGTGTCCATTCTGCTCAGCCGTTTGAGGAGCACGCCCCGGCGTTGGGTCGTCTCCGCGGGGACGCTGGCGCGCGTGCCCGAGCTCTATCAGGCGCGCGGTCCGAGCGCGCTGGAGGCGCGGATGCCCAAGGAGCTCCGCCGCGAAGCGTTTGGGCTCGCGCACTGGCAATGGATCGGGCTCGGCGTGGCCATCGCGCTCGCGCTCGCGCTCGCGCACTTCCTCGTGTTCATCGGCTACGCGATGGGCTCGCGGCTCGCGGCGCGCACGCGCCTGCTGTGGGACGAGGAGCTGCTGCGGGAGCTGCGCGGCCCGAGCCGGCTGTTGCTGAGCGTGCTCGCGTTCTTGCCGCTCGGGCACTTGCTCGTGCTGCCGGAGTTTTACGCGGACGTATTTTTCAGGATCAGCGCCTCGCTCGGCGTCGTGGCCATCTCCTGGATCGCGATCCGCGTGGTCGGCGTGGTGTCGAACGCGGTCGAACGCCGGGCGATCGCGGACGCGGAACGCTCCACCCACGTTCCCGACAACCTGCGCGGCGTGCAGACACGAGTGCGCGTGCTGCGCCGCGTGATCAGCGTGTTGCTCGCGATTTGCGGCGGCGCCGTGATGCTGATGCAGTTCGAGCTCGTGCGCAGCATCGGCGTGTCGCTGCTGGCCTCCGCCGGCCTCGCCGGTATCGTGCTCGGCGTAGCGGCCCAGCGCACGCTCGGGTCGGTCCTGGCCGGCATCCAGCTATCCTTCACCCAGCCGATCCGCATCGGCGACCAGGTCATCCTCGAGGGTGAATGGGGCTCCATCGAGGAGATCACGCTCACCTACGTGGTGATCAAGATCTGGGACGAACGCCGGATGGTCGTGCCGGTCAGTCGCTTCTTCGAGCAACCATTCCAGAACTGGACCAAGGTCGCGACCGGCCTGCACGGCACGGTGATGATGCAGACCGACTACCGCCTGCCCGTCGACGAGCTGCGCAAGGAGCTCGCGCGGCTGGTCGCCCTGGACAAGCGCTGGGACCGCCGCACGAACGTCGTGCACGTCACGGACTTCAAGGACCGCACGATCGAGGTGCGCGTGCTCGTCTCGGCGCGCACCGCCGGGGAGCTCTTCGAGCTCCGCGCCTTCGTCCGCGAGGGGCTCGTGAAGTGGCTCGCGACGCTCGACGACGGCCGCTACCTACCGCGCCAGCGGCTGGACGTGGGCGGCAAGGCCTTGCACGCGGTCCCGCCCGTTCCGGACGACGCGGACGCGGACGCGGCTACGGGCTGATCACGCGGCGGGCAACTGCCGGCGGCGCTCGGCGATCCACGCGATCACGTCGTCTTCCACCGAGCGGCCCGAAAAGCGCGACAGCTCCTGGATGCCTGTCGGGCTCGTGACGTTGACCTCGATCAGCTTCTCGCCGATCAGATCGAGGCCCACGAACCACAGCCCGTGCGCGCGCAGCTTGGGACCGACCGCCGCGACCAGCTCGAGCTCTTTGGCCGAGAGCTCCGTCGGCACGACGTTGCCGCCGGCGTGGATGTTGGCGCGCACGTCGTCCGCGCGCGGCACACGCAAGATCGCCCCGAGCGGCTTGCCGTCGAGCAGGAGCACGCGCTTGTCGCCGATGCGGATTTCGGGCTGATACTCCTGGACGAGCGAAAGTCGCTTGCCTTCCTCGGTCCAGACGTCGACCAGCGAGCGGCAGTTGGGGTCGCCCTGATTCAGCACCACGACGCCGCTGCCACCCGCGCCGTCCAGCGGCTTCAACACGGCCTTTCCGCCGACCTCTTCCATGAAGTCGAGCAGGGCCTTGGGGTTCGAGCTCACCAGCGAGCGCGGCATGAACTCCGAGAAATGGAAGGCGAACATCTTCTCGTTCGCGTCGCGCAGGCCCTGCGGGTCGTTCATCACGACCACGCGCTGCTTCACGAAGTCGAGCTGCTGAGTGACGCGCAGGTAGGCGACGTCGAACGGCGGATCTTTGCGGATCAGCACCGCGTCCAGGCTCTCGATCTCGAGTGACACCGGAGCGCCGGACGCGAGCCACGGCGAGCCCGGGTGCACGGTCAAGGGGCGGCACACGGCGGACAGCACGCGACCGCGGTTCTGCACGAGATGCAGCTCGGTGTGGAACACCTCGTGGCCGTTTCGCGCAGCCGCGCGCATGAACGCGAAGCTCGTGTCCTTGTCCCACGCCAACCGATCGACCGGATCCATCACGAACAGAATGCGCACGGGCCGGAGTGTAACACGCGCGGCTGGCTCGCCATCCTGCTCGGTCGACCGGGAATCGTGCGACGGCGCGCTCGAGCTCTTGCCTCCCGCGCGCCCCGGCAGCAGAACGCCGGGATGTTCCGTGTGTTGCGGTCGCCCGCGGTCTGGCTCGGGGTCTGGCTCGGTGTTGGGCTGTTCGCGCTCGCTCCGGGCGGCAAGGCCGAGGCCCAAGCCTCCGGCAAGCGCGAAGCGGCGTCGACCGAGCACCCGCTCGCGACGCAGGCCGCGATGGACACGCTGAAGCGTGGCGGCAACGCGGCCGACGCGGCTGCGGCCGCGGCGCTGGTCGCCGGCGTAGTGGGGCCGAAGTCGAGCGGCATCGGCGGAGGCGGCTTCGCGATGGTGCTCCGCGCTCGCGCCGCCGAGCCGGAGATCTTGGACTTTCGCGAGACGGCACCGATGGCGGTCGACAGCGCGGCGCTCGCGAATCGCCCGCTGCCCTGGGAGTCACGCGGCAAGCTGACCGGTGTCCCCGGTGAGCCGCAGGGCTTGTTCGACATGGTGCGCCGCTATGGCAAGCGCCCCTGGGCCGAGCTCGTGGGCACGGCCCAGCGCATCGCGAGCCGCGGCTATCCCGTGAGCGCGTTCATCGCCGAAGCGCTCGCCGAGAAGAGCGCGGCCGAGCTCAAGAAAGAGCCGAGCATCGCCGCGCTGTTCTTCCCCGGCGGCAAGCCCGCGATCGCCGGGCGCCTGGTCAGGAACCCGAAGCTCGCGGCCACGCTGAAGCGCCTCGGCGCCGAAGGGCCGGGCGCGATCTACGACGGCGTGATCGCGCAGGAGATCGTGAGCACGGCGGCGAGCGCGGGCGGCAATCTGAGCCTCGACGACTTGAAGCGCTACAAGGTCCACGATCGCAAGCCGCTCCGCGTTCGCTTCGGTGACTACACCGTGTTCACGATGCCGCCCCCGTCGGCTGGCGGCATCTTGCTGGCGCAGACGCTCGGCATGTTCACCCCGAGCGAGCTCGAGCAGTTCGGCTGGGGGACGGGCGCGTTCAGCCACATCTTGGCGGAGGCGTTCCGCGCTTCCTTCGCGGATCGCTTCCGCTACGTGGGAGACCCGGATTTCGTACCCGTGGACACGGCCAAGTTGCTCGAGCCCGCCCGCCTCGCGAGGGTGAAGAAGAAGCTCAGCATGGACCGCACCCACCGGGTGCAGCGGTTCACGAGCGAAGAGCACGGCACGCATCACATGGTGTTCGTGGACTCCGAAGGCATGGTCGTCTCGCTCACCACGACCGTGAACCGCTCTTTCGGCGCCAAGCTCGTGACCCCGAACTCCGGGATCTTCCTGAACGACGAGCTCGACGACTTCGACAAGCCGTCGGAGTACGCGCGGCTCGGGATCACGAACGGGGCGAACCTGCCCCGCCCGGGGGCGCGACCGACCTCGAGTATGACGCCCACGATCGTGCTTCGCGAGGGCCGCCCCGTGCTCGCAATGGGCGGCTCCGGCGGCATGACCATCTCCACCAACGTCGCGCAGCTCCTGATCGGACGCCTGGTGTTCGAGCGGACGCCGGAAGAGCTGGTCAAGCAGCCCCGCTTCCTGGTGAGCACGCGCAACGCGACGCTGTACCTGGAACAAGCCGCGCCCCCCGCACTCCGCGACGATCTCGCCCGTCGCGGCGAGATCGTCGAGCTCACGAACTTCGCCACCGGCGTTCAGATCGTGAGCGGCGAGCCCGGCTCCCTCGAAGCCGCCGCCGACCCCCGCAAACACGGCAGCGCCCAGCTCCGCTAGGGCCTCCGCCGAGCCGTGACGACATAACCCGCGACCGGCTTGCCCGCTTCGCGGCGCAACACGCCTTCACCGAGCTTCACCAGCTCCAGGTTTGCGGCCGAAAGCGCGCGGCGCAGGTGGCGCTCCGAGTGGCTGTAGCGGCCGTGGGAGTTTAGGACGAAGCCGAGCTCTCCGGCAGCGTCGTCGCTGGCCCGCTCGACGCTGACGAGCAACAGCCCGCCCGGGCAGAGCGCTCGGGACGCACCTGCGATCACGGGTCGCAGATCTCCGAAGTAGATCAGGGTGTCCGCGGAGACGATCAGATCGAAGCGCGCGCTCTGCGTGTCGAGGTACGCGCCGAGCTCGGAGTGGACCAGCTCGTCGTAGAGCCGGCGCTTGCTCGCACGCGCGAGCATCTTGCTCGAGAGGTCGACGCCCGTGATGCGCGAGACGTAGGGCTCGATCAACGGGCCACACAGGCCGGTACCGCAGCCGGCGTCGAGCGCAACCAGCGCCTTTGCCGGCGGCCCCGCGGCTTCCGCGAGTGCCTCGCGGACTAGCTCGGGGGCGCGGTATTCGAGCTTCGCGAGCTTGACGTCGAAGCTGCTCGCGAAGTTGTCGAACACGAGCTCGACGTAGTCGTCCGAGGCCCGCGCCGGCACGTTTTCTCCCGAGTTTGCGGCGAGCATGTGAGCGGCCACGACGTTGCTCGGATCTTCTTCGAGCCAGGTTCGGTACACCGAGGCGGCCTCGTTCCTCCGGCCCAGGGCCGCGAGAGCGACGCCCAGCTGGCGGCGCGCTTCGGGATGGTTCGGGAGCTGTTCGAGCGCGGCGCGAAAGTGCTCGAGCGCCTCTTCGATGCGACCGATCACACCCAGCAGGTTGGCGAGGTTGTTGTGAGTATCGATGTGCTTCGGGCTGAGCTCGAGCGCGCGGCGGTAGGCAGCCTCTGCCTCCTCCACGCGGCCCTGCATGCGCAGGGAGCTGCCGAGGTTGTTGAGCGTGCCGGCTTCGGGGCAGAGCGCGAGCGCGCGTTCGTAGGCGGCCGCGGCATCCTCGAAACGATCGAGCTCGTACAGCACGTTGCCGAGGTTGTTGTAGGTCCCAGCGTTGGGTGCGAGCGCAATGGCCCGCTCGATCAGCGTGAGCCCGCGTTCGCTGTCGCCGCGCTGGTGCGTCAACACCCCGAGGAAGTGCAGCGCGTCGGCGTGATCGGGTAACGCCGACAACACCACGCTGTACAGCTGTTCGGCGGCATCGAGGTTGCCGACCTGGTGGCACTTCATGGCGAACGCCATGGCTTCCGCCACGCTGAGATCGAGGTTTTCCCCTTCCGATTCGGCCGACTGAGCCGGTGCCTGCGCTTCGTTCACCGCGATCCTCCCTGGCTCGGCGTTATCTCATTGGCGCCGAGCGATTGGTAGCGACGATCGCGGAATAGATTACCGGGCGGCGAAGAGGGCGAGCCCCCGAAGTCGTGCTGCGGACCTCGGCTTTTTAGGCCTAGCGGGGCGCCCTTGCCGACGTATCGGAAGAGCATTGGGGGTTGACCCGCTGATGCACTGCCGGGGTTGTCTCCGTCATCACGACGGTTCGGCCCGCGTTTTGGTGAATCCTTCGCTTAGACCATTTCCCTTTTCGGAGACGCGAGAAATGGTGGACGGGCCATCACGATACGGGCTCGCCCTCTCGCCGTCCGGACGAGGTTCAAACTGAACCTCCGCGCGAAGATTGTCAAGCTGCGGCGCGCACGATTCAGAGCTGATTTCGTGGGCGATCGTTCACACGCACGTGCTGCGTATGGCCTGGGTTTTGCTCAATGCATCACGCGTGCTCCGCGCTCGACTGGCAGAGATGCGCAGCGCGCGAGCACGGCGTGGTCAGTTCAGGCCCGCGACGAGCTCCGCAGTCTCGGGCTCGGTCAGGTCGCTCGCGAGCGCATAGCCGACGCCGCGATGTTCCGTCGCACCGATCGAGTACCCGCGACGAACGCCGACGTACACCGGCTCCTTGCCGACCATCCGCTGCTGCAGGCGATTCACGACCGGGAAGCGCTTGGAATCGTAGACGTAGAGCGTGACCCGGTGGCCACCGACCTTGTACCGCAACGACGCGGCCGCGCCGCGGTGCTGGCTGACCGGCACGACGCTGACGCCCTCCCAACGCCCGCCGTATTGACGGAAGCTCGGGATGTACACCGGGACGCCGACCTGCCGCTCCGCTTCGGGGAGCAGCTCCGGGCCCGAGTCGGGGCGTGATTCGACGTGGCGATCGACGAGCTCCTCGATCAGCTCGTCGAGGCTCTGCGTGTCGCTGAGCTTGCTCTGGTTCACCGGGGGCGCGCTGGGGTGGTGCGCGGTCCCGGACGGCGTTTGATTCATGAACCACACCGCCAGGCCGGCCGCGAACGCCAGCGGCGTCACGTTGCGCGACCCGAACCAGCGAGAGCGACCGGTGACCTCGGCCGTGGTCTCCCACTCACGCCGCCGAGCGGCTTCGAGCGCCGCGGCGACCCGCGCCTGAAAGCTTTCCGTGACGGGCGCGCTGCTCCGCGTCTGGCTGCGCAGGCTCTGGCGCATGGCCTCGCTGAAGCGAACGCGCTCGACGCAATGACCGCACTCCGACAGGTGCTGCTCCACCTCGAGCACGCGATCCGGGGCCAGCTCTCCGTCGCGGAAGGCTTCCAGGAAGGGCGCTACGGAACGGCAGTTGTTGATCATCCCGTCGCCGCTCCCTTCCGAGCGCGGAAGCGGTCGAGCTCGACGACCGTGTCTTTCTCCCCGACCTCGGTCTCCGGACCGATGATCCCGAACGCTCGCGCGTGATCGTAGAGCCGGGCCTTCAACATGCGGCGCCCGCGGTGCAGGCGGGACATCACGGTGCCGATGGGGCAGCCCATGATGTCGGCGATCTCCTTGTACGAGAGATCTTCGACGTCCGAGAGCACGACGGCGAGCCGGAACTCGGCGGGGAGCTCGTCCAGAGCCCGGCCGATCTCGGCTTCGAGCAGCGGGCGGAGCGCTTGCGACTCGGGGTCGCGCATCGACTCGATCGTGGAGGCGCTCACCCAACCGTCCGCGAGCGGATCGGCGTCCGGCCCGTCGAGCACGCTGCGCTCGAGACCGCCCCGGCGGTAGCGATTGATGAAGGTGTTGGTGAGGATCTTGAGCAACCAGGCACGCAAATTCGTGCCCGACTCGAACTGGCGCTGGGCGCGGATGGCCTTCAGCACCGCGTCCTGAACGAGGTCCTCGGCTTCGGCCGGGTTGCGGGTGAGCCGGGTGGCTACGGCAAGCAGGGACGGCAACTGCTCGAGCACATCGCGCTCGAACTCCGGCTGGGCGGTGCGTGCACGTCGAATCATTGGGTCTGAGTCTAGGAACAGCCGGCCTGCCCGGCTATTCCGAGGACCCACGGATCATGTCCCGCTGGGGCCGGTTCCGCCATCCCGGTCGCCAAGCCGGCGCTCGATGGCGTCCAATCGCTCGGAAATTCTCCGCACTTCCAGCTCCAGATCGCGGAAAGCGGCGAAATTCGGCAACACGGTACGGATCCGCTCGTCGATGGCGCTTTGCCACTGCTCGAGAGTGGCCCGAATGCTTCCTTTGGCTTCTTTGCCTTGCGACATGTCTTCTTCTCCCACCGCTGCCAGGACTTCCGGAGGGGGCTCGGAGCCGAAGTGGCCCTCCTCCTTCGGGATCAGCTTTCCGATTGGTGTTTCGCGGAGTTGAGTCAGGATGCGCTCGCCGCGGTGCCGGATCAGAGCCTTGAGGGTTGCGATGGGGATCGCCCGCGGCTTCGAACGCAGCTCTTCCGAGATGATCAACGCCAGGGTGACGTCGGTCTTGTCCTCCTTCGTCGCGTTGTCGATGATCTGCACGTCTTCTCCCGCGCGGATCATTTCTGCGATCTGGAGCAGGGTGACGTAGCTGCTGCCCTTGGTGTCGTAGAGCTTGCGGTTCGAATACCGCTTGATGATCCGCCGCTGCGAGGGAGGCGCTTCGCTCTCGGTTACCGTGGTGTCTTCGCCGTTCATGGAGCCCGTCCTTCACCCAGCGCAAGCTGACCGCATACAACCGACCGACAACACTTGGCTTTTCGCATGACTCTCGGCTCCCCACGGCCGTGCTGGGGAACCTATGGAGTTCAGCAGCCCTTACGCATAGCGTCAAGGGGAGGCGCCCGGTGGCGGCAAATTCGGACGGCTCAGGCGCTGCGGGCGAGAACGGGTGCGCTCTGTCGGTGAAGGTGCGCTTCGAGCTCCGACTCGGCCAGCTCGATCAGCAGTGCCAGGAACTCCGCGAAGTTCGCGGACCGCACGCCCACCTCGTTGATCCAGGCGATCACCGCGCACTCGCCGGACGCATCCCGGGAGGCGGGGTCGAAAGCGAACAAGGTGGTGGCCTCGCTGTCGGCGGCGAACGGGATCATGCGCGGGGGACGCCGCTTGAGCGGGGGGCCGATGTCCGGCACGGGCGTCTCTGCCGCTTCGAAGGCGGCGCGGCACAGGTCGTCGTAGCGGCGCGCGCCCAGGGCGTCGGTCCCGAGCAAGCTCGCCCCGTCGAAGAACCGCGGCCAGCCGTCGTGGTGCCGGAGGAATTCGCAGTACGAGGG
Source organism: Polyangiaceae bacterium (assembly GCA_025937835.1). Taxonomy (GTDB): domain Bacteria; phylum Myxococcota_A; class Polyangia; order Polyangiales; family Polyangiaceae; genus PMG-095. The sequence continues at coordinate 18,700 of JAICQO010000041.1, forward strand.
CGGAAGCTCGAAGCCGAGGCGCTTCTCGGCCGTCGCGATCGCGTCCTCGCTCGCTCCCGGGTTCGGCACGAGCCCGATGTCCCGGAACGGTGCCAGACGCTGCACCTCGGTCTGAATCTCACGCAAACGCGTCACGAGCTCGGGCCAGGTCGTCGTCGTCATGGGGGTTACCTCGCGCGACCCGACTAAGCACGGAAGGCGCGCGCGGGCCCAGTAATCGGGGACGCGACGAGGTCGCCGGCAGCGCTCGCCAAGTTCGCAGCTTTTTTCGAGCTGTAGGCGGCGACAAGTAGAGTCGGGTCCCTTGCTGCGCCGCCAAGACCTCCGCTGGCTCGTTCTCGGTTTGCTCTGCGCGCTGTCGGCGTGCACGCCGCAGAAGGGTGCGCTGTTGCTCGAGCTCGGCGAAGTCACGCCGCGCGCGGTCGAGGTCGGGGATCGGCTGCGCATCACCGGCAGCGGGTTCCCCGAGGGACGCGCCGCGACGCTGGTGCTCGTGGGTGACGCTTCGCGCGCGGGGGAGCCGGTGACGCGCGGACTCGAGGTCAGCGCGGAGGCGCGCTTGTTGTCGCCGCACGCGCTCGAGGTCGAAGTGACCCGCGAGCTGGCCGCGGCGATCTGCGACCGCTCGGACCCGCGGCACACCACGCTGCGCGCCGATCTGGAGCTGCGTTTTGCTTCGTTCCGCGGGCCGCACACGACCGTCAGCGGGCGGCTCGAGGGCGTGACCCTCGACGTGACGCCGGAGTCGGTCTCGGAGAGCACGCTCACGATGCTGCGGAAGGAGGCGCTGCGATTCGCCGCGTTCCTGGGCGTCGAGGTCGCGCGCTCCGAAGAGGGCGTGACGGTGACCCGCGTCGCGGAGCGCAGCCGCGCGAGCCGCGGAGGTCTCGTGGCTGGTGACGTGATCCTGGAGCTCGACGGCCTGAGCGTGCGCGGCCTCGCCGATCTGGTGCCGCCCCCGAACCAGCGGAGCTCGCGGGTGGTGGTGCGGCGTGGGGGCGACACTGCGACGTTGAGCGTGGATGCCGCCGGTTTCCGGTTTACCTCCCCGGCGTCGCTCGCGAACGCCGCGGCGCTGGCGCTGGCGGCCGTGTTTGCGTTCGGGCTGCTGTCGTCGCCGTTCGGGCGCTTGCTCGGCTTGTTCGAGCGCCGCCTGGTCGAACGCCTGCGCGAGGCCAACGAACGGCGCCAGAAGGAACACCCGCTGCGCGCCGCGCTGTCGTCGGTAGCTCGCGAGGTTCCGACCTCGCTCGGGCGTCACCTGGCGCTCGTCGCGGTGACCGTGGTGCTGGTTCTGGTGGCCTTCGGTCAGAGCGTGGTGGCGAGCGAGATCGATGTGCCCGCGTTGTTCCTCGCGACGATCTCGGGTTCGATGTTGGTGGCGCTCGGCGTGGGCGGCGCCGGAAAGCGGCCGTCGGTGCTGGGAGGGCTGAAGCGCGCCGGCGCGCTGCTCGTGCACCAACTGCCGCTGATCGCGGCGCTCGGCGCCTGTCTGGTCGTCACGGGCAGCTTTCGCGCCGTCGATATCGTGCGGGCGCAGGGGCCCTGGCCCTGGCAGTGGCACTTGTTCTCGTCACCTGGGCTGTCGCTCGTGTGCCTGCTGGCTCTGGCGGCGCAGGTGCCGCTCACACGTCCCGTGCGCTCGCTGTCGCCGCGCGCCGCGCTCGGCTGGCGCGGCCGGGCTCTCGATGTCGCACAATGGACCCACGACCTCGTGGTCTGCGGTCTGCTTGCGCTCGTGCTGCTCGGGGGCTGGGCGCCCGGAGGAAAGGGGAGCTTGAGCTCCGATCTGCTCGGCGCGGGCCTACTGCTCGCGAAGGCCTGGACTCTACTCCTCGGGGTTGCGCTGGCGCGCTGGACCCTGGGCGCGACCGATGCGCTGCGCGTGGTGCGCTGGTCCGCGGTCTGGTTCGTGCTTCCGAGCTGGTTGATCCTCGGGGTCTCGGTGGCCGTGCGGCGCTTTTCCATGGGGGCGGCGAGCGGCGCGCTCGACCAGCGCTCGGCGTGGGCGCTCACGTCGGTGCTTGCGCTCGGACTGGCCTGGTTCGCGCACCGAATATTCCGCCAGGCCCGCAATCCCGCGACGGAGCTCCGCGTTCTGCCCTGGCTTTGAGGGGTATCGGCAAGGGGCGGCGCTCGGGAAGCGAAAGCGCAGCGGGGCCCTCTAAAGTTCCGCAAACACGCGCCGTTGCACGAAAGGGTGCACCGAGCTCCTCAAGACCGAGATTTCCCAAGGTAATTCGATGAGGCCCGAAGCTCTCGCAGACGCGCTGGACGGATCGTCTCAGTCCGGCGTCAATCCGGGCGCGCCGCAGCGACGCATCAGTCCGCGCTACGTCGTCGACCTGGATGTCAGCCTCGGGAGCGACCACAACTTCTACGCGGGCTTCGCCGAGAACCTGTCGGTGACCGGCGTGTTCGTCGCCACGCATCGGCTGCGTCCGATCGGTGAGACGATCGAAATCTGTATCCACCTGCCCGATGGTGCAGAGGTGCGCGGCCTCGGTCAGGTGCGCTGGGTGCGCCTCTACGACGAGACCACCGCGACGCCCCCGGGCATGGGCGTTCACTTTCTCGAGCTCGAGCCCGAGGCGATGCGCGCGATCGAGGCCTTTCTGACGCGCCGGGAACCGCTGCTCTACGACGGTGACTAGCCTCGGAGCCGGAGCTCGCCTTCGAGCTCCGCGCGCAGCCGTCGTTCTTCCAGCCCGAGCTCGCGGATCGCGTCGAGCGCGCGGTCGGCGATGGCCTGCGACGCACGAGGGCTCGGCCGCTCCTCGAGCAGCCCGCCGAAATCGACGGGCTCTCCGAACACGACGACGATGCGCTGTCCCGTGCCGTCGAAGTTGCTCTTCACTTGACGGGGCAAGTCGTTGATCAGGCCGTTCACGAACACTGGTATCACGGTGGCACGCGTGGCGTGGATCACGCGGCCGACTCCGCTCTGAGCCGGAAGCAGCGCGAGCGTGTCGTCGGTGCGGTTGCGCGTGCCCTCGGGGTGCATGCCGGCGAACATGCCGCCCTGCTTCAACAGCCAGATGAGCTCGTCGAGGCAAGCCAGGTTGAGCGGGGCTTGCTTGCGCTCGCGGAAAATCGGCGGATACATGGCGAAGAAGCTCATCACGCCGTTCACGAACAGGCCGAGCAGGCCGGTGTAGAAGAAGCTCGCGCGCACCGGGAAGACGATCCGGTGTTTGAGGCCCTGCCGGACGAGCTGGCCCATCACCACGTACAGGTCGAAGAAGCTCCGGTGGTTCGCGACCAGGATGTAGCTCTGGTCGGGCTCGAAGCGCGGCAGCCGCTCGAAGCCGTAGACGTGGCGGAGCTGCTTCGTACAGTGGTGGATCCAGGTCGAGCCGATGCGCCGCTGCAGCCAGCGGATCGCCCGGTCGACGCGGCCCGGCTCGAAGGTGCGGCGCACGAAACCGAGCACCCCGCGTTCCATCGGGCCGAGCCGCTCTTGCCCGAGCGCCACCAAGTCGGGGCGAGCGGGCAGGACTGCGAGCGACTCCGGCTTCGAGGTGGTCACGGCTCAGGTCTCGAACAACACGTCGAGGTACCCGGGGGGCGGGACCTTGCCCTCGATGGCCTCGGTGACGCTCTGGAACAGCGCGCGCCGGTCCGCATCTTCCGTGACGAGCACGGTGAGCGTGAGGTGCGGTTCGAGGTCGCGATCGGGGTTGAACGTGCGGTCGACGCGGTAACCCTGCACGTCGTCGCTGCTGTCGAGCCAGGCGTCGAGCGTCTCCACCAGCTCTTCGGGGAGCGGATCGCCTTCCTCGGCGATCAGCGTGCGCTCGCTCTCCTCTTCGGGAATGTCGCGCACGTAGGCGAGCAGCGGGATCGGGCGCCCGGACATCAGGCTCTCGAGCTCGTTCCGCGATAGACCGAGCTCGCTGGGTGCGCCGGGATCGATCACCAGGCCGCGGACGCGCGCATCGCGGAGCACCTCGCGCGCCATCTCCAGGGCGAGCCGCGCGGGCAGGCTGCAGACCTTGAGCTGCTCGCCATCGGTCGTCCATCCGAGCGCCTGGACGATCGGATCGAGCGGCGCGGTGTGGGTGAAAAGCGCCGCGAAGGGCTCGCCCGACGCATCGGGCAAGAGGTGAGGCGAAAGCGTGAGCTCACCGTCGAGCTCCATTTGTTCACCGTCGCGGGCGTTCGCCGGCTGCTTGGAGATCGGCACGAGCAATTCGGCGCCGTCGAGGGCCTCGAGCAGGGCGGCCACGTCGCGGCGCAGGCCGCTCTTGGCTTGCGCCACCACGTGGGTCAGCGGGTTCTCCGCCTCGGTGTCGGCATCGGCGTCGGCCGCGTCGGCGTTCGGGTTCTCGGCCACGGGGAAGCCCGACCTAACATGAAGCTTGGCGCGATGCACGGCGCGCGGGTGCCAAGATCCCGCGCAGTAGTGTTACGCTCGCTCCCGCATGGTGCTGCGCCGCACTTTCTATCCGGAGATCGAGCCCTACCACACGGGTTTCCTGCGAGTCTCCGACGAACACTCGATCTATTACGAAGAGTCCGGCAACCCGAAGGGCAAGCCGGTGGTCTTCCTCCACGGCGGGCCCGGAGGCGGGACCAGCCCGAAGCAGCGCCGCTTCTTCGATCCGTCACGCTACCGGATCGTGCTCTTCGATCAGCGGGGCTGCGGCAAGAGCCGGCCGCACGCGTCCTTGAACGACAACACGACCTGGCATCTGGTCTCGGACATCGAGCGCCTGCGCGAGGAGCTCGGAGTCGCGCGCTGGATGGTGTTCGGCGGCTCGTGGGGCAGCACGCTCGCGCTGGCCTACGCCGAGAAGCACCCAGAGCGCGTGACGGAGCTCGTGCTGCGCGGGATCTTCCTGCTCCGGCGCTGGGAGCTCGAGTGGTTCTATCAATGCGGTACGAGCCGGCTCTATCCCGACGCGTGGAAGGCGTACGAGGAGCTGATCCCTCCCGCAGAGCGCGGCGACTTCATTGCCGCCTATTACCGGCGGCTCACCAGCGGCGACGAGAGCGTCCGCCAACGAGCGGCGCGCGTCTGGAGCGTGTGGGAGGCGAGCACCAGCCACCTCTTGCCCGACGAAGACTACATCCGGAGCTCTGGCGGTGACGCCTTCAGCCTGGCTTTCGCGCGGATCGAGGCGCACTACTTCGTGAACCAGGGCTTTCTGACCCGTGAAAACCAGCTGATCGAGGACGCCGTCCGGATCCGCCAGATACCGACGGTGATCGTGCAAGGGCGCTACGACGTCGTGTGCCCGATGCAGAGCGCGTGGGAGCTGTCCCGCGCGTTTCCCGAGGCCAAGCTCAAGATCGTGCCGGACGCCGGGCACTCGGCGTACGAGCCGGGCATCGTGCACGAGCTGGTCAGCGCCGTAGACGCTTTCGCTTCCCGCGAGGTTCCGTGAACGTTCGAAACGCAGGGCTCAAGGTCGAGCGGGCCTACGGGGTCGTCCGCAAGCTGTTCGGCACGCGGCGGCGCCGCTGGACGCTCGGTAGAAACCGCGCGCAGATCGAGATGCGCGAGCTGGATCCGCGCGAGACGGAGGCCTTCGAGCGCGCGCTGCGAGCCGGCTTCGAGCGGCTGAACCGCGTGCAGTGGGTCGACGTCTGCCCCGAGATCGGCCGCGTGATCGTCGCGTTCGAGGACGACGCGTACACGCTGGAGGAGCTGCTCGGGGTGATGGTCAACGCCGAGCGCTCGACGGGCGTGCACGAGGCGCGCTTTCGCGATGGCCCGTGGGAGCACCCGGCGGACGTCGAGACCGTCGAGCGCGTGGTGGTCGGCATGGTCGCCGACGCGCTCGGCGCCGTGGTCGGGACAGGGCTCCGGCTGTCGATCGTGCCCGCGTCGCGCGTCGCGGGGACTGCCGCGTCGTTGCTCGCGATCGCTCAGACCTCGCCGCGGCTACGGCGCCCGCTCGACGAGAGCCTGGGCGCGAACCGCGCGGAGCTCGTGATGAACACGGGCGTGGCGCTCGGCAACGGGCTCGCGCAGCGGCCCGGCAGCGCCTTCGTCGAGCTCGTGCACAAGTCCGGGCAGCTCGGGGCGGTGCGCGCCAGGCAGAAGCTGTTCGAGCGCCGTGAGGCCGAGCTGTTCCGCAACCCGAGGCCCGAGCAGCCACGCCACGCGCCAGCCGAGGCGCGGCCCAAGCCGCTGCCGCGCGGCCCGATCGAGGAGTACGCGGACCGAGCCTGGATCGTCTCGCTCGGCGGCTTCGCGGTGAGCCTGATCGCGACCCGCAGCGTGCAGCGCGCGGTCGCGGCCTTGTTCGGCGGTTTGCCGAAGCCCGCGCGCCACGGTCGCGAGGCCTTCACCAATCACCTCGAGGCCGAGCTCGCACGGCGCGGCGCGCTCGTGATGGACCGCGAAGCGCTGCGGCGCCTCGATCGGCTCGACTGCATCGTGCTCGAGGGCTCGCTCGTGGCGCGCGATCGCTTCGAGGTTCGCACCGTGATCGCGGCGCCCGAGCTCGACGAGCTCGAGGCGCGCAGGCTCGTGCAGGCGCGCTTCGATCCGGCGCGCCCGCTCGGCACCGTCGACCGCGACGGCTACGTGCTCGAGCCGCTCGGCGCGGGGAGCCCGCTGCCGCCGCCGGAGATGCTGTCGCAAGCGCTGGATCTCGGCGCGCGCGGCGGCCTGGTGCTGGCCCTGTCGCGCGGCGGCCGCGTGCTGGCGCTGGCCGAGGTCGAGTGGATCGCGCAGACCGGCATCGAAGAGCTGGTCGCGGCGGCGCGCGAGGCGCAGATGCGCGTCGTGATCGCGGCCGACGACGAGGGCGTGCTGGCCGGGTTCGCCGCCGACGACACCATCCCCGCGGGTGAGGGCATGCTGCGCGGGATCCGGCGCTTGCAGCGCGAAGGCCGCGGCGTGCTGGTCGTGGCGACGGAGTCCACGACCTCGCTGTCGGCGGCCGATTGCTCGATTGGGCTGTTGCGCGAGGGCGAGGCGCCGCCCTGGGGCGCGCACGTGATCTGCCGCTACGACCTGTCGGACGTGCGTTTCTTGATCTTCGCCTGCGTGGCCGCGCGGCAGGTCTCGCGGCGCGGCGTGAGCATCGCGCTCGGCGCCGCCACGCTCGGCGCGCTGGTCTCGGCCGGCGGCGTGCTGCCGCTCACGGCGCGGCGGGTGATCGCAGTCGTGAACCTGGCGTCCCTGGTGTCGATGGCCAACGGCATGCGCTCCGGCATCGTGCTGTCCCGGCGGATCTTGCCGCCGCCGCGCGACCGCACGCCCTGGCACGCGCTCGACGCGCGCGGCGTGTTGCACAAGCTCGCCACCGGCGAACAGGGTCTGACCCGGCGCGAGGCCGGCGAGCGCCGCCGCCGCAACGTCCGGCCGCGCTCGGCGATCGGCGAGATCGCCGAGGCCGTGAGCGACGAGCTGTTCAACCCGCTGGCGCCGTTGCTCGCGGCGGGAGCGGGCCTGTCCGCGGCGGTCGGCTCGCTCGGCGACGCGACGATGGTCGGCTCGGTGGTGCTGGTGAGCGCGATGGCCGGCGGCGTGATCCGCTACCGCACCGAGCGCGCGATCCGCGAGCTCGGCAAGGTCGCGCGGCGGCGGGCGCTGGTTCGGCGCGGCGGCGCGCTGCTCGACATCGACGCGAGCGAGCTGGTGCGCGGTGACATCGTTCTGGTCACGACCGGCGACGTGGTGCCGGCGGACTGCCGCGTGCTCGAGAGCGAGTCCCTCGAGGTCGACGCCTCTGCCATCACCGGAGAGTCGCTGCCAGTGACGAAGGGCGCGCGGGCGTCATTCGAGCATCACGTGGCCGATCGCTCGTCGATGCTCTACGAAGGCAGCGTGGTCGCGGCCGGCCGCGCCACGGCTGTGGTCGTGGCAGTGGGCGACGAGACCGAAGCACGCCGCGGCGCGGTCGCGCAGAAGACCGACGCCAGCCGCGGCGGCGTCGAAAAGCGCCTGCGCTCGCTGATCGATCTGACGGGACCGATCGCGCTCGGCGCCGGTGTGACGCTGGTCGCGTCCGGGCTCGTGCGCGGCCGAAAGCTCGACGAGCTGGTCGGCTCCGGCGTGAGCCTCGCGGTCGCGTCGGTGCCGGAGGGTTTACCGCTGCTGGCTACCGCGGCGCAGCTCGCCGCCGCCGCGCGCCTGTCCCGAAAGGGCGCGCTGGTGCGCAACGTGCGCAGCATCGAGGCGCTCGGCCGCGTCGACCTGATCTGCCTCGACAAGACCGGAACTCTGACCGAAGGCCACATCGAGCTCGATCTGGTCAGCGACGGGAGCGCGGAGTACCGCGTGGACGATCTGGTCGACGCCGGGCGTATGGTTCTCGGCGCCGCGCTGCGCGCGAGCGGCGGCTTCGGTAGCAACAGCGACCCCACGGACCGCGCGCTCGGCCGCGCGGCGAGCCGCCTGGCCGTCGGCGTGCACCACGGCCGGAGCGGTTTCGAGAAGCTGCGCGAGCTGCCGTACGAGGCCGCCCGCGGCTTCCACGCCACGCTCGGTCGAACCGGCAGCGAGCGAATCTTCACCATCAAGGGAGCGCCCGAGGTCGTGCTCGGCTTTGCCAGCGACTATCGGCGCGGCGACGAGTTCGGGCCGATCGATCTGGCGCGTGCTGCAGAGCTCAACCGGCATGCGAGCGAGCTCGGCCGGCGCGGCTATCGGGTCCTGGCGGTGGCCGAGCGCAGCCTGCCGCTCGAGGGCGAAGAGCCGAACCTGTCGAACCCCGAGGGCCTCGTGTTCCTCGGCCTGATAGGCTTCCGTGATCCGGTGCGCAAGGCCTCCGCGCGTGCGATCTCGGACCTTTCCTCGACGGGCATCCGCACCGTGATGATCACGGGGGATCACCCGAGCACCGCGCGCGCCGTCGCCGAAGAGGTCGGGCTGCTCGCGGGGCGCTCGGTCACGACGGGGCGCGAGCTTTCGGAGCTCAGCGACGATGAGCTCGACCGGCGCATCGGCGGTATCGGCGTGTTTGCCCGCGTGACCCCCTCGCAAAAGGTGCGCGTGGTTCGAGCTCTTCAAAGGGCCGGCGGCGTGGTTGCCATGGTCGGTGACGGCGCCAACGACGCGCCCGCGATCCGCCTGGCCAACGTCGGGATCGCGATCGGCGAGCGCAGCACGGGGGCCGCGCAGGCGGCGGCGGACATCGTGCTCACCGACGAACGCGTCGAGACCCTGGCGGAGGCCGTCTGGGAGGGCCGCGCGATGTGGGCGTCGGTCCGCGACGCCGTGTCGATCCTGGTCGGCGGCAACCTGGGCGAGATCGGCTTCACGCTCGGGGCGGGGCTGATCGACGGCCGGCCGCCGCTCAACGCGCGCCAGCTCTTGCTCGTGAACCTGCTCACCGACGTCGCGCCCGCGATGGCGATCGCGCTGCGTCCGCCGTCGCTCGACTCGCTGCGCGCGCTCGCCCACGAAGGCCCCGAGCGCTCGCTCGGAGCGCGCCTGAGCCGCGACATCGTGTCGCGCGCCAGCGTGACGGCGCTCGGAGCGAGCAGCGCGTACCTCGTGAGCCGGCTCACGGCAGGTCCGGAGCGAGCGGGCACGGTCGGGCTCGTGGCGCTGGTCGGCACCCAGCTCGGCCAAACGCTGCTGTCCGGCCAATTCACCCGCCCCGTGGTGCTGACCAGCGCGGCCTCGTCGCTCGCGCTCGCAGCCATGGTGCAGACGCCCGGCGTGAGCCACGCCTTCGGCTGTCGGCCGCTCGGTCCGCTCGGCTGGGCGACGGCGCTCGGTGCATCGGCGGGCGCCACTGCGCTCGCCAATTACTTTCCGGGTATCGTCGATTCGGTCGCCAGGAAACTGAGGCTGAACCGCGCGGTCTTCGTCGAAGATCCCGACGCCGCACAGCTCGAGCAGAAGGCCGAGGCTCTGGAGCCGGCCGCGCTCGGCGCGGGCGCGCGCGGCTGAGCCAGCGAGCTCGCGGCCTCAGTAGCGCGTATCGTAGATGTTCGGCCGCGTGGGCGCAGGGGGCGGCGCGCTCGGCTGGACGTGAGGCGAGCTCGCGGGACGCCGGATCTTGCCAGGCTGCGCCGGGCTGACTCCACTCCCGAGGGTGATGGAGGCGCTCGGCGCGGGTTTCCCGACCGGCACGACGATCGTCTGTGGCGTGGACGTGGACGCGCTCGGTGGAGGTGTGGCCGTCGATGCCGGCGGTTGCGGTGGCTCGAGTGTCGGAGTCGGGACCGCGCGCTCCAGCACCGAGCTCGCCGCGCTCGGCAAGCCTTCGCCGACCTCGCTGCTCGGCATCAGCTTCCAGGCCGCGACGCTGGCGGCGGCGATCAGGCCGAGCGCGGGCAAGACGAGCCACGGCGCGCGCGACTTCCCCACCTTGCGCGGCGCCGCATCCGGAGGCCTCACCACCGACGCCACCGCGGTGACCGTGCGCGGTCCGCCGCCGCCCAGGCTCCGGTCAGCGCTCGAAAGAGTCTCGGCGGCGCTGCCGGTCATCACCGTGGGCTGTTCGTTCACGCTCGAACCCACACCCACGACGCGGCGGAGCTCGTCGGAGAGCTCCTTCGCCGACTGGAAGCGCACCTCGGGCTTTCGCGCGAACGCCCGCGCGAAGAAGCCGTCGAAGGCCTGGGGGAGCCCGTAGCTCGACGGCGGTGTGAACGCGCCGCCGTTGATGCAGAGCGCGATTGCCACGACGTTGTCGCCCGTGAACGGCCGAAACCCCGTCAAACACTCGTACGCGATCACCGACAGCGCCCAGAGATCCGCGCGGTGGTCGGTGTGCTTGGCCCCCGCGATCTGCTCCGGGCTCATGTAGTACGGCGTGCCGAGCAGCGCGTTGGTTCCCGTGAGGTTCCCGACGTCGGACGACTGCCACTTGGCGATCCCGAAATCGAGCACCTTGGCTACCGGCTCGTCGTCGTTGCGGACCAGGAACACGTTGCCCGGCTTGAGATCGCGGTGCACCACGGTCAGCTCGTGGGCGCGAGTCAGGGCGCGCGCGACGTGCGTCACGACCTGGCACGTCTCGAGCGGATGCAAGCGACCGGCCTGGTGCAAGCGCTCCGCCAGGCTCTGGCCCTCGAGCAGCTCCATGACGATGAACGGGGTGCGCGTCGCTTCATCGAAGCCGTGGTCGAGCACCTGCACCACGTGCGGGCTGCGAAGCTGCGCCGTGGATTGAGCCTCGCGCTGAAAGCGCGCCATCACTTCGGGATTGCCGGCTTCGAGCGACGCACCGAGCAGCTTGACGGCGACGGGCGCGTTCAGACCCAGATGCTCCGCACGCCACACCGCTCCCATCCCTCCATGTCCAAGCAGCGACACGAGGCGATAACGATTGCTGAGCACCGAGCCGGGTTGCATGCGGCCGAAGCCCCGAGGGCCGAGCGGCTAGCTTACTACGGAGCTTGACGGGTGGAACCCGGGGCGAAAGGATGGGAGCACGCATGATCGGCACGCGACGCACCCCGGGCCTTCTCTTTCTGCTCGTGGCGTGCGTTGCGGCGAATGTAAGTTGGGTGCGCCCTTCTGGCGCTCAGCCATCGGACAGCGCCGCGGCGCAGGTTTTGTTCGAGGACGCGCGGCAGCTGATGAGCACCGGCCGATACGCCGAGGCCTGTCCGAAGCTCGAAGAGAGCCAGCGCATCGACCCCGGCAGCGGGACGCTGATGAACCTCGCGGATTGCTACGAGCATATCGGGCGTACCGCGTCCGCCTGGGGCGCGTTCCTCGACGCGGAGGCGGGTGCGCGTCTCGTCGGCAACACGGCGCGCGAGCAGGCGGCGCGCGAGCGCTCGCGGGCCCTCGAGCCGCGCTTGCCGCGGATCGTTTACCAGGTCGGAGCGCGAGTCGAAGGCCTCGAGATCCGGCGCGACGGCGTGATCGTCGGCTATCCGCAGTGGGGTGCGCCGATCCCGATCGATCCCGGTAGCCACACGATCAGCGTCACTGCGCCGGGTTACAAGCCCTGGTCCACGCAGATCACGGCACGAGAGAGCACGCCACCGGTCACGCTGGTGATCCCCGAGCTGCAGCCGGCGGAGGCACCTCGGCCGGAGCCGCGAGAGCCCTTGCCGCCGCCGGTGCGAGAGACAGGCCTCGGGACACAGCGCACGCTCGCACTGGTGGCCGGGGGAGTCGGAGTCGCCGGCGTGGTGGTCGGCAGCATCTACGGCTTGAAGTCGAGCGCCAAACACTCGGACGCCGAGCCCTACTGCTACTCCGACGGCGGCTGCTGGGACGACCGCGGCTACGACGCCATGGAAGAGGCGGTCGCGGCCGGCAATGTCTCGACCGCCGCGTTCATCGTCGGGGGCCTGGGCTTGGCCGCCGGAGCCGTGCTCTGGTTCACTGCGCCCTCGGCTGACGCGAGCTCCGGGCAGACGGCGCTCGGCGTCGGGCCCGGCTCGCTCCGCTTGAGGGCGACGTGGTGACGCGGCGCCTCGCCGCCTGGGCGTGGCTCGGGCTCGCCGCGTCGTGCAACGCCGTGCTCGGCAACGAAGCTCCGACGCGCCTCGACGCGGGCGGCTACGCCGGCGCGCGTGATCAGGCCGGAGCCGCGAACACCGGAGGCGGAGCCCCACCGGCAACCGGTGGCAGGCCCGGCGCAGGCGGCGATGCGCCGGATGCGCTCGGCGGGGAAGCCGGGCAGGCGCCCGGGACCGGCGGCGACGCGGGCTCGGGTGGCGTGCCTGTCGAGCCCGCGACGGGCGGCTACGCCGGCGCCGTCGACGTTCCGGGCGCAGCGCCCCGCGTCACGAGCGTCGATCCCTACGACCAACAGGCGGGCGTCGAGCCAACGACCACGATCACGGTCACGTTCTCCGAGCCGCTCGAGCCCGCGACCGTCACTGTCGAGAGCCTCACGCTCTACGAAGGCACGACGCCGATCGAGGTCTCTATCGACTACTCGGGCACGAGCGCCGTGCTCACGCCGCGCGCGCCGCTCGCGTTTGCCGCCGAGTACACCGTCAGCGCCACCACCGCGCTCGAAGACCTCGACGGCGCTCCGCTCCCGGAGCTTTTCGAGTCCACGTTCACCACGCGCGACGGCGCCTTCCAGCCTTCCGAGGTCGTGAGCAACCCGAGCGGAGAGTTGATCCTCCCGCTCGGCGCTCCGCCCGCTGCGGTGCTGGACGCCGCGGGCAACGGGCTGGTGGTCTGGGCGCAGAGTAAATACGGCGCATCGGCGCTGTCGATCTGGGGCCGCGCTTACACCGCGGGTAAGGGCTGGGGTTCGGCGTTCGAGATCGATCAGACCGACACGCTCTGCATGGAGGTCACGGTAGCGATGAACAGCCGCGGCGACGCAGTCGTCGCCTGGGTTCAGGATCTCTCGGACGATCCAGCACCGGATCGCCGGATCTACGCCCGTCGTTATTCCGGCGGCGAGCTTCAGGGCGCCGCGCAGGCCATCGACTACGACCCTAGTGAAGCTCTCCCCGGAAGCATCGCAACGGCCGTCACGGAGAGCGGCGAGTATCACGTGGCTTGGAGCGTGCGGCCCGACGCGGCGCCCGCCCTCACGTACGTCTACGCAGCCGTCGCCGATCAGGGCTCCGGCTTCGTCGGTGCCGAAGAGCCGCTCAGCACCGACTGGGAGAGCGTGATCGGCCCCGTGCTCGGCTTCGACGACGCGGGCAACGGCTTCGCTGCCTGGACCGGCACCAAGGCGGGCGAGTCGGCGATCTACCTGCGGCGCTACGGGCACAACACCGGGTGGGGCGCCGAAATTGGCATCACCGACAGCGCGGGCGCGGGCTACGCGATGCCGGCCGTCGCCGTGGCAACGGGCGGCAGCGCGCTCATCACCTGGGCTGGGCAGTATGAAGGCGCCGGTAACACCGAGCTACTCAGCAGTTATTTCACCGCTGCGCAGGGTTGGACGGTCGCGGAGCTCGTGGAGGACGGCAGCGGCGAGGTCCAATCCTCGAGCGCGACCGCAACGCCGCTCGGCTTCTTCGCTGGTTGGTCTCAGACGGTCTCGCCGATCGAGAACGGCTTCGCGAACCTTTTCAACCAGAACGGCTGGCAAGGCACCGAGCTCTTGAGCGACGGCGAGAGCCGCGTCGTGTTCGACTCCGCGGTGGCGCTCGGCTCCGATCGGCGAGGCAACGTGCTCGCCACGCTGATCCAGCAGCCGGAGATGTTCGGCGTGCACGACGTGGTGTTCTCGCGCCGCACGCGCTCGGGCGGCGAGTGGTCCTCGGTGCGCAAGGTCTCCGGTGATCCGGGCCCGTACGTCTTCAACGCGCTCGGCGTGTCTCGCGGCGGCGCTGCCATCGCCACCTGGGTGGAAGACGACCAGCAGCGCGGAAACACCGCGCTCCACGCCGCCGTGTTCGAGTGAGCGCCGGGCTCGGGCGCCTCAGCTCCCGCCGGTGGCCACCAACTTTTCGAGCGTGCGCCGCACGAGCGGCACGTCGAACGGCTTCTCGAGCAGCGGGTTCTTGACCCGCGACATGAACTCCTCGGTCTTGGCGAGTAGCGCGCCGCCGGTCATGAACACCATGCGCTGCTCGAGCCCCGGGTGCGCCGTGCGGATCGCCTCGTAGAGATCCACGCCGGTCATCCCGGGCATCATCAGATCGCAGACGATGGCGTGGAACTGCGTCCCGCTCGCGAGCAGGCGCAGCGCTTCCTCGCCGCTCGTGGCGAGCTGTACGTCGTGCTCGCGCTGCAGCACGAGGCGCAGCGTGCTGCCCACGGCGACCTCGTCGTCCACCACCAGCACGCGCCCGCGCGGTCCTAGCGTCACGAGCGGGCGGCTACTGGTACGGCGGACCGCGCCCCGCGCCGTGCTCGAGGCCGGCAAGATGATGCGGAACGTCGCTCCCTCGCTCGGCTTGCTCTCGACCTCGATCGTTCCGCCGTGCGCGGCCAGGATGCTGCGGCAGATCGGCAAGCCGAGCCCGGTGCCGACGCCGACCGGCTTGGTCGTGAAGAACGGCTCGAAGATCCGCCCGATCACCGGATCGGGGATGCCCGGGCCCGTATCGACGATCTCGGCCACGGCGCGGAGTTGATCGCCGTAGAGCCGGATCCGGATCTCGTCGCGCTCCGGATCTCCGTTCGGGAGCGCCTGCGCGGCGTTCAAGAGCAAGTTCAAGAACACCTGCTCCAGTCGGTTCGCCGAAGCATCGACCAGCGGCGATTCGCCGTAGTCGCGCACGATGCGCGCGCTCTGCTTCAGCGTGTTGCCGGCGATGTTGATCGCTGCCTCGATCACCTCGCGCAGGTCTACCGGGCCGCGCGTGCCGTCGTCGCCGCGGGCGAAGGTCCGCAGATCGCGGACGATGGTCGCGACGCGCTCTGCGCCGTGGCAAGCGTCGCGCACGCGCACCATTAGATCCGAGAGCCGCGCCGGATCCTCCGCGAGCCGCGGCAGCTGCTGGCGCAGGTACTCGAGGTTCAACAGCACGTAGGCCAGGGGGTTATTGATTTCGTGAGCGACGCCGGCGGAGAGCACGCCCAGCGCCGTCAGCCGCTCGGCCTCGGCCAGGCGCGCCTGGATCGCCTTCCTCTCCGTGATGTCGCGCGCGAACGCCAGCACCGAGCGCTCGCCGCCGAGGTCGATCGGGATCGACGAAATTTCGACCACCAGCTGCTCGCCGTCAGCGCTCTTCGAGCGGTACTCGGCGGGGTCTCGGTGCACGCGCCCGCTCGCGACCAGCTCGCCGATCCGGAGCTCCGCGAGCTCTGCGTCGTCCGGCTCGAGAAACTCGGTGATCAGCCGGCCCTTGCCTGCCTCGGGGCTCGACAGGCCGAGCATGCGGGCGGCACGCGGGTTCAAGAACAGGATCTGTTGGCCGCGCAGGATCGCCACGCCGTCGGGCGCGCCCTCCACCACCGAGCGAAAGCGAGCTTCCGACTCCTGCAGCGCCGAGATCGCCACGCGGCGCTCGCTCACGTCGCTGAAGAACACGATCACCGAGTGACCGCCGTCGAGCTCGACCTCGCTCAGTGTCACCTGGATCGGCAGCTCCACGCCGCTCTTCGTGACCACCACGGTCTCGAAGCTCGTGGGCACGTTGGCGCGGTTCCGAAGATCGGTCAGATAGCCGCGGAAGCGCGGCAGCTCTTCGGGAACGGCCAGCGACCACAGCCCGCGGCGGTCGAGCTCGTCCTGCGAATACCCGAGCATTTCCGTGGGGTAGTCGTTGAGGAACACCAGGTGCGGAGGATCACTGTCGAGGAACGCGAGCGCGAGCCCGAGACGGCAGCGGTCCGCTGCGACCCGAAGGGCATCGAAGAGCGCTCCGCCGCCCAGGCGCTCGAGCTTCGACGACGAGACCGCCATCGAGCGGAACTATACCCAAACGCGGTCAAGTCCGCCGCATTCGGGGCGACTCGGGAACGCTGCGATTCGATCTGGATTCGGATGTGGGCGTGAGTGCGACTACCCGGTGGTTGATTCAGCCGCGCGGGTGGCGCTGCCGCTCCGCGCCCGGGCGCCTCACGTCGTCGTGAGCCAACCCTGATATTCCGGGCTCTTTCCCGTGACGGCGCGCAAGTACGTCCGCTGGAAGAAGGCTCCGAGCGTCTTCTTGCCGGTCGAGAAGCTGACGCCGTCGAGCTCGCGAACCGGCGTGACCTCGGCTGCGGTGCCGGTCAGAAACACTTCGTCCGCGCGCATCAGCTCTTCTCGGGTGAAGGACCGGACCTGAACCTGGACGCCGTTGCCGCGGGCGATCGACAGGATGCAGTCCCGGGTGATACCAGGGACGATCGAGCTCGTCTCGTCGTTCGTGAACAGAACCCCGCCCTTCACGTAGAACACGTTGTGACCGGTGGCGCAGGCGACGTTGCCGTCCTGGTTCAGCAGGATCGCGTCGTCGAAGCCGTGCTCCATGGCCTCGTGCGCCGCGAGCACGCTGTTCGCGTAGTGTCCGCTCGCCTTCGCGCCCGCCGGCATCATGCTGTGGTGGAAGCGCCGCCAGCTCGAGGTCATCACGCGGATGCCGTTCCTCAGCGCGTCTTCACCGAGGAACGTGCCGAGCTCGCGGAGCGCGATGAAGACGTGGACCGGGCACTCGCGCTTGGGCTTCAGATCGATGGGCCCGGCGCCGAAGTACGCGAGCGGGCGCAGGTAGCCGTTCTGCGTGCCGTTGCGGCGTGTGACCTCGATCGCAGCGCGCGCCAGCGCGTCCACGTCGAACGGCAGCTTCATGCCGTAGAGCCGAGCCGAGATCAGCATCCGCTCCAGGTGGTCCTTGAGCCGCACCAGGGCGGGCCCTTGCGCGGTCGGGTAGCAGCGGATGCCTTCGAATACGGCGACCCCGTAGTGGAGCGCGTTGGCGTAGTAGTGTACGTGCGGCGTGTTCGAGTCGCGGATTTCCCCGTCCCACCAGATCCACGGCGCTAGCTTTTGCCCGCGCGGGCGCGACGCGGTCAGCGCGTCGTCTTCGGGCATGCCTTCGAAGTTCGGCCACTCGGTGGGGATGGACGGCGACATGGGCGGGCTATCAGGGTAGCTCAAGACGGGCGCTCGTGAGGTTTGGGCATGACGGAGAAACACTTGGTCCATGACAATCCCCGGTTCTCGCAGCGCTCGGGTCTGGAGCGCGATCCCAACCCCGCCTCGGCAAAGCTCGCGGCCCACGTCGCCGCGGGCAAACGCCTGCGCGATCTGAGCTCGGGAAACCCCGCGCAGGTCGGGCTATCCCTGGGAGAGCTCTCGCTTTCGCCGCTCTCGAATCGCGCGGTGCTCGAGTACGAGCCCGAGGCGTTCGGGCCGCTCCGGGCTCGGGAGGCCATCTCCCGCGAGTTTCCCGAGCATGGCCCGGCGATCCCGCCGGACCAGATCGTGATCACGGCCAGCACCAGCGAAGCCTATTCGTTTCTGCTCAAGCTGCTGTGCGATCCGGGCGACGAGGTGCTGGTGCCCTCGCCGAGCTATCCGCTGCTCGAGCACCTGTCCCGCTTCGAATCGGTAGCGACCCGGCCGTACCAGCTGGCCTACGACGGCGCCTGGCACATCGATTTTGCGAGCATCGTGTGCGGCCCGCGCACGCGCGCGATCCTGGTCGTCAATCCCAACAACCCCACCGGCCAATTTTTGGCGAAGGACGAGCTCGATCGATTGGCGGACTTCGGCCTACCGATCATCTCGGACGAGGTGTTCTCGAGCTACCCGCTCGAGCTCGGGCCCGGCCGGGCCCGCTCCGCGCTGGAGCACCCCGACGCGCTGGTGTTCGCGCTGTCCGGCTTGTCGAAGCTCGTCGCGCTGCCGCAGATGAAGCTCTCCTGGATCGCGGTCTCCGGTCCGAAGCCGGCGCGCACCGAAGCCCTCGCGCGGCTCGAGCTGATCGCAGATGCGTTCCTCTCGCCGAGCGCTCCTTCCCTCCACGCGCTGCCGACCTGGCTGCGCGCGCGCCCCACGGTTCAGGGGCTGATCCACGGGCGCCTGGTTCGGAACCTGGGCGCGCTGACGCGCGCGGTGAAGAACAGCCCAATCACTCGTTTGCCGGTGGAGGGCGGCTGGTACGCGCTGCTACGGCTGCCCGCGACCAAGACCGACGAAGAGTGGGCGCTCGAGCTGCTGGAAAAAACCGGGGTGGCGGTGCACCCCGGCTATTTCTTCGACTTCGACGGCCCGCCGCACGTCGTCGTGAGCCTGATCACTCCCGAGGAGGAGCTCAGCGAGGCGGCGAACCTACTCGTGGACTACGTGGCGGCGCGCTGACGGCGGCGCAAACCGAACACGAGACCCAGGATCAAGAGGCCGAGCGCGGGCGCACCCGATTCCGGCTTGCCGCCCACGCGGCAGCCGCAGCCACCCGGCTTGCCTTCGACGGCCGGGGGCTCCTCGTTCGCGTTGCTCGGCTCGCCCGATTCGTCCGCGGACGGCTCCTCGGCGGCGGGTTGCTCGGTGTTCTCTGCGGCGGCCTCGGAGCCATCGCCGCTGCCCGAGCCCTCGGCGGCCTGCTCTTCCGCGGGCTTTTCTTGCTTTTTCTTCTTCTTCTCGCCCGTGAACACCATGGCACGACGGTCGATGACCTCGTTCTGGCCCATGAACTTCAAGGTCGTCGCGGTGCCGACGGTGTTGCCGTTGCGCGAGTCCTTGATCGTCACCTTGTACTCGCCCGCTTCGTAGCCGTGGGCGCGCGTCACCTTGAACGTGAAGCGCGTGCGCTTCTCGATCCGGCCCGAACCCTGGTCGAGGAAGCCGACATCGACGCTCTCGATCAGCGACTGCCGGTGCTCGAGCGGCACGGTCCGCTCGATCAGCTTGTCTCCGTCCACCATCGAGCGCTCGTAGTAAGCGGTGGGCTGGAACTCGAACTTCATGGGGACGTGCGCGACGTCGGGCGCGGAGGGGAGGTAGATCGCCAGCTCGAGCCGCCACGAGCCGCCCTCGCGCTCCTTCGGTGCCTTGTCCTTCCACTCGACACGGCCGGCTGCCTGCGCGCTGCCTGCGAACAGCAACAGCCCGAGACCGAGCCAGAACACCAAGAATCGACGGAACGGGGACGCTGCTGTTGTCTGCACCAAGAGACCTCCGGCGCGCGACGCTAACACAGTTCAAAGCCGCGGCTGCCGGCCCTGGAATTGTCTCGTGACGCTCCAAGTTGCGCGCGCTGAGCCCAAAAATCCCGATTAAAGTCGAGGATTTGAGCCGTGTTCAGCCGCGCAACGCGCAGCGGAAGAAACACGCTCCGTCCGCGGCCGCCGTGAGCCGCGCTCCCTCGGGCAACGGGGCACCGATCGCAAAACGGCGCTCGTCTTCGAACAGCAAGCTTCCCGACGCGAGCCAGGCGATCGCTCGCACGTGTTGCTCCCCCGTGCACTCGAGGCTGGCTCCGGGCGGCAGCGAGACGCTCTCGAGCACGGCCTCGTCCGTCTCGAGCACCGTGTCGACGCGCGCCGCGCCGCTGTTGCGCGTGCGCACCGGAAAATGCGCGCGAGTCCGGGTGATCGCGGCCGCGGCCGTGCGCGCGCGTCCGCCCAGCGCCTCGGGTTTCTCGAGCCGGATCGCGACCGCGTCGAGCAGGGGATGCGCTGCGAACAACATCCCGGCGATCTCCTCGGTCGCCATCTCGACCAGCCGGTACTCGCGGAAGTGGAGCAGCCGCGAGACCTCCTCGACCACGAGCGAATAGTCCACGGTGTGCCCGAAACGGCCGGAACGACCGGCCCGCGCCAGATCCAGCATCATCCGCACATCGACGCGGATGCGCTGCGGCCGTCGGCGCTCTGCCGGACGGATCCCGACGATGCAGTCGAGCTCGAGCGCTTCGATGAACAGGGAGTCGGATTCGGTCGGGTTCATCAGTGCGTCACGGCGGGGCGCGCCTCGGTCTCTGCGACGATCACCGGCCAGCTCGCGGCTTGCCGCTGCCAGTGCTGGCTCTCGTCGCGCCGCGTATCGACGCGTAGCTGGTACTCGCCCTCGACGGGCGGGATCGGCAGGCCCACCGTGCGCGTGCGGAACCGAATCGTCGACGAGCGATGGGAGAACGTATCCGTCACCGTCTCGAGACCGCTCGGTGCCACGAGCGAGTAGCGGACCTCGAAGCGCTGGTTCAGCTCGTCCGAGTCGAGCTGAAAGTAAGCGTGGATCTCGAGCGGCACCATCGCGCCGGGCGGCGGTCTGCGCTCTTTGGGGAAGTTGAGCTGCTCGACCAGATTGAACAACGTCACGTTGTTCGTGTACCGGTCGAGGCTCGAGCCTCCGACGAGCGTCAGCAGGTAACATTTCGGCATCCGCCGGGCGCGATAACAGAGCGGGCCGGGCCTGTCATCTGGCCGCGGGTCATCGCGCGAATCGCGGCAGGATCGAGCCCGTGGCGAGCTCGATCAGCGTGGCCGCGCCGAGCCCGAACAGCGCCGCCGACAAGAGGCCCGCGCCGAGCCGCGCGGCCCGAGCCCGGGTCACGCCCCAGCCCTCGAGAAAGCGCGCGAATCCCCAGCCGAAGTGCGCGCACACCACGCCCAGTCCGAGCAGGTGCAGCGCGGCGAACCACGGCACGCCGTCGCTGGTCGAGGAAAGCGTGGCGGCCAGCCTCTCGGCCACGTCCTCGGGCGCGAGCCTGCCGCGCTTCAGCGGCCAGGAAAACCACACCGCGTGCCACACGAGGAACCCGAGCGCGAGCAGACCGCTCCCCCTCATCAAGAGCGCGTACTGCTTCTCGACGGGCGGCTCGGGGAGCGCCCGCGTCGAAAGCCACGCCCCGTAGGCGGCGTGGAACGCGAGCGGTAGCCAGACCACGAGCAGCCCCAGCGCCGACAGCGCGACGCCCGGCTCGTCGAGCAACCCGAACTCGTCGCTGCCGAACAACGCTCGCGCGTAGCTCGAGAGGTGCACGAGGAGATACACGCCGAGCGGCACCACGCCCGAGAGCTCGAAGCAGCGCCTGAGCCGCGTCGCTTTCATGCGCCGCCGACGCTATCACCTCCGGGACCAGCGCGCGGTTGCGCGATCGGAGCGCGCGGCGCACCCTTCTCGCGTTGTCCGAGCTCGTCGTCGAACTGCCGACCCGGCGTGCCACCCGCGAGCACGGGCGGAGCCTCGCCGCCTTGCTCGACGCGGGCGATCTGGTGGTGCTGTCCGGCCCGCTCGGCTCGGGCAAGACTTTCCTCGCCCGGGCCCTGTGTCGGAGCCTCGGCGTGCCGCGCGAGCAGCGGGTGACGAGCCCCACCTTCGGCCTCGTCCACGAGTACACCGGAAGCTTGCCGATCCGGCACGCCGACCTGTACCGGATCGAGAGCGCGGCCGAGCTCCGCGAGCTCGGGCTCGACGCGGCGCGGGACGACGGTGCGGTGCTGCTCGTCGAGTGGGGCGAGGGTTACCAGCGCGAGCTGGGCGGGGACGCGCTGCTGGTGCGTCTCGCGCTCGACCCGCGGAGGTCTCACGTGTCCGCGACCGGGGCGCGTTCGCGCGTCATCCTGGAGCGTCTTTCTCTGGCTCTGGCTGCCGAGCCGCTCGACGCTCAGGGGTAGTCGAGATAAGGACGACCGAGTGGCATCGGAGCAGGAATCAGAGGCGCCCGCGTCGGGCAGCCCGTTCTCGTTCCTGATCGATCCGCTGATCCGCGTGCTCGAGCAGCTCGGCTCTGCGCTCGAGCTCACGGGGCGGACGCTGATGTGGATGATCCGGCCTCCGTACCGGCTGTCCCAACTTTTCGCGGCGATGGACTTCATCGGCGTGCAGTCGGTGTTCATCGTGTCGCTGACCGGCATCTTCAGCGGCATGGTGCTGGCACTGCAGACCGTGCACAGCCTGCGCCAGTTCAGCGCCGAGGGCGTGGTCGGCTCGGTGGTCGCGATCTCCCTGGCGCGCGAGATCAGCCCCGTGTTCGCGGCGCTGATGGTCACGGCGCGAGCCGGCAGCGCGATGGCCGCCGAGCTCGGCAACATGCGCGTCACCGAGCAGATCGACGCCCTCGTGACCATGGGCGTGAGCCCCGTGCAGTACCTGCTCGCGCCGCGGCTCCTGGCCAGCGTGTTGATGCTGCCGCTGTTGTGTATCCTCTACAGCTGCGTGGGGATGGCCGGCGCCTACGTGGTCGCCGTGAAGTGGCTCAGCGTCGATCCCGGCGTGTTTCTCGCCAACATCGACAAGTACCTGGTGCCGAACGACTTCATCATGGGCGAGGTCAAGGCGCTCACGTTCGGCTTCTTGATCGCCGCGATTTCCTGTAACCAGGGCTTCAACGCAAGCGGCGGGGCCAAGGGCGTGGGCGAGGCCACGACGCGCGCCGTCGTGCAGAGCGCGGTGGCGATCCTGATTGCGAACTACGTCCTCACCAGCCTCTTGACCGAGGCCTGAGCTCGAACGAGCTCCGGACGCTTCGCGCGCGGAGTCCCGGCGAGGTCTGCGCGCAGGCGCTGCGCCGCGTAGTCGGCGAAGGCGCGGACGCGGGCCGGCGCCCGGCGCCCCTCCCGATACACGATGTGGATGGGGAGGGGTTCGGGCTCGTAGTCTTCGAGCACGAGCCGCAGCCGCCCGGCGCGGACTTCGCGAGCGACCATGTACGACAGCACGCGCGTGAGCCCTCGCCCCGAAAGCGCCGCCGCAATCCCGATCTCCGAGGCGTTGCCGAGCAGCTGGGCGCGCGGACGGACGCTCACCCGCCCGCGCTTCCCCTCGAAGGTCCAGGAAGGTACCGCGCGCTCGTGACCGAATACGACGCAGTCGAAGTCGACCAGCTCTTCGGGCGACTGGGGCACGCCGTGTTTCCGCAAGTAGGCGGGCGAAGCGCACACGACACGCCGCACCTCGCCTACGCGCAAGGCCGTGAGCGAGGAGTCCGCGAGCTTGGCGATGCGCACGGCCAGGTTCAGGCCCTCGTCGATCAAGTCGAGGACGCGGTCGCTCAGCACGACTCGCGCACTCAGCTCCGGATGGAGCGCCAGAAAGTCTAGCAGCACGGGCGTGACGTAGAGGCGGCCGAACATCACGGACGCGGTGATGCCGAGCGCGCCGCGCAGCTCCGAATAGTCGCCGGAGACCGCCGCTTCGATGTCTTCGAGCTCGGCCAGCACGCGCCGGCAATCTTCCAGGTAACGCGCGCCCGCGTCGGTGAGGCGCACCTTGCGCGTGGTGCGAGTCAGAACGCTCGCGCCGAGGTGCGCCTCGAGCTGCGCGAGCGCGCGGGTGACGACCGGCGGAGAGATGCCGAGACGGCGCGCCGCCGCCGCGAATCCGCCGGCTTCGGCCACGGAAACGAAGATCCGCATCCACTCCAGCCGGTCCACGGATTATTCCTGTTTCAGGAATAGTCATTTGTCAATCGTGCCGATTGTTTCTGTACGTGCGCAGCCGCAAGCTCCGCCCATGACGCACGACGCCCTCACGCTCCACGCATTTTCGCTGTCCGGTCACTCTCACCGAGCCCAGCTCTTGCTCTCACTCGCAGAGCTCTCGCACGAGCTCGTGCACGTCGATCTCAAACAAGGCGCCCACAAGCGCCCCGAGTTCCTGCGTCTGAACCCGTTCGGCGTGGTGCCGGTGCTCCGCCACGGCGACTTCGTGATCTCCGAGAGCAACGCGATCTTGCAGTACCTCGCTGAGACGTTCCCCTCCGCCTCGGCGTATCTGCCGAGGGACGCGCCGAGCCGCGCGCTCGTGCAACGCTGGTTCTCGGTCGCGTCCGGGCCGCTGCTCGCGGGTCCGGGCACGGCTCGCCTGGTGCGCGTGTTCGGTCGCGACGCCGACCACGCGCGGGCCGTCGCGATCGCGGAAGGGTTGTTCCAGCTGATGGAGCAAGAGCTCCGTAGCCGGGATTTTCTGGTCGGCTCGGTGGCGACGTTGGCCGACGTCGCGATGTACACTTACACGGCGCACGCTCCCGAAGGGGACATCTCGCTCGAGCCGTATCCGGGGATCCGCGCCTGGCTGGCTCGGATCGAAGCTCTGCCGGGCTTCGTGCCGATGGCAGCCGCACCGCGCCGCAATTGACGTTGGGGCCGGATCCACATGCACGACCACGACTCTCCCTTCCACGAAGGCGAGCTCGCCGTCCAGGAGCGGAGCGGGATGCGCGAGCGTATCGACCGCGCCGGCCGTCGCATGATCCGTGACTTCATGCCCGAAGAGCACCGGTCGTTCTTCGAGGCGCTGCCGTTCCTGGTGGTCGGAAGCCTGGACGAGCGGCGCCGTCCCTGGGCTTCGGTCGTGCCTGGCAGTCCGGGCTTGGTCACGTCCCCGCACCCCCGCTCGCTGCTGGTCGCGGCGCTGCCTGTCCGGGGCGATCCCTTGCACGAGAACCTGAAGGCCGGTGCTCCGCTCGGCCTGCTCGGAATAGAGCTCGAGACACGGCGGCGCAACCGAGCCAACGGACACGTGGTGTGGAAGAGCGAGCGCGGCTTCGAGCTCGCGGTCGAGCAGTCCTTCGGCAACTGCAAGCAGTACATCCAGTCACGGACTCGCCTGGGCTCGATCGGAGGCTCGGGCGCGCGACGGGGCGGCAGTGCACTCGGCGCCGAAGCGCTCGAGCTGCTCGCGCGCTGCGACACGGCCTTCGTCGCGTCGGCGTCGGCCCATCCGGAGCTGGGTGGCCGCGAGGGAGTAGACGTTTCGCATCGAGGTGGGCTGCCCGGCTTTCTCCACGTCGAGGGCAGCCGCCTGACGGTGCCCGACTACAGAGGGAACTTTCTGTTCAACACCTTGGGCAACATCGAGGTGAACCCACGCGCCGGGTTGGTTGCGTGCGACCTCGAGCGCGGCGATCTGTTGCTGCTAACGGGGAGTGCGAGCACCAGCTCGGAGGCGCGTGCGCTCGAACGGTTTCCGGGTGCGGAGCGGCTGCTCCACTTGGACGTCGCAGAACATGCGCTGCTGTCGGGAGGGCTGGGCCACGCCTGGTCCGCCCCTGAATTTGCGCCTGAATTCGAGCGCCGGATTCGGGAAGGCTCACTCGCTGACTCGTAGTGGGCGAACTCCGGATTTCGGGTTAGTGTTAGTCAATGACGGCGGCGAGCTCGGGGCTTCGTTTTCTGGGGTGTGGGGCCGTGTTGTGGCTCTCGTCGGCTTGCATGGCCCATCAAGGCCAGCCCGGGGGAAACGCCCTGGCGGCGGAGCGCGCCCGGGCCGCCCGCGCCGAGCAGCAGGTCACGATGCTCGAAGCACGCCTCGCGCGACTCGAGGCTCAGGCCCAGAAGCCCACCGCGGCTGAACCGAAGAGCGACAAGCTCGACCGGCTGATCGCCGCTCAGGAGCGGATGGTCCAGAACCTGGAGCGCCTCCAGGCCCCGACCGTGATCCCCGTTCCGGCCCCCAGCCCGCACGGCTCGCCGGCCGCCGGAACCCAGTCAGTTCGAAGCTCGAACACGGCCCTATCCGACTACATCCAAGACCTGGTAGACCGTTCCGCGACGGACGCTCCCCCCTGGCGCGGGGGCCTCTCGCGCGAAAAACGCGAAGCGCTCCGAGTCCTCCTCAAGCCCGAGCGCACCCTCGACCTCGGCAACCCGATGGAGCTCTAGAGAGCCAAAAAGACGCGCCATCCGTGTCAATCATGCACGCATGATGCAACCGGATGCCCGCGGCGGCCCGGCCCTTGCGGCGGAGCCCCCAAAGAGATCCGTCCGATCTCCCCCCTTCCAATCTTCTTGTTGCATCCCCTC
This sequence comes from Polyangiaceae bacterium, assembly GCA_025937835.1. Taxonomy (GTDB): domain Bacteria; phylum Myxococcota_A; class Polyangia; order Polyangiales; family Polyangiaceae; genus PMG-095. Next base: position 44,675 of record JAICQO010000041.1, read on the forward strand.
GCTACGCCGCGTTGCGACGAGGGCTACTTGGTCGCGCCGGGCAGCCGCCCAAACGTTCGCGTGGCTAGCGCCGGCAGCTCCCCGCAGGCTTCGGGGCCGAGGTTCTGAAGCTCTTCGGGATCCTGCTTGAGGTCGTAGCACTTGTACCCGGGGTCCCACGACCGGGCCTCGAGCTTCATGTTCCGGTGCATGTAGCCCCAGTTCTCAAAGGCGCAGCTCCAGACCCCGGCGCAGTTGGTGAACGGCAGGGGGACGTCCGTGGGCTCGGGGTCGAGCAGGCTCCGACCGGGCAGCTTCTCGAGGTATTCGGCGATCCCGGGGTCGTCCTTCACGCCGATCAGGTCGAGGATCGTGGGCGCGATATCCACGTGATAGACGTACTCGTGCCGCTTCTTTTCGAGGTTCGCGGCTTCCTCGTCGGTGAGCGTTCCCGGCGGCGCGTCGATCCAACCGGGCACGTGGATCTCCTCGTCGAAGATGCTGAAGGTGTGCCCCATCTGCCCGTGCTCGCGGAACGCTTCACCGTGGTCGCTCGTGTAGACGATCACGGTGCGCTGCCCGGCAGGCGTCTTGCGTAGATCGGCCAGCATGTCCGCCAGGTGCAGATCCTGCTGGTGCACGGCGTTCTGATAGAAGTTCCTGAACGCCCGGTTGTCCTCCGCCGCCTTGCTCGTGCTCGAGGGTTGGAACGGCATCGGTAACGAGGGGTCGACGAAGTACGGGTAGTGGACGTTCGAGAGCTGGACGACGGCGAGGTAAGGCTCCTTCAGCTCTTCGAGGCCGCGGCTCACGTGCGCCGCGAGCAAGCCCTCGGGAGCACCCATATCCAGGTCCGAGGTCGGGTCGAGCTCGGTCGCGCTGGTGAAGTGCCCGACGCCGAGGTTCTTCACCCACAAGCGGGCGTTGCCGAACATCATGTTCTGGCTGGTCCAAAACGCCGTGTCGTAGCCCGCGGCCCGCGCGTAGTCGTAAATCAGCGGCCAGGTGTGGAGCGTCTCGCGGTCTTCCACCGGACGCAGCCCGGACCACAACACCGCCAGGGAAATCGCCGTGCACGAGGCCATCGAGCGCATCTCGGTGAACGGATAGCGGTTCGGGAACATCCGGTTCGTCGCCGCCGTGCGCTGGCAATCCGGATCGTGCTCGATGCAGACGGCGTCCGAGCGGACGCTCTCCAAGATCACGAAAAGCACGTTGCGCGGCGGCACGTCTGCGCGCGTGAGCGCCGGGACGGGCAGGGAATCGCGCTGCCTCGGCCGCACCTGGTCGGATTGCTCGGTCAGCCCGAGCTGGGTCTGAATCAAGCCGCCCACGGCGTTCAGATAAAGAATGTCCGGCGTGGAAGCTTGCGCGTGACGATGCTGGGTCGGAATGAAGAAGCTCGCGACGAGCAACACCGGCGCGACGTATCCGGCGACACGCGCCTTCCGCCCCCGCGGGCGCAGGAGCTTGCGCCCCGACCACACCAGGCCGAGCGCCAGCAAGAACGGCGGGAGCTTGGCCATCACGTAGTTGCCGATGTCCGCGAACAGCTGATTGATGATGCTGTCCTTGAAGTTGCTGGCAAAGACCGAGACGTCGGTGTTCAGGTACGCGTTGTACTGCTCGAAGAAATACGCCTGGCCGCCGAGCGAGAACGTGAGAGCGATCACGAACAGCACGGCGTTGACCCAGCGCGCGTAACCGCGCCGCCGCGACGCCGCGTAGAGCAGGACACCCCAGACGATCAGGCTCTCGAGAATCGCCGCGAGGTAGGTGAGCCGATAGGTCGCATCCAGCGCGGTGAGCCGCGGCCAACGGCGGTAAAAGTCGGTGCCGACCACGATCGCCGTCGCCGAGAGCAAGAGCGCGACTGCGACCCGGGACCTGAGCAAGGCCCGCCGCTCCAGGCGCGCCCGGCCGGCCAGCGAAAGTGGGGCAGGGGGCGCGCCGGGCTCAGGCAGCGGGCCTGGGCTTCGGAGATCGAAGGCGTCCGACACGGAGGCCGAATCTTAGCAAAGGCTTCTCGCTCCTGGCAGCGCAGCTCCACGGAAACGCCACGGAAATGCCCTTCGGCCCCCGAGTCGGCCCTCACAACCCCCGCGGCTGCGCTCGATCGTCAGCTGAGCGCGAGCATCCGGTCGATCGGGATGCGCGCGCGCTGCCGGAGCTCGGGATCCAGCTCCACGGCTGGAGAGAGATCGCGGAGCGCCCGGTAGACCTTCTCGGGGGTGTTCAGGCGCATGAATGGACACTCGTTGCAGGCGCAGTTGGCCTCTGGCGGCGCCGCGATGAATTGCTTACCGGGCGCCTTCCGCCGCATCTGGTGCAGGATGCCGGATTCGGTGGCCACGATGTACGCGGGCGCGTCGTCGGTTTGCACGAAGCGGAGCAGGGCCGCGGTCGAGCCGATGAACGCAGCCCGCTCGAGCAAGGGCTGCTCGCACTCGGGGTGAGCGATGAGCTTGGCGCGAGGGTGCTCGAGCAGCAGCGCCTCGAGCTTTCGCAAGCTGAAGGTCTCGTGGACGATGCAGCTGCCCGGCCAGAGCACGAGCTCGCGCCCCGTCTCTTTTGCGACGAACAGCCCGAGGTTGCGATCCGGCGCGAACAAGACCTGCTTGTCCTTGGGGATCGACGACACGATCTTCACCGCGTTGCTCGAGGTGCAGATGTAGTCGCTCTCGGCCTTCACCGCGGCCGAACAGTTGATGTACGTGACGGCGACGGCGCCCGGATACTGCGCCCGCCAGGCCTTGAAGCGATCGACGGGGCAGCCATCGGCGAGCGAGCAACCTGCTTTCAGATCGGGCACGACCACGGTCCGCTCCGGGTTCAGGATCTTCGCCGTCTCGGCCATGAAGTGCACGCCGGCGAAGACGATCACGTCGGCTTCCGTACGGGCGGCGGCGCGCGACAGCTCGAGCGAGTCGCCGATGTGGTCGGCCAGATCCTGGATCTCGCTTTCCTGGTAGAAGTGCGCGAGCAACACCGCGTTCCGCTCGCGCTTCAGGCGCCGGATCTCGGCGTCCAGGTCCGCGGGCGGCGTGTCGTGGACGAGGGGCAAGGAACTGAACGCCATGTTGGCGCTAGTGTAGCCACGCTTTCGTCGCGCGCGACCCTCAGCCGTTCTTGTCGGGGTCGGGAGTGCGGTCCACCTTCGGGACGGCGTTCGCGAAGCGCTCGGCGAACACCTCGGGGCCGACGCTGCGGCTCGGGTCGAGCTCGAAGTCCGGAGTCTCACCCGGGCTGAGCTTCGAGAACAGCTCCTCGATCTCGCGCTTGGCGAGCCCCACGGATTCGAGCGCCGCGGCGTCCAGCCGCATACCCGGGCGAGTGACGAGCGCGCCGTCTTCCACCGCCACGAGTTTCGACAGCGCCGCGAGCTCTCCGCGGCTGAGCCGCGCGCCGCAGACGTCGTAGTCGATCCAGGCCTCGTAGGAGAGCGGCGCCACGTGCTTCAGCATCCCGGCCATCACGCGGCCGTACTCCTGGATTTCCCACTGCGCGTGCGGATCGGCGCGGAGCCGCAAGAAATGCAGCAGGTTGTGCAGATCGATCTTCCAGTACCACTGCGTGTAGGTCGACACGGGCAGGTCGATCCGGGAAATCTCCCGCGCGATGTCCTCGCCGGTCAGCCACTCATACGTGGCCTGGCTCTCCTTGCGGATCGACTCCCAGCGCCGCCGCGCTTCCGCGTGCACGCGCGGCTCGGCGCCGGCGCCGCTGCGCCCCTGGTTGTTCCTGCGGCTCTGCGTCTGCAGCTGCTCGGCGGGCGGCGTGTAGAACAACATCGGGATCAGCGAGTAGCGCCCCGAATACTCGTTCACGCTCGCCGTCCTGTGGCGGATCCACTGCCTTGCCACGAACATCGGCATGCAGCAGTGGAATTTCAGCTCGACCATCTCGCTCGGCGTGGTGTGCGAGTGGCGCCGCAGGTAGCGGATCAAGCCGCGCGTCTGGCTGGTCTTTCGGGTCCCGTAGCCGTAGCTGACGCGCGCGGCGCGCTCCACGCAGTCGTCGGTGCCCATGTAGTCGACCAGCGCCACGAAGCCGTGGTCGAGTACGGGAAAGTACTTGCCCAGGATGGATTCGGCGCCGGCAGAGGTGGGGCGGAGTGACGTCATGGTGGAGCGGGGGTTGGTAGCATGGGTATCCGGCCCCAGGTATCGGCTTTCCGGTTCGGGTTTCTGGTAGGCCGAGAGCGGAGCTATAACGGCTGCATGCGCGCTCTGGCGTCGATCTTGGCCTGGCTCGCGCCGGCAGTCGTGGGCGTGGCGACGCCAGCGCTCGGGGCGCCGGCGCGGCTCGCCCTGGTGCCGCCGCTCGAGGGCGCCAACGTCTCGACGGTGGCGGTCGAGCGCGACGGCACGCGGCGGCTCGTCAGCAACGGCCTGCGCGTGCGTGTCGGGACCAACGGAGAGATCTCGGTCGGCAGCGAGACCTTCGCCAACGACAAGCACCTGGTGACCGTCGAGCTCCCGGCGCGCTTCGGCGGCGGGTTTTTGTTCGCGTCGTCGGGCATGGGTCGTACGCCGCTCTGGAAGGCCCAGACCTGGTCCGACGAGCTCGTGCCGTTCGCCGACATCGACTTCGAGGTGTCGCGGATCGTGCCGGGCTTCGACCGCATCTATTTGCAGGCGCGGCGCACCGGCGAGTGGGCGGCGCTCGACCCCGACACCGGAGCGGGCCTCGACCGCGGCGCGCTGCCGCCCTCACCGAACTACGGCGCGATGGCGTTCGCCGACTCCTGGTTCGGCGCGGTCGAGTTGCCGGTGCAGGGCGTGCTCGTGAGCTTCGACGCCGGCTCGAGCTGGCACGCTCTCGAGCGTGACGTGGCTTCGGTCGCGGTCAACGGCCGCAGCATCGAGCTCGGTCGCGCGAACGGCGCCGAGCTCCTCGACTCGGACGGGAAGCGCCGCCCGCTCACCGGAGCGGACAAACCGAGCCGTGTTGCGCGCGTGCCGGCGCGTGTCGCTCGTGAAGGCGCTCTCGGGCGTTCGCCGCTGCGAACGGCCGTGCTGCGCGGCGTGCCGGACGGAGAGCACGCAGCGCTGGTCGTGTCGCGCGGCGTGCTCGCGCGCGTCAGCCTGGACGACGGCCGCATTCTCGCGAGCGCCACGCGCGCCGTGCCCGAGAACCGCGAGTGCAGCGGGATCCGGCTCGGCAAGGGCTTCGGCTTCGTCTGCGGAGAGACGCGCGGCAAGACCGAGATCTACGCCTACGAGGCCCCACTCGGTGTGCGCTTGCGCCAGCGCTTCGATAGCCCCCGCATCGTCGCCGCCAGTGACAACGGCGCCGTCGTGATCGAGGGCCGCTGCAACCCGAGCCCGGTCGCCGCTCGTTACCTCGACTACCACTGCGTGCTCCCTCCCGCGGGAGACAGCTACGAGGTGTCGGTTCCGAATTCGGCCGGCCTGTTGCGGGTGATCGGGCTCTCCGACGGGCGGGCCGCCGCGATCGAGCCACCGCGCGCGGGCCGGCGCGGCTCGCTGCGGCTGTTCGACGCGCGCGGTCGATTGCAGAAAAAGCTGAAGCTGCGCTGGGCGCGCGAGGTCTCGCGCACGGCGCTCGAGGCCGGCTATTGGACGCAAGGTTTCGTGGAATCGAAGCCGGGGGAGCTCTCGGGTTGGGCGATCAACCGCGGCTCGTTCCTGGGCGTGCGGCTCGATCTAGACGGCAAGGTGTCGACCGGCGCTCGCCAGCGCAGCATCGAGAGCGCGTTGCTCTCGGGCAGCCGCGCGATCGTGAGCGGGGTGTCGGGGCTCGCCGAGCAGACCCGGGACGCGGGCTTCCACTGGGTGGACGCGCAGATCCCGGCAACGGTCCAGGGTGGCGGCGAGAGCTCGGGCTCGTCCGCAGAGAGCGGACAACAACAGGAGCAGGAGCAGGGCTGCTCACTCATCGGCTGCGTATTTCGCGGCTGGATCCGCATCGGCTGGGACGAACGCGACGGCCGCCACGGCAGCCCGCGACCGCCGGCTCCCACCGCGCTGCCGTCCCCGGGTGGCGGTCGCTGGCGCCTGTCGTGCAGTGCAACCGGCGAGTCGTCGCGACCGTCGCTGCCGCTCACCGGACAGAAGTCCCGCGTCACGCCCGACACGACCGCCGCCTGGCTGCCGCTGCTCGATACGCCGCCCCCGCCGCTCGGCGCCGACCGCGTCGGACTCGACGTCGGCGCGGAAGCGGAAACGGTGCAGCTTCGCGCTTACCTGAGCGGACGCAAGGGCCCCGACTTTCCCAAGAACGCAAGCCTGGTCGTACGAGTCGCGGATCGCTTCCAGGTCCATGGGACGGTCTGGTCCACGGCGCCCGCCGACAGCCCGTGGCCCGATCTCGAGCAGGCGCTCGACGCGTTCGGTTTCGAAGGCAGCAGCACGTCCGCCTTCCGCGCCACGCTCGATCCGGGAGGGCGCGCGGGCATTCTCAGCGTCACCTCGCGCGGCACGACGGATCTGTACGTGATCGAGCAGGACAGACCGCTGCGCCGCTGGCAAAACGTCGGCCGGTACGGGGTAGGCGTCGTGGCCTCGACGGTGCGGCTCGACGCCACCTATTACGTGCTCACGGTCGTCGATTCGCGGCGCTATCGCGTGTTCGCGCTCGACGCGAGCGAGCCGCGGCTCGTCGGTGAATACGAGGACGTCCCCTTCGGCGGCAGCGGACCGCCGACGCTGGTGCGGGCGCGCGGCGGCGGAGCCGCGCTCGGGCTGTGGGCGCGAAGCTCCGGTTGGTACGTCTTTCCGATCGACGAGCGCACCGGCGAGGCATCGCGACCGCTCGAGGTGAGCGCCCGAACGCTATCGCGGCTCCCGCGTCGCTGTGCCGGCGACGAAGACGGCTATCTGCTCGAAGGCGCGGTCGGCCTCGAGCCGAACGTCGAGCTCTCGGGCGAGCGGAACAACGAGCGGGCGCGGCTGCGCGCAGTCGAGGGGCGTTTCATCGTCGGCCCCGACGACATTTGCGTGGTGGAGCTGACGGCGCAGTCGGACCGGCCCGTGAAGGGCAACTTCGACCGCGCGCCGGCGAACGAGCGGGGTTTCGTGCCTCTGGTCCTGAACGATCGGGGAGAGCTCGGCAGGCGGTACGCTCTGCGCTGTGCGATCAGCAACTGACCGCACGCGCGAGGGCGATCGTAGTCCAACGGAAATCATGCGTTGTCGGTACACGTTCGGGACGGCCGTAAGTCCGGAGTGCAACAAACAGAGACAGCCGACGCCCGAAAAAAGCGACCCAAAAATCGCGAGAAAAAACGCTGCAGCCTTCAACCACCAGAGTGACTCGACGACGAACGTCGCTCACGTCGATGTAAAAGCGCGGGCTCGCAAACACACCGCGAAGTGGTTGCGTTCCGCGTCCGAGACTGCTACTTAACGAAGGTCCGCGTGGAGTGAGGCTGTCCCCCCCCCGGCCCCTTCACGCGGACGTTCATTCCGTCCGCCTAGCGCTGACTAGCCCGGGACGGAGCGAGCAACTCGACGCTTCGGGGTTAGCGCGCGAGCTTCTTGGCCATGATTTCGCCGAGCTCCTGGGCTCGGCGCGTGGCCGCCTCGACCGCGTCGATCAGGGTGCGGCGCAGCCCCCCCGTCTCCAGGGTATGAAG
>JAICQO010000200.1 GCA_025937835.1 Polyangiaceae bacterium
CCGACGTCTTGAACTACGTCGCCTCGATCTTCGCCCGCGGCGACGCCAAGAGCTGAGCTCGGCGTCGTCAGGGCCTGCCCCGGGGCCGCCCGCGCGTGGTAACCTCCGCCTCCGGAGGTTGGCATGGCGCGCGGGTGGCTCCTGTCGATGGTCTTTCTGGCCGCGGTCGCCTGTTCCGGGCGCACCAAGCACCGAGAGCCCGCTGACGAGCAAGGAAGCGCGACCGACGCCGATCGTCGCGACTGTTTGCCGTAGCGAGAAGGGGTGACCGAACCCGTGCGTCAGTCGCGCTCGGCGAGCGGCTGGGGGCGCGGGACTTCGGCGCGCTCGGGCGCGAGGTCCGGCGAATGATTGGCCAGCACGGACAGCGCGCGCCGCAACATCGAGCGCTCTTCTTCGGAGAGCAGCGCCGGATCGGTCGTGAGTAGCTTCTCCGAGTAGCGGAGCCAGTGCCTGGCACGTCGCGAGTCCCCGAGCGCGAGCAGTGTCGCGCCCCGATAGAGCCCGTACTGTGCTTGCTCGCTCGGCGAGGCCTCGACGAGGCGCCGCTCAGTGCGCTCGAACACCTCGGCTGCCTCGATGTAGAAGCCGCCCGCATAGAGCTCCGCCCCCCGGGTCACGTACTGGCTGCTGCACCCCGGGACACCCGCCAGCAGCAGTGAGAACAAGATCCAAGACACCCTTTGCGTCACCGTGCCACGATAACCTTCCTCCGGGCCGAACACCAGGCAACACCCCTAAATTTGCGGGGATTTGGGCGTGGATGTGGCCCAGTGAGTGTGCCGCGGCCCCGCTGTCCGTGCGGAAGTCGCGCGAAACCACCCGCGAAAAATCGCGTTGCCGTCTGGCACAGCGTTGTGCCAGCATGGCGCACCTACGTGACCCGGTGTGCCGGGCTCGGACCGCGGCACAACCCGCAGGACAATTTTCGGAGGTTCTCATGACTTATCGGCGGCTCGTCAGCGTTGTCGCGGTTGGCTTTGCCCTCTCGGCTCGTTCAGCGTGGGCGCAAGGCAATCCCACTGAAGCGGCCAATCAGCCGAGCACCGAGCCGGTCACGCAGAAGGGTGAGGCCCCGATCACTGAAGGCGAGGCGCCGCCTGCCTCCGTGCAGAACGAGCCCACCGCCGAGGCGCCCGATGGGGAAGCTCCGGACGGCGAGGTCAGCGAAGAGGACAAGCTCGTCGAGGATGCCGAGATGGGTGGCTCACCCGTCGAGCTCCCGGGTCGCACCTATTACTTCGTCGGCGGGCGCTACCGGCTGATCGTGGTGCCCAAGTTCATCGTCGGTCTGTTCGGCGACGGCGGCAAGACCGTGTCCGTGCAATCCGGCGGCGCGGAGTTCGGCATCCGCAAGGACGGCTTCGAATACAACTTCGGCGCCTGGCTCGCCGCGTACTCGATGGATCCGACGACGTTCAAGGCCAAGAGCGACGGCGAAGACGCGTGGGAGCTCGTCGAGAGCAAGATCAAGATCCTGTACCTGACCGCGGACTTCATGTGGACCCACGACTTCTCTCCGGAGTTCGGGTTGAACTACGGCATGGGCGCGGGGCTCGGGCTGGTGTTCGGGCCGCTGATCCGCAACCAGGCGTATCGCGCGGCCGACGGCAGCTACCAGGAGTGCACGGGGCCGGACAATCCGCCCGACGCGGACTACTGCGGCGGCGACAACGACCACTACAACGACTACGAGGAGCCGAGCTGGGCCGACGGCGGCTCGAAGCCGGTCGTGTTTCCGTGGCTCGCGGTGCAGACCGGCTTCCGTTACAAGCCGCACCGGAACTTCGTGGCGCGGCTCGACGCCGGCTTCGGTTTGAGCGGCTTCTTCATCGGCGTCGGAGGCGACTACGGGCTCTGAGCGCGCATCCTCCCCGGGTGAGCTCGATCTGCCCGGGCGCTACGAGCCGCTCGGTCGGCTGGGCAAGGGCGGCGGCGGCGAGGTCTGGGCGGTTCGCGACCGGCACAGCGGCGCACGCTACGCGCTGAAGACGCTCGACCCGGGCGCGAGCGAGCGCGAGATGGACGCGCTGGTGCGGGAAGCCGCGGCGCTGTCCGGCCTCGAGGGGCTCGGTGTGCCGCGGGTGATCCGCTTCGGCCGCTTGCCGCGCACGCGCAGGCCGTTTCTCGTGCGCGAGCTGGTGGAGGGCTCGAGTCTCGAGCAGTGGATCGGCGACGGCGCGCGGCTCCGCGAGGTGCTGGTCGCGCTGGTGAGCGCGGTGGACCAGCTGACGGTGCTGCACCGCGCCGGGCTGTTGCACGGCGACGTGAAGCCCGCGAACATCATCGTTCAGAAGGACGGCTCGGGGACGTTCGTCGATCTGGGGCTCGCGGCGCCGCTGCGCGAGGGTGGCTCGTCGGCAGCCGGGCTCACGCCTCATTTCGCGGCGCCGGAGCTGCTCCAGGGCGGTGCGCTCACGGTCCGCGCCGAGGTCTACGCGCTCGGCGTGACGCTCGACGAGGCCTTGAAGCAAGCGCGCACCAGTGAATTGTCGCAGGGCGCGGCGCGCGATCTGGAGGCCGTGGCGCGGCGCGCGCGGGCGCCCTCGCCGGCCGAGCGTTTTCCGTCGGTCGACGAGCTGGCGAGTGCGATCCGCCGCGCGGCGGGCCTGCCCACGGCGGCGGAAGACGACGAGCACGTCGCGCTCTGGCCGATCGTCGGGATCGACGCGATCTCGGGGCAGCTGCTGGAGGCCGCGCGCGACCTGTCACCCGGCGGGGTGTTGTCGATCACCGGCGCGGAAGGCTCTGGCCGCACCGCGCTCTTGCGCCGGCTCGGCTGGTCGCTGGGCGTCGAAGGCCAGCCGGTGGCGCTCGTCGAGAGCGGGGCGACCGGCGCGGCCGTCGCGCACGAGCTCGAGGTGTACGCCTCGCTCGACGGCGTGTTCGTGCTCGTCGATGACGCGGACCGGCTGCCCGACGACGCGCTCCGGATCCTGAAGAACGCGCTCGGCGAGAAGGCGCGGCTGGTCGGCGTCGGCGCCGCGGCGCTCCGCACGCCCGTGCGCGAGCTGCTCGTTCCCCCGATCCAGGAGCCTGCGCTGCGGGAGCTCGTGCGCCGAGCGATCCCATCGCTCGGAGAGGCTCAGCTCAAGCGTCTGTTCGAGCTCTCGGGCGGGCGACCCGGGGAGCTGCAGCGGCTGGTGCGGCTGGTCGCGCA
>JAICQO010000203.1 GCA_025937835.1 Polyangiaceae bacterium
AGACGAGCCGCGCGACAGCATCGGCCACGGCACGCACGTCGCCTCGCTGGCCGCGGGCAACGGGCTCTCTTCGTCTCCACCGCGCTACGTCGGTGTCGCGCCCGAGGCCGAGCTGATGGTGGCCAAGGTCACGGCCACGGGCAGCGGCATCAGCGACGCCGACATCGTTCGCGCAGCAGAGTTCGTGTTCGCGCGCGCCTACGAGCTCGGAGCTCACGCCGTGCTGAATCTCAGCCTCGGCAGCAACTTCGGCCCCCACGATGGCTCGAGCGCGCTCGAGCGGGCCCTCTCCGAGCTGATCGGGCCGGCCCATCCCGGGCGTGCGCTGGTGCTCGCGGCCGGCAACAGCGGCGGGCTGTACGTCGATCCCGCGGGCAGGTATCCAGCGCCGCTCGGTGTGCACACCGAGCTCCACCTGCCGGCGGGCGACGTCGCGCGGCTGCCGATCGTCACGCCCGATCGAGGCTCCGGTGGCGCCGGCATCGACGGCTGGATCGAGCTTCGCAGCGGTGACTCCGTGTCGCTCGCGCTCGAGCTCGACGGCGACACCTTGCTCGGTCCGGTCGCTCCCGGCGAGGCTGCGAGCGACGCGCGCGGCGAGCTCGAAGTCACGCTGCAAGGTCAGACCGAATCGCCGCTCTCGAACCCCTCGGCGCGCTTTTTGATTCGCGGCAGCTGGCCGGCCTCGTCGAGCTTCTCGCTGCGCGTGGAGGGCCACGGAACGCTCGGGGTCTGGCTCGAGGGCTCGGGTGCGCTCGACCCGTCGTCGAGCCTCGGTCCGCTCGTACCGCTCGCGCTCAAAGAGGGCACGGTCAACGTCCCCGCGTCGAGCCCCGAGCTTCTCGCCGTCGGCGCCACACTGAACCGCACGGATTGGATCGACTCGGACGGCACGCCGATTTCCATGCCCGCACACGGCGCGCTCGCCGAGGCGCCGCTCGATACCACGGCCTATTTCAGCTCGGCCGGGCCGAACACTCGCGGCGTGATGAAGCCGGATCTGGTCGCACCCGGCGCGAACCTCGCCGGCGCGATGTCTTCGCGCGCCGACCCGCGCTCTGGCGGGGGTGGCATGTTCGCGGCGGACGAGCGCTGTGCCCAGTCCGAGCAATGCTTCGTCGTCGATGACGCGCACGCGATCGCGAGCGGGACCTCGCTCGCCGCGCCGCTGGTCACGGGCGCCGTCGCGCTCTTGTTCGAAGCCGATCCGACGTTGACCCAGGCCGAGGTCCGCGCGCTGCTGCAGGCCGGAGCGCGCCCCACCGAGGGGGTCGTGTTCTCCGAACAACAGCTCGGCATCGGTGCGCTGGACATCGTGGGGGCGCTCTCGGCGCAGGCCGAGCTCGTGACGCCGAGCGAGCGCCAACCGGGTCGCGGGAGCTGGCTCACCCCGGCGGCCTCGTTCGCGCGCCCGGACCCGGCCTGGCCGCTGGTGTTTCACGCCGAGCTCCGCGACGACGGCGGCAAGCTCGCCGACGGCTTCGACGCGCAACGCCTCACGCTCCGCGCGTCGAACGCCGCGGTCGCAGAGCCTCTCACGCGGCTCGCCCCCGGGCTCTACCGGTTTTCGGTCACGGCGCCGGAGGGCAGCGGCGGAGAGCGGCTGCGCGTCGCGCTCGATTTCGACGGACACGTCTTGCTCGAACGCGAGCTACCTATCGCCGTCGATCCCGCGCTCGCGCGGCGGCCGGCGTCGGTGCGAGGCGGCTGTGAAATCGCGGGAGCGTCGCCCTGGGCCGCGAACCTCGCCGCGGTGCTCTTGCTCGGCTTCGCGTGGCGGCTCAGGCGTGCTTCGCGGGCACGTGGCTCATCGCGTACTCGGCGAGCGCGGTGATCGTGAGGCTCGGGTTCACGCCCAGGTTCGCGGGGATGGCGGAGCCGTCGACCACGTACAGCCCATCGTGGCCGAACACCCGGCAGCGCTCGTCGATCACGCCGTCCTCCGCGCGGAGCCCCATCGGGCAGCCACCGAGGATGTGCGCCGTGGTCGGCACGTTGAGCAGCACCTCGAGGTTGCAGCTCTGCGGAATGCCGTCGAGCTCCTGAGCCATGCGCCGCGCCACGTCGTGCGCGATCGGAAACACGATCGGCACCGGCTTGTCGGTGGCGCGCGCCGATGACAGCCCGCGCGCAAACGGCCAGAACCAGCGCCGCTTCCAGAACAGCCGCAGGTAATTGTCGATCGGCTGCATCACCAGCAAAATCGCGGTCTTCTTCGCCCAGCCGAAGGGGATGAAGCTCCGGAGCGCGTGCATCGGGTGGGTGAACAGATTCACCACCCAGCGCAGGCGGCGCCCCCACGGCCCCCCGCCGCCGTCCGTCATGACCGTGCTCAGCAGCCCGAGAAAATCCGAGCCCTCGCTGTAGCGGACGACCTCGATGTGCGTGTCCTTGTCGACGTGCACTCCGGCCGCGATCGCGATGCCGTGACTGAGGTTCGCCTCCTTCTTCTTCGAGCGCACACCGACCAGCGCCTCGCTGTTCGTGCGCACGCGGTCGCCGAGCTTCGGCGAGAGCCGTGGCAAGAGCCCTGCTTCGCGTGACTTCATCAGCAGCGGCACCGTGCCGAGCACGCCGGCTGCGAGCACCACGTTCTTCGCGCGGAGCCGCCGCTTCGGGCGAAAAACGCCGATCGAGCGCTGCATGCCGAGCTCGTACCCGCCCCCCGGCAGCGCCGCGACGCTGTTCACGCGCGTCTCGGGGATCACCGTCGCGCCGCGCTTCTCCGCCAGGTACAGATAGTTCTGATCGAGCGTGTTCTTGGCGCGAAACCGGCAGCCCACCATGCAGCCGCCGCAGCGCACGCAGCCCGCGCGCGCCGGCCCCTCTCCACCGAAGTAAGGGTCTGGTACCAGCTTGCCCGGCTCCCCGAAGAACACCCCCACCTCGGCCGGCCTGAACGTCTCGGCGCGCCCCAGATCTTCACAGACGCGCTTCAGCACCCGATCCGCCTCGTAGATCTCGGGAGC
>JAICQO010000119.1 GCA_025937835.1 Polyangiaceae bacterium
AGCGGGCGCAGGCTCTCCGGCGGGCGCTGGCTCGCGTGCGGTGCCTCGCCGGCCTCGGCGGGTAGCGTGAACCAGAAGATGCTGCCGGTGCCGTCGCCGCTGCTGCGCGCGCGGTAGCCGAGCTCACCGCCCATCAGCCGCACGAGCTTGCGGCAAATCGCGAGCCCGAGCCCCGTGCCCTCGTGGGCTCGGGCGTGGCCGTCGTCCACCTGCGTGAAGGCATCGAATATCTTGGCGCGCGCAGCCTCAGGGATACCGGGCCCCGTGTCCTCGACCTCGAACGTGAGCTCGGTCGCGCTCGTGCCCGAGACTCGCACGCCGAGCCGGACCCAGCCCTTCTGCGTGAACTTGACGGCGTTGCCGACCAGGTTGGTCAGCACTTGCCGCAGCCGGTTCACGTCCAACACCAGAGCGCGCGGCACCTGGGGGTCGATGTTCACCTCGAGCTCGAGGTTCTTTTCGTGAGCGACAGCGCGCAAGAGCTCCACGCTCTCTTCGAGGACGGGACGGATTTCACACGGCTCGGGCCGCAGCAGGTATTGGTTGGCCTCGAGTCGCGACAGGTCGAGGACGTCGTTGACGATCGTCAGCAGTGATTTGGCGCTGCGCGCGATGGTCTCGAGTTGGGCGCGCTGTGTCGGAGTGAGCTCGGTCTTCAACACCAGCCGCGTCATGCCGAGCACGCCGTTCATCGGCGTGCGGATCTCGTGGCTCATGTTGGCGAGGAACCGGCTCTTGGCGCGCGCGCTCTCGAGAGCCAGCGCCGTGGTCGCCTTCAACCGAGAGAAATCCTGCTCGGCCAGCTTGAGCACGGGCGCGATGTAAAGCTTGAAGAACAAGAGCGCGGCGAGCAGCGCCAGGAAACCGCCGAGCAGGCTGACGAGCGTGATCTGGCGGTGCAGCCGCTCCCCCGCTCGGAGCCGCTCCTTGGAGGTGACGATCGTGACCTGTCCGACTTTCAGGCCCTCGACCTCGATCGGCGCCCAGGCCGCGTACCCCGAGTCGAACTCGATCAATTGCTCGGCGGGCCGCTGCTCGGCGGCGTCGGCGAGCTCGTGCGCGTTGCCGTGCTCGTGCTGGTAGAGCACCGCGCCCTGATCGTCGCGGAAGCGCAAAAATTCGATGTCGGGGTCGTCCGCGTAGCGTTCCGCGGCCTTCTCGACCAGCGCTCTGTCCTTGACGAGCACGGGTAAATCCGCGCTGAAACGCAGCTCATGCGTCCCGCTCGAGGTCTTCCACTCCAGATCGCGCTCGATGGAGGGGGTGAGCCGCGCGAACACGCTGTCCACGACCAGCGTCAACAGCACCGTCAAACAGCCCACGATCAGCACCGCGAGCACGCCGAGCCGCAGCTGAAAACGCGAGCTCGAGAGCAGGCGCTGACGCGACGAGTCCTCGACGGACGCGAGCTCCGGCGTAACGGGCGCCGCGCTGGGGCTCGGTTCGATGGCGCTTGGCGAGTCGGGCTCGGTCACCGGATCGGGTAGTCCTTGTGGTTGTAGTCGTAGCCCCCGATGGTCACGGCCTTGACCGTGCCGTCGAGCTCTTCCGGGTCGAGGTAGCTGATCGCACCGGGCAATCGCGCAACCACCTGGCGCAGCAATTTCGCGCCCGCGACCACCCGCGGCGGGCCGGGGTTGCCGCGGATGCGCTGATCGACCCAGTGGCGAGCCACCTCTTCCGGGCTCATGCCGAGCACGCGGCGGTCGAACAGCACGCGCTCCGGCGAGTTCGGCGGAGCGTTGAAGGGCACGAGCCGCACTTTGTGCTGCTCGGTCGGCTGGGCCAGAAACGCGCTGCGCAGCGTGCCGAGCGAGAGGTTGTCGATCGGGCTCGACTGACCGACGATCACGACCAGGCGCGCCGGCGCCGCGAGCGCCAGGCCGCCCGGGGAAAACCCGAGCAGCAGCCCCGCGCCGAGGCCGCGGAGGCACACGCGGCGGTGAAGGCTCGGCAGCGCCATCGTCAGAACGCCCACGCTGCCTGGCTCTGGAGACCCCAGAGCGGGTGTTCGAGCGCCGAGCCGGCGGGCAGATCACTCGCCGAGAGCGCGACCTGACCCTGGAGCTTGAGCGTCACGTTCGGCGTGGGACGCGCGTTCAACCCCGACATGACGTGAATCACGCCGTCGTCGTCTGGCGGACGAGCGGGCTCGAAATTGTTCGAGATCTGGAAGTACTCGCCCACCACGAACGGCATCAGCCCGAGCCAGTCGAAGCGGTAGCCGACCACGCCATAGGTCCCGAAGCGCTCGAGATCGGGCCAGTATTCGACGGCGTTGCGCAACGGGCGCCCCCTGGCCGTGTAGCGCTTCTGGTTCGAGAGGAACTCGGCCTGCAGGTGGAACCCACCCAGCTTGTAGAGAATGTCGAAACCTATCGCCAGCTCGTCGAATTGCACCTGCACGTGGTCGACGATGCGTACCCCGGCGCCATTCAGCTCGGTGCTCTGACTGAGGTCGGTGTAACGCCCGTAGTAAGTGGTGGCGCCGAGCTGGAGCGTGCCCTGGGTGCGCCAGGTCACCTGCAAACGCCCCGTCACCGCCTTGTTGGAATCGAGGTCCGCGTACTCGTCGACCGAGCCCTTCCCGTTCGATAGTCCGAGCGTCGCCGACAGCCGCCAGTCGTCGGCCAGGTTGCGGTTGAATTCGGCCTGGATACCCGTCTGGCGCTCGGGCATCAGCGCGAAGCTGATCGTGAACGGACGCACGACGGGGATCACGGTCGGGGAGCCGTGGTCTACGTTCCAGATCCCGTACGGCGTCAGCCATTGACCGGCGCGCAGGGTGAGGAAGCTGGTCGGCATGTATTGCAGGTACACGCGCTCCACCAGCACGCTGCCGGTGCGCCGCTCCTCACCGAGGTTCGAGTAGTCGACCGCGTCGGTCTGCGTGCGCTCGATCTCGCCGCCGACGACCTGGCGAGAGCCGTTCGGCAGATACGAGAACCGCACCTCGGCCATGCTGCGAAAGCCCGCGCCCAGGTTGCCGGACAGGTACAGGTTCAGGTTGCCGATGGCAAAGGCGCTCTCGGTGTAGAGCAGGCTGCGAAAGCCGCTGTCCTCGTGCAGCCAGTACTTGTAAAAGGTGAGGTCGGCGAACCCGTACAGGCTGAGTCGAGGCTCGTTGACCGAGTGATCCGCCATCAGCTCGGCGCCGATCTCGGCCATCAGCTGCTCGTCGAGCTGCTCGTCGGGCGGGGCCTCGGGAGCGGGAGCTGCGCTCGGCGCGGGTGGCGCGGGTGGCGCGGATGGCGCGGGTGGCGCGGGTGGCGCGACCAGCGCGTCGGGGCTCGGCAAGGGCGGGGTCGGCTCTGGCTCTGCCGGTGGGGGCGGAGCAGGAGCGGGCTCGACCGCGGGGGTTTCGGCGCTCGGGGGTTCTGCGGCGGGCGGGTCGTAAGGGTTTTCCGACTGCGCCCTGGCCTCCGCGGGCAGCGCCAGCGCGCAAATCGCGAGGCTCGAGAGCGATGACGCGCGCAGCAACGTTCGAAGGCGAATCATCGGTTGCTCATTCCCGGTCGTCGCGGGCGACGTTGACGCCCGGCGCGGGGCAAGCCCCGTCGGTCAGCGCTTCGATGCCGACACATAGCGAGCGGTTGAGGATGGAGAGATCACAGCACTGCATGTCTCCCGGACAGCGGCCGCCGTCTTCCTTGCAGCCCTGGATCAGGCACGTCAAAGAGAAATACACCTCGCAATACGTCGCGTCGGTGCCGGCGCAGTCTGCGTCGCTCGCGCACGCCTGGCCGAGCCCCACCGGCGGCTCCACGCACTGGCGCGTGCCGTAGCGATCGCACAGCATCGGAGCCGCGCAATTCGCCGAGCTCGCGCACTCTCCTTCAGCGGGACACTCGCTGCCGCTACAGCCCGGTTCTTCACTGACCGGCGCGCAGCTCGCGGTGGGGCTGGCTCGGGAAAAGCCGTTTTCGCACACGCACTGGCCGCCCGACACGCGCTCGTTCTCACCGCACGGCGCGCAGGCCGGGCCATTCGGCACCTGTCCTTTCGGACAGACGCAGGCGCCGGCAGCGTTCTTCACCAGCGCGTCGCCGCAGGGATCGTCGGAGTCCACGAGACAAGCGCTCGCGAGCAGCCCGAGTCCCAGCGTCGCGATGCTGAAGCGCAGAACGGCTCCCACGCTGTGGCGAACGGCGACGATCGCAATCGAGATTGGCCCCATGAACCTCCGACCCGGCGCCCGGACCGTGGCGGTTCGGCGCTCAGGCACCTGAAACCTGTCAGGTTTCTTGCTCGGAGTCATACAATTCCGTGCTCGGAGCTTGAACACGCGGAAAACCCTGAGAGGATTGGCCTTCGCATGCCGTTCACGCTCAAGAGCGACTTCTCGCCCAAAGGCGATCAACCCGCGGCGATCGAAGCGCTGGAACGGCGCTTTCGCGAGGGTTCCCGCTGCCAGACCCTACTCGGGATCACCGGCAGTGGGAAAACCTTCACGATCGCCAATCTGATCCAGAAGCTTCAGAAGCCGACGCTGATCATCGCCCCCAACAAGACGCTATCGGCCCAGCTCTACTCCGAGATGCGCGACCTGTTCCCGGAGAACGCCGTGGCGTTCTTCGTGAGCTACTACGACTATTACCAGCCCGAAGCGTACATCCCGACCACCGACACGTTCATCGAGAAGGACGCGATCATCAACGACCAGATCGATCGCATGCGCCACCACGCCACGCGCTCGCTGCTGTCGCGCTCGGACGTGATCATCGTGGCCAGCGTCAGCTGCATCTACGGCATCGGCTCGGCCGAGACCTACTCGGGGCTATTGATCGAGATCGTGAAGGGCGAGGAGTTCCGGCGCGACGAGCTGCTCCGCCGCCTGGTCGACATCCAGTATCAGAGAAACGACACCGACTTTCACCGCGGCACCTTTCGCGTGCGCGGCGACGTGGTCGAGATCTTCCCGGCCTACGAGGAGGCGCTGGCGATCCGCGTCGAGTTCTTCGGGGACGAGGTGGAGTCGATCAGCGAGGTCGATCCGCTGCGCGGCAGGGTGCTCGGGTCACTCGACAAGTACTCGGTGTATCCGGGCTCGCACTACGTCACGCCGCGCACCCTGCTCGACCGCGCGATCCACGGCATCCGCGAAGAGCTGCGCGAAAGGCTCGACTATTTCGACCAGAACGGCCGCTTCCTGGAGAAGCAACGGATCGCCCAGCGGACCTCTTACGACCTCGAAATGCTCGAGCAAATGGGCTTCGTGCAGGGCATCGAGAACTACTCGCGGCACCTGTCGCAGCGAAACCCCGGGGACCCGCCGCCGACGCTGATCGACTACTTCTCCGAGGACTTCCTGCTGATCATCGACGAGTCGCACCAGACGGTGCCGCAGCTCGGCGCGATGTACCGCGGCGACCGCTCACGCAAAGAGACGCTCGTCGAATACGGCTTCCGCTTGCCGAGCGCGCTCGACAACCGCCCGCTGCGCTTCGAAGAGTTCGAGAAGTACATGAAGCAAGTGGTGTTCGTCTCGGCGACGCCCGGTGACTACGAGCTCAAGGTCAGCGGCGAGGCGATCGTCGAGCAGCTGATCCGTCCGACGGGCTTGCTCGATCCGCAGATCGAGGTGCGCCCGGTGTCCGGCCAGGTCGACGACCTGTTCGGCGAGATCAAGGAGCGCGTGGCGCTCGGCGAGCGCGTGCTGGTCACGACGCTGACCAAGCGCATGGCCGAAGAGCTCACCGAGTACTACGCGGAGCTCGGGGTCAAGGTGCGTTACCTGCACTCCGACATCGACACGCTCGAGCGCGTGGAAATATTGCGTGATTTGCGGGCCGGCGAGTTCGACGTGCTGGTCGGCATCAACCTGCTGCGCGAAGGCCTGGATCTGCCGGAGGTCAGCCTGGTGGCGATCCTCGACGCCGACAAGGAGGGCTTCCTGCGCAGCCCGCGCTCGCTGATCCAGACCATCGGCCGTGCCGCGCGCAACTCGCGCGGTCAGGTCTACATGTACGCCGATCGCATCACCGACGCGATGCGCGTCGCGATGGAGGAGACCGAGCGCCGTCGCAAGCTGCAGATGGAGTACAACCAGAAGCACGGCATCACCCCCGAGACGGTGAAGCGCGCGATCCTCGAGCTGAACCCCGCCAGCGGCCAGAACGACTACTACGCCGTCCCGCGCAGCGGCACCCGCAACGCCGATGGCGGACGCGCCACGCGCAGCGACGTGAAGACACCGGCCGACGCCGCAGCGCTCGCCGAACAAATCCAGACGCTGCGCCAGGAGATGTTCGCCGCCGCCGAGAACCTGCAGTTCGAAACCGCCGCCCGGCTGCGCGACGAAATCCGCAAGCTACAAGGCGAAAAACCCGCTGAAGCCGAGCCGCGCCGCGCCCTCCCCTCGACACGCCCGCCAGCACAAAAGCCCGTTAAGTCCGCAGGCAGACGGCGGCGCTGAAAAGTCCCTGCGCGACGCAGGGCCCTGGATGCAACAAGAAGATCGGAAGCGAAGAAGTTCAGGAAAGGGGGGTTTGGTGCGCAAGACCCCAACCCAAAATCTATCCCCTCACCTGGCACTTATTATTCCCGTCTCTTCCTTCCCTTCCGATCTTCCAACCCATTCTGATCGTCACAGACGACAAGGGGCGTTATGAGGGCGGGGGTCAGCGGCGGCAAACGGCGTTGATTTCGTTGACCAGGGGAGCTTCGGCGCGGATCGTGGTGTCGAAGTCGACGCGCAGCTTGCGGGCTCGTTCCAGGTCCCCCTGATCGAGGGCCCCGGCGACGTCGTCGAGAGCCTTGGCAGAGTCTACGGCGAGCTTGCGGTAGCGGCTGACCAGAGGCGTGAGCTCTTCGGAGACGAGCGGGATCTCGGACAGGGTCTTGTCGAGGGCGCGGTAGCGGGCGGCCGTGGCGCGAGCGTCCGTGACCAGAGCCGCGGTGTCGGAGCTGGCCGGGCTGGTCGCGTGGTTGTCTTGCTTCATCCAGGCCGACACGGCCTCGGCGATCAGGCCGCACTCTTTGGCCTTCTTGAAGCGCGCGCAGCCCGAGAGGGCGACACAGAGCAACAGCCCGACCGGCCAGACGCGGCGCGACGACATGGCCCCGCAGCCTATCAGGCTTTCAGGGTGGCCAGACGGCGGCCATGGCCAAAGTGGCCAGCGACAGCGGCACCGTCCACAGCGCGAACAGCGCGAACCTGCCCCGGATCACCACCCGGCGCAGGAACATCAACGCCACGACGCCGGTCACGAACGCCATCGACGCGCCGATCGCCGCCGGCACCACCGGGAACGGCTGACCTATCACGTGACGCCCCTCGAGGACGATCGCGCCGAACACCGCCGGCAATGACATCAAGAACGACAGCTCGAACGCCCGCTCCGGCCGCACGCCGAGCCACATCGCAGTCGTGATGGTGGCGCCGCTGCGCGAGAAGCCCGGCAGCACCGCCAGCCCCTGTGCGATCCCGACCAGCACGGCTCCGAGCGGGGTCGGCACGTCGCTGTTCCCCGGCTTTACCCACGTCGTGGAGATGATGCACAGGCTGGTCGCGGCGAACCCAAGCCCCACGACCCACGGCGATTCCGTCCAGCGCTCGACCGCGTCCCGCAACAACAGCCCAATCGCCGCGGTCGGCAGCGACGCGAGCAGCACGACCAACGCGTCGCGCCCGCCGGCCGTGGCGGACAGCCGCTTCGGCTCCGGCACGGCCCGCACGCCGTCCACGATCAGCCGGCCGAGCTTCTCACGCATGATCAGCGCCGTCGCGACCAGCGTGCCCGCGTGCAACATCACGTTGAACGTGAGGCCGCCCTCGTCGATCTTGAACAGCAGCTCCGCCAGGGCCAGGTGCCCGTCGCTAGAAATCGGTAGAAACTCCGTGATGCCCTGGATCACGCCGAGCAAGGCGGCGTCACGGAAGGGGTGCGACATGGCGCCGTCGTATCACGGCCCCGGCGCCCCTCAAACGCGATAAAATCGCAACTTGTCCGGATTGAGCACCGTGTACATCGCCGCGATCCGGTCCTGCTCCGTCTCGACGGCCACCGCCGCGACGATCTGCCCCTGCCGCAAGCGAACGTAACCGGGAGCTCCCGCGACGAGACGCGGGATGCGTTGTTCATCGGGCGGAAGCTTCGAATAGATGCCGACCAGGAAACGCGAGACGCGCTCGGCACCGACGACGACGCGCGTCGCGGCGGCGACGCGGCCCCCGCCGTCCGAGGTGTAGGTGACGTCCGTGCGCAGCAGATCGAGCAGTCGGGCGCGGTCGCGGCTCTGCCAGGCTTCTAGAAAGTGCTGGACGACCACGCGCGCGCGGGCGCGATCGACGTTGGGGCGCGGGCGCTCGCTCTCGATGTGAGACTTGGCGCGGTGCACGAGCTGCCGCACCGAGGCTTCGCTCTTGCCGAGGACGGCGGCGATCTGAGCGTGGCCCTGGTCGAACGCGGCGTGCAGCAGGAATGCCGCGCGCTCTTCCGGGGAGAGCCGCTCGAGCATCAGCAAGAACGCGATCGAGAGCTCGTCGGCGATTTCGAGCGAGCGCTCGGGATCGGCGTCGGCGATTTCTGGCTCCGGAAGCCAGGGGCCGACGTAGGCCTCGCGCTCGCGGCGCAGCTGCCGCAGGCGATCGATGCAAGCGCGGGTGGTGGCGGTGATCAGCCAGCCGAGCGGCGATTCGACGTCGGCGCGCGGCAGCGCGAGCCAGCGCGACCACACGTCTTGCACGATGTCCTCGGCGTCGGCGTGGACGCCGAGCATCCGGTAAGCGAGCCCGCGCAACCGCGGCAGGTGCTGCTCGCCCGAGCTCATGAGGCCGCCCGGATCGCGCGCGCCGCCTCGCGCCCGAGCTCCGCCTCGGTGTTGCACACGACATTCAGGCGGTTCCAGGCGTTGGTGATGCTGATCGCAAACACGAGCACGGACAGCTCCGCCTTCGAAAAATGGCGTTCGGCCAGAACGTAGGCCCCGTGCGCGTCGCGGTCGAGGCGCGTGGTGGCCTCCGCGAGCTCCAGAGCCGCCCGCTCGCGTTCGGTGAAGCGTGCCGAGCTGCGCCAGGTCGCGACCGCGTGCAGCCGCTCATCGGTCTCGCCGTGAGAAGTCGCGCCCTCCACGTGCATCTCGGCGCAGAAACCGCAGCCGTTGAGCTGCGCGGCCCTCAGATAAACGAGCTCGAGCAAGCGCGGCTCGATAGCCTGTTGGCCGCGGACGGCCGCGGAGCACTGGTAGAGGGCGTTGACGAGCTTTGGGATCTCTTTTCGGAAGTCGAGTGTGTTCATGCCCCTGAGACGAACGGGGACGGGCTTTTGTGACGTCCGCCTAGGCGGGCTTGTCGCTCGGCGGCGGGGCGACCGGGGGGGTCGGCGTCGGGATCGACAGCGGGCCTGCTTCGGGAAGCACGTCCCGGAATGCTTCACCGTAGATTTCCCAGGTCGTGACGAAGAGCGCAGCAACGATCGGCCCGATCACGAAACCGACCGGACCGAACAGCGCGATGCCCCCGAGGGTCGAGACCAAGATCACCAAGTCGGACATCTTGGTGTCCTTGCCGACCAGCCACGGACGCAAGAAGTTGTCGACGCCAGATACGGCCGTTCCGCACCAGATCAAGAGCCCGATGCCCGCGGTGTAGTGTCCGAAGATCAGCAGGAACGCGACACCCGGCACCCAGATCACGGCCGTACCGAGCCCGGGGATCACCGACATGCCCGCCATGGCCGCTGCCCAGACCGCGGCGCCGTTGATTCCAGCCACCCAGAACCCGAGACCGCCGAGCGCCCCCTGGATCAGGCCGATCACCATCGTGCCCTTGAGCGTGGCCCGCGCTACGGACACGAAGCGCGCCACCAACCGGTCTTCGTCTTCCGACGGGAGCGGCAAGTAGTAGAGCATCGTTCGCAGATTTTCGCGGCCGTCGACCAGGAAGAAGAAGGTCGCGTACAGCAGCACGAACAGCAGCAAGAAGAACGTGAGTGTGCCGCCCGCCGCGGCGGTCACCGCGCCGACCGCCCAGGTCCCGAGCCAGCTCCCGAGCTCGCCGAGCTTGGCGACGATCTGATCCTTGTACGGCGCGAACGTCGCCAGCCACGGATAGTGATCCTGCATCCGCTGGAACGAGTTGGCCGTGCTGATCTGCTCGCGCAGCCAGGGCTCCGCCGTCTTGCCCAGGTCGAGTAGCTGGAACGCGACCAGCGTCCCGAACGCAGCGAGCGGAAGGATCACCGCGAACAGCAGCACGCTCACGCAGATGCCCGCCGCCAGGTTCTTCTTACCCGGGAAGCGGCGCAGCAGCGCCTTGTAGTAGGGCCGCGTCATGCCCGCCGCCAGTGCCCCGAGCAGGAGCACGATCAGGAAATCCGCGATCATCCACAGGAACACCGCGGAGATCAGCACCGCCAGCGCGATCAACACCACGCGGCGGAGCCGTTCGGGATCGTGAGTCACGTCACGCATGAGGGGCGGCGCACGGCCGAGAGCCCGAGCATGCTCTGAGCGGCGGTGTGCGCCAAGAGCTCTAAATCACGCAGCCCTACTCGAGGAGCTCGTTCACCAGCGCCCCGAGCTCGCGTTCGGGCACGAAACGCCGGCGAATTGCCGCGATGTTGCCGTTCTTGTCGATGGTGACCAGGGTCGGCAAGGCCTCGACCTCGTAGCTCCGGTTGGCGGTGCCCTCGGCGTCCTCGACGACCAACCAGCTCGGGTTGGACTCGGCCAGGTAGGCCCGGGCCCTGTTGGGGTCGTCGCTGACGTTGATGCCGAGCACGACCAGCCCCGGATGGCGCGCGCGCACGCGCTCGATGACCTTGGCCTGCTCGCGGCAGGGCATGCACCAGCTCGCCCAGAAGTCGAGCAGGATCGGCTTGCCACGCTGCTCGGAGAGGCGCACTCGCGCGCCGGGTTCGCCGCGATGCACGACCGGCAGCGCGAAGTCGGGGGCCGGCTTGCGCTCCAGGCTCGGCGCCACGCGGGGCAAGACGAACACGCCGAAGCCGGCCGCGATCACGAAGATCACGAGCAGCGACAGGGCACCGAAGCGCGTGTCGGCGCGCCGCGCCGGTCTCTTCTCTTCGGTCATCCGCCGACTCCGGCTTCGGAGCGCGACTCGAGCGCTCCATGTACGAGCGCCGAAGCGCGCGAGCCGAGCCGCGGCAGACGCACGCGAAGCTGCGCGCCCCCGAGCTCACTCACCTGGGCCGTGACGCTGCCGCCGTGCTCGATCACGACCTTCTTCACGATCGCGAGCCCGAGCCCCGTGCCGTCGTGCTTGGTGGTGACGTAGGGGTCGAACACGGTCTGCCGGTTTTCTTCGGGGATCCCGGGGCCACTGTCCTCGACGTCGAGGTTCGCGAAGTCCCCGTCGCGCGACAGACGTACGCGCACCTCCCCGGGCTTCTCACCGAGCGCCTGGAAGGCGTTCTGGATCAGGTTGAGCAACACGCGGCGCAGCATCTGTCTATCCATGAGCACTTCGAGCGGCTCCTCGCCCGCGCGCGGCAGGTCGAACACGAGCTCGGCTCCCTCGGCGCGTCCGCGCACCAGGTCGAGCGGGATCTCGCCGTCGCTGCGCTCTTCATCGCGCCCGAGCAGCCGATCGCGCTGCTCTCGCAAGAACACCGCCAGGTCTTCGCGCTCGAGGATGGCCCGCGGCAAGCGCGCGAAGTCCGAAAACTCGCCGACCAAACGCCGCAAGGTGCCGACCTCGTCCTCGACGATCTCGAGCGTGGAGTCCAGCAGGCGCTTGAAGTTCGCGTCGCCCTCCGGGCAGCGGCGGTGGATCTCCTGCACCGCGAGCTGGATCGGCGTGAGCGGGTTCTTGATCTCGTGGGCGAGCCGTCGCGCCATCTCCTGCCAGGCGGCGATCCGCTGCAAATATTCGATGCGAGAGCGGCTGTCGGCGACCTCCGCGAGCATGGAGTTGAAGGCGCGTGCGAGCTCGGCCAGCTCGTCGTGACCGCGCTCGGGGACGCGGATCGTGAGATCGCCGGCGGCGACGAGCTGGGTGGCTTTGGACAGCTCGCGCACGCGGCCGGCCACGTTCTGCGCGAGCAGCGTGCCGACGCCGATCGCCAGCGCGATCGTGATGCCGAGCAGCAGCGCGAAGGCGAGCACGTAGCTCGTCTGGTCGGCCTCGCGCCGGCGATCGACGGCCTTGTACAGGTCGACGAACTGATTCATCTCGCTGAGCTCGTCGAAGCGCGCGCGCTCGGTCGCGAACACCGAGACCAACACCGCCGCGTCCGGATCGGACGGGTCACCGAGCTCGCGCTCCACCTCGAGCGCGTTCTCGAGCTTCGGGTCGAGCGGGCGCCCGCGATCGTGCCGTGCCAGCGCTCGCCCTTCGGCATCCTTGACGACCAGCGACACGAGGCTCGGGTGCTCGGAAAAGATCACAGCGAGCTCGCGCTTCACGGCGGCAGCGTCGCCCGATTTGGCGGCGCGCCGCAGCGAACCGCGCTCGGCGATGGCTGCCGCTTCGCTGCGCATGCCGCGCTTGACGGCGTGGGCGAGCTCTTCGTAAACGCCGAGCGAACGCTCGAGGTGCGTCTCGATTTCGGGCTGGTGGAAGCGCGCCGCGGTCTGACGCACGGTGCTCTCCGCGAGCCAGATCGCGACCAGCACCGGGATCAGAGCCGTGACCACGATCGCGAGCGCCAGGCGCTGGCGGATCCGGCTGAGCACGGCGAACACGAGCAGCGGCACGCTTCGCTACGCCCCGCGCCTCGCGACCAGGCGAGCCAAGAGCTTCAACGGATCGAAGCCGAGGCGAGCCTGGATGTCGTCGATGAACAGCGGCATCCCGCGCTCGAGCGTGGAGACGAAGCGCTCGGTGCGCAAAAAGCCGCCGCCCCCGCCGAAGCGCTCGACCAGGCCGCGCACGCCCGAGAGCAACGCGCGCCCTGCGTCCAGGCCCAACGGCAGGGCCAGGCCGGGCGCCGCAGGCTCGATCACGATGTCGCGCGCCACGACCGCGCTCGCCCACGCGCCGGGCGGCGGAGAGCCGGCGAGCGCTTGGAACGTCGACAGCTCGCCGTAGCAGCCGAGCGACAGCGGACCGAGCACGCGCTCCACGGCATCTCCGACGTATTGCGCGTCGCGCCGGTAATCGCCGGACAAGAAGCCCGCCGCGGGGCGCAGCTCCTCGGGACCGACGATGGCGTCGATGCCCTTCGATGAACGGCGCAGGGCGAGCGCCGTGTAAAGCGCGCCGCGCTCGAACACGCCGACCACCGCGACGCGACCGATTGGACACAGCGAGTCCATCGCGCGCACGACGGCGCGCTCGGTCGGGATCGGCCATTCCGCGACCGGCCAGGGCCAGACCCGGAACCCGCCGTCCGCTTCGAGCTCGCGCAACACGCGCAAGAACTCGAGCGTCTGCGACAAGTACGTGTCGCTCGGGCGGATGCGCTCTCCGAAGCGATCGGCCAGGCGCTCGAGGCTGCCCGTGGTGAGCTCGATCGCCCAGCGCGCCTCGTGCCGCGCGGCGAGCTCGGGCAGCTCGAGCGGCCAGGGATGCCCCACTTGCGGCAGGCGCCCGGAGCGAGTGGACAGGAGCTTGCGCAGCCGGCCGTGCGTGGTGACGGCCACGACGCCGCCGGCGGGCAGAGCGGGAGCCTCGTCGCGCGCGGGGGGACGCACGATTTCGGCGAGTCTCAACCATTCCTGGGTGGTGAATCCCTCGACGCGAACGTCGGGACTTAACATTGGGTGGGCGAGTATAGTACCGGCCGATGCCGACGCCGCCGCATCTCGCGATCGATCCTACCCCGGCCGGCGATCTCTCCGCCGCGCGCGATCTCCTGGCTTTCATCCAGGCGGCTCCCACGCCCCGCCACGCCGTGGCCGAGGTCGTGCGGCGCCTGGCAGAAGCCGGTTTCGGGAGCTTCGACGAGGGGGACAGCTGGGAGCTCGCTCCGGGAACGCGGGGCTACGTGCGCCGCGGCGGCGGCGTCGCGGCCTTCGTCGTCGGCGCCGAAGCGCCACAGCAGGCCGGCTTTGCGCTGGTCGGCGCCCACACGGACTCGCCGAATCTGCGGGTGAAGCCGGTGTCGGACGGCGAGAGCGCGGGCTACGCGACGCTGGCCGTCGAAATTTACGGCGGCGTGCTGCTCTCCACCTGGCTCGATCGCGATCTCTCGCTGGCCGGCTACCTCGTGCTCGGCGACGGAACCGAGGTGCTCGTGCGGCTCGACGGCCCGGTCTGCCGCGTCCCGAACCTGGCGATCCATCTGAACCGGGACGTCAACAGGGAGGGGCTCGTGCTCAACTCGCAGAACCACCTGAGCCCCGTGATCGCGCTTGCGGGTGAATCCGTCCCGAGTCTGCTCGAGCGAGCCTGTTCGGCGCTCACGGGCAACTTCGCCGGAGTGCGTCCGAGCGACGTGTCCTCGTTCGAGCTCAGCCTGTTCGATTCGCAGCCCGGCGTCCTCGGCGGCGCCGATTCGGAGTTCGTTTTCTCGGCGCGGCTCGACAACCTGGCCTCGTGCCATGCAGCGCTCTCCGCCCTGCTGGCGAGCCCGCGAGAGACCGCGAAGACGCGGGCCTTCGTGCTCTACGACCACGAAGAGGTCGGCAGCCAGAGCGCGACCGGCGCGCGCTCCGACTTTCTCGGCACGCTGCTCGGGCGGCTGTGTCGCGGCGGTGGGGACGACGCGCTGCCGCGAGCCCTGTCGCGGTCGCTCTTGGTGTCGGCGGACATGGCGCACGGCGTGCACCCGAACTACCCGGACAAGCACGACAAGCTGCACCGGCCCGTGCTCGGGCGCGGCCCGGTGATCAAGGTCAACGCGAACCAGTCCTACGCGACCGACGCTCAGGGCGCCGCGGCGTTCACCCGCGCCTGCCAGGCGGAGCAGCTCTCGCCGCAGTACTTCGTCTCCCGCAACGACATGCCCTGCGGTTCGACGATCGGGCCGATCTCGGCGGCTCGCCTGGGGCTCACCACGGTGGACGTCGGCAACCCGATGTTGAGCATGCACTCGTGCCGGGAAATGGCAGGCAGCGCGGACGTCTTGCCGATGATTCGCGTACTTTCTCGGCTGTTCGCGTAGTCCTGGCCCTAAAGGCTTGAAAGCGCGCGCGAGCTGGCACAAAACGCCTGGCCGCGGCGTTGAGCGCCCCGGAACACCGACCGATGACCACCACCAAGAAGCTCAAGAAGAAAGCGGCCGCCGCCGCGGAGAAGCGCGAGCGCAAGGAGCGCCGCTTCGCCGCCGAAGAGAACTACGCATCGCGCGTCGCGATCGGCGCGGGCATGCTGGGCTCGCTTGCCCTCGGCGCGGGCGTGTACGCGACCTGGATCCGCGATCAATCGGCGAGCTACGGCGGCTACCTGGTGGCTGCCGGCGCGCTGGTCCTGGGTGGCGCGATGTACCGCACCGGAGCCGATCCGGGCACGCTGCGCGTCGGCGACGCCGGTGTCGCTTTCGAGAAGAACAACGAGCTCACGCGCGTGCTCTGGTGCGACATCGAGAAGTTGTCGCTCGACGGTGACCGCGTGAACGTGAAGGGCAAGTCCGGCTCGCTCGGCTTCCCGCGCGCGGCCTTCCCGCAGGGGCTCGCGGTCCTGGCCGCCCAGGCCGGCAGGCGCGTGCCCGACGTGGTGAAGCTGTCGCGCGCGGAGCTCGAAGCCCTCGGCTCGCCGAAGGAGAGCAACGGCGAGCTCGTGCCGATCGAGGAGATCCAGGTCACGGGGCGCCACTGCAAGGCCACGGACAAGCCCATCTCTTTCGAGCGCGACGCGCGGCTGTGCCCGAACTGCTGCGAGGTGTACCTGAAGGATCAGGTACCGACGAAGTGCCTCACCTGCGGTCGGGAGCTCGGAACGCGAGCCACCCTGGCCTGATCAAGCTTCGAGCCGCACGAGCTCGATCTCGACGATCGGGCGCGTCCCCGACAGATCTTCGAGCTTGCGCCGCGCCGTGCGCCGCAAGAACTCCTCGAGCGTGAGGCCGCGGCCGTCGCGATGCGCGCCGACGGCGCGTTCCAGCTCGAGCGCGACCGCGCGCAGGGCCGAGGTTTGCCCGTCCACGCCCGGTACGCCGCGGGCCGTCACGCGGGGCGGCGCCGCGAGCCCGCCGCGCTCGTCGAATACGAGGCACGCGAACGCCAGCCCGTTTTTCGACAGGTCGCTGCGCGCCTGGAGCGTCGGCTTGTCGATCGGCTCGCCGCCGTAGGCGATCGGCACGCGCCCGGAGCGCACGGGCGCGTCGCGCCACAGCCGCTCGCCGTCGCAGAGCACGGGCGTACCGTTCTCGACCACGATCCGCTCCTCGATGCCCGTCTCGGCGGCGAGCTCCGAGTGCCGGAGCATGTGGTGCAGCGTCCCGTGCACGGGCAAGAAGCAGCGC
>JAICQO010000010.1 GCA_025937835.1 Polyangiaceae bacterium
AGTTCTTCGGGCGGCAAGTCCAGGAGCTTCTTCTTCTGCTCGTTCAACCACTTCTCGTAGCCGTCGCCCGGGTGAACGGTGACGTGGGAGAACATGCCGGAGTGCTCGGTGCCGCAGTACTCGGCGCAGAAGATCGGGAAATCACCGGGCTGGGTCGCTTCGAACCAAAGGTCCGTGTAGCGACCCGGGACGGCGTCCATCTTCACGCGGAAATTCGGGATGTAGAGCGCGTGGAGCACATCGACCGAGTTGATGACCATGCGCACCGGCCGCCCCTCGGGCACGTGCAACACGTCGTCGGTCAAGCCGCCCGGATAGGTGAACAGCCACTTCCACTTCTGCGCCGTGGCGCGGATTTCCATCGCGCCCTTGGGCGGCGTGCGCAGATCGATGTAGCCCTGGAAGCCCCAGACGAAGATCGCCACCAGCACGAACATCGGCAGCACCGACCAGGTCACCTCGAGCACCGTGCTGTGGTCCGAGCTCTTCTCCGGGACCTCGTTGGCGCTGCGCGGCTTCGCCTTGTACTTGACGATGAAGTAGACCATCGCGCCGAAGATCACCACCGACGAGATGACGCTCATCCAGTACAGGAAGTCGTAAACCCAGTCGATGGCGTGCGCCGTCACCGACGCGTCGACCGGCATCCAGAAATCGTCGGAGTCCGGAAGCTTCGGCAGCGCGCGCGCCGGCTCCTGTACCAGTGAAAGCAGGGTGCTCGGGATCTCGATCATGTGGCTGGTCTCTCGGCGAAGCGCCGCTTCTTCTTGGCATCCGCCCGAAACAGGATCGTGAGGAAAATGCCCAACAACACGACGGTCACTGCACCGCCGAGCTGCATGACTTTCTGCGCGACCGGTGCGTAGCGGCCAACGCTGGAATCGTAGTGGTAACAGTACAGAATCAGCCGATCGATCGTCGAACCGACCCGGCCTTCGGAGGCCTCGACGAGCGCGAGCCGCAGCGTCTTCGGCGCGTACTCGAGGCCGTAGAGGTAGCGCGAGATCTTGCCGTCGGGGGACGCGAGCACCACGGCCGCCGGGTGCGCGTACTCCTTGCGGTCCTCGTCGTAGTGGTACGAAAAGCCAATCGCGTCGGCGAAGGCCTTCACGTTCTGCTCGGAGCCGGCGAGGATGCGCCAGCCGCCGCGCGCTTCGGGGCGGCCGTACTGCGTGAGGTAGCGGTTCAGGGTGCGCGTGCCCACGTCCACCGGTTCGTCCGGCTCCAGCGCGACGGTGACGATGCGGTAGTCCTGATTCAGGCCGAGCTCGACGTCCTTCAAGCCGGCGACCAACCCGTTCAGCTGCAGGCTGCACAGCATCGGGCAGCTCGAGTAGTTGAGGGTCAGGATTACGGGGTGCTTGCCGTCGAACACCTCACCGAGGGTGAGGCGCTTGCCGGTGTCGTCGCGGAACGCGAGACCCTTCGGCAACATCCGGCCCAGGTGCTCCTTCACGTCGACGCCGCGCAGCGGCTTCGGCACCTCTTCGGTGCGCTCGACGCGCTCGGACGGCGGCACCACGTCGCCGTACGCAGGCAACGCGACCGTGGCCGTGACGAACATCACGGCCAGCCGCAGCCAGCGTCCGAGGTCAATTCTCATGCTTGTGCTCTTCCGGGGCCTTTGCCGGCGTAGCACCAGCTGCGCCGCCTGCAGCGGGTGCCGGAGCAGGCGCAGCCCGGCCGCCAGCCGGTGCGGCCGCGGCCTTACCACCCGCGGGCGCCGAAGCACCCTTGACGCCGCCGGCACCGCCCGCGCCGCCCGCCGCGCCACCTGCGCCGCCCGCAGTAGCGCCGGCACCGCCGGCACCGCCGGCTCCCGCGACCGCTACAGCTGCAGCTGCCGACGGCGGAGGCGAAGCGCTCTGCGGGTTCTTGGTGAGCTCGCGCGCCACGGCTTCCATCGCGGCCTCGATCGGCATGCCTGCGGCGAGCTTCTCGCGCTGCGCCTCGACGAGCGCGTGGTACTCGGCCTGAGCGGAGCCTTCCTTGCCCGCGTATTCGGCGGACTGTTGCATGCGCGTGAGGGCAGTCACCGCGAGCGCCACACCGACCACGCCCAGCGCCACGACCGCGATCAGGGTCGCCATCGCGCCGTTGTTGACCTTATCTGCTTCGGTGGCCATCGGTGGCTCCTCAGATGTTCTCGAAGGCCAGCGACTGACCTAGCCGCGGGTCCTTGACGGGGATCAGGTTCTTGTCGCGCGCCGCGAAGGCCGTCGCCGCGACCACCGCGCCCGCCACGCCCAGCCACGACAGGATTTCCATCAGGCCGAACTCGGGATGCTCCGCGCCGTACTGCGGCATGATCATCCAGTACATGTCGAGGTAGATGACCCCGAGCACCCAGAAGGCCCAGAACGAGATGGCCTTGCGGTTGCGCTTCACGTGCCGCGACAGCATGCCGAAGAACGGGATCACGAAATGCGCGATCAAGAGCGCCCAGGACAGGTTGAGCCACCCGCCTTCGTGGAAGCGCTCGTTGTACCAGCCGGTCTCTTCCGGCAAATTCGCGTACCAAATCAGCATGAACTGCGAGAACCCGATGTACGCCCAAAAGATCGTGAAGGCGAACATCATCTTGCCGAGGTCATGATAGTGGTCAGCCGTCACGTCGGCCGTGAGCTGGCCCTTGCCTTGTAGCCAGGCTGCAGCGAGCACGAGCACCGAGTTGATCGCCAGCACGCAGCTCGCAAAGTAGTAAACGCCGAAGATCGTGCTGAACCAGTGGGCGTCGAGCGACATCACGAGGTCGATCGAGCAGAACGTGGTGGTCAGCGCGAACAGGATCATGCCCGGACCGGCCGCGCGTTGCATGCGCTTCATGATCGCGGGAGCGCCGCTCTTGTCCTGCTCGAGCGACTGCTTCAGGAAGAAGCGCGACAGGAGCGTCCAGAACCCGAAGTAGAAGACGAACCGGATCAGGAAGAAGGTCGGGTTCAAGTAGCCCGCCTTGTGGTGCAGGAGATGGTCGGCTTCGACCCGCTCGTGGTTCGCCCAGCTGTACAGGATGTCGTTGCCCGAGAAGATCGGCAGCACGATCGGCAACGCCAGCACCGCCATCACGGGCGCCACCATCGCGATGAGCTCGCCGAGGCGGCGCAGCACGACGCTCCACTTGGCGTTGACGAGGTTCTGCAGCGTGACCCAGAACACGCCGCCCAGAACTATCGCCAGGCCCCACATGTAGGCCGTGAGGTAGGCGTAAGAGAAGCGCCGGAAGCCGTCGTCCGCCGCCTTGCCGACCAGCGCGGCGCCGCCCAGGCAAACCAGCGAAACGATCAGCGCCTTCATGAACAGCGAGCCGAGGGCGGTTCGCGCGGACTTCTCCGGGCTGGTGCCGCTCTTCTTGGCGCTGGAAGGCCCGGTTTCGGAAGCAGCTCCCTGCGCCTTCTTGTCGTCGGACTTGGCAGGTCGCTCTCGATCCTTCGAGGTCATGGTCTCAAAAGTCCCTTCTCGATCGCTCGAGCTCTGCGCCTCAGGGCGCGTTGCTCCCGGGTTCCGGGGTTTGCGTCGGGGGCGCGGGAGCAGGAGTCGGAGCCGGAGCCGGAGCCGCCGCCGCTCCGTTCTTCTTCTGCAGCGCGCGCACGTACATCACGATCGCCCACCGGTCCTCGGTGGGGATCTGCGGGCCGTAAGCCGGCATGGTGCGGATGCCGTTGGTGATCGTGTCGAACAGCTGCCCGACGGGCTGCGCCGCGATGTGGGCCTGGTTCACGTTGGTGGGCTCGACCCAGGCCATGCCGCGGCCTCGACCGCTGTCGATCAACGACTCGGCGCGCTGGGTCACCATGCCGCGGCCGTCGCCGAGTAGGCCGTGACAGGGGGCGCAATAGATGCCGTAGCGCTCCTGACCGCGCTCTACCGTCTGCTGGGTGAGCGGCAGCTGGAAGGGGAAGGTCCGCGCGAATTCGTCATCGACCTTGCCGCGGAAATAGTGGTCGTCCTCGCGCAGATCGCCGACGGCGATCGTGCCGGCCACCGGCTCACGCTGAGCACGCGTGTCGTCGAACACCGGGTTCTGGCGCTGGGCCTTGTACTTGGGCTGCCAGTCCATGTCGCCGATCAGGTGGATGCGAGGATCCCGCGACTTCGTGTAACGGGCCTTGGCGGCCAGCGCGAGCGGGATCATCGCCGCCGTGGTCAGGATGATCATCCCGTAGGTGACGATCTTGGGCAGCCTGTCGGAGGTGACGCGGTCCTCGAGCACTTCGTCGAGCACCGCCGCGCCCGTGGTCTCGAGCAGGGCGCGCGTCTGCTTGGCGTCGAACTTCGGATCGCTCGCCTCGATCAAGAGGAAGAAGCGATCGTCCGTGGCGCGCGCGAAGCGCTCCTTCAGGTCGAGGGGGTGCGACGGATGCGGCAGACCGTTCAGCATCAGCATGCCGACCAAGGTCGTGATGCCGCTGAACAGCACCGTCATCTCGAACATGATCGGTACGTTGGCCGGGATGCTGAAGAGCGGCTTGCCGCTGACGATCCACGGGTAGTCGAAGGAGTTCGTCCACC
This sequence comes from Polyangiaceae bacterium, assembly GCA_025937835.1. Classification (GTDB taxonomy): domain Bacteria; phylum Myxococcota_A; class Polyangia; order Polyangiales; family Polyangiaceae; genus PMG-095. The sequence goes on from JAICQO010000010.1 coordinate 4,510, forward strand.
ACTGGAGCAAGATCGCGCTCGCCAGGCCGGTCAGACCCGCGACGAGCACGATCCAGGGCAGGATCGTCATGCGGATGCCCATGGCCCGGTCGATGCCGTGGACCGGGAACGGGGTGAACGTATCCCAGCGCTGGTAGCGCGCGTCGCGCACCTTCTTGGACGCATCCACGAGCTGCCAGGGCGTCTCGTACTCCGCCAGCAGGCCGTGCAGGGGCACGGAACCCGTCGAGCTGCTTTCGTCGTTTTTGTGGTCGCTCATGTGACTACCGAGTCCCGCTCAGTGCCCGGCGTGGGCGGCGACGGGGGCGTCGTGGCTCTCGCCGTGGTGCTCGCCGTGGCCGTGACCATGCGAGAGCACGCTCGGGTGGAAGGCCTTGACCTCTGCCATCGCCACCATCGGCAGGTAGCGGCAGAACAACAGGAACAGCGTGAAGAACAGGCCGAAGCTGCCGCCCAACATCATGTAGTCGACGAAGGTCGGCACGTAGTAGCCCCAGCTCGAGGGCAAGAAGTCGCGCGCCAGCGAGGTCACGATGATCACGAAGCGCTCGAACCACATGCCGATGTTGATGATCACGCCGATCACCCAGGTGGCCCACGGGTTCCTGCGGATCTTCGGGAACCAGTGGAGCTGCGGGGTCACCACGTTGCAGAAGATCATCGTCCAGTAGGCCCAGGCGTACTGGCCGAAGGCGCGGTTGATGAACGTGAAGCCCTCGTACATGCTGCCGCTGTACCAGGCGACGAAGAACTCCATCCCGTACGCGTAGCCAACCATCAGGCCGGTCGCGATCAGGATCTTGTTCATCAACTCGAGGTGGTCGATGGTGATGATGCGCTTCAGCCCGAACAGCTGGCGTGCAGGCACCGCCAGCGTGACGACCATCGCGAAGCCGCCGAAGATGGCGCCGGCGACGAAGTAGGGCGGGAAGATCGTGGCGTGCCAGCCCGGGAGCTGAGCGGTCGCGAAGTCGAAGCTGACGACCGAGTGCACGGACAGCACGAGCGGCGTCGCGAGCGCAGCCAGGATCAGATACGCGCGCTCGTAGCGGTGCCACTGACGCGACGAGCCGCGCCAGCCCATCGCGACGATGCCGTACAGGAAGCGGCGGATCGCGGTCTTCGAGCGATCCCGGAAGGTCGCGAAATCCGGGATCATGCCCATGTACCAGAACAGGATCGAGATCGTCGCGTAGGTGCTGACCGCGAAGATGTCCCACTCGAGCGGGCTCCTGAACTGCGGCCACATCTCCATCTGATTCGGGATCGGCATCATGTAGTACGGCAGCCAAGGCCGACCGATGTGCACCCCCGGGAAGATCGCGGCGCAGATCACGGCGAAGATCGTCATCGCCTCCGCGAAGCGGTTGATCGACGTGCGCCAGTTCTGGCGTAGCAAGAACAAGATCGCGCTGATCAGCGTGCCGGCGTGGCCGATGCCGATCCAGAACACGAAGTTGATGATGTCGAAGGCCCAGGCGACGGGGATCATATTTCCCCAGACGCCGATGCCCTCCCAGGCGAGATAAGTGATCGCCGACAGGAAGATCGTGAGCAGCATCAGGGCGATGCCGAACGCGATGTACCAGGCCCTGGGCGGACGCTCGGCCTCGACGATCCGCGAGACGTTGTCGGTGATCTTCGCGAAAGGGTTGTCGCCACGCGGCGCGACGGCGAACGGGTTGTCGTTTCGGACCGCGTCCATCAGGCGAGCTCCGGATTGGGGTTCTTGATCCGCGCCAGGTACTGCACGCGCGGGCGGTTGTTCAGCTCCCCGAGGAGCTCGTAGGCGCGCGGCTGTTTGTGGAGCCGCGCCACCAGGCTCTTCGGGTCGTTCAGATCACCGAACACGATCGCCTCGGTCGGGCATGTGTCCTGGCAGGCAGTCCTGATCTCCTGATCGGCGATCGGACGCCCCTCGTTCTTGGCCTTGATCTTCACGTTCTGGATGCGCTGCACGCAGAACGTGCACTTCTCCATCACGCCGCGCGAGCGCACCGTGACCTCGGGGTTGAAGACCATCGACTTGATCTTCATCTTCGGGTCTTCGGTCGGCGTGTACGGGGTGATGCCGATCACATCGAGGTTGTAGTTGAAGTAGTTGAAGTGCCGGACCTTGTAGGGGCAGTTGTTCGAGCAGTACCGCGTGCCGATGCAGCGGTTGTAGACCATGTCGTTGAGGCCCTCTTTCGAGTGCATGGTCGCGCCGACCGGGCAGACCTGCTCGCAGGGAGCGTTCTCGCACTGCTGGCACGGCATGGGCTGGAAGCTGACCTCGGCGTCCTCGGGCTCACCCTTGTAGTAGCGGTCGATGCGCAGCCAGAACATCTCGCGGCCCATCGACACCGGCTCGCGGCCGGTCACGGGGATGTTGTTCTCGGCCTGGCAAGCCGTGACGCAAGCGTTGCAGCCGATGCACTTGCCGAGGTCCACGGCCATGCCCCACTTGTGCCCCTCGTAGGGGGTCGGAGGCTTCCACATGCTGAGCAGCGGGGGCGAGTGCACTCGCTCCTTCGCGAACTCCGGCTTCTCTCGGTATTCCTCGAGCGTGCCCTCGCGGACGATCTGGTGGAGCCGCTCGGCCGTGCCCTCATGGCCGATCGGGTCGATCGCGTACAGATCCTGCACCATTGCCAGGCGCGGACCGCCACCGATCTTCTGGATCGTCGCGCCCGAGCGCAGGTAGCCGTCTTCGCTCGACACGAGCAGGTAGGCATTCGCCCCGACCGGCTCGATCTCGGCGCTCTTCAAGCCGCCCACGTGCCCGGCGTGAGTTCGGCCGTAGCCGAGCGTCACCTTGAGCACGCCGGGGGCCTGGCCGGGGGCCACCACCGCCGGAAGGCGGATGGTCTTGCCACCGACCGAGAGGTCCACCAGCACGCCGTCTTCCAGGTTTTGCTCCTTGGCGACGTCCATCGGGACCAGCACGCAGTTGTCCCAGGCCAGCTTGCTGAACATGCCGGGAAGCTCCTGGAGCCAACCGTTGTTCGTGAACCGGCCGTCGTGCACCTTCGGATCCAGCGCCACGATCAGCTCGTAGCCGTTGCTCTTGGCACCGAGCTCTGCCTCGGACAGGGCGACCTTGGGGAGCTCCTGCAGCTTCGGCATCACGCGCTGGCCGGTCGTGCCGATCACCATGCTCTCGTGGATGGCGCGGCGGAGCGCCCGCTCGTCGGGCAGCGTCTGCTGGTGGGTGCGCTTGACGAGCTCGAAGCCGTCCGGCTTGTCGTTGCCGAGCAACAGGTCGAGCAGCTCGAGCGCCGAGCGCCCGCCGTGCAGCGGCGCGATCAGCGGCTGCTGGATGCTGACGACGCCGTCCATGCCGCGGCTGTCGCCCCAGCTCTCGAGGTAGTGCGCCGCCGGCAGGTGCCAGCTCGAGCTCGACGACGTCTCGTCCTCGTACAGGCTGAGGTGAATGCTGTTCTTGATCTTGGCGAGCGCCGCGCCGAACGGCACGTCTCCCGGCGTTGCGTAGGCTGGGTTGCCGCCCAAGATCAGCAGCGTGTCGACCGAGTCCGCGCCGGCGACGAGCGCCTTGATCGCCGCCAGATCCTCGCCCGCGTCGTCGGGCATCGGATCTTCGACGTAGAGGACGGTGCGCGCGACGTTGCCGAGCAGCGCGTTCAGGCGGTGCGCGATCGCGTGCACCTCGGCCGGCTGCTCCGGGCCGGCGACGATCAGCGAGCGACCGACGCTGCCGACCAGGTCCTTGACCATCGCGTCGAGAAACTTCTTGGTCTTCGGGTCCTTGAGGAAGGCCGCGTCCGGCGAGGGTTGCGCCGCGCCCAGCTCGGGCAAGGCCTTGGCCTGGGGCGTGATCGCAGCGTCGAGGTACGCGGCGAGCGCCTTGATCTGGCGGGGCGGGAGCGGCAGGCGGTGATCGGCGTGAGCGCCCGCGTGCGTGTACGTGCTCTCGATCGCGTAGAACCGGCTCATCTCGCGATCCGGGGTACGGGTGCGCGAGAAAGTGCGGGCATTGGCCAACCCGCGCGGGAACAGATGGCTCACGAAATCCGCGTCGAGCGAGACGATCACGCGCGCGCGACTGAAATCGTAGAGCGTGCGGTAGGCCTTGCCGAACGCGAGCTCGCTACCCTTGCGCAGCGCCGAGGTGTGGCCAGGCTCGTAGGTCGTCCACTTCGCTTGCGGGAACGCCTGGAGGAAGCGCGTGCGCAGGTCCGCGAGCGTCGGGGAAGAGCTGCGCTCGGACAGGACGTGCAGGCCCGCTCCGCCTTTTCCGCGGAGAGCGCCGAAGTGCTCCTTGGCAAACTTCGAGAACTCGTCCCACGAGCTCGCCTTCCCGCCCCGCTTCACGGTGTCGCTGCGGTCGGGGTCGTAGAGGCCGAGCACGCTCGCCTGCTGCAAGACGCTGCAGGCGCCGAGCGCGTCGGGGTGACGCGGGTTGCCGTCGACCTTGATCGGACGGCCGTCGTAGCTCGTGACGTGCAGGCCCACGGCCTGACCGTCGATTTCCATCGACGTCGCGTACTTCTTCGGGACGCCCGGGGTCATGCCGTCGGGGCGACGAGTGAGCGGCACGAGCTTGTCTTCGTGCCAGCGGCAACCGGCACCGGCCAGGCCCAGCGACGCGCCCATGATCTGGAGGAAACGCCGGCGCTGCGGCGAGTTCGGCGGCACCTGTTCGAGCGGGGTCGCGAACTCACGTTCGACGAACTCCCGGAACTCCGGCGTGTTCTCGAGCTCGGCCAGGCTGCGCCAGTAAAGCGGCTTGAACTTCTTCAGCGATGACATGTCGAGCAGTCCGTCGGGGGAGCGATGTGGTTTTTCTCGATGAGGCTCTGACCGAAGGCCACGGGATCACCGGGCGGCTTCCAGGTCATGTTCGTGACTTCGGACGGAGGCCGCAGGTTCGGCGCCGGGTTCCTGTGGCAGTCGAGGCACCAGCTCATGCTGAGCGTCTCCTGCTGGTGGACCTCTTCCATCTCGTCCACGCGGCCGTGGCAGCTCACGCAGCCGACGCCCCGCACGACGTGGGCGCTGTGGTTGAAGTAGACGTAGTCCGGGAGGTCGTGGACCTTGACCCACTCCACCGGCGTGCCCGTCTCCCAGCTCTGACGCACCGGCTCGAGCAGCGGGCTCTCCGTGTGCACCTTGGTATGGCAGTTCATACAGGTGGCCGTCGGAGGGATCGCCGCGACGCCCGCCTTCTCCACCGTGGTGTGGCAGTAGCGGCAATCGAGGCCGAGCTGCCCGACGTGGAGAGCGTGGCTGTACGGAACCGGCTGAACCGGCATGTAGCCCACGTCAGTGGTTTTGGGCGATGCGCCGTACCAAACGAGGCCAATGAGGTAGAGGGGCGTTACGCCGAGAGCTACCCCCGCGAGCGCCCGCGTCTTATTGGCCCAACGCGGAAAGACGAAGAGCTTCATGGATTCACACCGATCGAGCTGAAGGCCGTGCTCGGGCCCGTGAGCCGAAGCGCGCTCAGGGTTGCCGTGCCGTGCGGCGCGGTCGCTCGTAACACAAAGCGCGCGTGCTTCGCGCATTGCCGCGCCTTTCCTTTGCCGACCAAATACGGAATCGCTCTCACCGCGAGGGTGAGTTTCCGTGAAGGAGCCGGACTAAGGGAGGAGCCGTCAGAGCACACGCTAGGGGACCAGTTCGGCGCCGGTTCCCGGGGTCGCGAGTCACGGCGACGGCTCGTTCAAAACCGTCGCGCGCTACCGGTTTCCGAGCGCGCGAAAGGAGATTCTCTCTTTCGACGCGCGCCCTTATGCGCCCACGGCCCCCAAATGTAAATGATTACTCCCAACTCATCGTTAACATTTCGAAATGATTACGAAAGATCGGCAGAATCAGCGCGCCGGGGCGCCCTGCAGCCCACCGATCCGCCGTCCGGACTCCCGCGCCGTTCGAACCACGTCCAAAGCCCGTTTCTCGCCGGTTCCAAGGCGGCTATCCGCTCTTCCCCGCCCTGACAAGTCGACACCCAAATGAGGCCTCTGCCCCCCATTGGCAGGCCCTCGCTCGCTAGGCGACGACTCACTTGGGTACACGCGTGAGTCGACTCGTCTCAGCGCGGGACGAGTCGTGCAACGGACAAACTCGTATCGGCGACGACAAATCCGTAGCGGGCGCTCGGCGATTGCGAGGCGCGGCGAGGGCCCGCACCCCGGATCAGAACTCGCGCATCTGCTTACGGATCTTGCCGATCGCCTGCTCTTGGAGCTGGCGGATGCGCTCGCGCGACAGGTTGTACTTGTCGCCGATCTCTTTCAGCGTGAGCTCGTCCTCGTTGTCGAGGCCGAAGCGCCAGCGAATGATCCGGGCCTCGATCTGCGTCAGCGTGCCGAGCAAGCGCTGCACCTCCTCGGCCCACTTCTGGTTCGCGAGGCGATCGTAGGGCGAGAGCGCGTTCTCTTCGACGAGGAAGTCGATGAAGCGACGGCCGTCTTCGTCGCCGACCGGGCGATCGAGCGAGAACGGCGTGTCCGCATACAAGTCCTTCACCTTGTCGAGCTTGTCGCGCGGAACGCCCGTCTCCTTCTCGAGCTCCTCGATCGTGGGCTCCCGACCGGTGCGCGCGATGATGGTCTGCGTGGCGCGTGACACCCGGTTGTAGGTGTCCAGCATGTGCACCGGAATGCGGACCGCACGGCCCTTGTCGGCGAGCGCGCGGCTGATCGCGTGACGGATCCACCACGACGCGTAGGTCGAGAAGCGGTAGCCGCGCGTGTGATCGAAGCGCTCGACGGCCTTCATCAGGCCGATGTTGCCTTCCTGGATCAGATCGATGAGCGGGAGGCGGCCGCGGTTGTAGCGGCGAGCGATGCTGACCACGAGCCGGAGGTTCGCCTTGACGAAGCGGTTTTTAGCCTGGCGCTGCGTCCAATCGGCCGCCTTGACGCGGTCGAGATAGCGGCGGTAACCGGCCGTGTCCGCGACCAGCGGCGCGATGCGACCGGACTCGTCGTCGCTCTGCGGCTCGATGCCTTCGCGTGCGACACGCATGGCATTGCTCATCCAGATCCGATCGGAGTCAGGGAGGCGCACCGCGCGCGCCAGCGACTCGGACATGTCCGTCCACTGACGCTGCTGATCGGCGTGGAACTTGGAGCGCTGGCGGCGGTAGACCTTGGCGAGCTTGCGGAGCTCACCCACCTGCTGGATTTCGGGCCGCTCTTCCGGAGGGTTCATGGCCAGCACGTCGCGCTCGAGCTGCTCGAGGATGTGCTCGGCCACCGGCACGTAAGCCAACAAACCTGCCCAGAACGCCACCTCGGCCTGCTCGACGGACTGCGCGGCCTGGAGCTCCTCGTCGGGACCCATCACCTGGTGGGTCGCCATGTCGCGGAAGTACCGCGAGAGCATCGAGTCGGTTGCACCGTCGACGTCCGGAGTCGGGGTCGATTCCGCGCCCATCGAGGTGAGCTCGGAGTCGAACGCCTCGTCCGGAGCCGCGGCCTCGGAGTTGCCTCCGGAGCGCACGCTCACTGACGACTCGACCATTTCGTCCGAAGCTTCTTCGGCTTCGACGGCCGGGTGGTTCGGCTTGCTGCGGGCGGCCGGTGCAACCGCGGACGAGCGCGATGCGGGGGCCTTCGCGGCGGCGGTGCGTTTCTCTTTGCTGATGGGGGCGGTATTGACTTCGGACACGCGCTTGTCCTCCGGCTTGTCTGCCTGGTTTCCTAGCAAATTTCGTGCCTTCTCGGGCGACTGCACCTCGGGACGCGCGATACGCTTGGCGACGGTCGGGGGGCTTTCGAGCTTTGCGCTTCGACGGCCGAGGTTCGGGGCGGGGGAGCGAGCGGTCATGATCGCTAGGTGTGCTCGTGAATACGGACGGAAATGGCCAATGGATTCAGGACATCCGATTTATGCCCACGGCCGCCTCCGGAGATCGCTCGTGGCGCCTGTCGAGCACATTCGCTTCGTAACCAGCTAACGGCTGGATTGTTCCTTGGAGTTAGACGTGGGGCCCAATATTGATGCCCGACCATGCAGAACCATGGGCAAGCGCCTTTACGAGGGCCCATCCAACCGCGTGATATCACGCAGGGGTGACCGGTCCACTTTCAGGAACAGCGACGCTGGACGCTTCGCCCTGCAACCGTTGCGCAGTCAGGGCTCGAACGGCACAGCCTGTGCCGGTGCGTGATCGCGCGGGCAGGCCAGCGACCCGCGCGATCGGCGAGCTCAGCGCGCGCGAGCGGCGAGCTCGGCGAGCTGCTTGAACGCGGCGGCATCGGTCGCCGCCATATCGGCCAACACCTTGCGGTCGAGCTCGACCCCCGCCTTCTTCAGCGAGAACATCAGGCGCGAGTAGCTGGTTCCGTTCAGGCGACACGCCGCATTGATGCGGGTGATCCACAGCCGGCGGAAGTCGCGCTTGCGCAGCTTGCGGCCGACGTAAGCGTACTGCCAGGACTTCCACAGCACGCGCATGGCCTGGCGGTAGCGGTTCTTGCGACCGCCGAAAAACCCTTTGGTTTGAGCCAGCACACGCTTGTGGCGGCGACGCGGATACTGACCTCGTTTGACGCGCGACATGGGATTTCTCCGACTTCAGCCGTAAGGCAAGAGGATTTTGATGCGACGCTCGGTGCCTTCCGCAACGATGTCGTTGTTGCGGAGCCGGCGGCGACGCTTGCGAGACTTGCCGATCATGCCGTGCTGGGCGTTGGCCTTCGAACGACGGATCTTACCGCTGGCAGTAACGCGGAAGCGCTTGGCAGCAGCGCGGTTGGTCTTCATCTTCGACATGAATCGTCTCGCAGCGTCCGGCCTCTCGACGGTGTCTCGTGACACCTGGGGCCGGGGGCCGGGACTTATGACGGAAGTGGCCCCCCCCGTCAAGAGTGTGTGCGATGGAGTAGGTGCGATCTTGGGGGCGGCCGACCCTGGGACAGTAGGAGCAGAAATGGAGCGGCTCGAGCCGGGTCGGCGGTCGGCGGTTCAGCCGGGGCGCGGCCGAGCGGCTGACTCGGCAGGCGTGCTCGCTGGATGGCTTGGCGCTACGGCACGGCCTTAGAGAAGGCGCAATCCGAGCACATGCCTGTGCTAAGGCGCACCCCCAATGCCGCGCCGCAACGATATCAGCAAGATCTTGCTCATCGGCTCGGGGCCGATCGTGATCGGACAGGCCTGCGAGTTCGACTACTCGGGGACCCAGGGGGCGAAGGCCCTGACGGGCCTCGGGTACAACGTCGTGCTCGTCAACTCCAATCCGGCGACGATCATGACGGATCCGGAGCTGGTGCGGCGCACGTACATCGAACCGCTCACGGTCGATACCCTGAGCGCGATCATCGAGCGGGAACGCCCGGATGCGTTGTTGCCGACGCTCGGCGGTCAGACTGCGCTGAACCTCGCGCTCGAGCTGCACGGCAGCGGTGTGCTGTCCCGCCACGGCGTGCGCTTGATCGGCGCGCAGGTGGACGCGATCCGCAAGGCGGAAGATCGGGTGTTGTTCAAGGAGGCGATGCGCAACATCGGCCTCGAGTGTCCGCGCTCGGGTTACGCGACGAGCCTCGACGAGGCGCGCGAGGTGGTGAAGATGACCGGCTACCCGGTGATCTTGCGCCCCAGCTTCACGATGGGCGGCACCGGCGGCGCGATCGTGCATCGCCCCGAGGATCTGGACGCCAAGGTGGCGTGGGCGCTCTCGCAATCTCCGACCAAGCAAGTGCTGGTCGAAGAGAGCGTGATCGGTTGGAAAGAGTACGAGCTCGAGGTGATCCGCGACGCCGCGGACAACTTCATCGTGATCTGTTCGATCGAGAACATCGATCCGATGGGCGTGCACACCGGCGACTCGATCACCGTGGCGCCCGCGATGACCCTCACCGATCGCGAGTTCCAGCGGCTGCGCGACGCGGCCCGGCTCGTCATGCGCGAGATCGGCGTCGAGACCGGCGGCTCGAACGTGCAGTTCGCCGTGGACCCGGCTACAGGTCGCGTGCTCGTGATCGAGATGAACCCGCGCGTCTCGCGCTCGAGCGCGCTGGCGTCCAAGGCTACGGGCTACCCGATCGCGAAGATCGCCGCCAAGCTCGCGGTCGGCTTCACGCTCGACGAGCTCGAGAACGACATCACCGGCACCAGCGCCGCCTTCGAGCCGACCATCGACTACGTGGTCGTCAAGTGGCCCCGCTTCGCTTTCGAGAAGTTCCCGGGCTCCGATCCGCGGCTCGGCACGCAGATGAAGAGCGTGGGCGAGGCGATGTCGATCGGCCGCACGCTGCCGGAGTCCCTACAGAAGGCGGCGCGCTCGCTCGAGACCGGCAAGTCCGGGCTCGTGAGCTTGATGGATCGCGTCGACTACCGCGTGCTCGCGCGAGAGCCGGCGATTCGCGACCTCGCCAACGAGCCGCCGCCCTCGATCACGCCCCGGCCGACGCTGCCGCCCCCCAGCCAGGCCGAGCTCGAGCAGGCCCTCGAGCGGCTGGTGGCGATCCCGACCGCGGACCGCCTGTTCTACGTCGCGGACGGGCTGCGGATCGGCATCACGCCCGAGCGCATGAATCAACTGACGGGCATCGATCCCTGGTTCCTCGCGCAGATCATGCGCTTGCTCGAGCAGGAGAAGGCGATAAAGAGCGCGCCCCGGCTCGACGCCGAGCTCATGCGCAAGAGCAAGCGGCTCGGCTTCGGTGACGCCCAGATCGCCGAGCTCCGCAACACGACCGAAGACGCCGTGCGCGCCCAGCGGCTGGAGCTCGGGATCACCGCCACCTACGGCCGCGTCGACACCTGCGCCGCCGAGTTCCCCGCGAAGACGCCGTACCTGTACTCGAGCTACGAGACCGAGTCGGAGTCGGAGGTCTCGACCCGGCGCAAGGTGATCATCCTCGGCGGCGGCCCGAACCGGATCGGCCAGGGCATCGAGTTCGACTACTGCTGCTGCCACGCCGTGTTCGCGCTGCGAGAGCTCGGGATCGAGACGATCATGGTCAACTGCAACCCCGAGACCGTGTCGACCGACTACGACACCTCGGACCGGTTGTACTTCGAGCCGCTCACGCTCGAAAACGTGCTGTCGATCTGTCGCGAAGAGGCCAGCCGTGGCGAGCTGTTGGGTGTGATCGTGCAGTTCGGCGGGCAGACGCCGCTGAAGCTCGCGGTGCCGCTCGAGCGCGCCGGGATCCGCCTGCTCGGCACGCCTGCCGACGCCATCGATCGCGCCGAAGATCGCGAGCGCTTCGACGCGCTGCTCACGCGCCTGGATTTGAAGCGCCCGCGCGCAGGCATCGCCAAGAGCGCCGAAGAGGCGCGCGCGATCGCGGCGTCGATCGGCTACCCCGTGTTGGTGCGGCCGTCGTACGTGCTCGGCGGGCGCGCGATGATGACCTGTTACAGCGATGCCGAGCTCGATCAGTACGTGGGCGTGGCGATCGACGCCGCGCGCGAAGAGGGCGGCTCGCAGACGTTGTTGATCGACCAGTTCCTGAAGAACGCGGTCGAGGTGGACGTGGACTGCGTCGCCGACGGCAAGAAGGCCGTGATCGGCGGCGTGATGCAGCACATCGAGGAAGCCGGCGTGCACTCGGGCGACTCGACCAGCGTGTTGCCGCCGCACACGCTCGAGCCGCCGATCGTGGCGTTGATCGAGCAGAACGCGCGGCGTCTGGCGCTCGAGCTCGGCGTGATCGGGCTCATGAACGTGCAGTTCGCGGTCAAGGACGGCGAGGTCTACGTGCTGGAAGTGAACCCGCGCGCCTCCCGTACGGTGCCGTTCGTGGCCAAGGCCACGGGCGTGCCCCTGGCGAAGATCGCCGCCAAGGTGATGGCAGGCAAGACCCTGGACGAGCTCGAGATCCACGACCGCGCGCTGCCGATGCACGTGGCCGTGAAGGAGTCGGTGTTCCCGTTCTCGAAGTTCGCGGGCGTGGACACGATCCTCGGGCCGGAGATGCGCTCCACCGGCGAGGTGATGGGCATCGCCGTCAGCTTCGCCGCGGCCTTCGAGAAGTCACTGGCGGCGGCGGGCGTGCTCTTGCCCGATCCGGGACGCGCGTTCATCAGCGTGAAGGAAGAGGACCGGGCTCAGGCGTGCCACGTGGCGCGCAGGCTCAGAAACCTCGGCTTCGCGATCGTGGCCACGCGCGGCACGGCAGGCGCGCTCGCCGACGCGCGGATCCCCGCGGAGGTCGTGAACAAGGTGCAGGAAGGCTCGCCGCACGTGGTCGACATGATGCGCGAGGGCCGGCTGCAGCTCGTGATCAACACCACGGCCGGCGCGAAGGCGATCGCCGACAGCTACTCGATCCGCCGCACCGCGCTGCTCATGAATCTGCCGTACTTTACGACCATGTCGGCGGCGATGGCCGGCGTGGAAGCGCTCGAAGCCGTCGAGAACTCGCGCCGCTCCGTGCGCGTTCGCAGCATCCAGGAGTGGCACGCCCGGTCGGGTACGGGGCCGAACGCGGAAGAGCGGGCTTAGGGGTAAGTCACGGAGCGGCGCACTCCAGGAACGAAACCGGCGAGGCCGGCGCGGTCTGTTCTCGTCACCACAGGCGCGAGGCGTGTCAGGAACCGAGCCCGCGAACTAGCGTATCCAAGCAGCAGGACCTGGACGCCCACCCGACCCTCACCGGCTAGATCCGGATGGCTTTCCAGTCCCCGCTATTGAACTTCCACAACATGATCGCGGTCAGCAAGACCACGTAGACCGCGGCCGCGCCCCAGATCCCCCACAGGCCGAGGCCCAGCGTGATCCCGAGGAACCAGGCCAGGGGAACCAGGCACAGGAAGTGGAGGCAGAGCTCCACGAGCATCACGAAGCGCGTGTTGCCCGCGCCGAACAGCGCCTGAGTCAGGATCATCCCGACCGCGATCATCGGGGTCATGATGCCCATCAGCCGCATCGGACCGAGCGCGGCCTCGAGCACCGCGGGGCTCTGCGTCACGATGCTGAGCAGGCCGCGGGTGAAGAGCACGCCCTCGAGCAAGCCGACGACACCGAACACGATCAGCCCGAGCCGCACGCTGACCCAGCCGAAGCGCGTGGCCAGATCCGGGCGGCCGGCGCCCAGGGACTGGCTGACGAGGGTCGCCGTGGACGTCCCGAACGCGAGGCAGGCCGTGAACGTCAGCTTCAGGATGCCGACGATCAGCATCGTGGCGGCGCTGTTGACGGCCTCGCTGCGGCCGCCGGGGCCGGCCACGCTTTCGGCGTGCGTGAGCGCGTCGAGCCGGCTCACGATCATCGCGAACAGCGCGAAGCCGCTCATCACGGCCACGGTCGCGACCGCGCTCGGGATCGACAAGCGCAAGACGTCCCAGGTCACCTTGCGCGAGAGCCGGCCGAGAGCGAACGGCTGGTAGGTGGTGCGGTAGCGCTTCGAGAAGGCCCAGCCGATCATGATCGCCAGGCCGATCCAGGTCGAGACGAAGGCCGCGAACCCCGCGCCGGCCACGCCCATCCGCGGCGCGCCCCAGTAGCCGAAGATGAACAGGATGCAGAGCACCACGTTCACGATGTTCATCACGATCGACGAGACCATGTGCACGTAGGTCCGGCCGATGCCGTCGAAGAAGGCCTTGAACGAGAACGTCATGGCCATCGACGTGATCCCGAGCAGGCGCCAGTTCAGATACGAGCGCGCGGCCTCCCTCACCTCCTCCACCTGGATCAGCACGCCAATCACGTGCGGAATGCTCAGATAGCCGAGGATCGTGAACACGATGCCCGCGACCAGCGAGAACACCCAGGAGTTGGCGAGCACGGCTCCGGCTTCTGCGTCCCGCTTCTCGGCGAAGCGGCGGGCCGCGATCGCCTGGGTGCCCACCGAGATCGCGCTCAGCGAACCACCGTACAGCCAGAGCAGGATCAGGGATGGCAGCAGCGCCGCCTGACCGTTCGACGACTCCGGGAACGGGAGCCGCGACAGGAAAATGACGTCGATCTCGTTGACGGCGCTCTGCGCCAGCATCGCCAGTACGGTCGGCGTCGCGAGCTTGAGAACGGCGCGTGACGGAGAGCCGGTGGTGACGAGGTTCGCACCGGACGAGCTCGAGGGCAGGTGCATGCGGTGGGGCCGCCGGAGGTTTAGGGGGCTTCGGCGACCCCGGCAAGCGCGAGCTAATCCAACGCAGCAGTTTCGGCCGGCGAACCGGGCTTCACGCACCCGCGCGAGGCGATAGTGAGCGGCTGGCTCTGGCGATCAGTCTCGGAACGCGACGAGGTCGGCGGGGGACAGGACGCGAAGCAGCGCTCGGGCCTCCGCGGGCGCGCCGGGCGCTTTCAAAATCTCCTTCAGCAACTCGACGGCGCGGTCGCGGTTGCCCATGGCGCGCTCGACCCGCGCGAGCTCGAGGCGAGCTTCCACGCTCGAGTCGAGCTCGGCGCGTCGGCGCGCCACGCGCTGGGCCTCGCCCCAGGCTGAGACCTTCATCAGCGCACGCGTGAGCCGCGACAACACTTCCGAGCTCGCCTGCGGCTCGGCTCCGGCTTGCCGCAGCACCTCCAGCGCCTTCAGATCGCGGCCCGCGCTCTCGAGTGCGTCGGCGCGGGCGAGCACGGGGTCCACCTTCGGCGTCGCCTCGCGCAGCGCCTGCTCGAACGACGCATCACCGAGCTTGCGCTCGGCCTGAGCCTCCGCGTCCTCGCCGAATGCCGGCGACGGGCTCGGCGCGGCCTCGTCGATCTTCTCGGCGACGGGCGCGGGCGCGGGTGCAGGTGCAGGTGCGGCAGCCGGCGCGGGCTCGGCGACCTCGGGCGCAGCGGCAACGGCAGCTTTGGGAGCCGCCGTCTCGACCTCAACGGACACGCTCTGGGCGGCAACCGCCTCACCGGGTGGCGATTGCGGAGTCGACAGCCGCTCGACGGCCCGCTCCAGGCGCGCGCGCGCGGCGTCCGTGACGCCCGCGATGCTCGGGAGCTCGCCGTGAAGCTGCTGGGGGTGACGCAAGACCGCGAGCGACAACACCGCGAGCGAGCCGGCGACCAGGCCCGACACCAGTACGCGCCCGTAGCTCCGGCGCCGATTCGAGGCGTTCCCGAGGCGATCGCGCACGCGGCGCAGCTCGGCGGCGAAAGCGTCGATGGATGCGGGGCGGCGCTCCGGATCGGGGTCGAGCGCGGCCGTCAACAGGCGATCCAGCGCGCCGGGGATGTTGGCGTCCGGGGCGCGGTGCGAAGGACGCTCGGGCGCCGCCTTGGCCTTTTCGGCGAGCGTCGCGACCACGCTCTCGGCGCGGTACGGCAGCGTCCCCGTCACCATCTCGTAGACGACCGACGCCAGGGCGTAGACGTCGGCGCGCACGTCGCCTTCGCCACGGGCCTGCTCGGGCGGCATGTACTCGGGCGTACCGACGATCTCGACGGCCTCACGCGGCGCGTCGAGGCTCGGCGCCGAACCGGTCTTCGCCACGCCGAAATCGAGCACCTTGAGCGGCCCGCCCCGCGTCACGAACAAGTTCGCCGGCTTGATGTCTCGGTGGATCACGCCGGCCGCGTGCGCCGCAGAGAGCGCCGCCGTGGTCTGCAGCGAAAGCTCGATGGCGGTGCGCACGGAGAGCCGTCCGGCGCGTGTCAGCCGCGCATCGAGCGACTCGCCGTCGAGCCGTTCCATCGCGTAGTAGGGGCGGCCGTCCTGGCACACGCCGTAGTCGTAGATCACGACCAGGTTCTCGTGCTCGAGCTGCGCGATGGCGCGCGCTTCGGAGCGGAAGCGGCTCTGTGCCTTCTCGCTCATCGAGTCCGCTTCGAGCAGCTTCACCGCGACCTCGCGCCCGAGATCCCGGTGCACGGCTTCGTACACCACACCCATCGCGCCGCGACCGATCTCGCGTCCCAGCCGGTAGCGCGTGCCGGCAAGCTCGGCCGGATCACTCGCGGGCGGCGGCTCGGGTGAAGGCGGCAACGGAAGGGGTCGCGACGGCGCCGAGCGCGCTTCGGCGACGCGGCGTGCGAAGTCGGCGCGGCTACGGGCGGGCTCGGCCGGGTACAGACGCCGCATCAAATCCGAGATCCGCCCGCGCACGCTGCGATCGCCGTCGGCGAGGCTCGGCGCGCGCTGCAAGGCGCGAACGATGTCCTGGATCGCGGCCCGCGCCGACGGATAGCGGTCCTCGATGCGCGTCGCGGTGAGCCGCGCCACGATCTGGTCGATCTCCGGAGGGCAGCCGACGATCTGCGCGAGCGGCGGCAGGGTGCGCTTGCCGGCGCCGACGGCCGCCATGTGCTCGGTGGCTTCACCCGTGAGAAAGCGCCGGCCCGCGATCAGCTCCCAGACCACGACGCCGAATGCGTACAGATCCGCGGGAACACCGCCGGGGGTATTGTTGGCGACCTCGGGTGCGACGTAGCCGGGCTTCGCGAACACGATGCCCGAGATCGTCTGGCAGCGGCGGTTCTGGCCGCGAGCGGTGCCGAAATCGATGAGCTTTACTTCCCCGCCGTAGCCGACCATCACGTTCTGCGGGCTGAGATCGCGGTGCACGATCTCGAGCGGGCGGCCGTCGGGGCAGGTGCGCTCGTGGACGTGCATCAACGCCTCCCCGAGGCAGACACCGATCGCCATCGCCTCGGCCCAACCGATGCGGAGCCCGAGCTGCGCAGCGCGCCCCCTCACCTCACTCAGGTTGCGTCCCTCGACGTGCTCGACCACCACGTACGGCGAGCCCACGGTGTCCGTCGTCGCCTCGAGGATCTGCGCCACACCCGGGTGCTGGAGCTGCGCCTGGATCCGCGCCTCGTCCAAAAACCGCGCCTTGAAGGAGCGATCTTCTGCGTGATCGGGGCGGATGATCTTCACGATCAGCGGCCGCTCGGCGCCCTCGATGCCAGCCGCCGTCGCCAGATACACCTCGCCCATTCCGCCGCGCGCCACGCGGGACAGCAGCGTGAAGCGCTCGAAGCGGCGGGGTAGCGGCTCCTCGCAGCGCTCGGGGGCTGCGGTTGCGACCTGATCCCGGGTGGTGTTCGCTTTCACGGAGGACTCGAGCGCCTGCATGGGCCCATGGTCGCCAAGGTAGGATACTGTGGACAAATATCCTGCAGCCGGCCGGCGGGGCCTCACTTATCGAAGTGATGCGCCCGGACGGGACTCGAAAGGAATGGCAGGCGCCGACAACGGGTTGAGCGGCGTGCCCGGCGGACTAGACTCGCCGCGCGGTTTTCGAAATGTCGTCCTGGGGTCTCACGCAGCGCCGGATCCACCGGCACCTAATCGGGTGCCTGGTGCTGGCGCTCGTGGGCCTGCTGAGCCCGGCGGCCTTGGCGGACACGCTGGTGCCGATGTGCGGCGTACACGCCGAGAGCATCGCCGCGCCGCCGCCGATGCGCGCGAGTAACGACGCTTCGATCGACGCGCCGTGTTCGACTCCCGAAGAGCTGCTGAAGGCGCCGGGGGCGCCGAAGCGCACGCCCGATCAGGTCGCGCAGCTCGAGACCCCGCAACGGCTCGCCGCGCTCTACTACCGGCTGCCACCGCGCTCGCAGCCGCACGTGCTGCTCACCGGGACCGACGGCGGTGCCGCGCGCTCTGGCTTTCGTCGCTGCCTCGATCGCCCGCCGCGCTGAGCGCGAGCCGGGGGGATCCAAGGTTCGTCCGGCCCTCTCACGGGGCCGCCCGCCGTGAGCGCGTCGACGCGGAGTGTCTCCGGGTCGACGTGTTTGCGCGCAAGTCTTCGTTCAGTCCGTTTGTTTCGATACGTATTCAGGAGAGTGTGTTCATGAACAAGGGAACCGCAATCGTCGGCTTCTTGATCAGCTTTTTAGCCGGCATGTTTTTGATGTGGGGGCTCGACCGCCAGAACGGTGGCCCGGATATTTCGGCGGAGGGCGCCAGCGCCAGCGCAGGCGACCACAGCGCAGCAACCGTTCCGGTCACCTCCAAGGACCCGCAGTGGGGCAAGCCCGACGCCCCGGTCACGATCGTGGAGATCAGCGACTTCCAGTGCCCGTTCTGCTCGCGCGTTGGTCCGACGCTGAAGCAGATCAAGGACACGTACGGTCCGGACAAGGTCCGCATCGTGTGGAAGAACAACCCGCTGCCGTTCCATAAGGAAGCGCGTCCGGCTCACGAAGCCGCGGCGACGGTGTTCGCGCTGGGCGGCTCGAACGCTTTCTGGAAGTTCCACGACTCGGCCTTCGCCAACCAGAGGGCGCTGAACGAGGAGAACTTCGAGAAGTGGGCGGTCGACGCCGGCGTCGACAAGGCGAAGTTCAAGGAGGCCTACGGCGCGAAGAAGTTCGCGGCCAAGGTCGACGAGGACATGGCCGTGGCGCAAAAGATCGGCGCCAGCGGCACCCCCGCGTTCCGCATCAACGGCGTGACGCTCAGCGGCGCGCAGCCGTTCGACAAGTTCAAGGAAATCATCGACCAGCAGCTCGGCGAGGCCAAGAAGCTCGTCGCCTCCGGCACCAAGCCAGCCGACGTGTACGTGACGCTGACCAACAAGAACGCCAAGGCGGCGCCCGAGCAGCCCTCCAAGAAGGCGGAGAAGGCAGCCAAGGACGACGACGACGACAAGACGATCTGGAAGGTGCCGGTCGCGGCCGACGATCCGATCAAGGGCCCGAAGGACGCGCTCGTGACGCTGGTCGTGTTCTCGGATTTCCAGTGCCCGTTCTGCAAGCGCGTCGAAGACACGCTGAAGCAGGTGGCCGAGACCTACCCGAACGACGTGCGCTTCGTCTGGAAGGACAACCCGCTGCCCTTCCACAACCGCGCCAAGCCGGCGGCGATCCTCGGCCGCGTCGCCTACAAGCAGAAGGGTGACAAGGGCTTCTGGGAAGCGCACGACGCGCTCTTCGACGTGATGCCCAAGCTCGAGGACGAAGACCTGAAGGGCGTGGCCGAGAAGATCGGCCTGTCGTGGGACACCGTGAAGCAAGCCATCGACAGCAACAAGTACATGGACAAGATCGAGTCCAGCATCGATCTGGCCGCGGACTACCAGGCTCGCGGTACGCCGCACTTCTTCGTCAACGGCATGCGCTTGAGCGGCGCCCAGCCCTTCGACAAGTTCAAGGCGCTGATCGACGACCGCCTCGCGGCGGCCAAGGCCCTGGTGGCCAAGGGCACCCCCAAGTCCAAGATCTACGAAGAGGCGATCAAGGACGGCAAGGAGCCGCCGCCCCCGGAGCGCAAGCAGGTCCCGGCGCCGGACGCCTCGAGCCCGTACAAGGGCGGCGCGAACGCGAAGGTCGTGATCCAGGTGTTCTCGGAGTTCCAGTGCCCGTTCTGCAAGCGCGTGGAGCCGACGCTGAAGGAGATCGAGAAGGAGTACGGCAACAAGATCAAGATCGTGTGGCGCCACTTGCCGCTGCCGTTCCACAAGGACGCTCCGCTCGCCTCCGCCGCCGCGCAGGAAGTGTTCGCGCAGAAGGGCAACGCCGCGTTCTGGGCGTACCACGACAAGCTGTTCGATGCGCAGGGTCAGCCCGGCGGCATCGAGCGGCCGAACCTCGAGAAGCTCGCCGAAGCAGCCGGCGTCGACATGGCGAAGTTCAAGGCCGCGCTCGACGGCAACAAGCACAAGGCGAAGGTCGATGGTGACGCCAAGATCGGCAACGACGCCGGTATCAACGGCACGCCGGCGTTCGTGATCAACGGCTACTACATCAGCGGCGCTCAGCCCGCCGCCGCCTTCAAGAAGATCATCAACAAGGCCTTGAAGGAGTCCGGAGGCTGATAATCGCGGTCGTCCGAGAGTCGGACGACGCTCGCCCCTATGCCCAGAACCTCAAGGAGCGCCCGCCCGGCAAGTTTGCGGTTTTGGCGAGGCTTTCGCGAGCACCGGAGCGGAGCGTAGGTAGCTACGTGAGCACCGGAGCGCAGCGAAAACGAAGCCAAAACCCAAAATCGCCGGGCGCCGTGGAAGCTTGAGATGGCGGGGTGAGCTCGCCCCACGCGACGAGGGCTCGCGTGGGGCGGAAATCAGGGGGATTTCCAGGGCGGCGTGGGGCGCGCCCGGACCGCGGCGATGGCTTCCTCGAGCCGGACATCGGCGCGCAGACAGGGCATGCAGTCTTCCTGACGCTTCTTCCCGCAGCCAGTGCGGGCCTGCCAGGCTTCGAGCTGGGACAAGCTGCGCTCGTCGCCGACCTCCTTGGCGCGCGCGAGTAGATTGCGCGCTTGCTCGCAGGTGCGTGCTGTCCGCAGCTCGGCCGCAAGCAGCAATGCGGGCGTCGCGTGCTTGCGGAAGGTCGCGCTCCTGAGCCACACGCCAGCGCGCTGTCGGGCAGCGAGCGGCGCTTGCTTGTCCGAAGCGATATCCCAGATGAGCTCGGCGCCGCGCCCGGCCATCGGCCCCTCCAGCAATTTGAAGGCGCGTTTCCAGGTCGCGCTCTCGCGCGCCGCCGCGAGCACCGCGATCGACAGGCGATCGTCCGAGGCGAAGCTCGGATCGACCGTCAGGGTGCGCTCGACGAAAGCGAGCGCGGTCGCGTGGTTCTTCTTCTGACTCTCGGCGAGCGCCGAGGCCGCCAGCACGTCCCCCTGGTTCGCGGCCCCGAGGCTCGGCGGGCGCAGCTCGGGCGCTGCGACGCTCGAGGAGCGGGGCGCCGGAATCGCCGCGACGGGCGCGACCGCCGTGGCGCTCGCCGACGGCCGGTTCGCGGGGGTCCCCGCCGTTCGCGAGCCCGGAAACAGCGAGCGGCCGAGCGCGAGCACCACCGCGATGAACAGCACCACCACGAGGCCCGCGACCAGCAGCCCGAGGGCGGCCAGGGTGCGCGGCGCGACGGGGCGAAGTGAGTCGCGAAGCCCGGTCGGCAAGCGATCGCGCAGCGCTGCGGCCCGCGGCGGCAGCGACTCGAACACGCTGCCGAGCCGCCCCATCAGCGTCGAGTGCTCGGGCGGCAAGCTCGACAGCGAACGCTGCGCAGCGTCCGCGTCAGCCGGGAACAGCGAGCTCGAAGAGAGCCGATCGAGGTCGGAAACGGGCGAGCCGACCGCGAGCGTGAACTTGGTGCTCGAGCCGCTGGGGCTCGGAACCAACAGCGACGAGAGAGAATCTTCGACCTCGCGCGCGCTCGCCGGGCGGCGATCCTTGTCGCGCGCCAGCAAGCCGTGCACGGCGCGCTCCACGACGGGCGGGACCACGCCGTGACCGACTCGATCGGCGAACAGCGGCGGCGCCTGCGACAGCTGCTGGCCGAGGATGCCCACCGGGCTCTCGCTCAAAAATGGCCGATCGCCGGCCAGCATTTCGAACAGCATCACCCCGAGCGCATACAGGTCGGCTCGACCGTCGACCGGCTCGCCGAGCGCCTGTTCGGGGGCCATGTATTCCGGCGTCCCGAACACCATGCCGGCGCGGCTGATCGGCGTGCCCGTCACAGCGGGCACCTCGCCGATCGGCACCTTGGCGACGCCGAAATCGAGCACCTTGACGAAGTCGGGGTCTCCGTCGCGCTCGACCAGCATCACGTTCTCCGGCTTGAGATCGCGGTGCACGATGCCGTGGCCGTGAGCGCCGCGCAGTCCGCTGGCGATTTGCCGGGCGATGTTCAGGGCGCGCTCGACCGGCATCGCGCCGGCCGCGATCTCTTCGCGCAGGCTGCGGCCCTGCACGAACTCGAGCACCAGAAACACCGAACCGTCCGGCAGCCGGCCGAAGTCGGTCGCGGCCGCGACGTTCGGGTGGTCGATGTTCGCCGCTGCCATCGCCTCGCGCTCGAAGCGCGCCACGACCTCCGGCACGAGAGTCAGCTCGCGGTGCAGCACCTTCACCGCCAGCCGCTTCTTCATCAGCACGTGCTCGGCCGCATAGACCTTGCCCATGCCGCCTTCACCGAGCAGCGCATCGAGCCGGTAGCGCTCGGAGAGCACCGTCCCAATCCGCGGATCGGTGTTCGGATCCGGCAGGCCGGCCGTGGCCATCAGTCTGCGCGCGTCAGTACGGATTGTCGCCGAGCGGGGGTGTTGCCGGCGGTGGCGTGGGCGACGGGGGCGTGGGTGCGGGCGGCGCAGGCGGCGCAGGCGGCGGTGCCTCGGGCGCAGCCTCGGCGGGAGGCTTGGGAGCGGCTTCCGCAGGCGGCGCCTCGGACTCCTCACCTGAAAGCGCCGGCTCCGCCTTCTTCTTCGCGGGCGCGCGGCGCGGAACGACGCGGCGTGGAGCAGGCTTGGCCGCCGGTTTCTCCGCGGCCGCGGGCTCGGGCTTTTCGGGCTCTGCGCTGGCAGGCGGCTCGGGAGCTGTTGGCGGCGCCGCCGATGCCGAGTCCGCGGGCGCCGCAGATACCGCAGCACTCGGCGGCGCTTCCGGAGCCGTCGCGACCGGCGTGGGCTCGGGCGTGGGCGCGGGCCTCGCGGCCTCGACGGGCGCAGGCTCGGGCGGCGGCTCCGGCGCGGCCGGCGGCGGGCGCGTCAGGTAAAACCCGATCCCGGCCGCCGCCGCGAGAGCAAGCAGCGCGAACACGCCCTTGCCGCCGCCACCTTCGGAGGCCGACTCGTTCGCGGCTTCGGTCATGGCAGCGCGCGCTCGCGACGAGGGGCGTTCGCTCACGGAAACCGCTGCCTTGGCGGCGGCCGCTTTGACCGAGGGCTTCGGCGGCTCGGAAACCGGCGCTTCGGCTTCGACGTGCTCCGGCTGGAGCTTTTGGGCGGGCTCGACCGCGGCCGGAGCAGCGGCGACCTTGCCGGCGGACGCGGGCTCCTGCTCCGACGAGGACGTGCCCGGCGTCGTCGCCGGCTCACTGTCGCGGAAGCGCGGCTCGGGCTCTGCCGCCTCGGCGGGCGGCCGGGCCGTGATCCGCCCGTGGATCTCCTGTCCCGGCGGGGGCTCGCTGTCCTTCATGGACTCGGCGAGCAGCGCGGCTGCCTCGTTGGCGCGCCAGATGGTGGTCGCGGCTTCCCCTTCTTCGTTCTGCTCGGCAAAGGGCGCGCGCGTCTTCGGAACTTCCTTCGCGGTCGGCCGCGGCGGCACCGACTTGTGCGGCTCCGGACGCGGGACATGCGGCGGAATCGAGCTCGCCTTGGCCGCGGCCTTCACGTCCTCGGCGGTGCCGCCGGCGTAGCGCATCGCGTCCGCCAGCAGCTCCTTCGCCTGCTTCATCATCGTTTGATCTTCGACGGGCGGCATGTCCGCGCGCGAGTCCGTCTTGGGGAAGAAGGTCTCGGCCGGTTTTTCCTGAGCTTGCGGGGGGGAAGGCGTGACCGTGCGCGGCGGACCAGAGCTGATGTTCACGGCACGCGCGCCAGCGGACGTGCCCGACGGCTTCATCGCGCCGAGCCCGATCACCGTCGCCTTGCGCGAGCGGCCGGCGGGGGCGGGCGGCTGCTCCAACGGCTTGGTCGGCGCGGTGCTCGACGGGATCGCCGAGGGCACGCTGGCGCTGGGGGCAGACGCCACGGGGACGCGCGGCGCGTTGCCTTGATCGAACGCGTTGTCGCCGTCACCACCGCGCGCGTCGACCAGTCGCTCGATGGTTCGCCGCGATTCGTCGTCGATCTTGATGAACTTGACGCCCATGCCAGCGGGCCGGGAGTCGTTGCTGTCGTTGGCCTCGCGCTTCCAGACCACGCGCCCCACGCCCTGCATCAGCCGTTGCTCGTCGGCGATCTTCACTTCGAACTTGAGCAGGGTCCCCGGTGGAAAAGGCGACGGCGTCTTGATGAACATGCCGCCACGACTCACGTCGTAGGAGTGATGCTCGATGAACTCGTCGAGGGTCGCGCTCTTGTAGCGCACGGTCATCGTCAGCACTTTGGCGCGCGGGTCTTTTCGGGTGTCCTGATTCATGCAAACCTGCTCGGCGCCGTAGGCGAGGCGCCACGGTTTCCGTCTCGAGCCTCGGTATCGTAGCGGACCGAGCCCTGCTTTCCCAAGTAGTCGATCCGGAGGGCGCGGAACTGCCACCCGGCCCACTGTCCCACCCGGGCCAAAAGACTGAACACACGAGCCCCGCGTTGACCACCGTTCCCGAGCGTGACCACTTCCGGGGCTTTGCCCGAAGGCCCGTGAACCTGGCGGCGAACGTGATTGCCGGTGGCGGTTCTTGGCAGCGGCAGGCGCGGGTTCTCGACTTGGGGCTGGGGGGAGCTCGCGTCGCGCTGAGCGAGATCATCCCACCTTCGACCCCCTTGTCTCTCATCATCGATGCACCGCACCTCTGGGCGCCGCTCGAGATCGAGGCCCGGGTCGCCTGGGTGCGGCACGACGCCACTCAACCCGAGGTGTTGATCGGCGTCGCCTTCCAGCACCGAACCGGCAAGAGCTTGCTGCTCCTGACGGCGCTGCTCGAGGCGGCCGCTTTCTCCTGAAGCGCGAGCAGGTTAGAGCGCGGCTTCTCCGCGCAGCGCGCGATCGTGAAAAATCAACATCTCGAGCGCACCGGGGCCGCGGTTGAACGAGTAGTCGTGCGGACCTTCGACCAGGTCGAGCTGCGCAGGCAGCCCGCGGCTCTGCAGAGCGCGCGCGATCGCGGTGTCGGCTTCGCGGAAGTAGTCGCCCTTGCTCGTCAGCAATCGGAATACCAGCTGCGGGTTCTCTGCGTGAGCGCGCTGGGCTCGCTCCGCGATCTCGGCCGCGTCGTCCACATCGAACGCAGCTTGCAGCCCCGCGATGGCGCGGAACGAGCGCGGCGCGAGCAGCCCAACGCCGAACGCAGCGCGCCCGCCGAGGCTGACCCCATCGATGCCCACGGCGCCGTCGAGCACGGGCACGTCACGGCGGATCTTCGGCAGCAGCGTCTTTTCCACGAACTGTGCGAGCGGCCGCGCCTTGGCGAACGGAGCGTCCCCGCGCAGCACGTCCGGCGTGTACGGGCAAACCACGATCATCCCGCGGTACGGCCTGGCCGAAAGGCTCGCGTTCAGCCGTTCCAGCCGATCCGGTGCCACGAACGACTCGAAGTCCGCGCTCGTGAGCGGCGGCGAAGCGAGCCTTTGCATCGCGCGCTTCAGCGCGTAGTCGTCCACCCAGCCGCGCGCTCCGCGATCCGGGCCCTTCAGCGCCTCGCCGCGTCCGTGAAACGCGAGCAGCACGGGTAGGCGTTCGTCCGGCTCGCGCTCGGGGAGCAGCACCACCGCCACCATGCGCCCGACCGGCGTGCTTTCGAAGACCCAGGTCCGCTCCTCGGCGGCCAAACGCGCGCCGCGGCTCGATGGCGAAGCAGCCCTGGGGCTCAGCGCCGTCACGGAGGCGGCGCTGGTCACGACCGGGCGCGAATCCCGCGGCGCGCTGCCGGCGGGCTCGTGGCGCGAGCAGCCGAGGGCGAGCACCAGCGCCGCACCCCAGCGTCGGCTCATCGAAACCGATCCTTGGCTCGGCGAACGGCGCCGAACAGCGAGGCCGTCGAGCGATCGCCGCTCAGGTCCTCGGCCACCTTCGCCAAGATCTCCGGCTTTTCTACGCGCAGGAACGGGTTCGTCTCGCGCTCCTCGCCGATCGTCGACGGCACGGTCGGCTCACCGCGGGCCAAGAGCGCGCGCACACGCTCCGACTTGTCGCGCACGGCCTGGTTGCTCGGCTCGAGCGCGGCCGCAAACTCCAGGTTCTTCGCCGTGTACTCGTGCCCGCAGTAAACGCGCGTCGCGTCGGCGAGGCCGCCGAGCCGCGTGTTGATCGAGTCGTACATCTGCGCGGGCGTGCCCTCGAACAATCGCCCGCAGCCCGCCACGAACAACGTGTCCCCGGTGAACACGGCGTCGTCCACGAGGTACGCGACGGCGCCCAGCGTGTGACCGGGGATGTGCATGGCCTTCACCTCGAGGCCCTCGAGCGCGAAGCGCTCTCCGTCTTTCACGCCGCGGGTGAGCCCGGGCAGCCGCCCCGCGTCCGTCTCGAACCCGAACACCTGGGCGTTCGGGAACTCCTTCAAGAGCTCGAGGTTTCCGCCCACGTGATCTTCGTGGTGGTGCGTCGCGAGGATCGCCGCCAGCGTGAGGCCGTGCTCGCGTAACGCCGCCCGCACCGGCGCGGCCTCACTCGCATCGACCACCACCGCGCGGTCCGTCCCCGGCACCCGCATCAGGTAGGAATAGTTGTCGCTCAGGCACGGAACGATACCGACGGCGATTCCCATGAGCCGGATCCTCCCCTCGTTCATGCTCCTGCGCGAGCGCAAAAGCCTCGAAAAAGCGCCCAAGCTTCGCGCTCGCGGGCCGGATCTCCCGACGCAGCTTCCCCAACCGGCAAGGCTGCGCTAGACAGTCACCCCCAACACGCGCCCGTAGCTCAGCTGGATAGAGCGACGGCCTCCGGAGCCGTAGGTCGCAGGTTCGAATCCTGCCGGGCGTGCCGAGTTTGATCCCGCAGTGTAGCAGCTGCGTCGGCACATCGCTCGACGCCTGCGCATTTGCGAGCGCAGCGCCGACGCCATCGCGCGCGTGATCCGAGACCAGCGCGACGCGAAACGATCCGGCGCTCGACAGGCCCTGCTTCGCGCCCAGCGCGTGGAGCTCTGCCGCGAGCGCGAGCGCGAGCGCCGCGACAACCGCAGCGTGACCGCGAGCCCTGCGCGCACGGCCGCGAGCAAACCGAAATGGCAGCCCCGCCGCGTCGAGCGCTGCCAGCGCCGCGAGTCGAACAGCGCGAGTGGCCACCTTGTCGCTCGCGTCGAACACCACCGCCAGATCCGCCGAGCTACTCGGAGAGCTTCACCCCGTGAGCTACGCACACGTGCACGCGACGGTCGCCGACTCGTGGGGCTTCGGCGGCGCGAGCCAGGCCGAGCGCAGGCCCGCGGCTGCTTGACAGGGCGCGGGCTCAGCGCTTAGCTGCCCGCGAGGGTTGCGGATGAAGTTTCGTCGCTGGTCGGGGCTCGCGTTACTCGGTTCGGTCGCGGCGTTCGCCTGCGACGCAGGTGGCGGCGGCGACGACGTTCCGCCACCGCCCGCAAAGGGCGGGAGCGCGAACGGCGGCTCGGCCACGGGCGGCGTCAACCCCACGGGTGGTCGCCCCAGCTTCGCGGGCAGCGCGGGAGCCGGCGACGAAGGCGGAGACACTGGCACCGGAGGCAGCAATTCCGCGGGCACCGGCGCGACGGGCGGCCTGCCGATCCCGATCGGGGGTGCGGCGCCGACGGGGGTCCACATCCCGAACGTCGCTCCCGAGCAAACCGGCGAAGTCTTCGTCGGCGATCCGGTCGAGGGCTTCGTGGTCAGCCACAGCCACTACTACGCGGTCGGGCCGACCCTCACCGACTTCTTCTGGCTCGGTGTGGTCGTCAATGACGGGGACGAGACCAAGTGCACGCTCACCGTGAGCGTGGGTATCGAGGCGCCGGGCAGCGCCGCGGTGAAGTTTGCCGGGCCGGTCGTCGCGCCCATGTACCGCTTCGAAGGCCTGACCAACACCGTGTACTGCCTCGCTCCGGGCGAAACCGGCGTGGCGGTCGCGCAACCCTTCGAGGTCACTCCGCAGTTCGCGGCCGAAGACATCACCGCCGTCACTTATGGTGTCTCCGGCGAAAAGGCCGGCGACATCATCCCCGCGGATTGGGTCGAGCTCCGCAGCGTGATGATCCAGAGCGAGGGTCTGAAGAGCCGCGTCGCCGGGGATCTGGTGAAGCTCAGCGCCGCCGCGGTGAGCGGCATCGCCGCCGTGGTCTTCCCCAAGAACGAGGACGGCGCCCCGCTCGCCTATTACCGCCTGCGCGATCCCCGGACCAGCGCCCCGTCCGGCTCGCTCTGGCACTTCCAGACGCCGTTCTACGGCGGCAGCTTCCAGGAAGCGTTCGTGTTCTACGAGCACGGCACGCCCGGCGCGCCTTGAAGTCAGGCGCGCTGCCGGCGGGCTTCGAGCTCCTGCTGCGCCAGTGAATCGAGCACGTCGCGCGCCCCCAGGACCGCGATCAGGCCTGCTGGGATGAAGCCGATCGACCCGGCGATCACGAGCTGCGCGCCGCGGCGCGCGTGTCCCAGCGAGAGCAGCGCGGCGCCCAGCAGAGACAGCGCGAGAAACGGGCCCATCACGTACAGCAGCACCGGCTGTTCAATCGCCACGAACGCGGTCATGGCTGAGTTGATCAGCAACCCGAACATCAACTTGCCGTTGATCATGTGAGCGCCACCTTCTTATCGCGTACCTCGTTCACGCGCTTGACGAGCGCCTGCAAGAGCTCGCTCCCGGCCGAGGGCTCGAGCACTGCGAGCGGCAAGTGCACGCGCTTGGCGTCGGCGGTCGTCACGAACGCCCGCGCGTCCGACACTCGCTTCACGCCTTCGACGTCGCGATACAGAACCAGCCGCCTCGGGGCGATCATTCCGGGCTTCAGCTCCAGGTGGTCCCCGTGAAGACGCACGATCGGGTTGTTCTTTTCCCAGCGCGTCGTGAACAACATCAAAATCCCGAGGCCCAACGAGGCCGCGACGCCGCCGGCCTGCAAGAACACCCCGAGCGAGCCGAGCACGATCAAGACGACGGCCATGCCGGTCTTGAATCCCGTGCCCGCCATACCCTGCGATTTGACGAAATAGTCTTTGCTCATGTCACCACACTCTCCATGCACCCGCGTCGAGTAGACCGAACGCGCCGGAGCGCGTCAAGCCGCCGTACCCCGAATCGTTCGTGGTAGCTTGGCTTCCCCGATGGACGGACGAGCCTTCGAACGCGACGGCGTGTTTCGCAGCGAGTGCGGCGTGTCGATCGCGATCGCTGCGCCCGCCGCGCGCGTCTGGGCGCTGCTCACGGACGCCGCCGATTTCCCACGCTGGAACTCGACGGTCACCCAGATCCAAGGCCGGATCGCGCTCGGCGAGCGACTGAAGATCAAGGTACCGAGCTCCGACCGCAGCTTCGGGGTCGAGGTGAGCGAGCTCGTACCCGAGCAGCGCATGGTCTGGAGCGGCGGGGCGGCGCTGCTCTTCAAGGGTGTTCGTACCTTCACACTCGCGCCCGGATCCGGCGAAGGCGTCGAGTTCTCGATGGTGGAGGTGATGAGCGGCGTGATGCTGCCTCTGATCCAGAGCTCGCTCCCCGACCTGGCCCAGCCGTTCGAGCAATACGCCGCCGATCTCAAGCGGGAAGCCGAGCGCGCTTGATGGCGCGACGCCCGTTGCTGCAACGTCCGCTGCGCTCGCTCGGCAAGCTGGCTGTGAAATCGACGGGCGCGAAAGCTCCGAAGACCCCAGAGCCCTCAAAGCCCTCCGAGCAGACGTTCGCGGAGGTGATGCGTCGCGACGGCGCCGTGCCACTGGCGCCGTCAGCCGGTCGGGTGTTGGCCGCGAAGCCGCGCCGGACCAGCGCCCGCGCGGCCGCCTTCCCGAGCTTCCGCGTCGAAGCGCGCGATGGTTTCATCGAGGGCCAACGCGTGCGCCTCGCCACGCGCGAGCTCGCTCGTCTGCACGGCCCTCCAGAAGCCACGCTGGACCTGCACCGCAAAGACGCCGAAAGTGCCCGCGCCTTACTGGCCGCATTTCTCCAGCACGAACGGGCGAAGGGCAGACAGCGCGTGCTCGTGATCGTGGGCAAGGGTCGACACAGCGCCGGTGGCTTCGCCGTGCTGCGCTCCGAAATCGGCGATTGGCTGTCCGAGCCTCCGCTGTCTGCCCACGTGCTGGCCTTCGTCACCGCCCCGCCGGAGCTCGGCGGCACGGGCTGTCTCTCGCTGCTTCTAGCTCCAAAAGCCAAGCGCTAGGCACAGCGCGGGCTCGAGATTCCCCCAATCGCGGAGCTCGGGTATGAGACCCCTCATGACGGACCGTGCCAGAGGAGTGCGCGCTTGACCTACTGTGTGGCGCTCAAGGTGGCGGCTGGCATGGTGTTCGCGTCCGATTCGCGGACCAACGCCGGCTTCGATCAGGTGAGCACGTTCCGGAAAATGATCGTCTACGAACGGCCGGGCGATCGCTTCATGACGCTGCTCTCCGCCGGCAACCTGTCGATCTCGCAGTCGGTACGCGAGAAGCTGCAGTCGGAAGAGCTCACCATCGACGGCGCGCCGCAGACCATCTGGAACACCAAGAGCCTGTTCGACGCGGCGCGCATCCTCGGCACCACGATGCGCCGAGTGGACGAGCTGGACGGCCCGGTCTTGCGAGCAGCCGGCATCGACGCCAGCTGCACCATGATCTTCGGCGGTCAGATCGGCGGCGAGGTGATGCGGCTGTTCCTCGTTTACTCGACGGGCAACTTCATCGAGGCCACCCCCGAGACCTGCTACTTCCAGATCGGTGAGTCCAAGTACGGAAAGCCGGTGTTGGACCGGATCCTGAGCTCGAGCATCCCGCTCGCGGACGCGGCGAAGTGCGCGCTGGTGTCGATCGACTCGACGTTGAAGTCGAATCTGTCCGTAGGCCTGCCGATCGATCTGGTCGTATACGAGGCCAACTCCCTCGCCAGCAACGAGCTCGTCTGCATCGACGAGAACAACCCCTACTTCGCGATGATCCGCGGCACCTGGGGCACGCGCCTGCGCGAAGCCTTCGCCAGTATGGAAAACCCGAAGTTCGACGCCTCCCCGGCCGAGCACCCGCTACACGTGCGCTCGGAGCGTTACGAGGTTTTACGAAAGATCACGAATCCCAACGAAAAGATCGTGTGACCGAGAAGCCCGAGCCAGTCTAGCCGAGCAAGAAACTTCGCCTCAGCCAACACGTCATCCGTGACTAGCGGCGAGCCCCGGCCCCGCGACTTCTCGGCCGGATCACGCGGCGAGTGCTATGAAGCGCTCGAGGTTTCCCGTGGTCATGCCCCTTAGCTCGAGACTTCGCCGCCGGGTTCGCACGCTGCATCTGACGCTGGCCGGCGCCACTCTGGTCCTTCTACCCGCCTCGGCGAGCGCGCACTTCGTGCTGCAGTCCCCGCCCGCGATGTACCAGCAGAACAGCCTGGGGGATCCGCAGAAGAGCGCGCCTTGCGGCCAGGCCGATCCGTCGGCGATGGCCATGCCGAGCAACATGATCACCTCGTTCAAGGCGGGCGAGACGATCACGATCACCATCGACGAGACCGTGACGCACCCGGGCCACTACCGCGTGGCGCTCGCCGAGGAAGACATGATGGACCTACCGGCGGATCCGGCGGTCACGAAGGGCTCCACGGCTTGCGGTAGCGCCGCGATCATGGATCCACCGGTCTATCCGGTGCTCGCCGACGGTGAGCTCCAGCACGAAAAGGGGTTTTCGGGCCCGCAGTCGATCATGGTGAAGCTGCCCGACGACGTCACCTGCGAAAAATGCGTGTTGCAGGTGATCGAGTTCATGTCGAACCACGGCCTGAACAACCCCGGCGGGTGCTTCTACCACCATTGCGCCAACATCAAGATCACCGGCGACGGCGCCGGTGGCTCGGGCGGAAGCGGTGGCGGTGGCCCAACCAAGGGCGGTAACGGCGGGGTTCCGGCCAACGGCGGCGCTGGTGAGGGCGGCACGGGCGGCGGCGGTGGCACGTCCGCGGGTGCGGGCGGGCGCGGCGGCGCGAGCGGCGGAACCACCGGCGGCAGTGCGCCCACCGGGGGTACGACGCCCGTGAGCACCGGCGGAGCACCCACCGGCGGCACGACCTCGGTACCGGCCCTGACCGGCGGCGCACCCGCCACCACCACTGGCGGCGTGGCTCCCGGCGGCAGTGCGCCCGTGACACCCCCGCCTGCCCCCGCCGCGGAGAGCAGCGACGACTCCGGTGGCTGTTCGCTAGGAGCGCGGCCCAGCGGCTCCACGCTCGCCGCCTGGGCCGCAGCCCTGGCAGGCGCCGCGCTGATCCGGCGCCGGCGCTAGCTGCGCGGGCTATCCGGTGAGCGCCAGCAGCAGCGCGCGCACCGGTTGCAAGCTCACGAGCGCGACACTGATGCTGGCCGTGAGCGCAAAGGCGATCCCGGACAGCGCTGCGGCGCGCGGCGCCTCGCGTAGGAGCGCCGCGGTGCCGATGCCGTGGCTCGCGGCCCCGGTGGCGATACCGAGCGCGATCGGCGAGCGAAACCCGAGCCGTTCGAGCAATGGCCGCGCTGCGAGCGCGCCGAGCACCCCGCTCACGATCACGAGCACGGCCGTCAAGCTCGGGTCGCCGTCGAGCAGCCGCGCGATCGAAAGCGCGATCGGCGTCGTCACCGAACGCGGCACGAGCGCCCGGCCGTACGCTGCGGACAAGCCGAAGAGCCGCGAAAGCCCGGCGCTCGCGAACAGCGAAAACGCCGCCGCGAACGCGGTCGCGACCAGCAGCGGCGCGGCAGCGCAGCGCAACGACTCGCGCTCGCGATCGAGCGACAACCCGAGCGCGACCACCGCGGGAGAGAGCAGAAAGACCAGCAGATTCCCCGGCCCGGAAGCCTCTGCGCCGAACGCCAGGTAGCTGCGGAGAGGGAAACCCGCGGCGCACCAGACCAAGCCGGCGCCGAGCGCGCCGACCCCGACCGGGTGACATACGTTCGAGAGCAATACGGCCCCGCGCCGCGCGAGCGTGCCCCGCAGCCAATCCCCGATCACGAACCAACAAACCGTGAGCCCCACGCCGAATGCGAGCCGGCCGAGAGCCAAACCGGCGAGCGCTGCCGCGTAGCCCAGACCGGTCGTCAACAGCCAAACGCCGAGCAGCCCGCTCATCGGCCAGCTCTGCGCGGGTGCGAGCACGGGCGCCGGCGCCTCCGCATGCCCCGAGAGTAGCCGCGCCACGAACGCCGTTCCGAGGAGCGTCGCGGCGAAGCCTAACGAGAGCACCAACACCACGCGCCACAGCTCACCCGGACCTGGCGGCTCTGCGAGCGGCAACAGCGCGAGCGGCGGCACGAAGAACAACGCCATCCAGCGCCCGAGGAAATGCCGTGCGGGCTCGAGCAGCGCGATCACGCGATCCACGCCCGAGAGCCCGAGCGCCCGGCACATGGCGAGCAGGGCGAAGCACAGCAACATGCCGGCCACCGCGCTCGGAAACTCGAACCCCACGAGCGCGAGCAGCGCGCCCAGGCCGCGCTCGATCACGAACAGCGCGAGCACGCCGGCCACCACGGCGAGGACTTCGCGCGCTCGCGCGGCAGGGCTTGCAGTCGGCACGCGCCGACCATAGCCCACTCACTCGCGCTGGTCGCAGATGGCCTGTGTTGTCAGCGCATCGCTCGGACGGCACAGCCCGCCCTCGCAGACCGTGCCGTGCTCGCACACCACGCCGTCCGCGCCGCAGGCCGTGCCCTCTCGGGCGAGGTTCTGACAGGCCCCCATTCGACATTCCGCGTCCTGGCACGCGCACACGAGGCCCGTTTGGCAAACGGAGGCGACGAGCCTCGTAGGGTCCGGTTCGCATTGCTCGCCGACGGCCGCGAGCGGCGCGCAAAGACCCGAGACGCAGTACAGGCCGTCGGCGCACTGCGGAGAGGCCCCGCTGGCACAGGCCTCGCCGGCTACCGGCAGCGCAAGGCAACCCGTGGGGCTGCAATAGGCGCCCTCGGCACAGCTCGGGAACAGATCTTCGGCGCACGGCTCGCCCGGGGCTGGGAAAGCCCGGCAAACCCCTTCCCCGGAACCCTCCGGATAGCTGCAATACAGGCCCAGCTCGCACCAGACTTCCGAGACGGCGTCGCAGCCTTCGCACCGGATGAAGCCGCAAGCTTCTCCCTCCGCGACGCGCTTGCTCGGAGTGGGGCGGACGGGATCGGCAGAGGGCGGGATCTCGACGCAACGGCTACCCTCGCATCGCTGCCCGGGCGGACACGCCGTCTCGTAGTCGTTGCAAGCGCCGCCCGGCTCCGCAAGGCCGCGACAGAACCCGCAGGGAGCGCCGTTCTCTTCCTGGTTGCAGCTCTGGCTCTGGCACTGGCTGCGGAACGCGCAGGACGCCCCCCGGGCTCGCGTCCCGGCCGTCACGCACGCTGGCAGGATGTCTCGCCGCCAGTCGGAGCAGTCCGCGGTCCGCAGCGGCTCGATGCAGTCGAGCAGATTCTGGAGCGAATGCCCGCTCCCCGACGACAGCAACAGATCGGGGCAAGCGTCGGCCGACGCGACGCAGCTCTCGGTTGCATAGATGCTGCCGCCCGTGCACTCGATCTGCCGCTCGCAGTAAGCGACCACGTAGGCTCGGCAGGCATCGCGCAGCGGCGCTGAGCCCGCAGCCGAGCCCGCGACGCCCCCCGTTGCGAGCCCGCCCTGCCCTGCTGTCACGGAGCCGCCATTGCCGCTTCCACCGCCGCCATTTGCAACCGCGCCGCCGTTTGGCACCGCGCCGCCGCTCGCGACCGCGCCGCCGTTTGCCGTCGTCGGCCCCGGCGAGCTCGTGTTCGACTCGGAGCTCCCGCACGCCGCGAGCCCGAACGCACCCCAGACCAGCACCACCGTCACGCCACGCATCACGGCCCCCAAGTTACCACGCGGGGCCACCGGAGCTTCCCTCTAACCCTCGACTCTTTCCGCAAAACGCCACTCGGAGTCGCCGAAATGTCGCGCCAGGTGCTCCAGCAAGAGCCGCGTGCGCGCCGGCACGTTTCGGCGTGAGGGCATGACCGCGTAGATGCCGATTTCGGCTCGTCGAAAGCCCTCGATCACGAGCTCGAGCCGGCCCGCACGCACGTCGGCCGCGACCATGAACCAGGGCAGCACTGCGAGCCCGAGGCCGGCGAGAGCAGACTTGCGCAACACCGAGCCGTCGGATGTGTTCAAGTTGCCGCGCACGGGGATCGATAGCGGGCCCGACTCGCCGCGAAACCGCCACTCCGCCTCGCGGCCCACCAGCGTGTAGTGCAGGCAGTTGTGGCCCACGAGCTCGAGCGGCGTGGCCGGACGCCCGCGCCGCTCGAGGTACTCGGGCGAACCGCACACCACCAGTCGGTCCTTGCTCAGCTTCTTCGCCACCAGCGACGACGCCTCGAGCGCCACGCCGATGCGGATCACCAGATCGAAGCCGCCCTCGAGCACGTCGACCAGACGATTCTCCGTGCTGAGCTCGAGCTCCACGCCCTCGTGCCGCGCGAGGAACGACGCGACCACGGGCGCCAGGAACATCTCGGCGAACGTGACCGGCGCGTTGATGCGCAGGGGGCCGCGCGCCGCCTGGCCGAGGCCCGCCACGGAGCCCTCGGCCGCGCCCGCCGCCGACAACAGCTCGGCGCAGTGCTCGTAGAAACGCGCGCCTTCTTCGGTCAGGCGGAGCGAGCGGGTGGTGCGCGTGAGCAAGCGCACCCCCAGCCGATCCTCGAGCTCGGCAATGCGCTTGCTCAGCGCGGATTTGGCGATGCCGACGCGGGCGGCCGCCGCCGTGAACGACTGCTGCTTCACGACCTCGGCGAACAGCGCCATCGAGGCCACCGACTCGAACGGGGCTTTCACGGGATTGTTCTCCTCAGGGAAACAATGTTGTTCCGACTAGCCGTCTAACGCAAGCCGCGGCCGAGCTGTACTCAAAGGGCATGAACAAGCTCTTCGAAACCACTCCTTCCGTCGCCCTCCTCGCTCAACGCCTGGCGCTCGGCGCCGTGATCTTGCCGCACGGCCTGCAGAAGGCCTTCGGCTGGTTCAACGGCTACGGCTTCGACGGCACCATGGGTTTCTTCGCCTCGATCGGCGTGCCCGCGCCGCTCGCGTTCCTGGTGATCGTCTCCGACCTGCTCGGCTCGGCGGCGCTGCTCGCGGGCATCGCCACCCGCGCCGCGGCCCTCGGCGCGAGCGCCACCATGCTCGGCGCGATCCTGCTCTGGCACCTGCCGAACGGCTTCTTCATGAACTGGGGTGGCACCCAGGCCGGTGAAGGCTTCGAGTTCCACGTCCTGGCTCTCGGCCTGTCCGTGCCGCTGATGTTCCTCGGCGGCGGCGCCTACTCGCTCGACCGCCTGATCGCCCGCGTGCTCGGCGGTCAGAGCTCGACGTCGGCCGCCCTTCCGAGCCCCACCGCCGCCGAGTGACCTTCGCTCGACCCCTCCTCGGCCCCACATTCACCCGAGTTTCCCCACACAAAGGACCCCGCACCATGAACACCATCTCTCTCACCGACCTCGATTCCAAGATCCGTAGTGGCGCCGACTTCGTCCTGCTCGAGGCGCTCCCCCCGCGTTACTACGAGCAGAAGCACCTGCCCGGCGCCAAGAACATGCCGCACGACGCGGTCGACGGCCTGGCCGCCGGACTGATCGGCGACCGCGAGCGCGAAGTCGTGATCTACTGCGCGAGCCCCACCTGCCAGAACTCGTCGGTCGCAGCACGCCGCCTCGAGACCCTCGGTTACCGGCACGTTCGCGTCTTCGAAGGTGGCAAGTCCGCCTGGGAAGACGCCGGGCTGCCGCTCCAGACCTCCTGACAAACCGAGCTCCGAAAGCTCTAGACCCAGGCGGCTTCGACGCGCGCCCGGGTCTAGGCATTTCGTTGCCGCTTATAGAACCGATAGCAGGCGCGACCGCGACCGCGACCGCGCATGAAATGCTCATGGCCCGCGCGAGCCGCGCTGTGTATGACGAATGATCAGCGGTCGCACGCCGAGCTCGGCATCCCGGCGATCGCGGCTCCTGGAGGGCGCGTGAGCGAGTCGCAGAGTTTCATACAGAAGCTGAAGGGACGGGCCGCGGATCTCGCGGCTGGCGCGATCTTCCAGGTCGCGACCAGTAGCTGGAATCTGGCGATCCCCGTGGTGTTGTTCTTGATCGTCGGGCGCTGCGCGTTTCAAACACCCGAGACCTTCTCCGGCCCCGTCACCGTGGATTTCGCGCTGCCCTCCGAGAAGGCGGTCCCGAAGTACGAGCCCGCAGGCAAGATCGATCAGAACGACATCCGCTGGCGCTTTCGCTACGCCGAGACGGGCACGGAGTTCCGTGCGGGCGTGCCGTACTGGATCTTCCGGATCATGCCGCGCCTGATGCCGGAGCAGTTCGGCGGCCGCGGTTACGACTGGTTCGGCTTCGACGACGAGGACGGCGAGTTCTACGAGTCCACGCCCGTGCCGCGCGGCCTCGCGCTCAGCGACAGCACGCTCCGAATCCCGTTCTTGAACGTGCGCTTCAATCTGAAGCGGGTCTCGGTCAATTGCGCGGGCTGCCACCGCGGCCAGCTGATCGACGAGAGCGGGAAGCGGCGGCTGATCGACGGCATGCCGAACCACACCGCCAACCTGCAAGCGTTCAAGCGCTTCTACGCGTCGGCCTTCCAGGATCCGCGCTTCGAAGGCGGCAACGTGGTCGCGGCCATCAACCAGGCGCTCGCCGAAGACGAGAAGCCGGCACTCACGAAAAAGGAGCAGCTCATCTACCGGGCCCTGGTCGAGGTGCTGCGCGGCTACACGCGCGAGCGCGGCAGCGCC
Source organism: Polyangiaceae bacterium (assembly GCA_025937835.1). Taxonomy (GTDB): domain Bacteria; phylum Myxococcota_A; class Polyangia; order Polyangiales; family Polyangiaceae; genus PMG-095. Next base: position 41,572 of record JAICQO010000010.1, read on the forward strand.
TGGATGGACTCACGCCCCGACAACGGCCCGGGCCGGATTGACCCCTTCAACGCCGTGAAGTTCGAGGTGCTGAAGGTGCCGGACGACGGCACGGCACCGACCCTGGATTTCCCTGCCGTCTGGAACCAGCGCTCCGAGATGCGGCTCTGGCACCACTACGACGGCAACACCAGAGACAGCTCGGCGCGCAACTTCGGCTCGGCGATCGGCGTCGGGGGCATCGCCTGGTCGGTCTACAAGCACAGCGTGAGCAAGATCGGCGACTGGCTCGACATCCTGCCTCCGCCGAAATACCCGTTCGCCGCGCCGGACCCGGCGCAGGTCGCACAGGGACTCGAGCTGTTCAAGACGCGCTGCGCCGCCTGTCATGGTTTGTACGACCGCGAGAAGAACCGCATCGATACGACGAGCTCGCCCAACTACATGCAGATCAACACCGAGATCGGCACCGATCCCGAGCGCTGGAAGGCGTTTCCGACGGCGGCGGCGGGCGCCTTGAACCGCTTCGGCTTCGAGCACGGGCTCTGGCCGCGCGACGCGTTCCGTGGCTCGACCAACGGCTACCTGTGCGGGCCGCTCGACGGCATCTGGGCGCGCGCGCCCTACCTGCACAACGGCTCGGTCCCGAACCTGAACGAGCTCTTGAAGCCTCCGGAGCAACGTCCGAAGCGCTTTTACCGCGGTAACCCGAGCTACGACGCGCTGAACATGGGCTGGGTCCACACCGACAGCGCGCGCAAGGACAACGGGCTGCCGCTGTTCGAATACGACACGAGCCTCGTCGGCAACTCGAACCAGGGCCACCCGATCGCGATCGAAGACGACGCCGAGCGCGCCGCCGTGCTCGCCTACCTGAAGACGCTCTGAGCCAGCCCCGAGAAGGATCCGCATGTTCCCGTTGATCGAGACCGCCATCGCCTTCGCCGCCGCGATGCTCGCCGCCAGCCTGGTGGTGAGCGGCTGCGTGCAGGTCGTGCTCAGCCTCGGACGCTACCGCTCGCGCGGCGTGGAAGAGATGCTGCTCAGCCTGATGCAGGGCTTTCGCAACTTCAACAACGACCCGGCCGTGGTCCCGCAGCCGCCCCCGAACTCGGCGAAAGGGGCGCCCAAGATCCCCCCGCCCGACCCGGTCGCGCTGCACGAGGCCGAGCGCGCCTTCGTCCAAGACGTGATGACGGATCCGACGCTGCAGGCACGCGGCTCGGCGCTTCGTTACAGCAACGACCCGAACGAGCTCGCGCACATGGTCGAGTACATCGACGCCGGCGACCTGGTGGTGGTGGCCGTGAGCCATGCCAAATACGAGATCGGCGAGCCCAACGACGCAGAAATGGCGCCGCGCCCCGAGCTCAAGCTGCCGCAGAGCTGGTTCGGCGTCGGCATCGTCCCTCCGTACTTCAATACCAAGACCTTCGCCGACTACGTCGGCCGCTTCTTCATGACGCTGGAGGCCACGGCTGCCCAGCGCTTCAAGGGGCGGGTCCGGCAGCTCACGATTTTGCTCGCCGCGATCTTGGTGGTGGTCTTCAACTTCGACAGCGTGCAGCTGTTGCGCACGCTCTATCAAAATAGCGGCGTGCGTGCGGCCGTCGCCAGCCAGGCCGAACGGATCGCGGACATCGCCGAGCGCAGTGGGTTGAAGACGCCGGACGCAGCCGGCTCGGAGCCGCCCACGAGCGCGCCGGTCGTGATCGAAGAAACCGCGGGGCTAGCCCCGAGCATTCAGCTTCAGCAGGCCGCTTCGGCGCTCGACCAGCCGGAGCTCGGCATCGGCTGGGAGGGCAGCTACATCATCGGCCGCTTCTGCGCGTATCGCGGCAGCTGCTCCACGCCGACGCCCCCGATCAGCGGCGGGCAGCTCGCGCTCGCCGTGTCGCTGTGGTGCTTCGGGCTGCTCGCCTCGTGCGTGATGCTCTCGTTCGGAGCGCCGTTCTGGTACGGCACGCTCAAACAGCTCTTGAACCTCGGGAACGAGCTCAAGGGTAAGAAGGTCTCGAGCGACGGCGGCGGTTCCTCCCCTGCACCGGGGGCGGGGCCAGCGTCGGGGGCTGGACCTGTGTCGGGGCCGTTCTCGATGCGGCCAAGTGGTTGAACACGGAGGAGTGATCTTGAGCACCGCGCTACGCACCCAGTTGATTCGCGCACTCACCATCCTCGGCAGCGTCGTGCTGCTGTTCGTGGTCGTCGTCACCGGTTGGTACTGGAAGAAGAAGCTTCAGAAGTACCCCGAGTCGACCATCAGCCAGGCGCAGGGCGAGCAAATCTTCCGGAGCGCGGTCTTCGAGAACCACGAAGCCGAGGGCGTCCCGTACTGGATCTGGAGGGTGATGCCGGAAATGTTCCCGCAGTCCTTCAAGCCGGACTACGCGGAGCTCGGCTTCATCCGCGTCGCGGGCCGGGAGCTACCGCTCGGCATGAACAAGAGCCGGCGCTTCGGCATCGAGTGGGTCACCCACAACTGCGCGCTCTGCCACGCCGCCGCGTACCGTGCGACGGAGGCCGCCGAGCAAACGGTGGTGATGGGCATGCCCAACGCCTTCTTCCGGCGGCAGATCTACGTCGAGGGGCTCGACAAGGCCTACATGTCCAACGCCTTCACGCCCGACGCAGTGCTCGGTGCAATCGAGAAGCACACCGTGCTCCCAGCCGCCGAAAAGCCCGTCTATCGCGAGTGGGTCGGCAAGCTCCGCGAGCGGGCGATCGACTACAAGAACCACGTCGGCACCACGCGCGATTGGCACCCGCTCCACGCCCCCGGTCAGGCCGAGGGCTTCGGCGCGGCCAAGCAATACGCGGGGGTGTTCGACGAGACGATCGGCACGGCCGACTTTCCCTCGACGTTCATGCAGCGCCCGCGGGTGATCGGACACTGGGACGGCATCTCCACTTCCACGCTCGAGCGCGTGATCGGCTCCGCCCTCGCGATCGGCGCCAAGGGCTCGGCCATCGACATGCAGCAGATGCTGGACATCGACAAGTACACGATGGACTTGAAACCCCCGCCGTATCCGCTCGCCATCGATGCCGCGAAAGCCCAGCGCGGGGGCGGCGTTTTCCAGCGCGAGTGCGCCAACTGTCACGCCGCCGGCGGCGCCCGCATCAACACCATCGTTCCGCTGTCGGAGGTCAAGACCGACCCCCACCGCCAGAAGTCGCTCAACCTCTCGTTCCTCTGGCGGATCAAGCTCGGCACCTTGCCCTCGAACTACCCGTTCCAACACTGGCAATCCTCGGACGGGTACCGCAGCGACTTTCTGGAGGGTCTGTTCACGCGCGGCCCGTACCTGCACAACGGCTCCGTGCCCAGCATCCGGGACCTGTTGAAGCCGCCCGCCGAGCGCCCCAAAAAGTTCATGCGCGGCACGAACGTGCTCGACGCGGAGAACCTCGGCTACCGCTCCGACAGAGCCGCGCCGGGAAACGTCTTCGAATACGACACCAGCCGCGAGGGCTACTCGAACAGCGGGCACGAGTACGGAACGGCCCTGCCCGAAGCGCAGAAGGACGAGCTCGTGGAGTACTTGAAGACGCTTTAGCGGCTACAGCGGCGTGTTCCAGCCACCCACGCCCTCGACCAGGGCGTCGGCTTCGCGCGGCCCGTTGGAGCCTGGCTCGTACTCGTGCAGTGAAGAAGCGGCGCCAAGGGCGGGCTCGATCGCCGTCCAGGCGGCCTCGACCAGATCCTGTCTGGCAAACAGCGTGGGATCGCCGGACATGGCGTCACCGAGCAGGCGTTCGTAAGCGTCCAGACGCCACTCTTCGCCTTGGGCTGGCTCTTCGGTCACGGAGAGCTCCACGCGCTTACCCACCATTTTCTCTCCGGCTCGCTTCGCCGAAGCACTCAGGCTGATCGAGACATCCGGGCTCAACCGAAAGTGCACGGTGTTGCCTTGCTTCGGCGCTTCCTCGCCGAACACCACCGGGGGCGGGGTCTTGAGCTCCACCGTCACCTCGGTGATGTTGCGAGACAGCTTCTTTCCTGCCCGCACGTAGAACGGCACGCCGTGCCAGCGCCACAGGTTCAGGTCCAGGCGCAGGGCCGCAAACGTGGGGGTCATCGAAGTCTTTGCGACGCCGCGCTCGTCCTTGTAGCCGCGAAACTGGCCCTGCACGAGCGACTCGGGGTGCACGGGCGCGAGGTTTCTCAGCACCTTGACCTGCTCGTCCCGCACCGCTTCTCCGTAGCTGGTGGTCGGCGGTTCCATCGCCAGGTAGCTGATGATCTGGAGCGCGTGGTTCTGAATGACGTCGCGGATCACGCCCGTTTCCTCGTACATCGAGCCGCGGCCCTCGATGCCGAAGCTCTCGGCCATGGTGATCTGCACCGTCTCGACGTATTCGCGGTTCCAGAGCGGCTCGAGGAACGTGTTGGAGAAGCGGAAGTAGAGGATGTTCTGAACGGCCTCTTTCCCGAGGTAGTGGTCGATGCGGAAGATGTCGCGCTCGTCGAATTTCGCGTGCAACGTCCGGTTGAGGGCTCGGGCGCTGGCGAGATCGCGGCCGAAGGGCTTCTCGACGATCACCCGGGCGTTGCGGCCGAGCCCGGCCTGGTCGATCGCCTCGACCACCCCGCCGAAAGCGCTCGGAGGGATGGCCAGGTAATGCGCCGGACGTGCGGCGCTGCCGAGCTCCCTGCGCACTTTCGCAAAGGTCTCGGGCTCGAAATAGTCGCCGTCGACGTAGTGCAGGCGCGACACCAGCCGTTCGAAGGCCGCGCTGTCGAAGGCGCCGTGGGCCTCAATGCTGGACCGCGCTCGCGCCACGAGCTGCTCCCGCGTCCAGCCTGACTTCGCGACGCCTACCACGGGGAAGTCGAGCCGCCCGCGCAGCGCCATCGCGTTCAGCGCCGGAAAAATCTTCTTGTTCGCGAGGTCGCCGCTCGCACCGAAGAACACCAGCGCATCCGAGCGCCGCGTCGAAATGTTTTCGTCACGAGTCATTCGGATCCACAGCTACCAAACCTTGGCCGCCGACGACACCTGTCCGGCACCCGAGCCCGCGTCCGCTCGCAGCTCGGCGGCGGGACCTGGTATTTCGCAGGATTTGCCGCAGTTCGTGGCGCGGACCGGCGCGAGCTGGCGCTCCTTCCTGCGCGCCCGAGCTCGTGGCGGAGTGACACGAGTCCCAGGGGTGACTCATCGATCACTCGCAAGACCGCCTCAGGCTCGCACGCGATCACCGGGCATTCCCCGGAAAACACGGCGATCTCACGCAACTCTCGGTGGCGCGACGCTTGCACCGAGGCTCGGCGTGGCTCGGAAACGAGCGCTGATCACCAGGCAAAAAGGGTCAACATGTCTATCATCCTATTCATCGTTTTCGGTTTGATCGTCGGCCTGCTCGCGCGCGCCCTGCTACCGGGCCGTCAGAGCATGGGCATCGGCATGACCATCCTCCTCGGGGTCGCTGGCTCGTTCGTGGGAGGCTTCATCGGAGCCCTGCTGACGGACAGCCGCGTCACGGACTTCAACACCGCAGGCATGATCGGCAGCGTCATCGGCGCCGTCCTGCTGCTGCTTCTGGTCGGCGCCCGCGGTCGCCACGCGCACGTTTGATCGAACTGCCGAGGACGGGGGAATCGACCAATCCCCCCTTCCAGTGGCGCGGCCCAAACGGGGCAAGCATTCTTGCTCCGTTTGGACGCGCTCACCACCGACGACGTAGAGACGAGCAGGCGAGAGTCGCCCGCCGAGAAGTTGGCTCAAGCACTCGAGCTCGCTGAGACCGTCACGCTCCTTCCTTAGCAGCCCGCGCCGCGCACCGCGATTTCGCGCGCACCAGAACGCCACGCACGGGTCAGGTTGCCTCTGCCCCGGTGAGGTCGAGCGGGCAAAAGCCGGTCGCGTATCGGCGGCACGCGCAGTGCACGGCGACCTGACCGAATGCCCCACATCGCTGGCGTGAGCACCGCGTTTCCGCCCAATTACTACACTCAGCGCGAGCTCATGCAGGCCCTGCTCTCGCTGTCGAGGGACGGTCTCGACACTGCACGCGCTCGGAAGCTGTTCGCGGGCGTGAAGGTCGAGGGGCGGCACTTGGCGTTACCTCTTTCGCGCTACGCCGAGCTCGACGGTTTCGGCGCTCGCAACAGGGAATGGCTGAGAGTGGCGCTCGAGCTCAGCGAACGGGCGGTGGGGGAAAGGCTCGAACAAGCCGGGCTCGCGCCAAACGACATTCAATTGTTCGCGTCGAGCACCGTGACCGGCCTCGCCGTGCCTTCGATCGAGGCGCGGCTGATGAACCGGCTCGGGTTCGCGGCGGATTGCCGGCGGCTCCCGCTGTTCGGCCTCGGCTGCGTCGCGGGGGCTGCCGGCGTCGCTCGCGTGAGCGAGTACCTCGAGGGGCATCCCACGCACGCCGCCTTACTGCTGTGTGTCGAGCTGTGTTCGCTGACCTTTCAACCCGACGATACGTCGATCGCCAACCTGATCGCGTGCGGGCTCTTTGGCGACGGCGCCGCTTGCGTGCTTCTGGTGGGCGATGAGCACCCGCTCGCTCGAAAAGCCCCGCTCGAGGTCACGGCCACACGCTCGGTGATGTTTCCGAACACGGAAACGGTCATGGGCTGGGACATCGTCGATACCGGCTTCCGCATCGTCCTCAGCAACCAGGTGCCCGAGCTGGCGCGCACCGCGCTCGCCCACGGCGTCCGCGCATTCCTCTCCGAAAACGCACTCCACCCGTCGCAGATCACGCGCTGGCTCGCCCACCCAGGCGGCCCCGCCGTGATCGACGCGATGGAGCGGGGCCTCGAGCTGCCCGGGGGCACGCTGGATCGCAGCCGAGATTGCCTGGCGCGGATCGGCAATCTATCGTCCGCCTCAGTGCTCGTGATCCTGCAGGAGTCCCTCGCCGCCGAGCAGAGTCGAGGTCCGGCGCTGCTGCTGGCGATGGGACCCGGGTTTTGCGCGGAGCTCGTGCTCCTGCGATGACCAGCGAGCAGGTTTTCGTCGCGTTCGTCGCGCTGGTGGCGCTCCAGCGCGTCGCCGAGCTCGGGCTCAGTCGCCGGAACGAACGCTGGCTCCGCGAGCGCGGCGCGCTGGAGCACGCGCCGGGACACTTCCGGGCCATGCAGCTGCTCCACACGCTGTGGTTCGTGAGCAGCATCCTGGAAGTGACGCTGTTGCGCCCCGCGTTTCAGACGTGGCTCGCCGTGCCGGCCGCGCTGTGCTTCGGCGCGGGGCAGTGCCTGCGCTACGCCGCGATCCGCTCGTTGGGCACGCGCTGGAGCGTGCGCATCTGGACGCTGCCAGGAGCGCCGCCCGTTGCCCGAGGCGTGTATCGCTATTTACGGCATCCCAATTACCTCGGGGTGGTTCTCGAAATAGCCGCCTTGCCGTTGATCCACTCGGCTTGGCGCACCGCCCTGCTCTTCAGCGTCGCCAATGCGGTGCTGCTCGTCGTGCGCATTCGAAAGGAAGAGCAAGCATTGAGCGGAAACGGTGGCTACGACGAGTCCCTCGGACCGCTGCCGCGCCTGTGGCCGAGCTTTCGAGGTTTTCGAGCCGGAGGCAGCGCTTGAGCTTCGACGTGGTGGTGATCGGCGGTGGCCCGGCCGGGCTTGCGTCGGCAGTCGCGCTGGCGCGCAGCGGAGCATCGGTTCTGGTTTGCGAAAAGTCGGCGGAGCCGGGTCTCAAGCCTTGCGGAGAAGGTCTATTGCCGCGCGCGTTTCAGGAGCTGTGCTCGCTCGGGTTGCGCTCGCGGGAGCTGCTTCTCGAAGGCAAACTGCTGCACGGCGTCGACTACGTCGCGGCGTCGGGCCGACGCGCCTCGGCGCAGTTCCGCGAAGGTCCCGGGCTCGGACTGCCGCGCACGGCGCTCGCGCGCTTGCTCCACGCCCTCGCCGAGCGCACGCCGGGGGTCTCGGTGCGCCGCGGCGCTGCGCGTTTGCGGCTCGAGTCCGGCGTGTGCTGCGTGTTTTTCGACGGAGAGCTGCTCACCCCGCGCCTGGTGATCGGCGCCGACGGCCTCCAGTCACGAACCCGAAAGGACGCAGGTCTCCGGGTGCATCGCCCCGCGCCGCTTCGCTACGGCGTGCGGCAGCATTTCGAGATCCGGCCCTGGTCCGATCAGGTCGAGGTGTACTGGAGCCAGGGGGGCGAAGCGTACGTGACACCCGCCGGCAACGACGCCGTGAACGTGGCCTTCCTCTGGCAAGCCTCCGAAAAGCTGCCCGGGGGCTCGCGCTTGATCGAGCACTTGCTGCGCGGTTTTCCGGAGCTCGCGCGCCGCATCGGAAGCGCCAGGGCCACCGACGAAGCGCGCGCGCGGCCCGCTCCACGTCCAGGTGCCCACTCCGGCACGCGACGGCTTGCTCCTGGTCGGCGACGCGGCGGGCTACGTGGACGCGATCACCGGGGAAGGCGTGGGCCTGGCCGTCAGCAAGGTCACGACCTTGGCCAAGCTGCTGCGGCCAGCGCTGGAGCGACCCGGCGGTCAGGTCACGCTCGCCGAGCTCTCGCCGTTCCTCGGCAGAGCGCGCCAGGAAGAGCGCGCGCATGTCGAGCTGACGCGCGCGCTGCTCTGGCTGCGGCGCGCGCCGTGGCTCGTCGAGCGAGTCATCTCCGCTTTGGCCGCCGATCCCGAGCTATTCCGGCATTTCTTGTCGGCGAATCAGGGCTCCGTCTCGCCCTGGGCGATACCGCTGCCGTCCTCGCTCGGGTTGCTCCGGCATCTGGTGTGGCGATCAGCGCGCCAGCACGGCGCCGATCAGCTCGGCTACGGTGGTTGACGCGATCAGCACAACACTGCAGAGAGCCAGTCCCTCCCAATTGTCGGGATCGCGGTGGGCGCCGCGCAAGAGCCGGAACGCTTGCCAGATCCCGAGCGGAGCCAACAGCGCCGCAAGCAGCGCAATCCGCCCCGGCAATCCCAGCCAAAACAGGATCGGCAGAGATCCGAACGCCACACCGAGGCTCGCCGCCGCGCCGCGCGCCCCCCACTCGGCACCGCGGCGTACGACCAGCGTGCGCTTGCCCTGCATCCGGTCCCCGGCGGCATCGGGCAGCTCAATCGTGAGCAGCATCGCCAACTGCAGACAGCACAGCGGAAAGCACGCCAAGAACAGCGGCGGCTCGAGCCCGCCGCTCTGCACGTAAAAGCCAAGCAGCGGCGTGAGCAGCGTCACGACGAGGGCCGTCGTCAACTCCCCGAGCCCACGGCGGAGGAGCCGCAGCGGCGGAGCGCTGTAACTCCAGGACAGTCCAATGATCAGCAAGGAAAGCGGCAGGACACACCGCGGACTATCGGCCCGCGCCGCCAGCACCGCTGCCGCCAGCAGCGCAGCCGCACCGAGCAGGATCGAGGCTCCGAGCGCGGCCCGTGGCTCGACCAGCCCGCTCACCAACACCCGGCTACCACCGGACCAGCGCGTGGGTGTCGCATTCGCACGGTCGGCGTCGAGGTCGAAGTAGTCGTTCGAGTAGTGCGTCATCCACTGGGCGGCCGTGATGATCGCCTGCCCCCAGACGTAACGCTCCCAGTTGATACCCGCTCTGCTCTGCAGCGTGGCCAAAGCCGACCCGAGCCCGAACAACAGGACCCCCCCGACGAGGAAGTGCGGCCGTCCGAGCTTCAGGAAAGCGCCGAGCCGCGCGACGTCGCTCATCGACGTCGTTGTTAGCATGTGCGGCCGGGGCTAACCGCTCGAGGTCTCGACGACAATCTTCGTCTGGGGCGAAAGATCACCCGCGCGGTACTCGATCCACATCCGGCAACGCTGCTTGCGGTCGTCCTTCGGCTCGTCGAATTCGATGAACAGGTAGTTGCGGGCGAGCAGGTGATCCTCTTCCCCGATCGGGATCGAAACCGTCTCCACGCCTTGCCCGATGTCGTCCGGCTTCGAGCTCGAAAGCGCGAGCATCCCGCGGTGTTCGAGGCGCGACGGAGGCGGGTGCACGATGCCCGAGGACGTCACCTGGTTGATCACGACCTCGGGTTGCCCCAGCAGCGCGTGGCGCGGGTTGCGCGAGCGGATCTCGGCTCGAGCTCCCACGTGCACATCACCCGAAAGAATCGTGACGGCCGAACGGCTCCTCGCTTGGTGCTCGAGCAGAGTCATGATCAGGCGCGCGCGCTCGCCGCGGTGGTGGCGGCTCTCCCATTGGTCGACCAGATCGTCGCGCAGGTTGGCGATCCAACCACCGCTCTCGACGATCCCGCTGAACCGTAGATACACCACGGGAACGGGGCTCACGAACAGCACGTGCCGGTAGCCGAGCTCTTTGCGGTCGGCCTCGCGCTCGACGAACCAGCGGTCGAGCTCGGCCCACTGCGCCTCACCCAGCACCTGGTTCGTCTCGCGGTGCGAGCGCGTGTCGGGCAGCACGATATCGACGACGTCGCGCCCGTTCGGGCCGCCCGCAAAGCGGAACGTTCGCAGCAGCTCGGCTCCCGCCGGCCGCGCGTCGGTGAGGCCGCCGAGCTGAAACGCCACGAAAGCCCGCCTGGCTTGCGCGAAGATCGCCTTGAACACCGGGGTCTGCTGGAGCTTCTCGTGGGAACCCCAACCGTCGAACACGTCGTGGTCGTCCCACGTGAACAGGGTGGGCACGCGCGCCAGCACGAAGGACATGTGCGGCTGTTTCCAGCGCTCGACGTACAGGTCCACGTAGCCGGCCAGCACTTCTGCCGCGAGCGCCGCCGTCGTCTCGGTGCCCCCCACCTTCTTTTGCCAATCGCACTCCACGAACGGCCGGAGACCGGGCAGGTCCCAGATCGAATCCGCGTAGATCTGGTCACCGCCGCCGATCAGCAAGTCGAGCGCGCCGTTCGCCTGTGTCTGTGCGAGCTCCTCCCAGCGTTCGAACGGACGCGGTAGCCGGTGCCAGAGCTTGGAGCTGCTCACCCCGTTACACGAGAAAAAGCCGATGCTTGGCAGCTCGGCGCTACCCGGAACGCGCACGCCGTCGACTGCGATCGGTGCAGTGCCCGGGATTTCGACGCGGTACTCCACACGGCGTGCCTCGGCGGTTCGCGGAAGCTCCACGTCCCAGCGCACGAACACCCTCTGCCGGCCGATGTCCTGCACGCGGAGCTCGTCTAGTTCGGCAGGCGCGACCGGTTCGGCGCCGTCAACGGCGAGAAGCGCGCTTTTGAGCTCGGTGACAGAAGCATCGGCGACCAGGACACCGATGCTGAATGACCAGAGCGAGGCCTGGCTTGCCGTTCGAGCGTAGAGGACGGGACCGAGCGCGATCGTGGGCATGTCCGGCCATTGACGTTGAAACCGGGAGGCACGTCGATGGTCAATTTTCGAGAAGGTTCGGCCGCTCCAAGGGTGCGCCGGCCCTGCGCCTCCAGTCCTTCGACGCGCCGGAAGGCCGTGTGCGCATCGATCCCGAAAACCAGTACACGTGGAAGACCATGCGCATCGGACGCATCGGCGAGCGCGGCCAATTCGACGTGCTCTGGAGCTCCGAGCGCCCCATGCGTCCCGAGCCCTTCGCCAGCTCGCGCCTCCCCGGCTCCTGGAGCGCCTTCCTCGACGACTTGCACCGCCGCTGGGACGGACACTGGAGCGGAAAAGTCGCGGTGTGGCGTCCGCCGCTGAGCCGCGCTCGTAAGTCCGGCCTCTCAATCCGGGCGGACCCGCGGGAGAACCGCGCTCCGACCGGGGGGTCTTGCGGCGCTGCGTGCATCCGCCTAGCAACCGAGAGCCCGGGCGCCCGATAGGGGTTTCCGTCCCGACCTAGTGACTGAGAGGCTGACCGATGTGGATCCGAAATTCGTATGTCGCCGTGACCGTGGCTCTCCTTGGCTGCAGCTCCGAATCAGAGTGTCTCGAGAAGAAGACCTGCACCACGGGCAGCATCGACGCCGCCAAGCCGGAGACTGGAGAGGGCGGGGCTCCGACGGAGCCGGTGGCGAGTGGCGGGCGAGGCGACGTGGCGAGCGGTGGAGCACCCTCCTCCTCGAAGGGCGGAAGTGGACCGGGACCGACCGCTACCAGCGTGGGCGCGGCGTGCGACGGGGAGGGCGAGCGCATTTGCAACACCACGGGCAGCGGCAGCATTCTGGAATGCGTTGATGGCGAGTGGAAACGGCTCGAGAGCTGCGTGCGCGGCTCCCGCTGCGACACGAGCCAAGTGCGCTGCGCCCCGATCGTTCCGGGGTGCGAGCGCCTGGCGGCTGGGAGCTCGTTCTGCCGAGCTCAGACGCGCGTGACCTGTGGACCCGATCTCGTCACCTCGGAGGAAGAGGAGTGTGCCGGGAGGTGCGCAGGCGGAAATTGCGTGGCCGCGAGCTGCGGCGACGGCGTTCCCCAAGAGGAAGAAGTCTGCGACGACGGCAACACCGACGACGACGACGCCTGCACCAGCGCTTGCGAGCTGCCGGCGTGCGGCGACGGCATCGTCTCGGCCGGCGAAGAATGCGACGACGGCAACGACGACAACAGCGACGGCTGCACCTCGGACTGCGTGGCCGCCGAGTGCGGAAATGGAGTCGTCGAAGGGGAAGAGGAGTGCGACGACGGGAACGATGATGAGACGGATTCGTGCCTCAACACCTGCGAAGCGGTGGTCTGCGGCGATGGGCTGATTGCTGGCGCTGAGGAGTGCGACGACGCGAACACCGACGACGACGACGCGTGCCCCTCCACATGCAAAAATGCCGAGTGCGGCGACGGGTTCGTGTGGGCGGGCCACGAGACCTGCGATGACGCGAACCCCGCCAATGACGACGAGTGTACGGATCGGTGTACGGCCGAGCCCGTGTCCCTGGCTCTTGGTGGCGACCACACCTGCGCGCTATTTCAGAACGGGGCGCTGAAGTGTTGGGGAGACAACAAGTACGGGCAGATCGGCCCCTATCCGGACTCGGCCATCGGTGATGACCCAGCCGACCTCGGGAAAAACCTGCCGATCATTCTCACTGGCGTCACAGAGGTCGCGGCAGGAGCGCGACACACGTGCGTGCTCAAGGACGAGGCTGTGCAGTGTTGGGGGGACAATACGAGTAAGCAACTGGGGCCGGGTGCCGTAGGAACGTCGAGGGCGCGACCGGGTACGGTAGAACTCGGTGGCAGCGCAGAGTCCATCTGCGCGGCTGGAACCTGGTCCGCCGCACTAATGAGCGATGGGACGGTCAAGATCTGGGGAATCGAGGACCGAGGCAATCCGGAAGGCGACCTGGCCAAGTTTCCAGGATTTGCGAACATCACTCGTCTTGCCTGCGGTTCCAACTGGATTTGTGGAACGGACAATTCAAATCAAGCAATATGCCTCGCGCCGTCTTTAACCAGCGTGGAGAACCACGCGGAAATCGTTGATCGCTCGGCAGTACCGAGTGATGCCGCATTCGAGCAACTGGCCGTGGGTTATCACGCCGCATGCGTGATCGGCGATGGCACGGCGTATTGTTGCGGATCCAACTTCAACGGCCAGCTAGTACCGGCAGAGGAGACCGGGCTTCCCCTCGTCAGCCTAGGCCTCAATAAATCCGACCCCGGAGGGATACCGCGAATCGTGGACGCTGAAGGTGGCGTGACGTGTTTCGTTTTGACGAATGGGGAAGTCCGTTGCTGGGGCAGCAGCTACGATGGAGTCTTGGGCCAACCGGAAATAACTTCGGCCGACCCCGACGCCGGCTATCTCGGTTGGGCGGACGGAACGCTCGGCTGGCAATTGCCCGCGATAAAGCTCGGTATTGGCGCGAGGGTCAAGTCAGTCGCGACCAGCGGAAGTCACACCTGCGCGTTGCTCGAAGACAACCGCGTGAAGTGCTGGGGTAGGAACGGTTCCGGGCAACTCGGGATCGGCGACGCAAGGTTCGCCGTTGGGGACGACCCGGGTGAGATGGATGACGCCTTGCCCTTCGCCTCGATCGAATAGGTATTAGAACCCGCCCTTCGGTTGACTCGCGCTCGAAGTGCCTGTCAACTTTGCGCTCGCAAACGAGCTCGCTTTAAACGCGGCCTCGGCGCTCTTCGTTTTGTCCGTAACCATCGACCCGGAAACCATCGTCGTTTCCGATTTTAGGGCATAGACCGTGAATTCGTAGTTATCGGCCTTCCCGCCAGGACACGGCCCGAGGAACGGCCCGGTCTGTTCCGCGCCAACGCTCTTGGCATCCATGAATGCTTCTGGGAGCTGCTTCACGGTCGTCGGGATATTCCAGATCGCCCAGTGGTAGCCCAGTGTATTTCCAGGGGCCAAAGTGACATCAATGAACGTGATCCCGTAGCTCTTGGTCCCCGGGGGGCCGTCGGTCCAATTGAGCTCAGGCATGATGCTTCCGTCAAAGCCCTTGAGCGCGCACGTGTAGACGTCCGCGAACTTCGCTCCGTCCATGTGATCCGGGCTCGTGAGCGTGAAGCCCGTCGCGCCGCCGCTTCCTCCGCCGACGCCGCCACCGCCGAGTGTTCCACCCGCACCGGCGCCGCCGCCGGCTTTGCCGCCTGCGCCCGCCGTCGTGCCGCCCGCGCCGCCGCCGCCCTTGCCGGCGCTCGGACCTCCGGCGAGACCGGAGCCGCCGGTTCCACCGCCGCCCATCGACAGCGCACCGCCGGTGGAGGCACCGCCGGTGGAGGCGCCGCCGGTCGAAGCTCCACCGGTCGCCCGCACACCGCCGGTCGTTCCGCCCGTGGGCGCGGTGACACCGCCGGTTGCCTGCGTGCCGCCGGTCGGAGCGGCCCCGCCGGTAGTCGGTGCGGGATTGCTTCCGCCGTCGTCGTCCGACGAGCACGCGTAGGCGGCCATCGAGATCCCGCAGAGGGCGAGCCAGGGAAGACCACGAGACAGGGCAGCGGTGGAGATTCGCATGTCGCAATTCTTGCCACAACGGACGAGGTGCGACATCCATTTTTCAGCGTGTTTTGAAGCATTTGGTCCGCCGAACGCTGGGACGCAATGAGGGGGCCGCACACGCTGGAAGTGCGCAATGGTGACGGAAACCGACCGCGGGCCCGGCGGATCGCGCGGGCGCCGCTATAGTCGGCCCCGACATGAATGGCCAGCGTGGTTCGGACCCCGATCGGGGCTCGTCACAGAGCTTGGTTTCGCGCAGCGACCTACGGCGCGCGAATCGGGAGCTCGAGGACACGCTCGCCCGACTGTCGAGCGAGCTAGTGGAGCTCCGGCCGCGCTTGCTGGAGAAGCTCGAGCTGCCCGAAGAGGTGCTCGATACGGTGCTCGATACGCAAGCGATCGCGAGCCACGCGGCGCGGAACCGGCAGCTGCGGTTGGTGCGCGCAGCGTTGCGCGATGCGGACTGGTCGTTGATCCGCGCGCGGCTCGATACGCTGCTCAAGCATGGCAGCATCCCCGCGTCGCTCGAAGAGGGCTCGGATTCGGGGCGCGCTCGCGCTGCCGAGTGGGTGGCGCGGCTCGTGGGTGAAGGGACGCCGGCGCTCGATGAGCTGCTTGCGTCGTCGCCGAGCGCAGATCGGGTTCACCTCCGGAATTTGATCCGGCAGGTGTCGAAGCAAGAAGGCGATCGGCGGAAGCGCGCAGAGGAGAAGCTCGCGGCCGCGGTCGCGGGCCTCTTGCGCTAACGTGCCCTCGTGAGCTGGTTGCGCTCGGGCCTGTTGCACGCAGCGCTGCTGCTCGCGGTCGTATTCGCGCTCTACGGGAGAACGGCGCGGTTCGACTTCAGCTACGTCGATGACGACCGGTTGATCGTCGATAATCAGGCGTTTTTGACGGGGCCGGGCGCGCTTCGGGAGGCGTTCGAGCAGCCTTACTTCGGGCCGCACGCGAGCGATCACGCCTATTTTCGTCCGCTGGTGACGGCCTCGTTCGTACTGGATGCGCGCCGCGTGGGAGGCGAAGCCGGCGGGTACCACCTGACGAACGTGGTCATCCACGCGCTCGCCGTGCTCGCGCTGTTGTGGTTGCTGCGCGCGCTCGATTTCCGGCGTGCCACGGCGTTCTTTGGCGCGCTGGCGTTCGCGGTGCATCCGGCGCTGACGGAGAGCGTGGCGTGGATCCCGGGGCGCGCCGATCTGCTGGTGGGGTTGTTCTCGATCGCGAGCCTCGGCTGCTGGGTGCGCGCGGAACGCACCGGGAGCCTGGCCTGGCGAGTCGGTTGCCTCTTGCTCTGGTGCTGCGCGCTGTTGTCCAAAGAGAGTGCGTTGGTGTTGCCGTTCGTGTTCGCGGCAGAGCGGGTGCTGTGGCAGCGACGGGCGCTTGCGAGCCTCCGGCAATCTCTGCTCTGGCTTTCGATGGTCGGCGTGCTCGCCGCGTACTTGGGGCTGCGGATGCGGGCGCTCAGCGGGCTCGGGGGCGAAGGCTTCTCGGTCGTAACAGCGCTTTCCAACTTGCCGACGCTGGTGGCGGGGCTCGGGAAGCTGTTTTTGCCGCTCGAGCCTTCGGTGCTGGCCACGGTGGCGAGCACGCCGCTCTGGCCGGGGCTCGCGGGGCTGCCGCTGATCTATGCCACCTGGCGCATGGGGGCGGAGCGGCGCTCCGAGGTCGCATTCGGGTTGCTCGCGCTGCTGCTGGTGCTGGCAACGGGGTTACCCGCATCGGGGCTGTTGCTGCTCGAGAGCCGGCTGTACTTCGCGGGGGCGCTGTTCGTGATCGTGGTCTTGGAAGCGTTCGATCTCGTGGTCAACGAGCGGTCGCGACCGGTGGTGGGGACGATCGTGGCGATCCTGATGGTCGTCAAAGCGTATCCGTATACCAACGACTTCCGCGATCGACGCTCGTTCGCCGAGGCGGCCGTGAAGATGTCGCCCGAGCTCGCGCTCGCTCATCGAAACCTCGGGATCGCAAAGCACCTGGAAGGCGACCTCGAAGGCGCGCTCGCATCCTACGAGCTCTCGCTGGCCCGCGACGAGACCGAGCCGGTCGTGCACAACAACGTGGCCGTGATCTTGATGGGCCGCGGGGAGCTCGCCGCGGCCGAACGACACCTGCGTCGCGAGCTCGAGCTCAACCCGAGCTACGCGCCAGCCCGCGACAATCTCGCGAAGATTCTCGCGACTACGGGCCGGCCCCCGGAATAAACAGCGCGCTAAACGGCGAGCGACACGCACTTTCGTCAACGTCCGGCGGCAGCCTGACAGTGATCTCGACGCTCGTAGTCATGCAGTCATCCGACCCCGAACCGATCCTGCACGTCCACGTCGATCGTCACCGCGTGCGGGGCCGGGCTCGGGCCGCGCTGTCGGAGGCGCGCGCGCAAGGCCTGCCCCCGCTCGCTCCACCACTTGCGCGCTTCGGCGTTCGTCCAAGCGCAGGAGGCGACCATGGCGAGCAGGCGCTCGCAGATGGCACGCGCGCTCTCCGGGCGATCGGACGGCTTCTTGGAAAGGCACTCGAGCACGAGCTCTTCGAGCGCTTCCGGCAATGGCGTGTCGGTGCGCACGCTCGGGCGGATCGGCGTGGCGTGCAGGTGCGCGAGGCAGACCTCGACGGTGCTCCGGCCGCCGAAGGGCGGGTAGCCGCACAGCAGAAAATAGCCGAGGCATCCGACGGCGTAGATGTCGTGGCGCGCGTCGATGCCGCTCGGATCGTCGATGCTCTCGGGCGACAAGTACAACGGCGTGCCGATCACGGCGTTGGTGGCGGTGACGGACGGCATCAGGGAATCGACGGCTTTCACCAGACCGAAATCGACGACCTTGACGACGTCGGAGCGGCCGCCGCGCTCGCACACGAAGACGTTGGCGGGCTTCACGTCGCGGTGGATCAGCCCCACCTCGTGCGCCTCGGCGAGCGCGTCACAGACCTCGAACAACAGCCGCGCCACGCGACCCGCGGGCTGCGGGCCGTCCTCGGTGACGAGCTCGTGCAGCGTGAGGCCGTCCAGGTACTCCATCGCGTAGTAGAACGTGCCGTCGGGGGTCCGCCCGTAGTCGTAGACCGAGATCGTGTTGGGGTGAGTGAGCTGGCTCGTGAGCTGCACTTCCCGTTCGAAGCGCTCGACGAGCTTCGGACCGCCGCGCTCACCGCGCAGCAGCTTGACGGCCGTCGGGCGGCGCAGCAGCGCGTGGCGCGCCAGGTACACCTCGCCCATGCCGCCTTCACCGATCTTCTCGAGCAGCGTGTACTGGCCGAGTCGCAGCGCCTGATCGACTTCGCGGCGCAGCCCGTAGATCACCGATGACGTGACCGTCGACAATACCACCGCGCCGAAATGCCAGAGCGCGGTCAGCGCAGTCTGGGGCACGCGCAAAGGTCCGACGTCGTCGAGCAACCACCAGGCACCGATCGCAGTGGGCATGGCTCCGAGCGCCGTCGTCAGCAGCGTGCGCAGCGGTGTGCTCGGCACGACGATCGCCCGCGCCAGCGCCGCGAACACGAACGCCAGGGTGGCGAGCGACGCCGGGGGAGTCGAATCGATGTGCGAGGCCGCCCAGTAGAAGAGCGCGTCCACCAGCGGGAGGAACGCGAGATCGAGCCACACCACGACGCCGATCGGCAGCCGCGCGGGCAAGCGCCACAGCCCGAGCAGCAGCAGCGTCACTCCGAACGGCACCACGTTGTCGGCGGCAACCAGCGCCTCGAGCAAGCCGCGGTCGCCGCCGATCAAATCGAGCGCCACCCCCACGACGTTGAAAGGGAGCGCGATTCCAACCCCTACCTTGCCGAGCAGGCTCAGTCGGGTGCGAAGCAGGTCTGCGTCATCCGAGCCGGTGGTCGGAGCGCGGAGGGCAGCACGCAGGCGATCCAAGGAAGCGCGCAACGTCGGACCCTAGCATCGCCCGCGGGGCATACAGCAGGAGTGCATCAATCGGCAGTTAGCGGAAGCGGCGTTTTTCCAGGCAATTTAACTTAGTCTATGAGGGTGCGAGCGTGTCGCAGTATCGCTAGCCGGCCTGCCCATCGCCAGCTAAGGTGACCCTCCTCCAGCCGAGGCCCGGCGCGCTGGTGACCTCCGTGAGGGGGCGCCGCACCGCACCGCGAGCCCTCAGCTACGGGTCTCCAGGCCCCCTCGACGTTCGACATTCGATAATCGACTGAAATACGAGCAGCTACATGAAGCTTCGCGCCATTTCCACCTTCACGTTGCTCTCGGCGGTCGTCGGAACCGTCGGGGCGTGCTCCGAAGAGAGCGGCTCCTCGCCCCCGCTCGGGATGGGCTCGCTCGGCGACACAGTTGCCGGACGGGCCGGAGCCGGAGCCGGCGGATCGACTGGGGGCACACTGGCCGTCACCGGTGGCGTCGCGACGGGCGGTACCGCGACGGGCGGCGTGGCGACCGGCGGAGTCGCCACGGGCGGTAGCACCGGCGGCACCGCCACAGGCGGCGCGTCGACAGGCGGTGCCTCGGCTGGAACCGGTCCCGGAGGCAACGCCAATGGCGGCAATGGCAACGCTGGCAACACCAGCCAGGGTGGCGGCGGAATGTCCGGCAGCTCCACGGGCGGCATGGCCACCGGCGGCATGATGAACGAACCGCACCCGCCGCCGATCACGAACGGCCAGAACGCCTGGGCCTCACGCTACTGGGATTGCTGCAAGCCGGCCTGCGGCTGGAAGGGCAACGTGCGCACCGGCACCCCCATGACCTCGTGCGGCAAGGAGAACCAGGAGCTCTCGAGCTACGACGACAAGAACGCCTGCGAAAGTGGCGGCAGTGCGTTCATGTGCTGGAGCGGCGCGCCCTGGGCCGTGAGCGACAAACTCTCTTACGGCTACGCTGCGGCGTCGGGTGGCAACTACGTTTGCGGCCGCTGCTACCAGGTCCAGTTCACGGGCTCCGGGCACAACGGTAACAACCCCGGCGCGCAATCGCTGAACGGCAAGACCATGATCGTGCAAGTGATCAACAACGGCGGCGTCGCTGCCGATCAGTTCGATCTGTTGATCCCCGGCGGCGGCGTGGGCCTGTTGAACGCCTGCTCCAACCAGTGGGGCACCTCCGATCTCGGCGCGCAGTACGGCGGCTTCCTCGCCGGCTGCAACGGCGACAAGAACTGCGTGAAGAACAAGTGCAACCAGATCTTCAACGGCAAGCCCGAGCTGATGGCCGGCTGCGACTGGTTCCTGAACTGGTTCAACGCGGCCGACAACCCGAACTTCACGTTCAAGCCAATCGCCTGCCCGAAGGCGATCCTGGATCACTCGGGGTTGAGCGATCCAGGGTGAGCGGCCCGCTCACTTGTGATCGAGTGACGTGACCCCGTCCCACTCGAGCGGCCGCCGGCGTTCGAGCTCTGCGCAGCGCGCGCGGTAGAGGGCTGCCACGGGATCGCCGGGAACTTTTTCGGCGTAGCGGGCAAA
Source organism: Polyangiaceae bacterium (assembly GCA_025937835.1). Classification (GTDB taxonomy): domain Bacteria; phylum Myxococcota_A; class Polyangia; order Polyangiales; family Polyangiaceae; genus PMG-095. Next base: position 61,743 of record JAICQO010000010.1, read on the forward strand.
GGCGGCTTCGGCGTTTGCAAAATCGCCCTCGCAATACAGCTCCCGCGCGCGCTTCCAGTCGCCGTCTGCGGCGTCCTTGGCGTCGCGCACGGCTTCCGCGTCCGCGTCGTAGAGCTCGTGCAGCACGACGGGGCTGTGGCGTCCGACGACGCGCACGGTGTCGACGAGACGAACGCGGTAGTCGCTCGGGCGTGCGACGCGCGCGAGGGTTTCGCCGCTCACCACCAGGGAGACGCCGTAGGTGCGCGTGAGCGACTCGATGCGGGCCGCGACGTTGACGCTGTCGCCGATCACGCCGCACTTGATGCGGTTCGGGCCTCCGATGGTGCCGAGCGTGAGAGGGCCGGTGTTGATGCCGATCCCGATCCGGATCGGCAGCTTTCCGTCGTGGATGCGCTCGCGATTCAGGGGTTCGAGCGCACGCAGCATCGAGAGCGCCGCGGTGAGCGCGGACTCGGCGCCCCGGTCGAACAGGGCCAGGATCGCGTCCCCGATGTAGCCTTCCACGAAGCCGCCGGAAGAGACGATCATCGGCTCCATCGCGCGCAGGTAGGCGTTGATGAAGCCGATGTTCTCTTCGGGGGTCATGCCCTCGACATGGGTGGTAAAGCCGCGAATATCGGAGAACAGGATCGACATTTCCTTCTGTACGCTGTCGCCGAGCTCGACCTCGCCGATGCCGCGCCGCCCGAGAGATTCGAGGAACTCGTGGGGCACGAAGCGGCGGTGGGCGTTGGTGAGGGCGACCTGCTGCTCGTACAGGCGCGCATTCTCGAGAGCGATCGCGGCCTGCGTCGCGAGCAGCGACAGCAGCTCGACACGGGCGGGGGTGAAGGCGGCGCGGGCCAGGTTGTTCTCGAGGTACAAGACGCCGGTGAGCTTGCCCTGGTGTTTGATGGGCACACACAGGATCGAGCGCACGCCCGCATGGCTCACGTGCGGTGAGGCGCCGAGCGCCGGCTCGGCCTGCGCGTCTTCGATGACCTCGGCGGCGCCGCTGCGCGCGACGCGGCGGATCACGGCCTGGACCAGCCCGGTGGCTTGCGACAGCGGCGTCGGAGGTCCGAGCTTCACCTCACCCCGCGCGTTCTGTTCGGCTTCGACGAGCAGCGTCTCGTCCCGGAGCAGCACCAAGACGCCGCGCTCCGCGCCAGCGTTCTCGACCAAGATCGACATCATGCGCGAGAGCAAGCGCTGAACGACGATCTCCGCAGACAGCGCGGCCGATGCCTTGAGCACGCTGGCCACGTCCACCGCGGGCGACGAGCTCGGCGTGCCTGTCACGGTGTCGCCGAGCGGAGCCGGGAGCGGCGGCGAGAGGCGATCGGCCTTGGCGTCGGCGCCGAGCGCGCGATACGCCTGCGCCGCGCGCTCTCGATAGACTTCGGCCACCACCTGGACCGCTGCGCCGGCGAGCGACTCGGCGGCGAGCTCGAGCCCGAGCGCTTCCACGTCGCGACGACCGGAGGCGCGGGCGGCCTCGATCGCCTGATCGTAGAGGCTCCGTGCCCGCTCCGGGGTGCCTCGGTTGCGCTCGAGCTCGGCTTCGAGCAAGAGCAGGCGATCCCGCTTGCCCTGCTCGTCGTGCTCGGTGAAGCGGCGAAAGCGCGTGAGCGCGGCGTCGATCTTCGAATCCCGCTCGCCGCTCTGCCGCTCCCGCGCGAGCCTCGCCAGGGTCGAGTAGTAGCTGAAGAAGACGATCCACGGCAGACCGGTCACGGCCTCGAGCTTCTGCTCGGCCGCTTCGGCGAACATCACCGCCTGTTCCGGGTCCCCGAACTGCAAGGCAAGGAGCAGCTTGTAGTAGTGGACGATGAAGACCTGTGTCGCCTCCGCGTCCGTCGCGAGCTGCTCGTCGAGCGCGGCCTCGTCCACGTAGTCACCGTTCAAACGCGCTGGATCGGCGGCTTTTCCGCGGAAGCACGCGACGACCTGGCGCAGGGTGCGATGCAGGATCGAGGCGCCGCGGTCACGGCTGGCAAGCTCGGCGATGCGGTCGAGCTCGGCGGCCACTTCGGGCAGCGGCACGCCGAGCGCGTGCATCCACACCGCGCGGTAGCTCGCGGCCCAGACCGCCGTGAACAGATCGCCCGACTCCATGCCGATCCGGAACGCGTCACGCAGAGGCTCGAGGCTCTTTTCGAGCGGCTCCTTCCAATGCCGCAGAAAGTTCGCCCACACGAACAGCGCGCCGGGCGTCTGGCGCGGGTCCTGAAAGCGCTCGGCCAGGGTGAGCGCCAGCTTTCCGTAGGCGTGCCCCGCGTCGTAAGCACCGAGCACGCCCGAGAGGGTGATGGCGTAGCCGCCCCAGGCAAAGGCCGACACGCTCGAGTTGCCGAAGCGCAGCGACAGCTCGACCATCCGGAACACCAGCAGCGGGAACACCTTGCTGCCCGCGCGGAACGCGGCCGGCACCGTGCGCTGCAGGATGCGCATGGCGACCCGTGCGCTCTCGTCGCTCATCTCTGGCAGCGACGCGAGCTGCTCCGGGCGCTTGCCGAGCAGGCGCAACCGCAGCTTCAAGAGGTTGACGATCACCCGATAAAGCTCGGGTTCTCGCGCAATTTTCACACCCAGCTCGTCGAGCGCCGCGAGCCCGATCTCGATCGCACGCCGCATGTCGTTCTTCTCGATCGCAACCAACAGCCGCGTCTCGATCGGCGTGAATCGCTGGCTGGGAGAGCGCGCGTGCGACAGCGCAGAGAGCGCCAGGGACTCGGCTTCGTCCAGGTGCCCCTGGTGGTGCTCCGCCTCCGCGCGAGCAATGGTTGCGGTGAGCGCGAGCTCGGGCGCGGTTTCGAAAGGGTCGTCGCCGAGCAGACCCAGCGCGGACGCGAGCAGGCTCGCCGACTGCGACTGCGCCGCGGACGAGAGAGCGCGCACCCCGGCTTCCACGAGCAGCTCCGCGACCTCGCGGCGTTGCTCGGCCTTCACGGCCGCAGCTCCCCGAGCGAGCAAGTTCGCGATGTCGAACAAGCGGGCGCGCCGCTGCTCTTGGTCCTGCGCAAGCAACAGGCCGAGCTCGAGTAGCAGGCCGGGGCGTTCGTGGGAGGCGATCAACTGGTAAGCGGCCTCGCGCACGTGATCGTGGGCAAAGCGCACCGACAGCGAGCGCTCGAGCCGCTCGTCGAGCTGGTCTTCGGTCCAGGCCGCGGGCAGGCCCAAGGGCACCAAAAGCCCGCTGCGGATCGCGGGGCCGAGGCCGTAGCGGAGCTCGGCGACCGCCTGGTTCGTCGCGGAGGACAGCGTGCGCAGCTCGACCTCGCTGCCGAAGGCTGCGGCGACCGCCACCAAGCGCTGGACCTCCGGGGCGAGCCCCGACAGCTCCGCTCCGAGCAGCGCCGCCACGTCGTCGCCGATCTCGGTTCCGAGCACCGCCGCCTCGTCGAACCGCCAGCGACCCGCGCCGACGTCCCAGGTCACGACGCCCCGCGCGTGTAGCAGCGACAGCAGGCGCCGCACGAAGAAGGCATTGCCTCGGGTACGCGCGAACACCAGATCCGCGAGGCGCGCGATCTCGTCGGAGCTCGGGTTCAGCGCGTCCGAGAGCAGCTCGCGGACGTGCGCTTCGGTGAGCGGGCCGATCGACAGCGACTCGATCGGCACCCCTGCCCCTTCGAGGTCCGCGAGGCGTTCGCGCAGCACGACCTCCGCCTCGGCCTCGGTGGTGCGCACCCCCGCGATCACGAGCAGCCTGCCGGGACTCGGATCGGTCAGGATCGCTTCCAGCAGATCGAGCGACGCGCGGTCCGCCCACTGCAAATCGTCCAGGAACAGCACGATCGGCCGGGTCTTGGCGATCCCAGTCAGAAACTCGCGCGCCAGGTAGAGCAAGCGTGTCCGGGCCTCGCCGGCGCCGAGCTCGACCACGGGCCCGACGGGGATCAAGCGCTCGAGCCCGGGGACCAGCGGCGCGAGCGCGCCCGCGGCCTGCCCGAGTTGCTTCGAAAGCCGAGCTTCCGTTGCGGCGAGCTCCGCGTCCCCCAGCGAGAACAGCTCGCGCAAGAGGCCCCCGAACGCTGCCGAGACGCCCGCGTACGGCACGTCGCGCCGGTGCGCGTCGAAGCGGCCCTCGGCATAGACACCGCCGCCCGCCGCGATCGCTGCGTGCCCGTGGCGCACGACGGCCGTCTTGCCGACGCCCGGCTTGCCCTCGACCAGGACCAGCGCCCGGCCCCCGTCCGAGACCGAGTCGAAAGCCGCAGCCAGCGCCTCCAGCACCTCGGCGCGGCCGTACAGGCGTTGAGGGAGCTCGAAGCGACCGGCCGCCTCGGCGTTCAAGGTGAACGGCTCGATCGAGCCGGATGCGCTGAGCCCGCGCAGGCAGCGCTCCAGATCCGTCGCGACGCCGAGCGCCGACTGGTAGCGATCCTCGGGGCTCTTCGCCAACAGGCGCGCGACGATCTTGCTCACGGGCTCCGGAACCGCCGGGTTTTCGCGGTGGAGCGGCGCCGGTTTCCGCGCCAGATGCGCATGGACGATCTGCGCCGGATCGCTGACCTCGAACGGCGGGCGCCCAGCGCACAGCTCGTAAAGCGTCGCTCCGAGCGCGTACAGATCGGCGCGAGCGTCCACGCTCTGACCGGTGCGCCCGGTCTGTTCGGGCGCAAGATACGCGAGCGTGCCCTCGAGCTCGGTGCTCGGAGGCAGCGCGCCGAGCGACGGGTGCAGGCGGGCCGAGAGCCCGAAGTCGATCAGCACCAGCTCGTGTGTCGACGGCTGGTAGACGACGTTCGACGGTTTGACGTCACGGTGAACGATCCGCTGGGCGTGGAGCTCCGAAAGGGCGCGCGCGAGGAGCACGCCGATCTCGAGCATCTCGAGCACCTCGGTCGGGTTCGTGACGACGCGCGCCGAGAGCGCGTTGCCTTCGACGTATTCGAGGATCGCAGCCGGCCGGCCATCGACCGTGGTGCGGCCGAGCCCGCGCCGCAGGCACGAGCGCACGAAATCGCGCGAGATCGACAGGTCGTTGTCGAGCCGCCGTTCGTCCTCGATCGACGCACCGGGCGCGAGCACCTTGAGGACGACCAGGCCTTCCGGGCGCTGCTCGAGATACAGCGTGGTGCGCAGCCGCGCAGCGAGCAGCGTCCGGCTCATCCTCCAGCCGTTTTAGCCCATCGAGAGTGACCTTAGTAAGGCACGCGCTGCCTGAAGGCCAGAAACCAGGGCTCCCTCGATGTAGCCGACGTTCATGCCGAAATCGATCCAATCGCCTGCCAGAAACAGGTTAGAAAAACCCGACTGGTCGGTCTTCAGCCGGTGTCTTGCGGTCTTCGGCAGCGACAACGTGTAACGTTGCCACGGATCGACGTTGGCTCGATAGAACTGGAACTCGAGCTTCTGTGCCGGCGTGTCATCCGGGGTCTTACCGACGAGCAAGGACGGGTCGAAGCCGTTCGGCGCCTCCGGTCGCGTCGCCTTGGGCCAGAACCAGCCCATGTTGTCCCACAGCCATTGTTGCGACAGCGCACGCAGCCGCTGATCCTGGATCACCGGAAACCAGTGATCGGAGAACGACGGCGTCTCGACCGGATCCGCCATGGCACCGGTGAAATACGCCACCGTCGCAGGTGCCCTCTCCGCCGGCCAGCGCTCGTAAGGCAAGACCTGCGACGAATCCAGCCACGAGTACATCGGGCTCGCGTACACGACGGCGTTTGGCGCGCAGCTCTCGGGCGCGAGGCCCCAGTCGGCGAGCTTCATGCCGAGCCCCTCGAGGTCGGGGCGAACCCAGAGCTGCATCGACATCGTCGCCGTGGTCTCGACGCCGGTGAGCATCTCCCCGAACCGCGCATGCTTCTCGCCGATTTCCCGGCAAATGGTGGCCAGCGTGCCGACCGGGATCGCGAGCACGAGCTGATCGAAGTCCTTGCCGCGCTCCATCACCCGCGTCTTGTAGTTCTGCCAGTTCGCCCACGGGGACTCGAGGTCCACGTGATCCTTCCGGAGCCTCTCGGCCTGTTCCTTGTCGAGCTGGTGGTAGAGCGGGTGCGCGGGCCAAGCGCGCAGGGTGCCGACGCGGATCGTCGGCACGTAGACGTCGCTGTCGAGCTTGACCTGCTCGTCGATGGTGACGCGCTCGATGGCGCCGGTGTCGGACCAGTGGACTTGCTTCACCTCGCGGAACAGCTCGAAGCGCACGCCGCGGGCCATCAGCACCTCGTACAGCGGCATGATGAACGTGTCGCCCGTGCCACCGCGGAACTGCCACACGAACGAGCCCTTGTAGCCCGCCGATTCGACCAGGAAGCGCAGCGCCGTGCCGGCGGCCACCAGCCCGCCCTCCTCCGACGGTCCGCGCAGGTTCGAGAACGTCCCGGTGTACAGGAAGCGCACCACGGCGCTGTCCGCCAAGCGCGGGCTCGCGCCATGACCCCGGATCCACTCACGGTAGTCGAGGTGGTCGATCTTCGTCCACTCGAAGGTCTTGGTCGCGGGATCCCAGACGTCGGCCACGATCCCGGCAAGGTTCACGCACAGCAGCTCGACCAACAGCAGGATCCGCCGCAGCCGGTCGTGCTCCGCGTTCAGCTCGCTCACGCCGCGCTCGAGGTGCGTGACGCCGCGGCGCAAGCCGTCCACGACCTTGCCCAGGATCGACAGCTCCCTGTCGCTGAGCGGCAGCTCGAACGAGTCGAGCGCGGACGCCAGCGCGCGGAGAGCGTGGTCTTCGCCGTCCTTCGGGAAGAAGTGGTCGAGGATCCATTTCGAGATCGGGTTGATGCCGCCCTGGTACGGGGAACCGAGCAGCATCTCGAACGAAAGCCCGACGAGCTTCTTGATCACGGCCCAGGTCGGCAGCGGGCCGCCCTGCCCGGGGACGAACTCGTTGGGCGGCAAGATCAACGGCCAGTTCACCCAGCCGCGGCCCTCGATGTACTCAGTGATGAGCGTCGAGTCGTTGCGCTGAAACCCCTGTTGCCAGGTCTGGAACGGAGCGCGCGGATCCAGGCGTTTTTCTGCGCGTTCGGCGTAGACCGACTCCAGGAGCTTGAACGTCTCGTCGTACCAACCCTGGAGGATGTGGATGCCGTGTTCTTCGATGCGCGCGAAAGGACCGCGCCCGGTCGCCGTCTTGCCGCCCACGCGCCAGCCGAGGGTGTAGATCGTGACGTCGTAGCGGTCACGCCAGCCGTCCTGGTTGGTGAGCTCCCAGGCCGTGGCGAGCGCCGCGCAGCCGGAGCCGAGGATTGCGATCTTCTGCTTCGGCTTGCGAGCGCCGAGCGCGTCTTGCACGGGTCCGAGCTCCGGGTACACGGGCTCGCCGTTTCGGATGGCCTTCTCGAGCTCCGGCTGCTCGAGGATGCCCGCCACCAGGTGATAGAGCTTCTCGATGTGGGGGAGGATCAAGAGCTCGTCGAGGATCTTGGCCAGATCGTCGCCCACCGAGTCGGAGAGGTGGTGGATGTCGATCACGTCGGCCGGGGTCAGTTGGTAGTGCCGCGGGTACACGGCGGGGATGTGGCAAAGGATGTCGACCGCAGGCAGACGTGGGTCCGACACCCATTCACCGAGCTCCCCCAGCGCCGCTCCCACGACCAGCGCCTCGGCGTAGAGCAGCCGGTACAGCACCTCGTTCATGAAGTACTGCTCGTTCTCGTTCTCGAGCTTGGCCGCCGCGACGTGCGCGAGGTAGCCGCGGACGATGCTCGAGTTGTGAGCCTTGTACCAACGCGGGGAATCCGGCGTCTGGATGTAGTCGATCCAAGCGCGCGTCTCCTCCGCGACCAGCTCGTGCGTCAGGCGATTTTCGACCACCAGGCCTGCCAGCTCGGCGTGAAAGAGCAGCGTCGAGTTCACGGCGCGCCACCAGCCGCTGCCCGGCTGTGCCGCATCGAGCGCGTTGAGCACGCCGCGCTCGATCTCCCACTTCATGAAGTCGATTTCGGAGCGACCGTACCCGAGCGGATCCAGCGGAGTGCCGACGCCGTAGCGCCCGTACCAGGCCTCGCGCAGCGAGAGCCGCGCCTTCGGATCGTTGGAAACGGCCGCAACGCGGCGCCGCGCTTCTGCCTCGAGCTCAGCGAGGGTCGTCATGCATCTCTCCTGCCCCGAGCACGTGATGAGGAGTGCTCAATGCAACCGTCACGTCTACCAGGCGGCGAAATGTTCGTCAATTTGTGCCCGCATCACTCCTCTTGGTTGTGCTCGTGGTGCTTGCGTTTGGCGACTACACTCGCACCATGCGTTACCTCCACACCATGCTCCGAGTCCGAGACCTGGACCGCGCACTTCAGTTCTTCGTCAACCAACTCGGCCTGCGAGAGACCCGCCGGCGCGTGAGCGAGAAGGGACGCTTCACGCTGGTCTTCCTGAGCAGCGGCGCAGCCGACGACAGCGCGGAGGTCGAGCTCACCTACAACTGGGACCAGGGCGAGCCGTACTCCACCGGCCGCTTCTTCGGGCACCTGGCCTACGCCGTCGATGACATCTACGCGACGTGCGAACGGCTACGGAGCGCGGGAGTAGACATCCTGCGCCCGCCGCGGGACGGGCACATGGCCTTCATTAAGTCGCCTGACGGGCATTCGATCGAGCTGCTCCAGCGCGGGGATCCACTGCCCCCGGCAGAGCCCTGGGCATCCATGCAAAATCAGGGCAGTTGGTGAGGCGGCCTCAAAATATTCCCGAAAGTCGGGGGATTCGGCGGCAATCCGGCTTGGGTTCCTGAACAACAACTCAGGTGCTCTATCCAGCGTGCCGTGGTATCGCCACGAACCTCGATGAAACGTCAGCAAACCTACACGTATTCGTTGGTGGTCGGTCTGGGGCTCGCGGCGGCGTCCGCTTCGCTCGCCGGCTGCAAGAAGTCGACGCCCTCGGCGACTCCGGCAGGTTCCGCCTCGTCGGCCGCGCAGGCGCCCAAGTTCGATCCCACTCCCCCGGCGGGCGCCGATCCGGATCTCTATCAGGCGCTCGGCAAGGTGGTCGAGAACTGCAACGTCAACGTGAACGACGCCACGGCTTCCTGCCCGGGCGACGAGGCGCGCAAGCTCGGCGAGGAGCTCTCATCCGGAAAGCGCTCGGCCGCGGCTGCGGTCAAGACCTTCGCTGTGATGCTCGAATCGAAGAACGAGAAGCTGCGGGCAGCCACGGCCAGCGTGATGCACTCGGGTCTGCGTAACGGCTTCGGCGAAAAGGCGAAGCTCGGCGACGTGAAGGCCGAGGACGCCCAGGCGCTGCTCAAGAGCGTGTTCGAGCTGCCGAAGCCGTACATCCGCCGCGCTCTACCGGCGGCCGTGCACGCAGCCGTGCTCGCGAACCAGCTCGAGCCGCTGTACGCGAAGCTCGATCCTTCCAAAGATCCCGACGCCGCCGGAGTCGGCATCCGCTACCTGATGACCCACGGACGCATGACGACCTTCCCGAAGGTGCAGGAGCTCAGCAAGGCCGGCGAAACGCGCGTGGCGCTGTCGGGGATCGAAGCCGTGCAGAACATGGACAAGTGGACGGACGAGGAGCAAAAGGTGCTGTGTCCGTGGACCACCGAGTTCCTGTCGGACAAGCGCCCCTCCGTCGCGGCGCGCGCAGCGACCGCGCTCAGCAACTGCGGCGGCGAGTTCCTGGACCAGATCCTGAGCTCTGGCGAGAAGGCGTTGAAGGACGGCGAGTTCTCCTCGGCGCGCTTGTCGGGCTTGCGCATGCTGTGCACGCCGAACCGTCGCGCTCAGCAGAACGCCCCGACCGATGCGCAGTGCGATCGCGTTCGCAACTTGCTCGAGAAGGTGATCCAGACTCCGAAGGTCGAGGTCTCGACGCGCAGCTCGGCGCTGGTCGCGCTCACCAATCTGTGGAACGACGCGCGCACGGTCGCTTTCGTGAAGAAGCTGCAGGCCGGCAAGGACGAGGGCCTGACCGACCAGCTGAAGACCGCCCTCCGCCGTCTCGAGCGCAAGAAAGACGCCGCGAAGACCCCGACGAAGGGCAGCGACGCCCCGGTCGCAAAGCCCGCCCCGGCCGCGCCCGCGGCGAGCGGCAAGTCCCCCGGCTGAGACGGAGACTCACAGCGCGCAGTCGAACAACACGTCCTCGCCCAGCGAGAAGCGCCGCGCGCTCGGCCGCAACGCCGACGTCAGCTCGCCGATCGCTGGCAGGACGATGCCGGGCCTGCCCTGCCCGAGGAACACCGGGCTCACCGTCAGGTGTAGCCGGTCGAGGGCGCGGGCGTGCAAGAACCGCGACACCGTCACGCCCCCGCCTTCGATGAACAGCGCGCGCAGCCCGCGCCGGGACAGCGCCTCCACGACCGCGGCCGGAGAGAGCTCGTGAGTGCTCGAGTCGAGCGCGACGAGCTCTGCCTGGCCGTGCCGATCGCGACCCCGACGCGCCGCCGCGCCGCACACGACCAGCGTCGTCGCCGCTGCGTCCCGGAACAGCTTGCGCTCCTCGGACAGGCGCAGCGCGGGATCGATCACCACACGCACCGGGTTCTCTCCCGGCACGAGCCGCGTCGTGAGCTGCGGATCGTCGCTCTCGACCGTGCTCGCGCCGACCACGACCGCGTCGCACAAGGCCCGCAGCCGGTGCAGGTGGCGGATGTTCTCCGGGCCCGTCACGTACTGCGACTCACCGGTCGAAGTGGCAATCTGGCCGTCGAGGCTCTGGCCGATGTGAGCAAACACGAAGCTCGGCCGCGCCTGTCCGAGGCACACCGGCAGGTAGAGCTCGAATAGGCGAGCGATCCCGCCGGGCGCGGGGCGCCGCAACTCGAACTCTCCGGTATCGGCATCGACCAAGAGACAGCAGGTCTCGCTCGAAGTAAGTTGGGCCTCACCGTCGGCGCCGAGCGCGAGAGATAGGCGTGGGGCACGGCGTGGCTCGGCGCGCCGCTGGCGGGCGACCGCGCGCAGCAAGGACCAGGCGCGAACCTCGTCCAGAGCTTCGGGTTCGCTCGGCAACGGTTGCCAAGAAGAGTCGGGCTGCACGCGTTCTCGAGTGGACGACGTCAGGGGCTGCAATTTGTCGCATACCTACCGCGGGGCGGAAAGCCGGAATCGAGCGCGCCCGTGCTCGGAGCAGTGCTCGGAACGACGACGGGCGTCAAATTTCGACTACAGTCGCCAAAATCGCCTCATGCCTACGTTCTCGGACGCGCGATACCTCGAAGCCAAGAAGACCATCGACGACCGCGCGCTGAACCAACGCGTGCTCGCCAGCCTGCGGAACGAGCTCGCCGCGCGCTCGGAGTCGGCGACGACCGTGCTCGAAGTCGGCGCGGGTATCGGCACCATGGCCACGCGCCTGATCGACTGGCAGGTGCTGAGCCGGGCTGAATATACGCTGCTCGACCTCGAGCTCGAGCTGCTCGGAGAGGCGCGTCGCCGCCTGCTGAGCTTTGGCCACGAGCGCGGCCTGGTCGTGGACGAGCCCGGTGACTGTCTGCGGTTGCACGGCGCCAACGTCGACGTGACCGTGCGCTTCGTGGCCGCCGAGCTGGGCGCGTTCCTCGAGTCGAGCGCCGGCCCGCAGGGCGTGGACTTGCTGATCGCCAACGCGTTCCTCGACATCGTGGACGTCCCTTCCACGCTACCGCGGCTGTTCGCGCGGGGAGCCCGCGGCGGGCTGTTCTGGTTCTGTATCAACTTCGACGGCGAAACCATGTTCTTGCCCGAGCACGCAGACGACCGCGCGCTGCTCGACGTCTATCACCGCAGCATGGACGAGCGCGTGCGGCACGGGCGCCCGGCGGGAGACAGCAAGACGGGGCGCCACTTACTGCTGGAGCTGCCGCGGGCCGGCGCGAGCCTGATCGCCGCGGGAGCTTCCGATTGGGTCGTGTTCCCGAGCGAGCTCGGCTACACGGCGGACGAAGCTTATTTTCTGCGACACATCGTGAACACGATCCGCGCGGAGCTCGAGCGTCACACCGAGGTGCCCCGCGCGATGCTCACGGCCTGGTGCGACGAGCGCAACGCGCAGATCGAGCGCAACGCGCTGTGCTACATCGCGCACCAGCTCGATTTTGCCGGGCGTTTGCCGCGTTAGAGCGACAAACGGTTAGGAACTTGCCGAGATTGGCGGAAAACCGACGAAAAGACCGAGCGCGTGGGGAGGGGCCCCGACGAACTCACTTCGGCGTTCTAGCGCCGCGCGACGCGGCTCACTTCGGGCAACCGACGCGCGTCTTCGATACCACCAGATCGTCGATGTACAGCGTGCGCGCCGCGTCGTTCTGGTACGACTCCCAGCCGATCTCGAGCTCCGAGAACTCGGGCGCGGTCCAGCGGTACGTCTCGGATTGACTGACGCAACCCTGGCCGGTGCCGTTGACGGTCAGATCCTCGAGCGCCTGGTCGTTCATCCAGAAGCGCATGGCGTCGTTCGGGCCGTCGAACTCCCACTCGACGCACACCCAAGCGCCCGTCGGCAACACCTTCATGTTCGCGTGCACCCAGCAGTCGGTGCTCGGGCCGTTCCCCGAGTAAGAATCCGGTGTCTCGTAGTTCGCCATCAGCTGGCTGCCCGTGAAGCTGCCGCCTTCCATGACCGGATGTTGGCCGCCATAGCGATACTGCGAGCGGTAGGTCTGGCTCGGCACGGTGCCCGTGCTCTGCAGCAGCGTCCAGTGCACGGACGCCGTGGGCGCGCTCTCGAGCCGCACCATCATCCGGCCGAAAAACTGGTTGCCGGCCACGGGGAACACGCTGTCGCTCTTCAAGCGCAGGAACGCGGTCTTCGTGCCGTCTTTGGCTTCGGTCGTGAACTTGACCGACTTCGAGCCCGAGACCTGCTGCGCGTCGTCGACCGCGACAGTGCCCGAGTTGACGCGCTCGGCCCAGGGCGCGCCCGGCGACTTGCCCTTGTCGTAATCTTCGAAGTCGTCGCAGAACAACGCTCCCGCGCAGGGATCCGCGCTGGCAGCACCGCCACTGCCACCCGCCGGAGAGCCCGCGCTGCTGCCCCCTGCGCCGTCGCCGCCGGCACTGGTGCCGCCCGTGCTCGGAGCTTGTCCCCCGCCGCCGTTGGTGGTGCCTCCGGTGACTGGAGCCGCGCCGCCGGTGGGGCTCGAGCCGGCCGCTGCCAAGCCGCCCGTGCTCGAACCGCCCTTGGCCGAGGGCGCGCCACCGGTAGTAGCGGAGCCCGCGCCGCCGCCTCCGGTCGCAGCACCGCCCGCGGGCGTGCCGTTGCTGCCGCCGGTGGTCCCCGGGTTTGCGCCGGAGCCGCCGCCACCCGAATCGCAGCCTGCGAGCAGCGAAAGACCGAAGAAGAGCAGCGACGTGGAACCGGTTCTGGTCATGCCCGGCCAGTATGTCTCCAAATAGCGGGTGTGCAGCCATCAACCCGCATCGCTCCCCTTACCGATGATAAAAAACCCGCGATGACACGGAAGTTGCGCCTGGGCCTGATCGGAACCGGCATCGCGGCTCGCGAGTTGTACCTGCCCGCGTTCCAGCGCCTGAACCGGCGCATCGAGGTCGTGGCGTGCGCCAACCGCACCCGCTCGAAGGCGGAAGCGTTTGCGAAGCTCGCGCGGGTGCCGAAGGTCGTGGACACGGCCGAGGAGCTGCTCGCGCTCCCCGAAGTCGACGCCGTCGTCGTCAGCCTGCCGATCGACAAGCAACCCGAGCTGGTCCTCGCCGCGCTCGGCGCGAAGAAGCCGGTGCTCAGCGAAAAGCCGCTCGCGCCCTCGCTCGCGGCAGGAGAGGCGCTGCTCAAGGCCACGCGCCGCTTCAAGACGCCGTGGCTCGTGGGAGAAAACTACGCTTTCATGCCCCATGTGCTGAAGCTCCGCGAGTGGCTGGCGGCCAATCGCCTGGGAGAGGTGCGCTGGGTCGAGGCCGTCCAGGCGACCAACATGAACTCGAAGAACCGCTACTTCAACACCGCGTGGCGGCACCAGGCCGGCTTCGACGGTGGCTTCGTGGCCGACGGCGGGGTGCACCTCGCCAACGTGGTTCGCAGCTGTTTCGGGCTACCGAAGAGCGTTCAGAGCGTCACCGCGCATTTCAATCGCAAGCTGCCGGCGCCGGACACCGCGGTGGCCGCGCTGCGGTTCGCTTCGGGCGCGCTCGGCACCTGGACCAGCTGCTTCTGCGTGCGCTACTCGGGGCCGATGCTGCGCGTCTACGGCAGCCGCGCCAACGCGGAGCTCTACTACGACGAGGCGCGGCTCGAGACGCAGAGCGGCAAGCAGCGCGTGTTCCAGGCGCCGATCGACAGCTTCAGCGCAGAGTTTTCGCACTTTGCCGATGTCGTTCAGAAGGGCAAGCCGCTCGCCTTCACTCCCAGAGAAGCGCTCGACGATCTGCGCCTGATCGATTCGCTCCTGCACTGACGAGCCGGCCTTGCGCACGCAGCCGTGGCTCGAATCTCGTCGTTTCAAGGACCACGCGCGGCTCAGCGCGGTGTTCCTGGCGAGCCGTGCCTTGCTCTACTTCGCCGGGCTCGGGATGCAGCTGGACCTGCGCTGGATGTTCCTCGCCGACCCGGAGAACCTGCGCGAGCGGCTGCTCGAGACGGCCTACTATTTTCACGCCTACCCGCCGGGCATGAACCTGCTCACGGGCCTCTTGCTGAAGCTCGCGCCCGGGCAGCTCCAAGGGCTCTCTCAGGCGCTGTTCCTGAGCGCGGGGCTCTTGCTCGTGAACGCGCTCTTCTACCTGTGTCGCAGCGTGCTCTCGCGCCGTCCCGCGTTCTTGCTGTGCCTCGCCTTCGCGGCGATCCCACAGTGTCTGTTCTTCGAGAACCTGTACCTTTACACCGAGCTCGAGACGAGCCTCTTGTGCCTGATCTGCGCCGGGTTCCTGCACGCGAGCCGGCGCGGCGGCTGGGCGAGCTGGGCCCTGCTGTTCCTCGGGTGCGCCGTGCTCGGCTGGCTGCGGAGCAGCTTTCACCTGGTCTGGTTCGCAGCCACGGTGGCGTTTTCGGCGTGGCAGAACCCGCTGCAAAGACGCCGGATCGCCCTCGCGGCGCTCGGCCCGGGGCTCCTACTCTCTGCTCTCTACCTGAAGAATTGGGCGGTGTTCGGGGCGTTCGCGTCGAGCTCGTCGCTTGGCGGAAACCTGGCTCAGGTGACGGTGGCGCGGATGCCCGGGAGCGAGCGCGCCGAGTGGCAGCGGCAGGGCAAGCTCTCGCCGTACGCCGACATCAGCGTTTTCGCCGGCCCCGAGCGTTACGCGGGCTTCTTTCGCGAACAGCGCCTGGAGGGCATGCCCGACGTGGTCAACCGCCTCGACCGGCCGTCGCTGCACGTGCCCAATTACAACCACTGGTGGCTCCGCGAAGTGAACCGAGCCCGCCGCGGCGACGCCGCAGCCTACGTGCGCGAGCATCCGCTCGGTTATCTCGAGAACCTGAAGAACAACCTGGTAGCGCTGTTCTCGCCCTCGACCACCTGGCACCCCGTGAAGGGCAACGAGAACCCGCACACCGGGCATCGCCGCGTGCTCGGAGGCTACGAGCTCCTTTACAACGGGCTCGTTCACCAGCTGTTCCTGGCGCCCGTCGGTTTCTACGCTTTCGTCCCGCTCGGGTTCGGGCTCGCGCTCGTTCGAGCCGGCCGTTGGGCGCGCGCTGCCCGGGGGCGGGTGGCTGCGCGCGTGAGCACGCTGCGCTTTGCGGCGTTTCAGGTGCTCTACGTGGTCGTCCTCAGCTGCCTCGTCACTTACGGCGAAATGTCGCGGTACCGCTACGCCGTGGAGCCGCTGCTCTGGTTCCTCTGCGCCGCGGGCATTGCCTCGCTCGGCCGCCCGCGAAACTGGGGCAAGCGCTGGCGAACCTTTCGCTCAGCTCGCGGGGCCGAAGCACTCCCAGAAGGACTTGAGGAACGACACGCTCTGAAGCGCAACGGCTAGCCCCACGAGCGGCGCCGCCCAGGCAGCGGGTAGAAGGAACGCGGCGCCCATCGTCGAGACCAGCGCCACGAACACCGTGGCTCCGAGCCGTGAACGCTGGGCCTCGCGCCGCGCCTCGAAGAGCCAGAGCGACAGCACGTAGACGTAGTGCCAGGCGCCCGCGAGCAGCACCCAGGCCCCGAGCGTGCCGCGCGCGTGGAGGAGCGCGGCGAGCGCCAGCGTGTACAGCGAATCGACGGCGGTGTCGTAGCGCGCGCCGAACTCACCGGACAGCTGGAAGCGGCGGGCAACCCAGCCGTCGACCCCATCGAGCGTCACGATCGCGAGCGCAAGCAGGAACAGCCACGTGCCCGGCCACTCCTTGCCGAACAGCAGGCAAAGCGTCAGCCCGAGCCGCAGCGTCGTGATCGCGTTGGCGAGGCCAAAGCCCGAAGGCCGGAAAGCCGGGCGCATGCGATACAGGAGCACGGCGAACGAACCGGCGCCCAGCACGCCAATCAGCGCGGGCTCTCGGATCAGCAGCGCCGAGATCATGGCCATCGCGTGGATCCGGCTCCAACGCAGGTACACGAGGGCTTCGCGCTGACTCGGCCTCACGGGACTTCGAACGAGATGATACAGGCCGGATCACCGCGGTGCATGCACTCGATGTCGTTGATCGTGAGCGCCTCGCCGAAGCGCGCCGCTAGCCCGCGGGAGATCCCGCGCGCGACGGCGCACAACTTGCGGGGTGAGTCGTAGGTCAAGATCACCATCTTGGGCCCCACGCGCACGGTGCGCAGGCGCGGCGGTAACGCTCCAGGCTGGCGACGCCGCACCACTCGGTGGATCGTCTGCTCGGTGTGCTCGATCACGTCCAGGGTGCGCCAGGTCGGCTTGAGCAGCGAGCCATACAGCGCGACATAGGTCGGCACCAGGAACTCCCCGAAGGCTTCGAGCAGCGCGGTCGGGGACTTGCCCGTGAGCTCGGCCGCCGCCGTGACCATCGCCACGATGTCCGCGTCGGGATAGGACGAAAGCGGCGTGACGATCCGGGTGCTTGGCTGGGCGCGCTCGAGCAGCTGATCGAGCGCAGCTTCGCCGTACTGGCTCTTCACGAAATTGTGGAGCTCGAGGTGAATGATGCCGTGCATGGGCAGTGACCTCCGGAAGTCCGACCTGCGTGGCAGGCTACCCCGACTTTCACCGCGGGTAGGCATGCTATCGTGCGCCGCGGTTTCAGCCGAGGAACGCACCATGCATGGAGTTCAGCTCATCGACTCGGGGCTCTTGGAGGCGCTGGTGGAGCGCGCCCGGCACAGCCCGCGTTTGCGCTCGAACCACAACTTTCACCGCGACGCGTCCGACAACCCGCATCGCTTCCTGAACGCCCTGACGCGCGGGACCTACTGTTGCCCGCACCGCCACCTCGACCCACCCAAGGCCGAGTCGTTCGTGGCGCTCCGCGGCGAGGTAGTGGTCTTTCTGTTCGACGATTCGGGCAAGCTGACGGAGCAGCACGTGCTCGGGCGAAGCGGCCTGTTCGGGATCGACATCGCGCCCGGCCTCTGGCACTCCGTCGCCGCGCTGAGCGACACGGCAGTCTGCTTCGAGGTAAAGCCCGGCCCTTACCAGGTCGCGAACGACAAGCAGTTCGCGAGCTTCGCTCCCCGAGAAGGCGCTCCAGAGGCTGCCGCGTACCTGTCGGAGCTGCTGTCGAGCGTGCGAGCCTGAGCTCGGCTACTTGTAGGTGGCGACGCCCACGTAACGCATGACCCGCTGGCAGTCGGCAGCGCCGGAGCGGCCGCCGCAGCTGTGCTCGCCCTCGAACTGAGTGGCACCGGAGCGCAGGGCGCGCAGCACTTCGTTCGTCACGTCGTGACCGCCTTCTTTGCACCAGGAGTCGAGGCACGGGATCTCGAACAGGGCGGGCGCGTGCGGCACCGAGACGCGCTTGATGTGCGTCGACTCGGGTAGAGCGACTCCCCCGCGGCTCTCGGAAATGTCGAGCCGCAGCGTTTCGAGCGTCGGCACGACGGCCTGGAGGCGGTCCGCCTCGTCCTCACGCTTGCGGCGCTCGGCCGCGCGCTGCGCAGCTTCGAAATTACGGGTCCGGAAACGGCTCACGATAGGCCCCTCGTCGAACGCGGGATGGCTGGCTTGGCTCGCGTCACATCCGCACTCTTACCACGGTTCCCCGAAAATGCCGCCTGCGCAGGCGCGGCTCGTCCGGAGGGCCGAATCGCGGGCCGCACAGCGCTATTCACGCGCCGAGCGACAGCAATTTGCGCGCGGCGCGCAGCACCGACTCGTCGCTGGTCAATGTAGGCAGCTCCGAAAGCGGCACCCAGCGAGCCCCGGCCACTTCGTCGCTCGCGCGGAGAGCCGGATCGTCCGCGGCGAAGGCGAAGCGCACGTCGAAGTGCTCGTGCCCGGGCTCGCTCTTCCGCGCCGGGATGGTGTGGATGTCCACGTCGAAGATCCCCGGATTTCCGAAGAGCGGCGAGAGCGCCGCGATCCCGGTTTCTTCCAGCACCTCGCGGCGTGCGGCGCGCTCGGCCTGATCATCGCCCGGATCGATGTGGCCGCCCGGCTGCAGCCAGAGCCCGAGCTTTCGGTGCAGGATCAAGAGCAGTGAGTGGGTCTTCGGATCGACCACGAAGGCGCTGGCCGTGAAATGTCCGGGAACGAAGCTGTTCCTGTCGAATGCCGCCGCGGAGCTCGCGAGGGCCTGCATCCGGGCGAGGAAGGCGCGCTCGCGGGCGTCCGAGGGTTCGTAGGACGAGAGCAGCGCGGCGAAGGGAGCGAGGAGCACGGCGGGGGAGTATCGGCTATCGCTGTCAGCTGTTAAGGCGAAAGCGGGGGATGCGCTCGAGGACGGAGCTGTCGCCGAGCTCGGCGCAGAGCGCTTCGAGCTCGGATTTGGGGGCGCCTTGCCATTCGAGGTCGTCGACCTGCTCGGTGAGGGGGCAATCGAAGCGCAGTCGCGCGAGCTCGCGGAAGAGCAAGGCTTCTTCACGTTGCTGGCGGAAGGTTTGCGCGAGGCGATCACGACCGCGCAAGGTGGACGGAAGCGCGGCGGGCTCGTCGGGGATGCGTTCGAGGCTGCCGAACACCGACAGCACGGCGGCGGCCGATTTGCCGCCCCAACCGGGCAAGCCGGGGTAGCCGTCGGCGCTGTCGCCGACCAGCGCCAGGTAGTCGGCGATCGACTCCGGCGGCACACCGAACTTCTCGATCACGCCGGCGCGATCGAGGATCTTCTTGCGCTGCCGGTCCAGGCAGACCACGCGCTCCCCGTCGACGCATTGAGACAGGTCCTTGTCGGGCGTGCAGATCAGCACGCGCTCGACGCGGGGATCTTTGGCGGCGCGCGCGGCGAACGTCGCGAGCGCGTCGTCGGCTTCGAACTCGACCATCGGCCAGGTGACCATACCGAGCGCACGCGTGACGCGCTCGGCGAGCTCGAACTGCGCGAGCAGCAGCGGATCGACGCCCTCCGAGGTCTTGTAATAGGCGTAGAGCTGGTTTCGGAACGACTCGATCACGTGATCGAACGCCACGCCGATGTGCGTGACCTCGCCGCTCGCGAGCCAGGCGGCAAAGCCCCGGAGCAGCCCGCGCGCGGCACCCACCTCCCTGCCGGCGGGGCTCAGCGCCGAGGGGACCGCGAAAAAGGCGCGAAAAAGCTCGTAGGTGCCGTCGACGACGTGGACCTGCATCGAGCTCTCTCAACGCGGCAGCCCGGCTGTCTCCGGGAAGCCGAGCATCAGGTTCAGGTTCTGGATAGCCACGCCGCTCGCGCCCTTGCCGAGGTTGTCGGAGATTGCAACCAGGAGCACGTGACCGGAGGGATGCGGGATGACGCGCAAGACGATGCGGTTCGTGTGGTTGCAGACGCGCGGATCGAGCGTGGTGTCTTCGATCGCATCATCCAGGGGGCGGAGCTCCACGAACGGTTCCTTCTCGTAGCGCTGGCTGAAGATTTCCCAAACCCGCGCAGCGCTCACGCCGCGGAGTAGCTCGGCGTGCAGCGGCACCTGGACACGCATGCCCATCGCGAACGGACCTACCGCGGGCTGGAAGTACGGTTCGAGCTCGACGCGCCCGTGCGCCATCATTTCCGGGATGTGCTTGTGCACGTGACCGAGCGCGTACGGCGCCTCGTAGGGCAGATTGACCAGGCCCTGCTCTGGGCTCTCCCATTTCTCGATCTTGGCCTTGCCGCCGCCCGTGTACCCCGACAACGAGTGACAGGCGATGACGGCCTTCTTGTCGAGAATGCCGGCGTCGATCAGCGGGCGAACCAGCAGGATGAACGACGAGGCGTGACAGCCGGGGTTCGAGACGCGGGCGGCGCTCTGGATCCGCGCGCGGGCCTCGGGATCGAGCTCGGGCAAGCCGTAGACCCAGCCGGGGGCGACGCGGTGCGCGGTGCTGGCGTCGATCACGCGCGTGTCGGACTCGGCGGCCCAGGCCGCGGCAGCCTTCGCTGCGTCGTCGGGCAAGCACAACACCACCAGATCGGCGCGTGCGATCGCATCGCGTCGCGCTGCGTCGTTCTTTCGATCCGCTTCGGCGAGGGTGATGAGCTCGAGCTCCGGGCGCCCGTTCAACCACTCACGAATGCGGAGCCCGGTAGTACCTGCGTGACCGTCTACATAGACCTTCGAGGTTGCCATGTGCGCTTCGCGTCTAACTTTCGTGCCCAACTGTTGCGCGCCCGCGCTGAAAGGCAACCGGAGTCACCGAAACGTCGTTCCGCCCGAGGCGGAGCCGCGCTAAGCCCGGGGCTCGCCCCCGATGCCCGCCCGGTTCCGTCGCTTCCTGCTCGGCTCTTCTCTGGCTCTCGCCATCGGTTGCGGCTCGGCGGATCCCGGCGTGCAAGGCGGCGCCGACGCGCCGGTAACGCCCGAACGGCGCGCCAAGAGCCGCCGCAATCCGCGTCCCGAGCTCGACCCGACTCAGATCGTGTTCAGCTTGCGGCACCGCGAGGAGGAGCTCGAGGCCTGCGCGGGCGAGCCACGCGCGAGCGGCCACGTGCAGCTGCGCTGGCGCGTCACCAAGAGCGGCTCCGTGAGGGACGTGAAGGTGCTGAGCTCCACGCTGCCCGAGCAGGCGCTGACGGACTGCGTCGTCGAAAAGGTCCGCGAGCTCAAGTTCACGCGCAGCAGCCGCTCCGCGACGGCCCACTGGACGTTCGTGTTCGGTCTCGAGCGTGGGGCGGTTGCGAGCGAAGACCAGCCGAGCAAGGGTCGCCGCAAGAAGCGCCGTGTCGAACCGGGTCTGTCGATCGACGAGCAGTCACCGGGGTTCCTCGAACCCGATCGGATCTCGAGCGTGGTCGAAGCGGGGTTCCGGCTGTACGGGCATTGTTATCGAGACGGCCTGTCGCGCACCCCGGGTCTCGGTGGCGCCGTGCGGCTGAAAATCGTGATCGCTCCCACGGGCGAGGTAGAGAACGTGCTCGACGGCGGGTCGGATTTGCCCGATCAGCGCGTCATCAACTGCGTCGCCCAGGGCATTTTTGCGCTGCAATTTCCGAAGCCGCAGCGCGGCAGCGTCCACGTCTTGTACCGCGTGGTGTTCGACGCCAGTTAGCTCTCAGCCCGGGCAGTCGCCGAGCTGGATACTATTATTCTTCTCGTCCACCACGTAGCTGAGCTCGCCCTGGGTGAGCTTGACCTTGCCCGTGGTGCTCTTGAGTTTGGAGGGGTTCACGCCGGTGGCGCGGGTCAGGGCTTCGAGCCAGGGGATATCGGGCGCGGGGACGAGCTCGATGCAGCGCGGCGCGGAGTCGCCGGGGGGGGCGGCGTAAACGAGCGTGGTGCGCTCGGCGCCGTGTTCGGCTTCCACACGCGACGGAGCCGGCCGCGTCACGCGAAACCCGAGCTCCTCGAAGTACCTGGCCGCGACGCCGGCGCTCATCTCCGCGAGCTGGGGACCGATGCAGCGGATCTCCTTGGAGCCTTCGGGGCGATACGCCTGCCCCTTGGGACAGCTCGGATCCCCCTCCTTCTCGAGGCGCTTCAACTCTTCGGCGCTCGGAGCTTTGCGCGCCTTGCGCTTGGCGCGCCGATCGAGCGCCCCGACCTGAGCCACCAGCTGATTCTTGGCCGAGATCAGCTGATCCACCTCTCCGTGCCGCTGAGCCTGCTTGCACGTGGCAAGTGCCGCTTCGACCGCCCCGAGGCTCGCTTCGACGCTCGGCTTCGATTTGGCATCGACTGCCGTCACCTTCTCCTGAGCCGCCGCATAGCTCGTGAGACACGCCTTCGTCTCCGCGCTCTCACACCCGAGCAGCGCACCACCGACCAGCAATACTCCGGCAACCTTCATCGGCCCGCGAGGTTACCCCGCGTCCGTCCCGCGCGCCCCCGTTCGATCGCCCCGCGCGGGAAATCTCGTCAAACAGTGAGGTACTTGCTCACTACGTCCCCCGTGAGCTCGCCGATCTCCCCGGCAGCCACGCGGCGGCCGCGGTCCATGATCGCGAAGCGGTCGGCCACCTTGCGCACGAACGGGAGCTTCTGCTCGACGAGCAGGATCGTCAGCTTCTCGCTGCGGTTCAGCTCGAGCAGCACCTCGGCGATGTGCGAGACGATGTTCGGTTGAATGCCCTCGGTGGGCTCGTCCAGGATCAAGAGCTTGGGATCGAGCGCCAGCGCGCGCCCCATCGCCAGCTGCTGCTGCTGGCCGCCGGACAGATCACCGCCGCGCCGGCGCATCATGCTCTTCAAGACCGGGAACAGCTTGAAGATCCGCTCCGGGATCTCTTTCTTGCCGTCGGGACGCGCGGCAAGTCCCACGCGCAGGTTCTCCTCGACCGTGAGCTGGCTGAAGATGTCGCGCCCCTGCGGCACGTAACCGATGCCGGCGCGGGCGCGGGACTCCGGCGCGCTCTTGGTGAGCTCACCCTTGCCGAAGCTGATCTTGCCCGACTGGCTCTTGAGGATGCCCATGACGGTCTTCAAGAGCGTGGTCTTGCCCACGCCGTTTCTGCCCATCAAGCAGGTGCACGAGCCTTCCGGGATCTCGAGGTCCATGTCCCAGAGCGTGTGGCTCTCGCCGTAGAACTGGTTCAGCTTCGCGACCTCAAGCATCCGCGCCTCCCAAGTACACCTCGATCACCTTC
The DNA here is from genome assembly GCA_025937835.1 of Polyangiaceae bacterium. Taxonomy (GTDB): domain Bacteria; phylum Myxococcota_A; class Polyangia; order Polyangiales; family Polyangiaceae; genus PMG-095. Next base: position 84,654 of record JAICQO010000010.1, read on the forward strand.
GGATCGGCCTGAACCGCGTCCATCGAGCCTTCGGCGAGCACGCGCCCTTCGTGGAGCACGGTCACCGTCTTGGCGATGCTGCGCACGAACTCCATGTCGTGCTCGACGACGACCACGGTGTGCTCCCCGGCCAGGCCGTTCAAGAGCTCGGCCGTCTTCTCCGTCTCTTTGTGGGTCATGCCCGCGACCGGCTCGTCCACCAGCAGCACGCGCGGCTCCTGCGAGAGCAACATGCCGATCTCGAGCCACTGCTTCTGCCCGTGCGAGAGCAGGCCGGCCCGCTTCTGCGCTTCGTCCTTCAGGCCGATGATTTCGAGCACGCGCTCGATCTTCTCCCGCTCGGTGCGGGTGAGCCGCGCGAACAGCGACGAGAACACGCGCTTCTTGCCGGGCAACGTGAGCTCGAGGTTCTCGAACACGCTGTGGCCCTGGAACACGGTCGGGCGCTGGAACTTCCGGCACACGCCGCGCTGCGCGATCTCGTCCTCGCGGAGCTGGGTGAGGTCCTGGTCGTCGCCGATCAGGAACACCGAGCCGGTGTCGGGCTTGGTCTTGCCCGTGATCACGTCTTGCAACGTGGTCTTGCCGGCGCCGTTCGGGCCGATGATGCAGCGGAGCTCGCCTTCGTCGAGCACCAGCGTGAGGTTGTCGAGCGCCTTGAAGCCGTCGAAGCTGACGCTCACGCTGTCCACGCAGAGCAGGGCCTTGCGGCCGTGGGTGAGCTCGTCGACCCGAGACTGGTCGACGGTTCGCTTCTTCGGCAACCAGCTGATCCTCGGGCTGCGGGCCTTTCGCGGGGATTCAGGCGCGTTGTCGCTGGGCCGTTTGGCTTCGGCCTCGGCGTGGGTCACGGGCTTGGCCGGCTCGATCGGCTCTTCTACGACGGCGTTCAGCGGTGCAGATTCGGTTGCGCTCATTTCTTCACCCGGACGCGCTCGAGGGCGCCGACCAAGCCTTGCGGCAAGAACAAAGTCACGGCGATGAACAGCGCGCCGAGCACGTACAGCCAGAACTCCGGCATCGCCACCGTGAACCAGCTCTTCGCGCCGTTCACGACGAAGGCGCCGATCGGCGCACCGATCAGGCTGCCTCGGCCCCCGACCGCGACCCAGATCGCCATCTCGATCGAGTTCGAGGGCTGGAGCTCGCTCGGGTTGATGATCCCGACCTGCGGAACGTAAAGGGCGCCGGCAAAGCCGCAGATCACCGCCGACAGCGTGTACACGAACAGCTTGTAGTTCGTGGGGTTGTAGCCCGCGAACATGGTCCGGCTCTCTTCGTCGCGGATCGCACGCAGCACGCGACCCGCCTTCGAGGTGGTGACGAAGCGAGCGATCAGGAAGGCCACGAACAGCCCCGCCGCCGACAGCATGTACAGCATCAGCTTCGTGCCCTGCTCGTGCAGGGAGTAGCCGTAAATTTCCTTGAAATTCGTGAGACCATTGTTGCCGCCGAGCGCCGTCTCGTTGCGGAAGAACAGGAGCATCAGCGCGAAGGTCAGGGCCTGGGTGATGATCGAAAAATACACGCCACGGATCCGCGAGCGGAACGCGAAGAACCCGAAGCAATACGCGAGCAGGCCGGGCACGAGCATCGCGGCCAGGCAGGCGACCAGGAAGTTGTCGAACGGCTTCCAGAACCAGGGCAGCTCCTTCCAATCGAGGAACACCATGAAGTCGGGCAGCTTGCTGCGATATACGCCGGCATCGCCGATCGCGAGCATCAGGTACATGCCCATGGCGTAGCCGCCGAGCGCGAAGAACACGCCGTGTCCGAGGCTCAGGATCCCGGCGTAGCCCCAGAGCAGGTCCATCGCGACCGCGACCGTCGCAAAGCAGAAGAACTTGCCGAACAGCGTGACCAGGTAGTCCGGCAGGTGCAACGCCGAGTCCGGCGGCAGGCCGTTCAGGATCGGCACGATCGCCACGCTCAGCGCGAGCAGCACGGCGAAGCTCAGGTAGCCGCGCTTGGACAGCACGCTCTCGAGGCGAACCGCCGCGGGCGCCGGTGATTTCGGCTGGGCTGCGGGCGCTTTCGCTGCCGGTTTCTCGTCGCTCACGAGACCTCCGCGGCGCGGCCCTTGAGAGCAAAGATGCCCTGTGGCCGCCGCTGGATGAATAGGATGATGAACACCAAGATCGCGATCTTTCCGAGCACGGCGCCGGCCACCGGCTCGAGCAGCTTGTTGACGATGCCGAGGCCGAAGGCTCCCGCGAGCGTGCCCGCGAGCTTGCCGACTCCGCCCAGCACCACGACCATGAACGAATCGACGATGTAGCCCTGACCGAGCTCGGGCCCCACGTTGCCGAGCTGCGACAGCGCCACGCCGCCGAGCCCGGCCACGCCGGAGCCGATGCCGAAGGTCCACATGTCCACGCGCCGGGTGGAGATGCCCATGCTCGCAGCCATGGCGCGGTTCTGCGTCACCGCTCGCACGTGCAGCCCGAGCGGCGTGCGCTGCAGCATGAACCAGACGAACGCCACCACCACCGCCGCAAACAGGATCACGGCCACGCGGCTGTAGGTGAGCACGAACCCGGGCAGGAGCTCGACGCCGCCGGCGATGAAGCTCGGGTTCGCGACCGTCACGTTCTGGGCGCCGAAGATCAGGCGCACGGTCTGGATCAGGATCAGCGAGATGCCCCAGGTGCAGAGCAGCGTCTCGAGCGGACGGCCGTAGAAGAAGCGGATCACGCTGCGCTCGAGCAGCACGCCGATCGCCGCGGAAACCACGAACGCCACGGGGATCGAGAACACCAGGTACCAGTCCGAGTGATCCGGCAGGTAGCTCTGAAAGGCCTTCTGTACGACGTAGGTCGAGTACGCGCCGATCATCAACAGCTCGCCGTGCGCCATGTTGATCACGCGCATCAGGCCGAAGGTGATCGCGAGCCCGAGCGCTGCGAGCAGCAGCACGCTGCCGAGGCTCAGGCCGTAAAACAAATGACCGATCAACCCGAACCACAGCGCGCGGAGCTCGATCGCCGCCTTGGCGCTGTCGGCCGCCAGCCTCACCTCGGGGTTCTTCTCGACGAACTCTCCGCTCGGGGTGCGCTCGAGCACGCGCTCGACGTCGGGCTTGAAGTTGGGATCGGCGGACGCTTCGATGGCGTGCAGGGCGCGCAGCTTGAGCGCGACGTCGGTGCCCGAAAGGTCCAGCGGAGCGAGCGCCAGCTCGAGCTTCGCCTTGACCTCGGAGTCCTTCTCCACCGACAGGGCCTTCCGCACGACCGGCGCGAGCTCGTCGTTGCGGCGCTTGGCGAGATCTTCGGCGGCCTCGAGACGAACGTCCTTGTCCGGGGACGTGAGCCGCAGCGAGGCAATCGCAGGTTCCAGCGTGCGGCGCAGCTGGTTGTCCACCAGCGGCGGCTTTCCGTTCTCGGGCTTGGGCGGAGCGCCGGGGCTCAGCACGGTGACGCTACCGTCTTCGGCGACGCGGTAGGCGTTGCCGGCGGCGTCTACCTGCAGCTGGTCGTCGAGCAGCGCGACCAGGATCGACAGCGCCTGCGCATCGCGCCGCGCCAGGATCGAGTTCACCGCGCTCTCCACCTTGCCGCGGTCGCTCGAGTTCAGAGCGCGCAGGTCTTCGGAGAGCTGATCGGCGCGGGCCGGGCTCGAAAATGCCGCGAACAACGCGCACAGCAGCAAAATTTTCGCAAATAGCTTGGGCATCTCAGGCTCGATGCCAGGGCGGCGCAAACGTCGGCGCCACCCTGGCGCTGGGTGAAAAACGAGCGTGGATTACTTGGCGGCCGGCTCAGCAGCGGCCACCGCGGCCTCGGACTTGAACTTCGCCTCGGTGCAGTTGCCGCACACCCAGGGGAACGTCCAATCCGCCACCTTCTTCGAGCTCTCGGGGATGAAGGGGCTCCACGCCTGAGCGCGGATCGGACCCTCGGTCTTTTCCACGACCTGGAACTGACCGTCGGCCTTCACCTCGGCGATGAACACCGGCTTGTGGAGGTGGTGGTTCTTCGCGTCCATCGAGATCACGAAACCGGAGGGCGCCTTCACCGTCTGGTAGCCGATCGCCTGGCGAACCGCGTCGATGTTGGTCGTCCCGGCCTGCTCGGCAGCCTGGGCCCACATCTTGATGCCGATGTACGTCGCCTCCATCGGATCGTTGGTGACGCGCTTGTCGGCATCGGGCAGGTTCTTGGCCTTCGCGTAGGCCTTCCAGTCCGCGATGAACTTCTTGTTCTCGGGCGTGTCGATCGACATGAAGTAGTTCCAGGCGGCGAGGTGGCCGACCAGGGGCTTGGTGTCGATACCGCGCAGCTCTTCTTCACCGACGGAGAACGCGACGACCGGGATGTCCGAGGCCTTGAGGCCCTGGTTCGCGAGCTCCTTGTAGAAGGGAACGTTCGAGTCGCCGTTGATGGTCGAGACCACGGCGGTGGGCGTACCGGCCGCGAACTTCTTCACGTCGGCCACGATGGTTTGGTAGTCCGAGTGACCGAACGGCGTGTACTTCTCCATGATGTTCGCCTCGGGCACGCCCTTGGACGTCAGGAAGTAACGCAGGATCTTGTTGGTGGTGCGGGGGTAGACGTAGTCCGTGCCGAGCAGCACCCACTTCTTGGCGCCGCCGCCCTTCGCGCCCATCAAGTACTCGACGGCCGGGATCGCCTGCTGGTTCGGCGCAGCGCCCGTGTAGAACACGTTGTAGGAGCTCTCTTCGCCTTCGTACTGGACCGGGTAGAAGAGCAGGCCGTTCAGCTCTTCGAACACCGGCAGCACGCTCTTGCGCGACACCGAGGTCCAACAGCCGAACACGACCGAGACCTTCTCCTTCTGGATCAGCTCGCGCGCCTTCTCGGCGAACAGCGGCCAGTTGGAGGCCGGGTCCACGACCACCGGCTCGAGCTTGCGCTTGAGCACGCCGCCCGCCTGGTTGATCTGCTCGATCGTCATCAGCGCCACGTCCTTCAAGGACGTCTCGCTGATCGCCATGGTGCCGGACAGGGAGTGCAGAATACCCACCTTGATCGGGCCAGTCTCGGACGCCGCCGTTTCGGCAGGGGCCGGGGCCAAAGCCGCATCCGGCGCCTTGGCGCTTTCAGCCGGAGCCGGGCTCGTACCGGCCGAGGGGCCCTTACAGGCACCCGCTATCAGTCCCAAAACGCCAACTAGGATCGTCGGAATACGGATTTTCATGCGCTCTCTCCTGCACCAGTGGTCCGAACGCCGAGCCGCTGCGTGCGGCGGGTCGCGGACGCCACTGTCATCCCCGGGGAGGCGTTTCGGTCCTGTTTCGAAATAGCGACACGGGCATGTCAATCCGCCTCGCTCGCGAAATGAATCGGTGCTTGCCAGAGGATCAACACCAGGCAACCACTCGGACTCTCGACGGAATGTGACGTTCCCGGCGGGTTCACCACGAACGTGCCCGCCGCGTACTCGCCGCGCTCGTCGCGCTGGCTGCCCTCGAGCACCAGGATGTGTTCGTAACCGGGGTGCTCGTGGCGCGGCACGCGCGCGCCGGGCGCGTAGCGGAGCAACGCCGCCGAAGCGCCGGACCGTTCGTCCTTGTACAGCTCCGCAATCTCGACGCCCTCTCGCATCGGTCGGAAGTCGCGACGCTTCAGAGCGTCGGGCAAGAGCTGAAGCACCAGACGCGCGGGCTCGCTCGCACTCATCAGTGGTGCGCCCCGCCCATGTGCCGTCCGATGTCCGCCATGTTCGCCTCGCTCGCCTTCGACTCGTAGACGATGCGCCCCTCGCTCATGACCAAGATCCGATCGGAGAGCGCGAAAATTTCCTCGAGGTCCGAGCTCACGAGCAACACGGCGCTCCCCGAGTTCCGCGCCGCCATGATGCGCGTGCGGATCTCGCTGACCGCCGCGAAATCCAGCCCAAAACAAGGGTTGGCCGCGATCAGCACGTTGACCTCTCCGGTGAGCTCACGCGCCAGGACGGCGCGCTGCACGTTGCCGCCCGACAGCCCGGCGATCGGCGCGTCGGGACCCGGCGCCTTGATGCCGTACTCCTGGATCGCGGCACGCGCGCGGCTGCGCAGCGCGCTTCCTCGCACGAGCCAGCCCAAGCTCGTGTTGGGCGGCTCGTCGTAGCAGCGGAAGCCGATGTTCTCGGCGACGGACATGTTGCCGACGCAGGCGTTCTTGAGCGGCGCCTCGGGGAGCAGCCGCACACGGCGCTGGCGCATCTGCGCGCGGGTCGGCGTGTAGTCCTTCCCGTCCACGCGCACGCTGCCGGAAGATGTCGGCCGTTGGCCGGCGAGCACCTCGACCAGCTCGTCCTGGCCGTTGCCGGAGACGCCGGCGATGCCGACGATTTCTCCAGCGGCCACGCTCAGGCTCACCTCTTCCAGCACCTTCAGCCCGAGGTCGTCGTTGGCAGAGAGCTTGTCGAGCTCGAAGAACTTCGCCGCGCCCTCGAGCTCGCGGCGCTCGAGCGAGGCCCTCGGCACCTCCGCGCCGACCATCATCTCGGCCATGGCTTCCGGCGTCAGATCGCGCGTCTTTCCCGTGCCGGCCAGCTTGCCGCGGCGGAGCACCGTGACCTCGTCCGAATAGGCCACGACCTCGCGGAACTTGTGGGTGATCATCGCCACGCTGACGCGCCCCTGATAGGCCATCTCGCGCAACATGCCGAGCACCTCGTCGGCCTCTTGCGGCGTGAGCACGCTGGTCGGCTCGTCCAGGATCACGATCCGGCTGCCGACGTAGAGCTGCTTCAGGATCTCGAGCTTCTGCTTCTCGCCGGCTGCGAGCTTGCGCACCAGCCGCTCGGGAGAGATGCGGAAGGGCATCTCGTCCATGAACTCCTCGAGCTCCCGCTTCTCCTTCTTCCAATCGATGATGCGCGGCACGTCGGCGCGCGAGAGCACCAGGTTTTCGGCCACGCTCATGTTCTCGACCAGCGTGAAGTGCTGATAGACCATGCCGATACCGTGGCGCTGAGCCTCCTTCGGGCTCTTCACGGTGATCGGCTGGCCACCGACGAGGAGCTTGCCCTCGTCGGCCTGGTAGAAGCCCATGATGCACTTGACCAGCGTGCTCTTGCCCGCGCCATTTTCACCCAGCAAGGCGTGGAACGAGCCCGGGGTCAGCTTGAAGTCGACGGAGTCGAGCGCCGCGAGCCCGCCGAAGCGCTTGCTGACACCGACGGCCTCGAGCGAAAGTGGAGGCTGCCGCGCCCGCACGTGCGACGTGTCGAGCGTGCTCTCGAGACGAACGACCTCCGCCGCGGCCGTCACGACAGCGCCTCGAGCAGCGCGCGCGAGGTGCTGTGCGCGCCGAACACGCCGCTCTGCATGGTGATCATCTTGAGCGCCGCGTCGTGGTTGCCGGCGTCGGTCGCTGCGCAGCAATCGCCCACGAGCAGGCACTCGTAGCCGCGGTCGTTGGCCTCGCGCATCGTGGTGTGGACGCACACGTCGGTGGTGATGCCGGTGAGCACGATGTTGTGGATCCCGCGCTGCCTCAGGATCAGATCGAGATCGGTCGCGCAGAACGAGCCCTTGCCCGGCTTGTCGATGATCGGCTCGCCGGGCAGCGGCGCGAGCTCGGGGATGATGTCCCAGCCCGGCTCGCCCCGGACCAGCACGCGGCCGCACGGCCCCGGATCGCCGATGCCCGTCAGGCCGGAGCTGCCGTCGGGGCGGCGCCGCGAGCGCCAGCGTTTGTTCGCCGGCAAGTCCGACAAATCCGGACGGTGGCCTTCGCGGGTGTGGATGACGTGGTACCCGCCCTGGCGAAACTTCGCCAAGAGCTTTTGGATCGGCGCGATGCAAGCCCGGGAGTTTTCGAGATCGTAGCCCTGCAGATCGATGTAGCCGCCCTTGCCGCAGAAGTCGGTCTGCATGTCGATCACGATCAGCGTCGTGTTCTCGGGGCGCAGATCGCCGTCGTAGGGCCAGGGGTAAGGGTTTGCCGGGACGAAGGTCATGATTGGCTCCAGATTTCCGGGTTAGCGGGATACCGACAGCTCCGCGGGCATGTCTGCAGAGGCTTCGGTCGCCGAGCTCGACAGCACCATGATCAAGAGCGTGAGCGCGTAAGGCGCCGCATTGAACAGGTAATAGCCCGACGTCACGCCGACCGACTGCAGCGCCGGTCCGAGCGCGCTCGCGCCGCCGAACAAGAGAGAAGCGTACAGACAGCGCACTGGATCCCAGCGCGCGAAGATCACGAGCGCGACGGCCATCAGGCCCTGACCGCTCGACAGCCCCTCGTTCCAGCTGCCCGGGTAGAACAGCGACAGGAACGACCCGCCGATGCCGGCCAGCGCACCGCCGACGACGGTGGCGAGCAGCCGCACCTGGAGCACGTCGTAGCCCATGGCCCGCGCGGCCTCCGCGCCCTCGCCGACCACGCGCAGCACCATGCCCGAGCGCGTGTTGGCCAGGGCCCAGCGCAGCGCCGGCGCGAGCGCGAGACCGACCAGGAACAACACGTTGACCTCGAGCGCCGAGCGCACCTGCGGCGAGTCGCTGAAGAACCCGAACGGGATCGACGGCAAGCGCGGCGCGCTCGGCTGGATCAGCGGTTTTCCTAGGAAAAATGCCAGCCCGATGCCGAACAGCATCAGCGCGATCCCGACCGCGATGTCGTTGACGCGCGGGCGCCCGCACAGAAAGCCGTGGAGCGCGCCGAGCAACGCGCCGATCGCCGAGGCCGCGAGCACGCCGAGCCACGCCGAGCCGGTCAGGTACGACACGCCGTAGCCGCTCATCGCGCCCATCACCAGCGTGCCCTCGAGCCCGAGGTTCACGCGGCCCGACTTCTCGGTGATGCACTCACCGAGGCTCACGAACAGAAATGGCGTGCTGATCCGGATCGCGCCGCCGAGCACCGCCAGCGGCACGCCCCAGATCCCGATCGAGCTCGCGTCGACGCCTTCCATGAATCGACTCCTTCAGCTCCCGCCGAGCGCGCGCGGCACGAGCCGGATACGCCCCTGGTAGGTCTCGCTCGCGAGTAACACCACGAACAGCGTGCCCTGCAGCACCGCCACGGCCGCGTCCGGCAAGCCGAACGCCCGCTGCAGCAAGCCGCCGCTCGCGCCGATACCTCCGAGCAGCAGCGACACCGGAATGATCGCCAGCGGATTTTGCCGGGCCAGGAACGCCACCAAAATGCCCGAGTAGCCGTAGCCAGCGACCAGGGAGGCGTTGGCGCGGCCGTGAACGGCAGCGACCTCGACCATACCCGCGAGCCCCGCGGCCGCGCCGGCCAGGCAACAGGTGATGATCACGAGCTTCTTCACGCCGAGACCGCTGAGGCGCGCCGCGCGCACGTTGCCTCCGACGATCCGCCCACCGAAGCCGAAGGTCGTGCGGTCCATCAGCACGTAGCAGACGAGGCAGGCCACGATGCCGAACACCAGACCGAGGTGCACGTCGAACCCCGGCGTGTTGGCGAGCATGTTGTGATCGCCGATGTGCACGGTGGACGGCTTGTTGAGGCTGGTCGGATCCTTCAGCGGGCCTTCGACCAGATGATTGAGCAACGCGATCGCGATGTACGACAACAGCAAGCTGCTGATGGTCTCGTTCACTCCGCGCAGCACGCGCAACGCTCCTGCGGCGCCGATCCACAGCGCCCCCGCCGCCATGCCGAAGGTCGCCATGGCCAGCGTCACGACCGGCGGTGGCGCGCCGCCGAGGGCGGGACCTATCGCCGCCGCTGCCACGCCGCCCATCACCAGGGCGCCTTCGCCGCCGATCACAATCAGCCCGAGCCGCGCCGGCAGCGCGGTGCACAGGCCCGTCAACATCAGCGGCGCGGCGCGTAGCAGCGTATTTTGGAACGAGAACCAGGTTCCGAACGCGCCGCGGTACATCTCCGCGTACACGTCGAGCGGCGAATTCCCCGTGAACGCGACGAAGACGCCGAACAGCGCGAACGACACCAGCAGCGCCGCGAGCGGCACCGCCAGGCTTTCGAAGAACCGGAAGACGCGGGCGAGCGCGAGCTTCGAGACCGAGTCGGGCTGCTCGGTCTGCGCCGTGCCGAGGCTCGCGGAGGCGCTCATCGCTGCCTACTTCACGGAGCCTTTGACGCCCTCGACCAGGTACGCCATTTTTTCGAGCTCGATGTCGCGCTGACCGCGCTCGGTCCCGGCAGGGATCACCTCTTTGCCGGCGTTGTCCTGGATCGGGCCCTTGAAGATCACGAGCGTGCCGGCGGTGAGCGCCGCCTTGGCCTCGTCCGCCTTCTTCTTGGCTTCCTCCGACACGGCCGGGCCGTACGCCGACATCTTGATGTAGCCCTCTTTGAAGCCGCCACGCACCAGGTGCTCGATCGGCTTCTTGTTCTGCACCGTGTCGATGTAGCCCTTGTACACGGCCTCCCAGTTCCACTCGGCGCCCGTCAGGTAACCCTTCGGCGCGAGCTTGGCCTGGCTTGCGTGATAGCCGGTGGTGAAGGCATTTCGGCGCTCCGCCGTCTCCATCAGCACCTTCGGCGAATCGACGTGGCCGGTGATCACGTCCGCGCCCTGGTCGATCAGGCTGTTGGCGGCCTCGGCCTCCTTGACCGGCAGCGACCAGTCGCCCGTGAAGATCACGCTCAGCGTGGCCTTGGGGTTTACCGACTTCGCGCCCAGCGCGTAGGCGTTGATGTTGCGAAGCACTTGCGGGATCGGCTTCGCTGCCACGAACCCGAGCTTGTTCGTCTTGGTGGTGAGCCCCGCGACGATGCCCGAGACGTACTCTGCCTCGTCGATGTAGCCGAAGTAGCTGCCGACGTTCTTCGGATGCTTGCCTTCGGTGTACAGGCCGCCGCAGTGGAAGAACGTCACGTTCGGGTACTTCTCCGCCATCTTCAGGATGTGCGGGTCGAAGTAGCCGAAGGACGTGGGGAACAAGAGCTTCGCCCCGTCCAGGTTGATCATGCTCTCCATCGTGTTCTGAACAGCGACGTCTTCCGGGACCTTCTCCTCCTCGCGGATCTTGAGGTTGGGCAGCGTGGCGACGACCTTCGCGCCCTCGGCGTGGGCCTGGTTGTAGCCGTAGTCGTCCTTCGGTCCGACATAGATGAAGCCAACGGTCAGCTTGCCGTCGTCGGCCGGCGCGGCAGCCGCCGTCTCCCCCGAGGCCGTGCTGGCGGCGGCGGGCTCGGTCTTCTTGTTGCAGCCGATGCCGGCCATCAGGGCGATAGCGCCCAGCACTAACCGGAGGGTGATTCTGCGGGCGAAGGGGGACTCGTAAGCTCGTTGGGCCATCGAGCCTGGGTTATCGGGAGAGCTCCGTTTCGACCGAATGTCAGGATGGATTCAAAAACTCGCGCCGTGGCAATCCGCGCAGATACCGTGAAATTCGCGGAAATTTCCGGGGCGGCGCGCTCGTTTACAGAACGAAGTAATCCGGACATATTGCCGCAACATCCAACGCGTGATGGTCCGACCGCGGTCAGCTGGTGCACGGCGGGACCGCGAAGCCTCGCGGGCAATGCCCCAACGGCTTCACGACTCGGTCTGTTCCGGTGCGTCCTTTCCCTCCCCAAGCGCACCGGGCAGAGCGGCTCGGCGAGTGCGCGTGGAAGGTCCAACAAGCGGTGACAGCATGAACAAACTGGATTCCTTGGTGTGTCGTTTCGTCGTCGGACTCGGTACGACCGCCGTCTCGACAATCGCGCTGGCCCAGCCGGCCCCTGCCCCCGCGCCGGCTCCGGCTCCTGCCCCGGCTCCTGCCCCTGCCCCGGCTCCCCCCGTCGATGCGGCTCCGGCCGCGCCCGAGCCCGTCGCAGAACCGGCTCCGCCGCCGCCCGCTCCTCCCCCGCCGGTCGAGGAAGCACCGCCGCCGCCCCCGGTCGACGTGGCTCCCCCACCCGCGCCCGAGCCGGCTCCGGAAGAGACCTTCAAGGTCACGACCGGCGTTGGCTTCCGCGCCGCGCTGCGCTTTCAAGACACGACGGACCAGGAGAAGATCACGGGCGATCAGTCGTTCGACGAGCTCTACGTCGAGCCGCGTTTCAGCGGCAAAGTGACCGACGTCGTCGGTTGGACGGCGAACTTCCAGGGCAGCGGCCGCACCACGGACGGTCTGCCTGCTTCGCCGGGCAACCCAGCGAAGTTCGAGCTGCGCGTCCTCGATCTCGTCGGTCAGCTCGACTTCATGGATGAGTTCCACGTCTGGATGGGCCGCATGCTCACGCCCGCCGACCGCGCGAACTTCAGCGGCCCCTGGTTCATTCCGGAGTGGACGTATCCGGGCTCGTACCTCGCCTACGGCGGCGGCGTTTACGTCGGTCCCCGTGGCACCGAGGAGTTCGGACGTGAAACCGGCGTCGTCGCCTGGGGCGACATCGGCGGCGGCAAGTTCAAGTATTACCTCGGCGCGATGGATCTCGACGGCAACGTCGGCGTGGATGCGGCGGGGGACACCGTGTTCGGCGGCGCCAACTCGGAGAGCCCGCTGTACTCGGCGCGCCTGTCGTACGCGATCCTCGGCTCCGAGCCGGGCTTCTACGGCAGCAGCACCTACTACGGCGCGCAGGACATCGTCGCGATCGGCGCCGCGTTCCAGTACCAGAAGGACTTCACGGGTGCCTCGGGTAACACCGGCCTCCAGGACGACGTGCTCGAGTTCAACGCGGACCTCCTCGCCGAGTACAACACGAAGGGCTCCGGGACCGTGCGCTTCGAAGGCGGCTACTACCACTTCGACACGAACGCGATGCCCATGGACGATCACTTCTACGTCTCGGCCGGCTACCTCACGCCGGAGAACATCGGCATCGGCAAGCTGAACCCGATCGTCCGCTTCCAGATGGCGAAGAAGGGTGAAGACGAGGAGACCGGGCCGGAAGCGACGCTGCAGATGATCGACGCTCAGCTGGCGTACGTGATGAAGGACTACTTCGCGAAGCTCATGCTCGTCTACACGAACGGCAAGTTCGAGAGTGGCGACACGACCGTGAAGTCGAACGCCGTCCAGCTCGGCTTCCAGATCCAACAGTAAGAAGAGTCGGTTCGACACGGCACGGGCAGCGTCCGGAAGCGCTCCCGTGCCGTGACAGCCGCCAAGCCGGGGCGGATTTCGGGGGATTCGCGGACGTCAGGGAGGGTGTTCGGCGCTGCCAGGATTGACACTGGTCTATTGGCCGAAACCCCAGCAGACTCGCGTGCGGGATGAACACGCAGTTGCTGATCGATGCCGTCGTCCAGCAGACGATGGTGTTCATCGCTCAGATCGCGACGGCGGGCGGAGTGCGCGCGCCGCTCGCGCAGGTGGCAAACCAGGTGTTCCTGGAGCTCACGAACGAGCTCGGCAACCAGGGGGTCACCAAGAAGGTCATCGCCGACATGTTCGGCATGGCGCTCCGGACCTATCACCGGAAGGTGCGCGAGCTGTCCGCGAGTCGAACCGACAGCGGTGGAACGCTGTGGGCGTCCGTGCTGACCCACGTGAAGGAGCACGAGCCCGTCACGGCGCGGGACCTCGCCCGCCGCTTCCGTAACGACGACCCCGAAGTGTTGAGCGGCGTGCTCAACGATCTGGTCGGCTCGGGCCTCGCGTACCGCAGCGGACGCGGCGCGGGCGCGCTGTATCGGGCCGCGGCTGCCTCGGATCTGGCCCTCGGAAACGCCGAGGACCAGCGCGAAGCTTACGAGTACCTGGCCTGGCTCGTGGTGTACCGCTCGGGCCCGCTCGACGCGGCGGCGATCTCGGAGCTCGGCCGGCTCGAACCTGTAGCGTGTCGAGAAGCACTCGAGAGTTTGGTCGCGAGCGGGAAGGTGCGCGCCGTCGAAACGGCGGGCGTCACTCGTTACGTCTCGAGCGAGCTCTCCATCCCTCTCGGCACGAGCCAGGGCTGGGAAGTCGCCGTGCTCGACCATTTCCAGGCCATGGTGGGCGCGATCTCGGCGAAGCTCGGGGCGGTCGCGCGCTCGGACCCGAGCGACGTCGTGGGAGGCTCCACCTTCAGCCTCGACGTCTGGGACGAACACCCGCTCGAACGCGAAGCCCTCGGGACGCTCTCGCGCGTACGCGCCGAGCTCGAGTCGCTGCGGAGCCGCATCGACACCCACAACTCCGGGGTAGCCGCGGGCCCAGGGGCAAAGCGGGTCATCTACTACATGGGTCAATACGTGAGGGAAGAAGGGCCGCGTGAGTCACGCGCGGAGACGGCAGACGAATGAACTCGACACGCTCGCTACTCGGGTCGCTCTGGGCTTTGACGCTGCTCGCGGCCTTCGCCTGCGACTCCCAAACCAACGAGCAATCCTCGAGCTCTACCCACTGGGTGACCTGCGACACGGATCAGGACTGCGCGCTGCATCCGAGCCATCCAACCTGCGACGCCGGGTATTGCGTGAACGAGTCCGGAGAGCGATTGGAGGACGACCAGACGACCGGCGGTCGAGGCCCTGTTCCGGGAGCGACGGGCGGCAACGCTCCGAGCTTCGGCGGGGCGCTGAACCCGACGAACGGCGGCTCCTCACCCGTCGCTAGCGGCGGAGCAGCGATCAGCGGCGCGGGCGGAGAGCCAACCAGCGGCGGAGCAGCGGCCAGCGGCGCGGGCGGAGAGCCAACCAGCGGCGGAGCAGCAGTCAGCGGCGCGGGCGGAGAGCAAGCAGGCGGCAATGGGGGCGATCCCGGGAGCTCGACCGAAGGTGGCGCCTCTGGCGTCGAGCCCGGCTCCGCCTGCTCCGGCCCCGAACCCTACACCCGGCCCGACCTCGACAAGACCTGCGAGACCTCGAGCGATTGCTTCGCGGGACGGCACCTGGTCGACTGCTGCGGCACGACCCTCTGGCTCGCCTACAGCGAGGCCGCGCGCGCCGATTTCGAGCAGGCAGAGTCGGGGTGCACGGCTACTTGTCCGTGCCCCATCCGCCCGACACGCGCCGAAGACGGCGCAGAGCTCGATCCGGCGGACGCTGTCGCCGACTGCGTCGACGGCAGGTGCATGGCCCGACATCCGGACAACGCCGGAGAATGCCTGGGCCCCGGGGAGTGCATCGACCTAGACACGGGGCTGTGCCTCGGCGCGGAAGGACCGCTGATAGACGGCATCTGCCGCGGCGCAGGCGGGGTCTGCATTCTGTGCGAGTGCGCTTCCCCGGATACGCCGGTCGCAACCCCCAAGGGTGATGTCGCGATCTCCGAGCTCCACGCGGGGGACCTCGTGTACAGCATCGACGGCGCGGCGATCCGCGCTGTGCCGATCACGGCGGTCCATCGAAACCCGGTCGAGCACCACCGGGTCGTGGAGGTGCGCCTCGAGAGCGGCGCCGTGCTCGCGATCAGCGCTTCCCATCCGATCGCGGACGGCCGCACGTTCGCCGAGCTGCGGGCCGGGACGGCGCTCGGTGACTCGCAGATCGCGAGCGTGCGGCTCGTTCCCTACTCACACCCGTTCACGTACGACATCCTGCCCGACTCGGACACGGGAGTGTACTTCGTTGCCGGGGCGGCGCTCGGCAGCACGCTCAGGATCGGGGCTGCGCAGAGCCTCCCGCGCTGAGTCCTGCGCGGGCGTGGTCGAGCATGCCCTGCTCGACCACGAAGCGCACCACTGTCTCCAGGCCTTCGCCCTTCTTCAGGTTCGTGAACACGAACGGCTTGTCGCCACGCATTTTCTTGGCGTCGCGGTCCATGACCTCGAGGGATGCGCCCACCATCGGCGCGAGATCGGTCTTGTTGATCACGAGCAGGTCGCTCTTGGTGATGCCGGGGCCGCCCTTGCGCGGGATCTTGTCGCCCGCGGCCACGTCGATCACGTAGATCGTGATGTCGGCGAGCTCGGGGCTGAAGGTGGCCGCCAGGTTGTCGCCGCCGCTCTCGACGATCAAAAGGTCCAGGTTCGGGTAGCGCGCGGTCATGCGGTCGATCGCGTCGAGGTTGATCGAGGCGTCTTCGCGGATCGCCGTGTGCGGGCAGCCGCCAGTCTCGACACCCTCGATGCGCTCCACGGGCAGGGCGCCGCTGCGCATCAAAAATTCCGCGTCTTCGCGCGTATAGATGTCGTTGGTGACGACGGCCATGTCGTAGCTGTCGCGCATGCGCTTGCACAGGGAGTCGACGAGCGCGGTCTTACCGGAGCCGACGGGACCGGCGACGCCGAGGCGGAGGGGCTGCTTGCTCATGTTTTGCTCGGATTTCTCGAGAAAAGCTAAGACCGGAAGAGCCGGCTGTACTGGGTTTCGTGGGCCGCCGAGAGCAGCGCCTGGCCGGGCGCGGTCGCGGCGATGTCTTCGTCTTCCAGCGCGAGCGCGCGGGAGAATTGGGCGTCGAGCCGGGCGATCGCGGCCGAGAGCACGAGCTGTGCGTCGCTCTGGCCGAGCGGGATCAGCCGCGTCGCCGCGCCGACCTGAGCCTCGCACCAGGCGAACGAGTAAGTGAGCGCCGAGGCTTCGCTCGACAAGCCGAAGCAGCGCGCCGCGAGCGCGAACGCGGCGGCGAGCGTCGCCCGCGAGCGCTCGAGGTAGCGCTTGGCTCGTGCCTCCCCCTGACGCTCGAGGAAGCGCAACAGCGAGCGCCCGAGCTGGCGCTCCTCGGCGCGGAGCTCGTGCGTCGGCCGGCTCGCGTACAGAAAGTCGCTCCAGCGATCGGCCTCGTCGAGTTGCTCGCCCGCGAGCGCCCGCTGGATCCGCGACAACACCGGCAGATCGAGCCCGAGCAGAGAGTGCTCGAGCATGCCCTCGATCCAGCGAGAAGCGCTCGATCGGTCGCTCACCGCGCCGGTCGCCACGGCCTGCTCCAGGGCCTGCGAGTAAGCGAAGGCGCCGATCGGCAGCGCGGCGCTCCCGAGCCGGAGCGCCCCGAGAAACGCAGCCGGCGAGCTGAGGCTGATCTCAGTGCTCGTGCCCGTGTCCATCGCCGTGGTCGTGTGCGTGGCCGTCGTGGGCGTGACCATGACCGCCACCGTACCCCCCGGCTTCGGGCTCGAACGGCAAGCGCTCGGTGTGCACCTCGAGCCCGAGCTCGCGGCACAACCCGTCGAGCACGTGATCGTGCGGGTAGAGCACGCGCCCGGTCTCGATCTGCAGCGGCACGTGGCGGTTGCCGAGGTGATACGCGGCGCGCGCCAGCAAGTGCAGATCAGAGGTGCGCGCGACCGACAGGCTCTCCAGGTCGGCGGCGACGCGCGCCACCACGACACCGTCCTCGGAGCGCAGCCGATCGCCGTCGCGGAGCAGAGTGCCCCGCGGCAACGAGATCCCAACCTCCACATTGCCCGCCAGCATCAACCGCAGCCGCGAGCGGCGGCGCCGGTCGTGATCGAGCGGGATCACCAGCGTGGGTTCGGCTGCGTCGTGCGCGGGGAGGACGGCAGTGAAGCGGATCAAAACAGGTAGTACCTTTGGGCTAGCGGCAGCACCGAGGCAGGCTCGCAGGTCAGCAGCACGCCGTCGGCGCGCACCGCGTACGTCTCCGAGTCGACCTCCATCACCGGCAGGTAGTCGTTGTGGACCAGATCCTTCTTGCCGAGCTTGCGCGTATTCGCGACGGCTGCCAAGCGCCGCCGTAGCCCGATGCGGCGGCCGAGGTCGAGATCGAGCGAGGCCTTGGACACGAAGAGCACGCTGGTTTCGTGGAGCGCGTCCCCGAAGGAGGCGAACATGGGCCGGTAGTGGACCGGCTCCGGCGTGGGGATCGAAGCATTGGCGTCGCCCATCGGCGCCGCGGCGATCAGCCCGCCCTTGATGATCAGCGCCGGCTTGGTCGCGAAGAAATGCGGCTTCCACAGCACCAGATCGGCGAGCTTTCCGACCTCGACCGAGCCGACCTCGTGGGCCACGCCGTGGGTGACGGCTGGGTTGATCGTATATTTCGCGACGTAGCGCTTGGCACGGAAGTTGTCGTTCCGCTCCGAGTCCTCGGGCAGCGGGCCGCGCTGCACCTTCATCTTGTGCGCGGTCTGCCAGGTGCGGGTCACGACCTCGCCGATGCGACCCATGGCCTGCGAGTCGCTCGACATCATGCTGAACGCGCCGAGGTCGTGCAAAATGTCTTCGGCCGCGATCGTCTCGCGGCGGATCCGGCTCTCGGCGAAGGCGACGTCTTCGGCGATCGACGGATCGAGGTGGTGGCACACCATCAGCATGTCGAGGTGCTCGTCGATGGTGTTGACCGTGTACGGCCGCGTCGGGTTCGTCGAAGACGGCAGCACGTTCGAGGCACCGCAGGCCTTGATGATGTCCGGCGCGTGCCCGCCGCCCGCTCCCTCGGTGTGATAGGTGTGGATGGCGCGGCCCTTGAACGCCGCCAGCGTGTCCTCGACGAAGCCCGACTCGTTCAGCGTGTCGGTGTGGATCGCGACCTGGACGTCGTAGGTATCGGCGACGGTCAAGCAGTTGTCGATCGCGGCCGGCGTCGTGCCCCAGTCCTCGTGGAGCTTGAGCCCCATGCAGCCAGCGGCAATTTGCTCGATCAGCGACTCGGGCAAGCTGGCGTTGCCCTTGCCGAGCAAGCCGAAATTGAGCGGGAACGCCTGCAGCGACTGCAGCATGCGCGCCACGTTCCAGGGCCCGGGCGTGCAGGTCGTCGCGCTCGTGCCCGCGGCGGGGCCCGTGCCGCCGCCGATCATCGTGGTGATGCCCGACATCAGCGCTTCTTCACACTGCTGCGGACAGATGAAATGGATGTGGGTGTCGAGGCCGCCCGCGGTCAGGATGCAGCCTTCACCGGCGATCACCTCGGTGCCGGGGCCGATCACGATCTGGACGCCGGGCTGCACGTCGGGGTTGCCGGCCTTGCCGATGCCGGCGATGCGCCCGTTCTTGATCCCGACGTCGGCTTTGACGATGCCGCCGTGGTCGAGGATCACGGCGTTGGTGATCACGGTGTCCACGGCCTCGGCCTGGCCGCGCTGGCTCTGGCCCATGCCGTCGCGGATCACCTTGCCGCCGCCGAACTTCACCTCTTCGCCGAGCACCGTGAAGTCGTGCTCGACCTCGATCACGAGCGCGGTGTCGCCGAGGCGCAGGCGGTCGCCCTGGGTCGGGCCGTACATTTCCGCGTAAGCGGTGCGGCTGATGCGGCTCACGGCGCCCCCTTGGCGGCGTCGAGCTCGCCCATGATCTGGCCGCGGAAGCCGTAAACCCGCCGTTCGCCCGCGTAGGCGACGAGCTCCACCGTCCGCGACTGCCCGGGCTCGAAGCGCACCGCCGTGCCCGCCGGAATATCCAGCCGGAAGCCGCGCGCCTTGTCGCGCTCGAACACGAGCGCCGGATTCACCTCGAAGAAGTGATAGTGCGAGCCGACCTGGATCGGCCGGTCCCCCGTGTTCGAGACATCGACCGTACAGCGCGCGCGCCCCGCGTTCAGCTCCGTGTCGGGGCCTGGCTCGACGAGCAGCTCGCCCGGCACGACCGTGCCCTTCGGAGCGATCGGATTGTGGATCGTCACGAGCTTCGTGCCGTCGGGGAACGTCGCCTCGATCTGCACCTCGGGGATCATCTCGGCGATGCCGTCCATCACGTCGTCCGGGCCCAACAATTGGGCGCCGTAGCTCATCAGCTCCGCGACGGTCTTGCCATCGCGAGCGCCCTCCAACACGGCGGCGCTGATGTACGCCACCGCCTCGGGGTAATTGAGCTTCAGCCCGCGCGCCTTGCGCCGCTCGGCCACGAGCGCCGCAGTAAACACGAGCAACTTGTCCTTCTCACGGGGGGAAAGATTCATATGCCGGTGGTGTTTCGATAGACGCGCCGGGCGGTCGGCGTAAAGCGCTTTCACGCCGCAGCGCGGGAAAGTTGCGCTGGAAACCGGCTGGCAACGTTGGGGGCGCGATTTACGTCGACCAGATGCGCGGGAGCGTCGCGGGGCGGCCGATGACGTCGGGACGCAGTGCGGCCCAGGCTCGAATCAGCACGCGGCGCACGGCTTCGGTTGAGTCACCCAGGGCGCGCACGACGAGCAGCTCTTCGAGCGCGGTGACGGAGCAAGAAACGGCGGGCTCGGCCGGTAGCTCGCGGAGGACTTTGGTGAGCTCGGGGAGGGCGGTGGGCTCGGCGGGCACGGCGTACAACACGCCGGCGACAGGGCGCGAGGCGTAGCCCCAGGCTTCGCGGAGCACCTCGGAGCCGCCCACGACGCGGGCGCGCTCGATGAGCAGCGGCTCGGCGCCGCGGAAGATCTCGAAGCCCAGCGACACTTCCCCGCGGTCGAAGCGGATGCCGCTCGCGGGGCGCCCCCAACAACTGATTTCCCAGGCCACGGCCGCGGCGCCGGGCGCGAGCTCGAGGCGCGTCGACTGGCGAGCGCGCGCGGCGTCGAAGGCGATGTTTTCGGACGGCAACCACTCGAGCGTCGCGCCCGCAGCAACCGACAGGGTCGTGGTCAGCCGACTCGTGGGGCCAGCGGAGCGGTACCACTTCTGGGCAGCGGGAGTCGTGAGCAGCGCCGAGGCCCCCTGCCCGATCCGCACCGACACATCGAGCAGGTCGCCACCGACCACGCCACCGGGCGGGTGCAGCACGTAGAGGTGCACGACCTCCGGCCCCTCGGGATAAAATGGGCGCTGCACGTAGAGCGGGCCGACGTGACTGCGCCGCTCGAGCGCCGAACGGCCCGCGACGCGCCCTATCTCGAGCTCGAGCCGTCCGACCCAGCCGCGGTTGTCCGGAGTCGAAGCAGGGGCAGCGTTCATCCGCTGCCCCGCTTACCACTAAAACGCGATGGCCGGCTGGCCCTGAACCTCGAGCGCGAACCAGCCCGGCTCGGGCAGCGGCACCTCGATCGAGGCCGCGTCGGAGTCGCTCATGGGCGTGCGGTAAACGGTGATCGAGGCGATCGAATCACCCGTCTCGTCCAGCACCTCGGCCGACTCCGGCACGCCTGCCGGCAACGACGGCTCGGTGATGGGGTGACCCCAGCGCGGCCCGTCGCCGTCCACGATCAACACGCGGAACTCGGAGAGAGAACCGGGATCCACGCGGACCTCTTGGATGCTGTTGACGGCGCGAACGCGGGTGAGGAGCGCCTGATACGTGTAGTCGCTGAACCACTTGTTCTGGCAGTAGCCCATGATGTCCGTGCGCGTCGGCGGGATCAGCGACCGGGTCCGGCTATCGTAGCCGTACACGCCGACCTGACCGCGCTGGTAGGGATAGTTCGGGTCCGGCTGGTCGGGCCCGCCGCAATCGGTGTGGAGGCGGCCGTGGTTGTGCCCGACCTCGTGGGCCATCGTCTCGGTCGAAGGACCGTCGCTGAACCCGATGCCGAGCGCGGCGCGCTGCGACGCCTGCTGTGAGGCCGCGCCCTGCGGGACGTAGCCGATGCCCGTAGTACACGACTGCTGGCAATACTCGCGCAGCGTGGCGCGCGGCTTGACGAAGCCGTAGTAATACACATCCGACGCAGGCCGATCCGACTGCCGGCGGGCGCGGATCGAGTCGAGCATGTTCGGCCAGTTGAGCTGACTCACCGACATCGGCTCGCCCACGTCGAAGATCACGTCGGTGACCGGGTAGGTGGCCATGAACAGGTCCTTGTACGGCTTGAGCGCCGCTTCGGTGGTTTCGGGCGTCAGCGAGTTGATCGTGATCGGCAAGAGGTGGACCTTCAGCGGGCCTGTCTTCACGGCGCCGAGCGCCGCGCCCTCGCTGGCAGGGTAACGCGCGCCCGTCGTGGTGCCGCCGGACTGCGCGGCGCCGCACTCCACGACCTCGACCATGAAGCGGCTGTCCTCGGTCAGAGCGTCCTTGGGGAGCTCGATCTGGAACGTCGAGTCCCCTTCTTCTTCCTCCGAGTTGCCCGAGATCATCGGCTTTTCGGTCGAGAAGTAGGGCTTGGCCTCTCCCGCGTTTTCGATGAACAGGCGCGCCGACAGGGAGCGAGCCGTGAAGCCGCCCGCCACGGTCACGAACACCCGGACCAACGCGGGGCGGCCCACGACGACGTCGGCGTTGCGCGCGTCTCCGTCGATCGCCTTGCCGTCCCTCATGATCGGGATCTTGACGGTCTGGTAAACCGAGACCTCCTTCAAGGTCAGGTTTTGAGCCAGGCCCTGACAGCCGTCCGCCTGCATCGTGCCGCCACCGCCGCTCGTGCACATGCCTGCCACGCAGCTCTGGCCGAGACCGCAAGCCATACCGCAAGCACCGCAGTGCTGCGCGTTGGTCTGCAGGTCCGCGCAGGTGTCGTTGCACGACGTCTGCCCCATGGCGCAGGCGCAGACGCCGGCCATACAGGTGCTGCCCGCCGCGCAGGGCTTGTCACAGCCCCCGCAGTTTTCGTTGTCGGTCTGGACGTTGACGCACTTGCCGTCGCACGTCATCTGCCCCGCGGCGCAGGCGCAGCTCCCCGCCTGGCAGGTCTTGCCGTCGGTGCACGCGGTGGCGCACGTCCCGCAGTTCATCGAGTCGGTCATCGGATCGACGCAGGCGCCGTTGCACTCGAGGCTCCCGGCCTTGCACGCGCACGCCCCGGCGCTGCACTCGCGGCCGCCCGCGCAGGCCTTGCCGCACATCCCGCAGTTGGCCGCGTCGCTCTGCAAGTTCACGCAGGTCGAGCCACAGGCGATCATTCCGCCGCCGCAGCTCTCACCAGGGGTGCGACACATGCCGGCGACGCAGCTCTGGCCGTTCGTGCATTGCGTTCCGCACAAGCCGCAGTTGCTGGAGTCCGTCTGGGCGTTGACGCAGACGCCTCCGCACACGATCGACGGCGCGGAACAGGCCGCAGCCATGGACCCACCGACGTTCGGAGCGCCTCCACCGCCGGGGCTGTTGGCGCGGCCACCCGAAGGGCTGGAGCCGCCACTGCTCACCCCGCCTCCAGGGCTCGGGAGTGGGCTGTCATCGCCTTGCCCGACCTCGGCGGAGCAGCCGATCAAGGCTGCGCCAAAGACCGCAAGGGCCGAGCAGCAGACCCGGGCACGGGTCCAGGCAATCGAGGAACGCGAGAGGTGTCCTGCCGTTGGTTTCTTCATGACGATCACGAGGGGAGACTCAGGCCCAGACGCTCCAGCGAGCCCACGCCAGTCGAACTTCGGAATGGTCAGGCGCTTTCGATACCGGGAATGAGGAACAGGCTGCACGGGTGAGTGTCTCGAGAGACATCCCAAAGCTCACACCGCCGCACCGTGGCCAATCGGGAGATGGTAGCAGCTCGATGCCGGGGAACGAATGGCCGCCAGCGTTGTCGATCGCGAGCGGAAATTTGAAGCAACTCGCCCGTTACTCGCCGCAGAGACCAACGCAGGACACACTGGTCTTCGTGGCCCGAACCACGAGCCTGGCCTCGCAGCAAAAGGCGCGAATTTGGCCGGCTATTGCGGCATCCGTGCTGCTTCACGTCGCACTCGTCGCGAGCGCGAGCGTGCGGGAGACTCGAGGTGAGACACCGACGCAGGTTCCAATCGTCTCTGGGCCTCGCACGAACACGGTAGAGGTCGGCACGCTCGCTGACGCCGTCCGACCGCCGTCGGAGAGCCGCGCCGCGGAGTCGCCGCCAGAGCCCGCGCGCGCGACGCCGGAGGAGAACGCGGCGCCCGCGGCGGACACCGCAACCCGGCCGAAGCCCGCGCCGGCACTGCCCGGCGCGCGCGACCCGGAAGCCGCGCCCGCGTCTCGCAAGCCAGCGCCGACGTCCGCGCCGCGAGCGATGAAGCCGGCGCCCAGCGCCGTCGCTTCGGGAAGCGTGGCGAGCGCAGCTGCGCCGTCAGCGAGTGGCGCCGTGGTGTCGCCGGACGCGGGGAGCTTCGGCGCGCTCGGCTTGCCCCCAGGCACGCAGTACTTTGCGCGGGCGTTCGCGCGCGCGCTGCCCGTGGTGCTCGGCGACGTGGGCTGGCTCGCCGAGCCGCTCGGTCCGGGCGGCGAAGCATCGCTCGACGTCTCGATCGACGAGGGCGGTCGCATCTCCGAGATCCGGCTCGATCCCGCGGTCGCAACTCCGCCGCTCCTGAAGCGCGCCATCGAGCGCGCCTTCATCCTGCTCAAGGCCGGAACTTTTTCGCTCGATGGTTCCCGCGTTCAAGTCGGTGTCGAGCGCCTGGCACTGTCCGTGCGCCTCGCCCAGGGCACGCCGAACCCCGACGAAAGCGCGGACCCGAAGCTGATGAACGAAAAGGGCCACCGAGCCCCGACCCGCGAACGACCCGGTGACGCGCACCTCACGTTCAACTCGGGCCGGCGCGTCGAGGTGGTGATCCGGATGCGGAACGATTGAGGAGCGCGGCGCCTTCAGCGCACGATGACGTCGCGGAGCCAGGGCGGATCTTCAGGCGCGTTCTCCATCACTTCCGAAGCCCACGATGGGTCGGTCAGGCGCTCGAAGTCGGCGGTGATGCGCTCGAAGTACGAAGACGCGAGCCCGACGTAGGCACGCGGCCCCGAGCAGGTGTTGACCGTGACCACCATCAAGCGCGCCAAACCCGTGCCTACGTGCAGCACGTGGCCGACGGGGTTTCCGCCCGCATCCGCCGGCTGGGTATGGACATCGGCGATGGTGGGGTCGAACTCGGTGTCGTTGTTGCCGCCGCCGTACACGAGCGCCGGGTACCAGCCGTTGGGATTGAAGAAGCAGTCCTCGCCGGTGGACACGGCGCGATTGATGAACGCCACCTGCTCGGTGGTGAGCGCCGTACCCGTGCGCTGGTGCTCCGCGATCTCGCCGAGAGCCGTGGCCGTCTCGCGCAGGGACTCGAAATAGTTGGCGATGCCGCGGCCGGCCTCGCTGTCCGCGAGATCGGGCAAGCCTTCGGTCACCGCTTGCCCGTGCTCGGCAAAGGCAGCGATCGCCCGGTAAAATTCGGGGTAAGGGTCGACGTAGCCATCCGGAAACTCGCAGGCCGGAACGTCGCTGTACGATTGCTTCGCGTAGAGCAGCGTGTCGTGGCGAAGCTCCGCCCAAGAAGCGAGCTGGGTATTCAGTAGCCGGCGCCCCCAGGCTTCGGTTCCGGCGATCGCGGGCAAGCCGAGCTCGGCCGGTTCGCTCAGGTCAGCCACGGGGGAGAGCGCGCGCAGCGACGACAGCCAGAGGTTGTAGAGGTTTGCCGACCAGAACTCCGGCTCGTTCGCTTCGACCAGCTCGCGCGTCTTCGCGAGCTCGGGCGCGTAGGCGTAGTTCTGGAGCTCCTCCTTCAGCAGGCGCGCTGCCTGATCGTTCTTCAGCGCGGCGAAAGCCACATCCAGAGGATCGGGCATCAAGCGCATGCCTCGTCGCTCCGGGACCCGACTGAAGACGACGTTCGAGAACACGTGCGAATCCACGACGTAGCGCTGTCCGAGCAGCAGGAAGGTGGACGAGAGCGGGATGGTGCCCTTCGTCCCGTTCTCGAGGATGTGACCCGAGATCCTCTGCGTGCCGTAACCGCCGTCCACGATCGCCTGCGCCAGGGTCGGATCGTCGACCCCAGCCAGACCCTCGGCAGAATCGAGCCCGAGATCTTCCAGTAACTGGTCCAGCTCTGCGAGCTGCATGTTGTCGGATTCACCGACGAACGCGCGGATGGTTTCGTCGATGGCGCGATGATTCGCCAGCGCCTCGTCGTCGAAAAGCGCCCGGAGGGCGTACGCGAGCTCCAGCTGCCGGCGGCGGAAGACGCTGCTGCCGTCGCTCTCGGTCTCGATCAAGCGCAGATCGGCGAGCCCCAACCAGAGCGTCGCGCGGAAGTAACGCTCGAGCGGCGCGTCGCCACTCGAGCCAGCGCTCGTGTAGTGACCGCGCGGTTTGAACTGGGAGAAGTCGATCAGGCGCTTGCTGCCGAAAAACTCGTACATCTCGACGCCAGCCGCCGCGAGGACGCTACTGTACAGCTCTGCAATGGCCGCTGCGGAACCGTTCGCCGCAGGCTCGAGGAGCTCGCCCGCGAGCAGACTCGCTGCGACCGTGACGTAGAGATCCGCGTCCGCGGTCGCGGTGGCGCCAAATTCCTCCGCCGCTCCGGCGGCGAGCCGGCTGCGAAGGCCGTCGACCAGTCGCCCGAGCCTCGGCACGAGCGACGCCTCCTCGATGTTCTGCAAGATCTTGTCGTACGAACGGTGAGTAGCGTTCAGGATCGAGTCGGCCGAAATATACAGCGGCAGGTGCTCGCCGTAGATCGCCGTGTAGCCTTGCGTGAACGACGGGTACGATTTTCGATCCGAGATCACGAAGCCGTACACTCCCAGCGCCCCGAGCTCGGGCGCTTCGAGCGAAAGAGCCGAGCCTTGCACGGTATCGAGACCCACGGCCGTGGTCGGGTCGTAGCCGAGCTCTTCCACGAACTTGGTCGGATAGCGGGAGAGCAGCTGCTCGGTGTCGAGCTCGTCCAGCTCCGAGAGCGTCCCCTCGAGCTCGGCGAGGTCCGCTTCCTGGGGAGAGCTCAACGTGACCGCGGTGGCTCCGCCGACCGGGGTGCTCGAACCTTGTTTGCCACCCGTAACCGTTTGCGTCGGGGCTCGGCCACCGGTGGAACCGCCAGTCGGGATCGGAACCACGCGGCCCCCCGCACCACCTGAGCCGCTCGGCGCCTCGCCGGTCTCTCCTCCCCTACCTGGAGCCTGCGGCTCGGGGCTCCGATCCCCGCCGTAATCACCGCATCCCACGACCGCGCGGAGCGCGATCAATCCCAACGCCAGGGTGCCGAATCCAAGTTGCCTTGCCATTGCTTTGCTCCCGCTCGAGCGATGGCAAAGCGATTGTCGTGCCAGCGCTCGCAGCTCCCATTTCAACGAGTTACTCCCGCGCCGGCACAGTCTGGCACAATTTCCGGCCCTCTGCGGACGCGGTTGTCCGGCTGCGCTACGCGCTGCCGAACCGCATCACGAAGGCGCGGTGTACGTGCAACTTTGGGTCGTCACCCGACAAGATCTCGCTCGGGCGGTACCCGGAGCGCACCGAGAGCACGACGATCCGCTCGCCCTCGCTCGCGAACGGGAAGCGCCATTCGCGGTACGCGAGCACGAAGCCGTCGCCGTCCTTCTTGATGCGGCGGTACGGGTGCGGCGCTGGCCCCAGGGCGAGCGCGCGTTCGACCGCTTCCCGCAGCTCGAGCCCGTGCTCGGCTTCGAGGAACCGCAGGCGGGCCTCGGCAGGCTCGGCGAACTCGATCTCGTAACTCGGACCGGGATCGCGCGGGCGCTCGGCGGTCTCGAGCCAGCCGGACGAGGCATCGGGGAATGCGTCCGTGTACGGGATGTATGGTTTGATATCGAGCACCGGCGTGCCTTCGAGCATGTCGAGCTTCTTGATCGTCAGCACGAGCCCTGCGACGGACACGAGCTCCACGGCGCTCATGCCGATCGGGTTCGGGCGATACGGCGCGCGCGTCGCGAACACACCGCGCCGCTCCACGCTGCGCGGCGGTCGCACCTTGGGCGTCCAGCCCTGGTTGTGATGAAACCAGAACAACACCCAGATCCGGCTGAACCCGGCCAGGTCTTCGAGCGCGTGCTCGATGCCGCTCTCCGGGTAGAGCTCGATCGTCCCTCCCGTGTCGGATTCGACCGCCTGGCGCGGAGCGTCCTGACGCTCGAGGAAGGGCGAATGAACGACGCCGATCGGCCGCAACACGAGCTCTTCGGGCGCCGCCATCTCAACCCTCCGACCGGTAGCGCAACGCTTCGCGATCGTAGGCGTCGAAGCCGAGCAGCGCGCGCAGCTCGGCGAACGGCATCAACCCCGCTGGCGCCTCGCTCTTCACGAGGGAGGCGAGCGCCCCCTGCATCGCCACGATCGACGCATTCAAGAGCGTGAGCGGATACGCGGCGAGCTTGAACCCGAGCGCGTCGAGCTCCGCGTGCGGCAAGATCGGAGTCTTGCCGCCCTCGAGCAGGTTCACGAGCAGCGGCCGATCGACGGCTTCTCGCAGGGCGTGCATCTCGTCGCGGGATTCGAGCGCCTCGACGAACACCACGTCCGCGCCGAGCTCGGCGAATGCCCGAGCGCGCACCAGCGCCTCTTCGAAGCCGTGCGTGTGCCGGGCGTCCGTGCGCGCCACGATCACCAGATCCGAGCTCTCGTTGCGCGCGTCCACCACGGCCTTGAGGCGCATCAGGGCTTCCTCGCGCGGCACCACCTGTTTGCCCTCGGTGTGACCGCAGCGCTTGGGCGCGACCTGGTCCTCGACCATCATGCCCGCGAAGCCGGCCTGCAGGTAGCCGCGCAGCGTGCGCTTGGCGTTGACGGCGTTGCCGTAGCCGGTGTCCGCGTCGCCGATCACAGGGAGCTTCACGGCTGCGCACAGGTTCCGGCCCTGGTCCAGCATCTCGCCGTAGGAAATCAGCCCCGTGTCGGGGGCCGCGATGCGCGCCGCCGACACGCCGAAGCCGCTCATGAACGTGAGCTCGAAACCCGCGAGCTCCACGAGCCGCGCCGACAGCGCGTCGAAGCAACACGGCATCGGCAAGAGGCCGGGCCGCTCGAGCAGCTCCCGCAAGCGCGCGACCGGTCCCGTCATCGTCCCTCGCCGAGCACTCGCAAGAACTGCTCGCCGTAGCGCGCGAGCTTGGTCAGACCGACGCCGCTCACCGTGAGCAGCTCCGCCTCGCTGGTCGGCTTGCGCTCGGCCATCGCCAGCAGCGTCGCGTCCGTGAACACGACGTAAGCGGGCACGCCCAGATCCTCGGCGAGCTTTCGCCGCAGCTGCTTCAAGCGCTGGAAGAGCTCCTCGTCCGAGCCGGCGAGCACCGGGCGCTCGGGCGCCACTGAGCTCCGGTCGCGATCGCGATCGCGGTCGCGCTTGCTGCCTCGCTTCGGACGTCGCTCGACGATCCGGCGCACGGCCGTGTCCGTGCAGCGATCGCACGACTCACCGCACGCCGGGATCACCTGCTCGAAGTAGCCGACCAGGTTCTGATGACGGCAGCCCTCGGCCTCGGCCAGACGAAACACCTCGCGGGTCTGCGCGGATTGCCGCGCGATGAGCTCCGCGTCGTCTCCCTGGGACGTCATCCGCTCGTAGGCCATCACGTCCGACCAGGAATAGAACAGCACGCAGTCGCTCGGAAGCCCGTCGCGGCCGGCGCGCCCGATTTCCTGGTAATAACCCTCGGTCGAGCGCGGCAGATCGTGGTGCACCACGAAGCGCACGTCCGGCTTGTCGATGCCCATGCCGAACGCGATCGTCGCCACCACCACATCGACGCTGCCGGCGCGGAAGGCGTCCTGCACCCGCGCGCGCTCCTGGGGCTCGAGCCCCGCGTGGTAGTGCGCCGCGGAGAGTCCGTGTGCCAAGAGCTCTTCCGACATCGCCTCGGTCGAGCGCCGGGACAGGCAATACACGATGCCCGCCTGGCCGCGCCGCGACGCCACGAACTCGCGGATCGCGACCTTGGTCGACACCGGCACGTCCGATTTCGGGATCGCGCTGATCCTCAGATTCTTTCTGAAAAAGGTGCCGCGGAAGATGCTCGGCGTGCGCATGCCCAGCTGCTCGACGATGTCGAGCGTGACCTCGGGCGTGGCGGTCGCGGTCAACGCCAAGATCGGCGCGCGCCCGAGCCGCGTCTTCAGCGCGCGCAGGTTGCGATAGGCGGGCCGAAAATCGTGCCCCCACTGGCTGATGCAGTGGGCCTCGTCTACCGCCACGAGCCCGATGTCGAGATCGGCGATCACTCGACCGACCGACGCCTCGAGCCCTTCGGGCGCGGCGTAGACGATCTCGTACTCGCCGCGGCGGAGCTTCTGGATCCGCTCGCGCCGTTCGTCGAGCTCGAGCGACGAGTTCAGGAACGTCGCCGAGAAGCCGAGCTGATTCAGGGCATCGACCTGGTCCTTCATCAGCGCGATCAGCGGCGAGATCACCAGCGTGAGCCGCCCGAGGACGCGCGCGGGCAGCTGGTAAGTCAGCGACTTGCCAGCGCCGGTGGGCATCACCCCGACGCAGTCGTTGCCGTTCAAGACGGCCTCGATGATCGGCAGCTGCCCGGTGCGAAAGGCGTCGTAGCCGAAGGTATCTTTCAACACGCGCTCGAGCACGGGGGGCTCGGGCGCGCGGCTCAGCGCGGCGGACACGTTCTTCAACATGTCGAGCAGGTCGGCCGAGAACTCGCTCGAGTTGCTTCGATACAGCGTGCGCAGCGCGCGGAGCTCGCCGGCCAGGCTCCGCCGCGTCTCGAGATCCCCCGCGTCCGCGACCCGCAGCCGTTCGGCGAGCTGCTCGACGCGCGCGCGAAGCGGGAGGCCGGAAAACGACAGTGCGGTCAAGGAAAGGTCGAAGGCTCGGTGGGGGCGGGCGCATCCTGCCTCGGGAGTCGCCTCCGCGAAAGCTCCCGCGCGCCGGGCCGGCTCGTCCCGGATCGAGTCACGCTATTTCGCCGGGTTATGCGGCACCCCCGCCGACCGGCCTTGCGGATCTGCAAACCGATCGCGGATGATGAGGAGATGCGGCGGTCCCTCGGGGCATTGGTGGTGTTCGCGGGTGCGCTCGGCTTGCCGGCAACGGCGCGGGCACAGACGGCGCCGCTGGTCCCGATCGCGATCTACCCGGAAACTCCGGTTCGACTCGAGCTGCAGATGCCCGACACTCGTCAGCCCGTGGCGCTGTGCCAGGGCGCCTGCACGGCCTACTTGCCGCCGGGAAAATACCGCCTCGCGGTGCATGCTGGCAGCGATACGCGCGCCGGCAACCGCGTCGTCAACGTGCCGGGGCCTTCGGCGCTGTTCGTCAAACCGCGCTCGGAAGGCATGCGCACTTCCGGCCTTGCGCTAGGCATCGCCGGCTCTGCGCTGCTCGTGGGCGGCATGGTGCTGCTCGCAACGACGCTCCAGGACGACTACGACGGCGACGGCTACCGCGACGACAACCACCGGGCCACGCTCGTTCCGCTCGGCCTCGGAGCGGTGGTGGTGGGCTTGGTGCTCACGCCAATCGGCTGGGTCCGGTTTGGTAAGAGCCTTCGCCCAGCCGTCGATGTCGAGCCGCTCGGCGCCGCGCGCTGAAGCGCGCAGCGGGCCGGATCCGTCGTCATCGAAACCCGAGTGAAACGCGCGTCGCGCTCGCTGCGCCGCTCTGCGTCGAAACCCTCGAACACATTAAGCTCGGCGCGCTCGCCTTTGTGAGAAGACCGAGTATGCTCCGCGCACTTTTGCGGCCGCCCGCGGGCCGGATGCGAGGCGCGAGGCCCCGCGAGCACGGAGAGAGTTCTCATGAGCGATACAGCCGACTTCAACCAAATCCGCACCCTCCTCGGCGACAAGGCCAAGGATCTCCTCGAGCACCAGTGCAAGACCGTGCCGAAGGAGCAGCTGCATCTCCCCTCGCCGAACTTCGTGAGCGACATCTGGGCGGGCTCGGACCGCAACGTGCAGACCCTGCGCAACCTCGAGTCGCTGTTCTCGCACGGCCGCCTCGCCGGCACCGGCTACCTGTCGATCCTCCCGGTCGACCAGGGCATCGAGCACTCTGCGGGCGCCTCGTTCGCCAAGAACCCGATCTACTTCGACTCCGAGAACATCGTGAAGCTCGCGATCGAAGGCGGCTGCAACGCCGTGGCCAGCACCTACGGCGTGCTCGGCACGGTGGCGCGCAAGTACGCCCACAAGATCCCGTTCGTCGTGAAGTTCAACCACAACGAGCTGCTCACCTACCCGAACAAGGCCGAGCAGATCATGTTCGGAACCATCAAGCAGGCCTGGGACCAGGGCTGTGCCGCAGTCGGCGCCACCGTCTACTTCGGCTCGGCCGACGCCACGCGCGAGATCGTCGAGGTCGCCAAGGCTTTCCAGATGGCCCACGAGCTCGGCATGGCCACCATCCTCTGGTGTTACGTCCGCAACTCGGCCTTCAAGTCCGACAAGGACTACCACCTGTCGGCGGACCTCACCGGTCAGGCCAACCACCTCGGCGTCACCATGGGCGCCGACATCATCAAGCAGAAGCTCCCCGAGAACAACGGCGGCTACAAGGCGCTCAACTCCGGTAACTCGTCGTACGGCAAGCTCGACGAGCGCATCTACACCGAGCTCACCTCGGACCACCCGATCGACCTCTGTCGCTATCAGGTCGTCAACTGCTACATGGGCCGCGCCGGTCTCATCAACAGCGGCGGCGCCTCGGGCAAGAACGACTTCGCCGAGGCCGTTCAGACCGCCGTCATCAACAAGCGCGCGGGCGGCATGGGACTCATCAGCGGACGCAAGGCGTTCCAGCGTCCGATCGCCGAAGGTGCCAAGCTCCTCCGGGCCATTCAGGACGTGTACCTGGCCAAGGAAATCACGGTCGCCTGAGAGAGCTATCGGCCGTCAGCTATCGGCTGTCGGCAAACGAAAAGCGGGCGCGGTGCTTGTGGCATCGCGCCCGTTCTCGTTTCGGCTCCCCGGCGTCTGGAGGAGGTGATGTCGCCGAAGAACCTCAGGACGCCTTGACGGCGATCCGCCGCGGCTTGAGCGCCGCGCTCTTCTTGACCTGGATCCGGAGCACGCCGTCCTTGAGCTCGGCTTCGATCGACGTCGGGTCGAGGCCGGAGCCCACCTCGAAGCGCCGCTCGTAGACGCTGTCCATCTCCGCGTTGCGAGCTGCCACGTGCAACTCCGGAGGGTTATACTCGATGCTGACCCCGTCAGCCTCGACCCCCGGTAGATCCGCGACGATCGAGAAGCCGTCCTGGTTCTCGAAGATGTCCACGGGCGGGGTGAAGTAGCGCTTGGCGGCGCGGGTCTTCTCGACGGCGCCGTTGTGGTTCTGCTGAATGGCTTCGGTCATGGCTCTCTCTCCTGAATTCCTAGGGCTAGGCGCTCAGCTCGCGCGCACGCTGATCTTGCGGGGTTTCGCGGCCTCGGCCTTGGGCAGCGTCACGGTGAGGACGCCATTCTTGAGTTGTGCTTCGACCTTGTCGGCGTCGACCTTGGTCGGAAGCTGGAAGCTCCGCGAGAACCGGAAGTCCGCGCGTTCCTTCCTGTGAACGGAGTGCCCTTCCGGCACCGCTTCCTTGCGCTCACCGCGCAGCGAGACCGTGCTCTCCTCGACCTGGAGCTCCAGATCCTTCTCTGCCACCCCGGGGACCTCCGCGCGCAGCACCAGGCTCTCCCCCGTGTCGTCGAGCGAAACCCGGGGCCAGCCCGCTTCCATCTCCAGCGCGGGACGAGCGCTCTCGAAGTCGAAGAACAGCCGGTTCATTTCACGGCGCAGATCATCGAAGGCGTCGTTTCGACGCGCACCGAAGCGCGCCAGCGGATTCATATCGGACCAAAACGTGAGCATGTGAACCTCCTCTGACGGCGCAGGCCGAGCCCGCACCCGAAGTGTTGGTGTTTGAACCGTCCCGGCGCTTTACTGAGTCACCGGTCCGACTCGAGCCGCAAACTGCGCACGCCGTCTCGAGCCCGCAAGGGGGTCCCGCGCAAATCGCAAAATTCCACGGCAAAGAGCGCTTTTGTCGCCAAGGCGCCCGGGGGACGCCAAGAGTCGCCAGGGATTTTTTGGGGGAACTAGGGGCGACGAGGACGTCGGGGTAATGGCGGTCGGCGAAAATTTCTGGAGCAACCGGCCGGGGATCCGAGCCGAACCTTGGGGCATGGCTCATGGATCTTGGGTGCGGTGGGTTTGGGCGGGGTCGCTCGTCTTCGTCACCACGAGCTGTCTTTTCAGTTCTGAGGGGTCCGGCGGCAGTCCCGGGGCCTCGTCGCCACCGCCTTGGACGCGCTCGCCGAGATGGTCGCGCTCACCGCTTCGTACGCCGTGTACGCCGCCAGACCGGCCACCAGCGCCATGCCGATGTAGCCGGGTAGGGTTGCCCCGCGCGCTGCGCGGCGATCGGCGGCGCGGGCACTCGCGCGTCCTCGGCCGCTTCCCGGCGTGAGCCACGCCTCGGCGCGACGTTGCCTCCGGCCGCGCGGTCTCCCCCAAGGTTGTGCTCGCCCGCGCAGTCGCTCCACGCCGAACACGGCTCGCGCGGGCTCCGCGCAACCGGGGGAGACTGGCGAGGGGCGTCACGCTCCTGTGTCGGGGGCGTTGTCGCAATACCTCTCGCGTCGTCGACGAAGCGACGCATTCCATCGCGGTCGGCCCGCACCAGCCACCCTCGCTCCGCCTCATCGTACGTGTAAAAAAACCCGAGAGCGTTCCATTCAGCGCGAGTCTGCGGGTTCAATCCGTTTGCTTTCTGCACTGAATCCTCACTTTAGGTCGGACCTCTCCCACTGCCTCACCAATGCCTTCGCCAGATCCGTACCCTTGCTTTCGGCCTATCCCGAAGCGCTCGCAGAGCTCTCCAAAACTCTCCTCCCCCTCCAACATCGCCGCCACAAACCTCAACCGCTCGTTCATCGGTGACGTCTCTTTCCAAGGCATGGAGCGCAGGTTCCAC